>JBFLXA010000011.1:0-111763 GCA_040757575.1 Pseudomonadota bacterium
GATCGATGGCCACGGTTGTACTAGCATTCATGGCGGACTCCTTTCGTCTCAACCTGATCTCCAACCCCTGGAAGATCGTTGGTGCTTAGACACCGCGATAAGGCGGGGGGAGTCCATCCCATCAGTCATCAGGGCGCTCAACCAGACGGCGGCCTTGAGGCCGACACGCAGCCAGCCTGCCCGGATCCAGCCGGGCTGGGGGTCAGGGGGTATGGCGTTTCGGGTGCTTTCCATGGTGCTTCTCCTTCATATGAACAGTGTTCAATTTATATTCCAAATAAACCCGCCAGGCGCGGGAATGGCGTTGTCCGGTGGTTCGTCTGCTTAACTGAACAACGTTCAATAAATTTGTAGCCGATAATTGAACAACGTTCAATAGTTATTTACACTGGCGGCCAGTTCAGTGCTTCCAACAGGAGCCCCCATGGCCCGCCGCAGCGACCACAGCCGGGAAGAAATCCGCCAGATGGCCCTCAATGCCGCCGAGTCCATCGTTGCCGCAGAGGGCTACAAGGGCCTGTCCGCCCGCAAGGTGGCCACGGCCATCGATTACACCGTGGGCACCCTGTACCTGGTGTTCGAAAACCTGGAGGACATCGTCCTGCAAGTGAACGGCCGCACCCTGGATGCCCTGTACGAGTGGTTGCGGGCTCGGCAGGCCAAGGGCGCGGATGCCCGGGAAAGTCTGCTGGCCCTGGCGGAGGCCTACATCGCCTACGCAGAGGCGGAGACCCCCCGCTGGAACATGCTGTTCGAGTACGTGGCGGAGCAGGGCAATTCGCTGCCGGACTGGTACCTGGTGAAGCTGAGCCGGGTATTCGGCCTGGCGGAGGGGGCCCTGAAGCCCCTGGCAGACCATCGTTCTGAGCTGGAAATCCAGCAGGCGGCCCGGGTGCTGTGGGCCGCCGTGCATGGCATCTGCACCCTGAAGATCCGCCACCGCATGGACCTGGTGGGGGGGCAGAGCGCCGGAGAGATGGCCCACATGATGATCGATAATTTCCTGCAGGGCTTCCAGGCCTGAGCCTGCAATAGACAAGCCATAAACAAGCAAACGGAGAACAACAATGGAACTGTTCAAAGCCCTGCTGCGCTGGGTGCTCAAGGCCCTGTACAAGGTGGAGGTGAAGGGACTGGAAAACCTGGAGGGGGCGGGCAAGCGGGTGCTCATCGTCGCCAACCACACCTCCTTTCTGGACGCGGTGCTGCTGGTGGCCTTCCTGCCGGGCAGACTCACCTTTGCGGTGAACACCTTTGTCGCCCAGAACCCGCTGTTCAAGCCCTTCCTGGCCCTGGCGCATATCTTTCCCATGGACCCCACCAACCCCCTGTCGGCCAAGTCCCTGATCCGCTATCTGCAACAGGACAACCGGGCAGTGATCTTTCCGGAAGGCCGCATCACCGTCACCGGTGCCCTGATGAAGATCTACGACGGTACCGGCCTGGTGGCGGACAAGTCCGAGGCGACGGTGGTGCCGGTGCGTATCGACGGCGCCCAGTTCACGCCCTTCTCCAAGCTGCGGGGCCGGGTGCGCCTACGCTGGTTTCCCAGCATCCGCCTCACCGTGCTGCCTGCCCAGCGCATCGCCCCGGACCCGGCGGTGCGGGGCCGGGAGCGGCGCAAGGCGGCGGGCCGGGCCCTGGCGGACATCATGACGGAGATGATGTTCGCCACCAGCCAGCACCGTCGCACCCTGTTCCAGGCCCTGCTGGATGCCCGCAACATCCACGGCGGCAGCCACCCGGTGGTGGAAGACATCCAGCGCCGGCCCTTGAGCTACGACCGGCTCATCGCCGCCGCCTTCGTGCTGGGCAACAAGCTGGCCGGCCACAGCGGCCCGGGGGAATACGTGGGCCTGCTGCTGCCCAGCATGACCAGCACCGTGGCCGCCTTCCTGGGCCTCCACGCCACCGGGCGGATCCCCGCCATGCTCAATTACACTGTGGGGCCAGGGGGGATGGTGTCTGCCTGCGAGACGGCCCGCATCCGCACCGTGGTCACCTCCCGGCGCTTCGTGGAGGCGGCCAAGCTCAGCGACGGGGTGGCCTTGCTGGGGCAGAAGGTAAAGCTGGTGTACCTGGAAGATTTGGCCGGCGAGATCGGTACGGGTGACAAGCTGGCCGGCTGGTTCAAGGCCCGCTTCCCGGGCTTCTTCCAAGCCGGCAGCCGGGACCCGGACAGCCCGGGGGTGGTGCTGTTCACCTCCGGCTCCGAAGGTACCCCCAAGGGGGTGGTGCTGTCCCACGCCAACCTGCTGGCCAACCGGGAGCAACTGGCCGCCCGGGTGGCCTTCTCGGCCCAGGACATCATCCTCAACGCCCTGCCCCTGTTCCATTCCTTCGGCCTCACCGCCGGCACCCTGCTGCCCCTGTTCTCGGGCATGAAGACCTTCTTCTACCCCTCGCCCCTGCATTACCGCATCGTGCCGGAGATGGCCTACGACGTGAACGCCACGGTGCTGTTCGGCACCAACACCTTCCTGGCGGGCTATGCCCGTTTCGCCCATCCCTACGACTTCTACTCGGTGCGCTACGTGTTCGCCGGGGCGGAGAAATTGCAGGAGGAAACCCGGCGGGTATGGGCGGAGAAGTTCGGCATCCGCATCTTCGAAGGTTACGGCGCCACGGAAACGGCGCCGGTGCTGTCCGCCAACACCCCCATGGACCACCAGCCGGGTAGCGTGGGCCGCTTCATGCCCGGCATCGAATATCGCCTCCAGCCCGTGCCCGGAGTGGAGACGGGCGGCCGCCTGTTCGTGAAGGGGCCCAACATCATGCTGGGCTATCTGCTCAACGCCAATCCGGGGGTCCTGGTGCCGGCAGAGTCGGACATGGGCAGGGGCTGGTACGACACCGGGGACATCGTCAGCGTGGATGAAGCCGGTTTCATCCGCATCCTGGGCCGGGCCAAGCGCTTCGCCAAGATCGCCGGCGAAATGGTGTCCCTGGCGGCGGTGGAAGACCTGGCCGCCCGGACCTGGCCGGACCGGCTCCATGCCGTGGTGGCCCTGCCGGATGCGGCCAAGGGGGAACAGCTGGTGCTGGTGACGGACCAGCCGGAAGCCGGCCGCGGAGCTTTACAGGCCCAGGCCCGCCAGGCGGGGATGTCTGAACTCAACGTGCCCAGGCGCATCCTGGCGGTGCGCCAGGTGCCCCTGCTGGGCACGGGCAAGATCGACTACGCGGGGGCCAAGGCCCTGGCGGAGGAGGCAGTGAAGCAAGGGACGGCAGGGGAGGACGGCATGGAGGAAGGAATGACCGCCGAGGCGGGGGAGGCAAGCGATGAATGAGGAAATCAAGGGCCACCGACCCTCTCCCCCGGCCCCTCTCCCGCTTGCGGGCGAGGGGAGCAACACCGGCCGATGTGAAGGCAGGACGCTCCAGTCCCCCTCCCCCGCAAGCGGGGGAGGGGTTAGGGGAGAGGGTCAGCGTGGGAGCGCAGCGACCCCAGCGTCCGCAAGCGGGGGAGGGGTTAGGGGAGAGGGCCAGCGTGGGAGCGCAGCGACCTCAGCGTCCGCAAGCGGGGGAGGGGCTAGCCAGCGTCCAGCCTTGGCAAAAGCCCTTCCCAAGGACATCCTGGCCTATGCCCGGGACCTAAGAGGCCAGCAGACCGACGCCGAACAATTGCTTTGGCAAATCCTGCGGGCCAAACGCTTCTTGGGCTTGAAGTTCCGCCGCCAGCACCCCGTCGGGCGTTACATCCTGGACTTTTACTGCGGCGAGCTGAAACTCGCCATCGAGTTGGACGGCGGCCAGCACGCGGAGCATCAGGCCTATGACCAGGATCGGACCCGCTTCCTTGAAGAGCAGGGGATTCATGTCCTGCGCTACTGGAATAACCAGATGCTGGGTGAGACGGAGGCCGTGCTCGAAACGATTCATCAGGAAGTCATGGGTCGCCGACCCTCTCCCCCAGCCCCTCTCCCGCTTGCGGGCGAGGGGAGCAACACCAGCGTCGATTCAAGCGCCAGTCCATCATCCCCCTCCCCCGCAAGCGGGGGAGGGGTTAGGGGAGAGGGCCAGCGTGGGAGCGTAGCGACCTCAGCGTCCGCAAGCGGGGGAGGGAGCCAGTGCATGCTTGGTCAATTAACGCCCAGGGAAGGAGCCCGGTCATGAGCCGCCCCGTCTATCTCCTCCTGCTGGCCCAGTTCCTCACCGCCTTTGCCGACAACGCCATCCTGTTCACGGCCTTCGCCATGATCAGCCAGGCGGGGGGGTATGAGGACTGGTATCGCTCCGCCTTGCAGGCTTCCTTTCTGGTGGCCTTCGTGGTGCTGGCCCCCTGGGTGGGGCGTTTTGCCGACCAGCATCCCAAGCACCGGGTGCTGGCCTGGGGAAACGGCCTGAAGGCGGCCGGGGTGGGGCTGTTGCTGGCGGGGGTGGACCCCCTGTTGGCCTATGCCGTGGTGGGGGTGGGGGCGGCTGTGTACGGTCCGGCCAAGTACGGCATCCTGCCGGACCTGGTGCCCCACGCTGGCCTGGTGAAGGCCAACGGCTTCGTGGAAGGCTCCACCATCCTGGCCATCGTCCTGGGGGCGGTCATCGGCGCCCATGTGGCGGACGCCAGCATCGGCGGTGCCCTGGCCCTGGTGGGGGTGTCTTACCTGGCCTCCCTGGGGGTGGCCCTGTTCCTGCCCCCCACGCCCACCCAGCCCCGGGATGCCCGGCCGGCGGTGGGGCAGTTCCTGGTCATGATGGGGGGCTTCTTCGCCACCCCCCGGGCCCGCTTTGCCATGCTGGGGGCTGCGGTGTTCTGGGCCGCTGCCGTGGTGCTGCGGGTGATGATGGTGGCCTGGGCCCCGGCGGTGCTGATGACCCAGTCCACCGCCGACATTGCCGATCTCACCGTGTTCATCGCCATCGGCATCGCCATCGGCGCCGTGCTGGCGCCCCGCATCGTGCCCCTGGAGAACCTTCGCCGGGCCCGGCTGGCGGCTTACCTCATGGGTCTGGGCATCCTGGCCCTGGGGCTCACCTCGGACGGTCTGCTGGCCAAGGCCGCCCTGTTGTTCATCGGCCTGGCGGGGGGCGTGTTCGTGGTGCCCATCAATGCCGCCCTCCAGGACATCGGCCATCGCAGCATCGGCGCCGGCGGGGCCGTGGCCATCCAGAACTTCTTCGAGAACCTGGCCATGCTGGTGGGCACGGGCCTCTACGCCCTGGCCCTCACCCGGCACCCGGACCCGGTAATGGCGGTGTGGGTGCTGGGGGGCTTGGTGCTGGCGGCCACGGCCCTGGTGGCCTGGCACCTGCCCAAGGGCCTGGAGCCCGTCGCCGAGGCCCGAAAGGAAGCCCTGTGATCCGCGCCCTGCACAAGGCCTTGCTGAGGCGGGGCCTGTGGCCCGAGTCAGGCATTCTGAATCCCTGCCTGGGCCTGCTGCCGGACGACCTGGCCCGGGACGAACGCCTGCAATCCATCTGGGAAGGGCTGGACCCGGAGCAGGTCTGGGACAGCCACGCCCATCTCACCGGGGTGGGGGACGGGGACACGGGCATCCGGCTGCACCGGGACATGACCAATCCCTGGAAGCCCCTCACCTATCTGCAACGGGTCTTCTTCCTCAACGGCAGTTGCAGCAACCCGGGGGACCAGCCAGGGGAGAGCGTGGACGGGCGTTTCGTGGCCCGCTTGCTGGCCCTCCATGAGGCCATGCCCCGGGGTTACAAGACCGTGCTGCTGGCCTTTGACGACAGCCACGACGAGCGGGGCCGTCGCCGGGGCGACCTGTCCGCCTTCGTCACCCCCAACGACTACGCGGCGCGCCTGGCCCGGGACTATCCCCATCGCCTGGAATGGATCGCCTCCATCCACCCCTACCGGGAAGATTGTCTGGAGGCCCTGGACGCGGCCGTGGCCGGTGGCGCCCGGGCCATCAAGTGGCTGCCCCCCGCCCAGGGCATGGACCCGGCTTCGCCCCTGTGCGACCGCTTCTACGACGCCCTGGCCCGCCACGGCCTGCCCCTGCTGAGCCACGCGGGGGGCGAGCGGGCGGTGCACGGCAGCAACCGGCCGGAATTCGGCAACCCCCTGCGCCTTCGCCGGCCCCTGGAGCGGGGCGTGCGGGTCATCGTCGCCCACTGCGCTTCCATGGGCAGCTACACCGACACCGACCGGGGCGACAAAGGCCCCCGGCGCACGTCCTTTGACCTGTTCGCCCGCCTGATGGACGAGCAGGCCCATGAAGGCCTGCTCCTGGCGGACATCTCCGCCCTCACCCAGATCAACCGGGCCGGCGTGCCCCTGCGTACCGTCATTGAGCGGGACGACTGGCATCCCCGCCTGCTCAACGGCACCGACTACCCGCTGCCCGGCGTCATGCCCCTGTTCTCATTGCACAAGCTGGCGGCGGACGGCTATCTGGAAGAGGGGGACGTGGCGCTGCTGATGGCCGTGCGCCGCCACAATCCCCTGTTGTTCGATTTCGCCCTGAAGCGGCGGCTGCGCTGGCAGGGCAAGGCCCTCGCCGATTGCGTGTTCGAGTCCCGGCGTCATCTGGCACCTGCCGGCCCGATGCCACATGCCTGAACCGTCGGTGTCCAGGCCCCTGCCGTTACAATCCGGCATGACCACGCCTATGCCGCCCACCCCCGCCACCCCCGACGCCCGGTTCGGCCCGTCCTTCGATCGCCTGCCCCTGGCCCCCGCCGTGCTGGAGAACCTGGGCCGGCTGGGCTACCTGACCATGACGCCCATCCAGGCGGCCAGCCTGCCCCTCACCCTGGCGGGCCACGATCTCATCGCCCAGGCCAAGACCGGCAGCGGCAAGACTGCGGCCTTTGCCCTTCCCCTGCTGCAAAACCTGCATCCCCGCCGCCGCTTCGACGTGCAGGCCCTGGTGCTGTGCCCCACCCGGGAACTGGCCGACCAGGTCACCCAGGAAATCCGCCGCCTGGCCCGGGCCGAGGACAACATCAAGATCCTGGCCCTGGTGGGGGGCAGCACCATGCGCCCCCAGATGGCCAGCCTGGAGCACGGCGCCCACATCGTCGTGGGCACCCCGGGCCGCATCATGGACCACCTGCAACGGGGCAGCCTGGACTTGTCGGCCCTCAACACCCTGGTATTCGACGAGGCGGACCGCATGCTGGACATGGGGTTCTACGACGACATGGTGTTCGTGGCCCGGCAGTGCCCGAAGAAACGCCAGACCCTGATGTTCTCTGCCACCTATCCCCAGGGGGTGGAGCGGCTGGCCCACCAGTTCCTGCGCCATCCCAAGGAAGTGAAGCTGGCGGAACGCCACGATGCCGACAAGATCCGCCAGCGTTTCTATGAAGTGGACAACGGGGCGAGGCTGGAGGCCGTGGCGACCCTGCTCAACCATTACCGGCCGGTCAGCACCCTGGCCTTCTGCAACACCCGCCAGCAATGCCGGGATCTGCTCAAGGTGCTGCGCGCCCGGGGCTTCCACGCCCTGGCCCTGCACGGCGAGCTGGAACAGCGGGAGCGGGACCAGGTGCTCATCCAGTTCGCCAACCGCAGCTGCTCCGTGCTGGTGGCCACCGACGTGGCCGCCCGGGGCCTGGACATCGCCCAGCTGGAAGCGGTCATCAACGTGGACGTGACGCCGGACCCGGAGGTCTATATCCACCGCATCGGCCGCACGGGCCGGGCCGACCAGGACGGCTGGGCCCTGAGCCTGGCCAGCCCCAACCAGATGCGGCGGGTGGACGAAATCGCCAAGGTGCTGGGCACCGAGGTGGAATGGCACCCCCTCGAAGAACTGGCTCCAGCCAGCGACCGGCCCCTGCTGCCCCCCATGGCCACCCTGCAAATACTGGGCGGCCGCAAGGACAAGATCCGTCCCGGCGACGTGCTGGGCGCCCTTACCGGCGAGGCGGGCTTCAAGGCCGACCAGGTGGGCAAGATCAGCGTGGGCGAGTTCAATACCTACGTGGCCGTGGCCCGCCAGATCGCATCTGAAGCCGTGCGCCGGCTGGAAGCGGGCAAGCTGAAGGGCAGGGCGGTGAAGGTCCGCATCCTGGGTATTCCCGGCGAGGACGAACCGGCCCGGCCTTCCCGCGCCAATGCGGCCATCAAGCGGCGGCCCAAACCTTGAGCGGATTGCCCGGCGAACGGGCAGAAACCATTTCCCGGGAGGACCTGGCTGAACTTCCCATCCGGCGATACGAAGGCCAGGTTCACCTGGTGGCCACGCCGGAGGCCCTGTCCATGGCCCTGGACGACCTTCGTCAGGAACGGGTGGTGGGCTTCGACACCGAAACCCGGCCGGCCTTCCGCAAGGGCGAAAGCCACCTGCCTTGCCTGGTGCAGATGGCCACGGCCCGGGCGGCCTACCTGTTCCAGTTGCGCCAGGTGGATTGCAGCGCCGCCCTGGCGGAAGTCCTGGCCGCCCCGGGCATCGTCAAGGCGGGCGTGGCCACGGCCCACGACCTGCGCCAGCTCAAGCTGGTGTTCCCCTTCGAGACCGCTTCCGTAGTGGACCTGGGTGCCGTCGCCAGGCGCCACGGTACAGGCCAGACGGGGCTGCGCAACCTGGCCGGCCTGTTTCTGGGGTTCCGCATTCCCAAAGGCACGCGCACATCCAATTGGGCGGCCCCGCGCCTGTCGCCGGCCCAGATCGGCTATGCCGCCACGGATGCCTGGGCCTGCCGCGAGCTGTACCTGCGTTTTCACAGCCTCGGGCTGGTTTGAGCACATGGGCGAGCCCGCCCCGAAATCGCGCCTCAGATCCAGGCGGCGGTATCACCCCGGTACGGAAAACAGAAACAGGCCCTACTCGGGATGGTTGAGAGACTGCTTCATGCAACCAGACCAAAGGTCTGTTCGGTGCCTGAATCAGTCACTCGATCCTCAGCCTGGGAACTCCCGCTGTTCGGCCGAAGCGGCCGGCCAGCCGACGTAGAACCGTTAACCGCTACCGCCTCAAACCTGACTGTCGACATGGCTCACACAGCAAAATTTAGCCACTTGTAACCCCATGATCTAGCCAGGGTCATATTCATGGTGCGAAAATCGCCTATGGGTTACTTAAGAACAACCAAGGGAAGATGAAGAATGAAAAAACTGCTTCAGGGAGTGCTGCTGTCAGGTTTGCTGTCTGTTGGGACTGCTCAAGCCGCTCCGATACAGTTTGATGTAATTGATGTATACACATCTGTCAGTGCCTATTATGAGCTGGCTGATGGATCGGACTCCGGCTCCTTATTTGAAGTTATTCACGGAGCAGAGTCAGCATCTATTGACCGAAGTTTTGATCTCGGTTTGTTATCGGGGTCTCAACTGGGTTCGATAATCGCTCACGAATCTTTAGGTACTATTGAGGCATCAGGACAATCAACGACACATCTTGATTCATTGGATACTGGTGTCGGGACTAGCTACGAGCCAAACTATTTTGGTAACTGGGGCAAACACGTAGTCGTCGGAAGCTTCATAGTCCCAGACTTGGGTGATTTAATGACTGAGATCATGCTTGGCGTAGATGTGATTTCTTCTAATGACGGTCAAGCATTGTTCTGGATTGGACAGTCTAGTGATTTTAATCCGACTAAATTCCTAGCTAACGGATACACCCCTTGGGGTGGTTTATCTGACGATGTAACTTTCAATTATTTTTTTAGTCCTGGCGAGACCATATATTTCGCATTTGGCCTAGAACCTGGAGTTGGTGGCGCGGGCCGCTACAAAAATCCTCTCGACAACTCGGATGGCATGGATGTTGATTTCAGCCTGTATACGAATGCTGCTAGTACAGTCCCCGAACCCTCTTCTATCCTCCTGATGCTTGCTGGGCTAGGTCTGGTTGGAATGAGATACAACAGCAAACGACCAAGCTGAACTTCCGCTTCAGATTCGCAGCGGACATTCCCTGTGGACAGGTCGACGGTCCGCTCAGGCCGAACAACTGACTATCGGACATCCGCCGACGAGTGTCCGCATTGAGGTGGGAGTGTGCCTTCATAAGCAGGATAAGCTGGCCTTCGGCTTCATGGTTAGGCCGCCAGGCTGTGGCCCATGCCCATAGGGACTATGACACGGGCTTGTGCATGGCCATGGGGCCTGCTTTGCAGGCGGCCATGTCTGCCATCTGGGCGCGGATGGCTTCCCGCCAGGGCACCGTGGGCCGGTATCCCAGGCGCTGGGCGGCCCGCTGGTTATTGACGCCCACCTCTTCCAGCAGGTGGATGACGCTGCGGGTGACCAGGGGGTCCGAGGGCACCAGGGGGTCCAGCTTTTCCATGAGCCAGGCGAAGGGATAGGCGATGCCGAAGGGTACGGAGAAGTGGGGCAGGGGCAGGCCGTATTCGTCGTGCAGGAATTCGATCACCTGGCGGGTGGTGGGCACTTCCGGGCCGACGATGTTGAAGCCTTCATAACCCGACAGACCCGGGGTGGTGGCCGCCCGGGCCAGGGCCTGGCCGATGTCCTCGCCGGCGGTGATGGGCAGGGCGGTGCGTCCCCCCGCCACCCAGGGCACCAGATGGGTCTTCAGCCGGGGCACCAGGATGGGCAGTATACCCAGGCCATAGCGGCGGCCGGCGAAGATGCCCAGGCGCATGTTGGCCACCGTGAACTGGGCTGAGGCTTGCTGGCGCAAGGCATTCTCGATGGCCACTACGCTTTCCAGGTGGGGCCAGAACTTCCGGGGAATGCCCCGGCTCATGGGGTCGGCGGAGGCGTCCGGCGCGGCGGCGGAGGTGGTGCTGACGTTGACGAAGCGGGTCACCCCCGCCGCCAGGGCCTCGTCCATCAGGGCCAGGGTGGGTTCCCGGTACAAGTCCCAGGTGCGGTGGCCCTGGCCGAAGAGACTGGTCCAGGCCATGCAGTGGCAGACGGTGTCCACCCCTTGCAGCAGGGTTTTGCGGTAGGCGGGGTCCCGCAGGTCGCCGGCCCGGATTTGGCCTTTGAAGCCGGGGGGTAGCCGGGCTGGGTCCCGGCAGGCGGCCACCAGATGTACGTCGGGCTGATGGGCCAGGGCCTCCAGGGTGTGGCTGCCGACAAAGCCGGTGGCGCCGGTGATTAGGATGGTGTGCATGGTTGTTGGCTCCTGGATGTCTATGACCCTCTCCCCAGCCCTCCCCCGCTTGCGGGGGAGGGAGTCAGCTGGAGGTGGAAATGGCCTCGCCTGCTCAAGCCCCAGCCCCCCCGCTTGCGGGGGAGGGGGCTGTCAGACGAACAGGCAGACGTTGGCGTTGCGGGCTTCCGCCAGGTAGCCGGTGGCGCCGGTGATTAGGATGGTGGGCATGGTTTTTGGCTTCTGGATGTCTATGACCCTCTCCCCAGCCCTCCCCCGCTTGCGGGGGAGGGGGTCAGCTGGAGGTGGAAATGGCCTCGCCTGCTCAAACCCCAGCCCCCCCGCTTGCGGGGGAGGGGGCTGTCAGACGAACAGGCAGACGTCGGCGTTGCGGGCTTCCGCCAGGTAGCTGGTGGCGCCGATCCATTCGGCGATTTCGGGGATGAACTCGTCCTGGCGGTAGTTGAACAGGTCCACGGTCATCTGGCAGGCCACCAGTTTTACTTTCGCGTCGATGCACAGGTCCCGCAGTTCCTGGATGGTGGGCACCCCCTTGGATTTCACCGTCTGGGTCATCAGGCTCGTGGCCAGGCTTTCGAAGCCGGGCAGGTTGGCGGCCAGGGTGGGGATGGGCATGTTGATGCGCTTCAGCCAGTCGGGGCCGAAGGGCATTTTCATGGGCATGGCCGGGTTGCCCAGGGGGGAGACGTGGAGGTTAAGGTCCTTCTTCACCAGTTCCAGGCCGTAGAAGGTGAAGAAGATGGAGGATTCCCAGCCCAGGGCGGCGGCGGTGGAGGCCAGGATGAAGGGCGGGTAGGCCATGTCCATGGTGCCCTTGGTGGCGATGATGGCCAGGGAGGGCACCTTGCTGGCTTCCTTTTCCGCCAGCTTTTCGTCCAGGCGCTGGTCGAACCAGGCTTCCAGGCTGGCCAGGTCCGTGGGCATGGCGGTGGCGGGGGTGGAGGAATGGAGTTTGGCGACGTTCATGGTGACCTCCTCAGGCCTTGCGGATGAAGAATTCGTAGTCGCTGCCGGCCTGGGCGGAGGACAGCAGGGTGTTTCCCGTCTGGGTGCAGAAGGCCACCATGTCCTTCAGGGAGCCCGGGTCCGTGGCCACCACCTTCAGGGTGTCGCCGGGGGCCATGGCGTTCAGGGTCTTCTTGGTGCGCAGGATGGGCAGGGGGCAGTTGAGCCCGCGGGCGTCCAGGGTCTGGTTGGAATCCATGATGTTGCTCCTTTCATCAAGCGCGGCGGAGCCGCAAAAGTAGACCGGTCGGTCAATTTACCGGCCAAAAAAAAGCCCGGTGGGCTTGTTGGGCTTTGCCATGCCCGCCGGGGGCATGGCGGTATATCTAATGGCTCATTTCTATCCTCAAGGTCTTGATGGCCGGCCCCAGCACCAGGATCACCTCCGGTTCGTTGCGGGTCTTGGCCAGCAGGATGATGCCTTCCAGGTAGGCCAGCATGGCGCTGGCGGTGGCTTCGGTGTTCATGGCCGCCAGGGCGCCGGTGGCCACGGCTTCGTCCAGGGTGGCGCGGAACTTGTCCCGTGCCTTGTCGAACACGGCGTTCAGCCGGGCCCGCATCACGTCGTCCCGGGTGCTCATCTCCAGGGCCAGGTTGCCGAACAGGCAGCCGGGCATGCGGCCTTCCAGGTCGGCGCTGGCCTTCTGCCAGTAGTAGGCGGCGTCGATCATGTAATCCAGCCGTTCCACCGGCGGCAGGGCCTGGTCGAAGGCCTCGGCTACAAAACCGTGGGCCCAGTCGTCGGCCATGTCGTCGATGACCGCCAGGGCCAGGTCCCGCTTGGAGGGGAAGAAATGGTAGAAGCTGCCCTTCTGCACCTTGGCGGCGTCGCAGATCTCCTGGATGCCCACGTCCGCATAGCTGCGCCCGTGGAACATGTCGCGTGCCACGGCCAGGATGCGGGAACGGGTGTCGGTTTCGGGGTGCATGGGCTGCATAATAATAGACCGGTCGGTCAAGTCAAGGGGCGTTCACGGTTTCGGGTACATAAAAGGCGGAATTCACCCCCGGGCCGGCTCCATCACTGCGTCCAGATTCAGGTTATCGCAGTAGTCGAAGAAATCGCCCCGCAAGGTCGGCAGGTGCATGTCCGCAGGCACGCCGATGGTGATGTTCACCGAGAACATGGGGGTGCCGGTGTGGGGGGCCGGGTAGGTCTCGGTGGCCAGTTCCTCGATGTTGATGCCCTGGCGGGAGAAGAATTCCGCCAGCTTGTGGACGATGCCCGGGTGGTCCATGGCCACCACGTTGACCCGGTAGGGCACCAGGGGCTTGGCCCGCTCCTGGGGTTTGGTGCGCTTGCTGATGATGGTGAGGCCCAGTTCTTCGCCCATGGGGCCGGCCTTGTCCTCCAGCTTGGTGAGGGCATGCCAGGGGCCGGAAACCAGCATGAGGATGGCGAACTGGCCCCCCAGCACGGCCATGCGGGATTCTTCTATGTTGCAGCCGGCGTCCAGGATGCGGCTGGTGAAGCGCTCCACCAGGCCCACTTGATCTTCGCCGGAAGCGGTGATGGCCAGATAGTCGATATTGCTCATGAGAACTCGGTAGGTGATCGGTTGACCGGCATTGTATGCCAGCCGCAGGCCCAGGCTTCGTCCCGGTGCTCAGACCGTCACGCCGGCAGGCGGCCGGGGCATCGTGAGACCAGGGGGCAGACGCCGCAGCGGGGCCGGGGCCGGCAGCAGGTCTTGCCCAGGGCCACGATGAGGGCGTGGTATTCGTTGAACAGGGCCACCTCGGCGGGCAGGCGGGCGTGGAAGCGGGCCTGGATGTCCCCATAGGCCTCGTTGCCGTCTAGCAGGCCCAGGCGGCCAAAAATGCGCCGGGTATAGGCGTCCACCACGAAAACTGGCAGGTCCAGGGCGTAAAGGAGGATGGAATCCGCGGTTTCCTCCCCCACTCCGTAGACCGCCAGCAAGTCCTTGCGAAGGGCGTCCACTCTTGCCTGGCGGGCCAGGGCCTCGGGTGCTTCCGCCACTCCCCGCTCTGCCAGAAACTGGCATAAGGCCTTCAGCCGTCGGCTTTTGACGTTGAAAAAACCCGCCGGGCGAATCAGGCATGCCAGTTCATCGATCGGAATGGCCAGGATGGGATTGCAGGACAGGGCCTGGGCGACCTTAAGTCGGCCGATGGCTTTTTCCACATTCCGCCAGGCCGTGTTCTGGGTCAGCACCGCGCCCACCATGACCTCGAAGGGGCTGTCCCCCGGCCACCAGTGCTGGGGCCCGAAATGGGCCAGCAGGCGGTCATGGACATCCCGCCAATCCGTAGCGTCAGCGTGGGACATGCAGTTCCAGGGTGAACAGGTCGCCCAGGGCACCGCGTATATCCGCGAGACTCAGATGGCGCATGATGGCGATGCCGGGCATGTGCTGGTTGCTCATGCAGGTCAGGCCTAGGGCCCGTTCCGGCGTGGCGGCCTGGGCGTTACGGGCGTCGGATGCCAGCATGAAACGGGTCTTGAAATAGATGTGGGTCGGCAGGTCATCCGGGCCGAAGACCACGCGCCGGGTGTGGTAGGGCATGATGGGCAAACCGGCGAAGGTGCTTACGCTCCGCTCCAGGGTCAACACATCGAAGCCTGCCGGTGGCAGGATCCGGGGGCTGTCGGCCACGGCATCGATTTCGAATACGCAGAACGGGTCGTGTTCCTGGACGGCATTGAAGGCCGTCGTTCGACCGTACTGGATGCGGACGGAGGCCGCGCCCGCCGGGATCGTCAAGGGTGCGTTGAGGTTCAGTCGTCCGATGGGCGGGGTGTGTTCAGGCGGGTGGGCACAACCGGTGGCAAGGACAGCTGGGAACAGGATCAGGTATAGGAGGCGCATGGCGGGGATCTCCAAGGGGCTTGGGCATGAGAGCGCCCAGCCCGGCAAAAGTTTGAACAGCGCTATGATGCACCTATGGGAAAACAGACCGACAACGAAGCAGGGCCCGTTGGCCTCCGTCTGGACAAATGGCTCTGGGCCGCCCGGTTCTTCAAGACCCGGGCCCTGGCCCAGGCGGCTGTGGAGGGGGGAAAGGTGAGATTGAACGGCGAGCGTTGCAAATGCAGCCGGGGGCTGAAACCCGGAGACCAGCTACACATTCACATCCAGGACCTGGAATGGCGTCTGACGGTGCGAGGCCTCTCTGCCCAGCGGGGCCCGGCCCCAGTGGCACGACTGCTGTATGAGGAAGATCCGGCCAGCATCCAGGCCCGGGAAGAACGGATTGAGGCCCGCAAGGCCCAGGGCGACCCGGGTATCAGCATCAAAGGCCGGCCCACCAAACGGGACCGTCGCCTCTTGCACCGTTTCAACGAAGGCGGCTGAAGTGTTCGGAACAATGCCCGGCAAACGGTCTGGAGCAAGACTGGCCCAAGGGGCGGGCTTGCCAGACAATTCTGTCCATTAAGTCTCGCCATGTTTCGCTTGAACGTTCCGTCTACTGTTTCACATCCTGCAACCGAAGCACCGGACCAGGCCCTGGCCCAGGAGCAGGATCGTATTCTGCATGGCAACCTGCCCATGTCTCTGGGGGTGGTGCTGGGGTTGTCTGCCTTGCTGGGGGCTCTGCATGCCAATGTACCCCTGGCCACCTGGTGGTTTTTGTACATGGCCGTGGTGCTACTCGGCCGTTTGCTGGGTGACCGGCTTAACTGGGACGAGACGGCGGACCAGGGCCGGGGGGCGCCCGCAAATGTATTCTGGCGTCCGGGTTTCGCAATCGGCGCCGGCTTCACTGCTCTGGGCTGGGGCCTGGCTTCTCTGCTGTTTCTGCCTGGGGCCGATCTTGCGGGACTGACCTTCACCTGTCTGATCCTCATCGGCGTGGCCGCCGGCGCGGTGCCTGCCCTGTCGGCCCGGCTGGGCATCTATCTGGCCTATTCAGCCCTGACCCTGTTGCCGACGGCTCTCATCATGGCCCTGCACCCGGACCAGCTCTACTTGGGCATCAGCCTGGCCAGCGTGCTGTTCATGGCCGGCCTGGGCCGTAGCGCACATACTCTCAATACCCACCTGATCCAGGCCCTGCGCCAGACCTTCGCCCGGGAGGCGGCCAACCGGGCCCTGGAACAGGCCAACGAAACCCTGGAGCAGGCCAATCGTCGCTTGCAGGATGAAGTGCGGCAGCGCACCCGCATGGAGCAGGACCTGAAGGAAGCCAAGGCCGTCGCCGAATCCGCCAACCGCGCCAAAAGCGAGTTTCTGGCCAACATGAGCCACGAGATCCGCACACCCATGAACGGTATCCTGGGCATGACCGAACTGGCCCTGCGCACCGGCCTGACCCTGGAGCAGCGGGACTACCTGGAAACCGTGCGGGATTCAGCTCGACAACTCATGGGCGTCCTTGAAGACTTGCTGGATTACGCCAGCCTGGAGGCCGGGCGGGTGCAGCTGCAAGTACAACTGGTGGAACCCCTGGCCCTCCTGGGGCAGACTGTGGCGGCCCACCAGTCCCAGGCTGCCCAGAAAGGGCTGCGGCTGAGCATGGAATTTGATGCTGATGGCCTTACCGAGATGCCTGAACTGGTGATGCTGGACCCTTTGCGGCTGCGCCAGATTCTCGACCACCTGCTGGGCAATGCCATCAAGTTCACCCACCAAGGCAGCATCACGGTACGGATGAACCGCCACTACTGCGGCCAGGAGCCCAACTGCCTGCACATCCAGGTGGAAGACACAGGCATGGGCATGGCCGCCGATGTGCTGGATACCCTGTTCCAGCCTTTCTACCAGGCCGATGGCAGCCTCACCCGCCGCCATGGCGGCATAGGACTGGGCCTGGCCCTGAGCGCCCGCCTCGCCGCCCTCATGCAGGGCCGTCTTTGGGCCGAATCTACTCTGGGCAGCGGCAGCCGATTCCATCTCCGGCTGCCCTTCCAGTTACCCGAGACCCGGCGGGACGTTCCTGCAAGGCGGGCCTTGCTGTTGACCACCAATGTGCTCACCGGGCGTCTATTGCATGCACTGTTACAGAAGCTGAACTGGGTCGTCGACACGGAACCCGGCCTGGAAGCCGGTTGCGCCCGTCTGCACCAGGAGGGTTTTGACGTGGTCCTGGTGGATTTGCTGCTCCCCGATCTGGAGACTGGTTTACCCGCCAGAGCCTGGTGCCCGGACATAACCATACCCCGGGTGGCCCTGGGCGCCACTGAGACCCTACAGGCCGCACAGGCCGCCAACCAGGAAGCCGGCTTTGTCGCCTGCATGATGCAGCCCTACGATATGGCTTCCCTGAGCCAGATCCTGGACACCGTAACCAGTTCAAGGAACCCATGAGCACGACTAGCTACGATTGCATTGTGATAGGGGGTGGCGCCAGCGGCTTGGTGGCCGCATCCCGCCTGGGGCTGGCCGGCCGTCAGGTAATGCTTCTGGAGGCAGCCCCCCGTCTTGGGGGCTGTGTCCAGTCCTGGCGTCCCGCTGCCGGCTTCTGGCTGGAACTGGGGGCCCACACCGCCTACAACTCCTACGGCCCCTTGCTGGAAGCCCTCCAGGACCGGGGTCGGCTGGGCGAACTGCTCACTCGGGAAAAGCTGGGTTATCGCTTCCATCTCCCGGACGGCAAATTGCAGTCGCCCATGCAGCGACTGAGCTTCCTGGAAGCGGCACTCTCCCTGCCCCTGGGCCTGGGGCGCCCCAAGGCCGGGGTCAGCGTGGCGACCTGGTTCGGTCGCCTGCTGGGACGGCGCAACTACAGGCGGCTACTGGCGCCGGCCTTTGCTGCCGTGTTGTCCCAGCCGGCCGACAACTTCCCCGCCGAATGGCTGTTCCGGCGCAAACCCCGCATGAAGGCCGCACCCCGCAAATTCACCTTCGATGGTGGCCTTCAGGGCCTGCTGGAAGCCGTGGCCCACAAGGCCCCGTTCCAGACCTGCACTGGTGTGGCGGTCGATAGACTGGTTCGGGAGGGTTCGGGGTTCGTTCTCGGCGCCGGCGGGGAAACCTGGACTTGCAAGCAACTGGTGCTGGCCGTGCCCGTGGATGCGGCTGCGGCCCTGCTGGCGGAGACCTACCCGGAAGTGGCCCGCATCCTGGGCAGCTTCCCCATGTCCAGCAGCGAGGCCCTGGCGGTGGTGCTGCCCGCCGAAGCCACCCGGCTCCCCCCCCTGGCAGGCCTCATTGGCACGGAAGACGATTTCTGGTCCGTGGTCACCCGGGACCCGGTGCCCCACCCGGACTGGCGGGGCTTCACCTTCCATTTCCGCCCCGGCCAGCGGAACCGGGAAGAAAAGCTGGAGCAGGTGGCCGCCGTGCTGGGGGTGCCCAAGTCCAGCTTCCTGCACGTGGCCGAAGCCACCAACCGCCTGCCCGCCCCCGGTGTGGAACACCCCCGCCGGGCGGCAGAGGTGGATGCCCTGCTGGCCGCCGAACCCCTGGCCTTGGTGGGCAACTATCTCAACGGCCTGTCCATCGGCGATTGCGCGGAGCGCGCCGCCCAGGAAGTGGACCGGTTGCTGAAACTACAAGGAGTCCATCATGGCTAGCGTACTGATTCCCCTGGCCCCGGGTTTCGAAGACCTGGAAGCCACCACCCTCGTCGACCTGCTGCGCCGGGCGGACATCGAAGTCATCACCGCCGGCCTGCATCCGGGCCTGGTCCAGGGGGCCCGGGGCATGCGGGTCCAGCCCGACGCCCATCTGGATGAAGTGCTGGCGCGGGATTTCGACATGATTGCCCTGCCCGGCGGCATGCCCGGTGCGGAAAACCTGAAGAACGACGCCCGCATCCAGGCCCTGCTGAAGCGACTGGCCGCCGCCGGCAAGTACACCACCGCCATCTGTGCCGCCCCCATCGCCCTGGCCCAGGCGGGCCTGCTGGATGGCCGCCGGATCACCAGCTACCCCGGGTTCATCGACAAGGCCCCGCCCCCGGGGGCCACCTACCTCGCTGACGCCGTGGTGGTGGACGGCCGGGTGGTCACCTCCCGGGGCCCGGGCACCGCCATGGATTTCGCCCTGACCCTGGTGGAATTGCTGGCCGGCAGGGCCGTCCGGGACCGAGTGGAAGCGGGCCTGGTGCGGCCCTGAGGGGACGGGCAGCAAGCTTGTCATTTTCTCCGTGCAATCTAGATTGGCTGCATGGGTTACCCGGCCCATGCACACAAAAAATTCCAATTCCGAGAGCCAAGGAGAAACGCCATGCAGACCCTGAATCGATTGTCTTATATTGCCTGCGTCATGGTAGGCATGCTGTCCCCTAACGCCCAGGCGGCTGTTGATGTGCCGGAGATGAGAAGCGGTCCGCCCCTGACCATCCAGATGGGTGAAGTGCGCCAGTCCAAACGCTTGGTGAACGGTGAGGCGATTGTCCAGACAGGAAAGCTGCTGGATGGGGACACCATTGAACGAAGCTTCAGTGATGGCTGTGTCACCACGGCGACGACCAAGGACTTTTACGCCCCCAATACGACATGGACGAATTGCGGTCAGGGCCCGTGGTCCACGGGCAAGGCGGAAGACATGCGGGTCAAGGGCCAACTCTGGCCTTTCAAGGTGGGCAATGAGGTCCATTACCAGTGGAAGTCCAGCAACGCGGCGGGCCAGACCAATCACCGGGCCTTCCGCTCCTGCCAGGTGACGGACACCGTGATGGCAGAAGCAGCGGGCAAGTCCTATCCCAGTTACAGGGTGGACTGCTCGGAGCATAACAACCGCAAGTGGGTTTATTTTTACGCGCCAGGCATCGACGAAACCGTACGTTTTGAAGACCATCATCCCAAGAATGGCCTACGGGTGATGGAGTTTGTTGAACGCATCCAGTAAGGCATGAACGATTGCAGCCGCCCCCCATCAGCGGGGGCTGGCCCAGGGCTCAGCGGATGGACTCGATGTTGAACTTCTTGTCCATGATCTGGGGGGTGAGCAGGGCGTAGCCCTGGTTCTGCCAGTGCACCAGTTCCGCCGGGGCGGAGGGCACGGCCTGGACGAAGTCGTGCAGGTCCTTGAGGCTGTAGCCGTAATCGCCCATGGCCAGCATGCAGACCTTGAATTCCACCCCCAGGTCGGCGTAGTAGCGCATCCGCTCGACAAATTCCTTGTATTTCTCCTCGTTCTTCTTCGCCAGGGTGACCAGTTCGGTGCCGTGGATCACCACCTTGACGGTTTCCGGGTTGAATTCGTAGGGAGCCTGGGAAAGGGGCAGGGCCAGGGAGCGAATCCAGTAGAGGGCGGCACCCATCTTGGCCGGGTCATCCAGATAGAAATCGAACACCACCTTGGGCGGGGCGTAGGGGGTTTCCACGTAGGTGGCCTCGGCCCGGGCCAGGGGGGCCAACAGCAAACCGGCGATCAGGACAAACAGCGCGCGCATGGCTGGCTCCTCGGGCGTTAGGATAGCTCCAGCATAGTTGATGCCGCCCGGGCGAGGTCAGCCCGGTTTGCCGTCCACCCGGGGGCCCCAGTACAGGGGCGCGTACTTCCAGGTCCAGGTGCCGAAGGCCGCCAGCCAGAGCAGGCCGGAGAGCAGCGTCATCCCCGTGATCACATCCCCGGAAAGGAGCAGCAGGTCCGGCAACATGCGCGCCAGGGCGGCCGTCTGTACCAGCCAGAACAGGCCCCAGGTGACCCCGTCCGCCACCAGGGGCCGGCCGGAATGGCCCAGGCTCACCCGGGAGGCCATGCCCACCAGCATGGCGCCGAAGAAGCCGATGCCCAGGGCGTGCAGGGGGCCCAGGCCGGCGGACCAGGGCAGGGCCAGAAACGCCGCCAGGCTGGCCAGGCCATACAGCAGGAAAGCCGCCCCGGCCCAGACGAAGCCGATATGCAGTACGGCCAGCAGGCGCACGCCGAGGCTCTGGGCAATGCCCCAGCGGGACACGAACCAGAAGGCGATGGCCGCCAGGGGCAGGTCCGCCAGCCAGGTGTATTCGCTGTGGCCCAGGGCTGCCAGGGCACCATGGGCCAGGCTGGCGGCCAGCATGATCCCCAGGGGGCCGAAGGGGCGGATCAGCACGTAGTTGGCCAACACCCGGCTGGTGAACCAGGGCACCATGCGGTGGCACACCCCCAGGAACACCGGCACCAGGCAGCCCCAGAGGCCCAGGGCCTGGGACCAGGCCACGAGGTCCGGGCTACCGCCCGCCAGCCAGACCAGCATCAGCAGGTTGCCCAGGGCCCCCAGGACCAGGCCGCCCCAGGTGATCCAGCCATGGCGTTTGTCCTGGGGCCGGGCGCGGATGAGGGTGCCCAGCAGGGCGGCCAGGCCGGTGAGCCAGCCGGCCAGATGCAGGGCCAGGGCGGGCAGGGGGGCCACGAACACCAGGGCGGCGCCCAGGGCCATGAGTCCGGCAGTGGCGGTGTAGGCGGGGCGGGAGATGCCGGGGCCGCTCAGCCAGTTGGGCAGGGCGGTGAACAGAAAGCCAAAGACAAAGAACGGGAACAGGCCAAACAGCATCAGCCAGCCGTGCAGCAGGGGTCCGGGCAGGGCTTCCGGCGCCAGGCCGGCGCCCCCGGTCTGACGCAGGACCAGGTCCGCCAGCCACCACACCAGGGCCAGCACGGCCATGATCGCTCCGGGCAGAAAGGTGACCCGATGGGGGGCGGCGGTCAGGGTGGACCAGAAGGCAGGCATGGCGGACATCACGAAAAGGGGTTGCCCATGCTAGCGCCCTGGCCATTATGGGCCTTGATGAACGTCAACCCCGCCGGTTACAGGCCCTTCAACAGACTGTGATAGGCCTTCAGGCGGCTGGGCAGGATTTCGCCGGCCTCTGCCGCCGCCAGCACCGCGCAGGCGGGTTCCTTGAGGTGGCGACAGTTGTGGAAACGACACTGGCCCCGGCGCTGGCGGATTTCCGGAAAGGCAGCCGTGAGGGCATCCAGGTCCAGGTGTTGCAGGCCGAATTCCTGCATGCCGGGGGAATCGATGAGGGCTCCGTCGCCCGATGGCAGGGGATGGAGCCGGGCATGGGTGGTGGTGTGGCGGCCGGCGTCCAGGGCCAGGGAAATTTCCCCCACGGCAGCGTCCGCCCCCGGCACCAGGCGGTTTAGCAGGCTGCTCTTGCCCATGCCGGACGCCCCTACCAGCAGACTGGTCCGCCCCTGGAGCAGGGCCGCCAGGGGGGCGATGTCCCCCAGGGCGGAAACGGGAATGACCGGGTAGCCCAGGGCCTCGTAGGCCTTCAGGTAGTCGGCCAGGGGGGCGGTTTCCGGCAGGTCCGTCTTGTTGAGGACGATGCGGGCGGGAATGTCTGCCGCCTCGCAGGCCACCAGGCAGCGGATCAGCAGTTCTTCCCGGAACAGGGGCACGGCGGCCACCACCACCAGCACCTGGTCCAGGTTGGCGGCGATGAGTTTCGAGCGGAAATCGTCGGACCGATACAGCAGGTTATCCCGGGGTTCGATTTCCTCAATGACGCCGCTGCCTTCATGGGTGCGGTTGAAACGCACCCGGTCGCCGCAGGCCACGCCGCCTTTCTTGCCCCGGGTGACGCACTCGGTGACCGTGGCCCCGTCATCCACCAGGAAGTGGCGGCCGTGGGCGGCGACGACCCGGCCCTGGGCCGGA
Organism: Pseudomonadota bacterium; assembly: GCA_040757575.1. Classification (GTDB taxonomy): domain Bacteria; phylum Pseudomonadota; class Gammaproteobacteria; order Burkholderiales; family Thiobacillaceae; genus PFJX01. Next base: position 22,506 of record JBFLXA010000011.1, read on the forward strand.
CTGGAAGCCATTACAGCGCGAACAGGGCGTCGATCTTGGCGGCGCAGATGAAGTCGGATTCCGACAGGCCGTTGATGGCATGGGTGATGTATTCCACCCGGCAGGTGTTGTAGCCCACGCTCAAATCCGGGTGGTGGCCCTGTTGGTGGGAGACCCAGGCCACGGCATTCACGAAGGTCATGGTGACGTAGTGGTCCGGGAACTTGAGGTCCCGCCGCAGCTTGCCATCCACCACCGCCCAGGCCGGGTCCAGCTTGGGCATGAGGGCGGTGATTTCATCGGCGGTGAGAGGCGGAATGCCCCCTTCGCAGGGTTTGCATTTGCCTTTGGAGAGGTCGCAGAAGGTGTCGGTCATTTTGGGTGATGGGTGATGGGGGATGGGGGATGGGGGATGGGGGATGGGGGATGGGGTGGATTTTTCCCATCCCCCATTCCCCATCACCGGAATTTGTAATAGTTCTGGTTGAGGTAGGCGCCAAGATTGGCTTCGTCCTCGGGGAACAGGTCCAGGCCCAGCATGGACGTGCAGGCAGTGATCTGCTGGGCGAGGCCGTCGGCGCTCTTGATGCGCCGGTCGGCGCGGGTGTAGATCTTGCCGCCGTCGCCGCCGAAGCGGCCGGCGTGGCAGGCGTTGCACTTCTCGGCGTGCATGGCCTTGCCGGTGGCGGCGTTGCCCGTGGCGAAGGGGGCCGCCAGGGCGGGGGAAGCCATCAGGGCGAGTATCAGGGCATAGCGTTTCATGTCGTGCTCCTCATGCAGGGCCGGTCAGGCCGGTTGTAATGTGGGGGTGGCCTGGCTTTCCAGGCGGGCGATGCGTTCCACCGCCTTGGGGTGGCTGTCGTAGAACAGGGAGTACACCGGGTCGGGCGTGAGGGTGGCAGCGTTGTCCCGATACAGCCGTACCAGGGCGCTGATGAGGTGGGCCGGCAGGCTGTGACGGGCGGCGAAGGCGTCCGCTTCGAACTCGTGCTTGCGGGAATACAGGCTCATCAGGGGGGTGAGGGGAAACAGGAACACCGGCAGGACCAGGAAGAACAGGGCCAGGGCGGTGGCGTCAGTGGCAGCGGTGGCGTAATCGATTCCCAGGCCGGCATAGAACCAGGGTGCCCCCTTCAGCCAGGCCAGCAGGGCCAGCAACCCCAGGGAGAACACGAACATGAAGCCGATGCGCTTGATGATGTGGCGATGGTGGAAGTGGCCCAGCTCGTGGGCCAGCACCGCCTCGATCTGGTCGTGGGAAAGCTGGGACAGGAGGGTGTCGTAGAAGACGATGCGCTTGGACTGGCCCAGGCCGGTGAAATAGGCGTTGCCGTGGCTGGAACGTTTGGAGCCGTCCATGACGAACACGCCGCTGGACTTGAAGCCGGCCCGGGTGAGCAGGGCCTCGATGCGGGCCTGGAGGGTCTGGTCCGGCAGGGGGGTGAACTTGTTGAACAGGGGCGCGATGAGGGTGGGATAAAGGGTCAGGGCCAGCAGGTTGAAGCCCATCCATACGCCCCACACCCACAGCCACCAGGTGTCCCCCATGATGCCCATGAGCCACAGCACCAGCAGCAGCAGGGGAACGCCAATGGCCAGGCCCACCAGGGTCTGCTTGGCCAGGTCTGCAAACCAGCCCCCCAGGGTCTGACGGTTGAACCCGAAGCGGGCCTCGATGCGGAACTGGCGCCACAGGCTGAGGGGCAGTTCCACGGCGCTGCTGATGAAGGTGAGGGCCAGCAGCAGGGCCGTGCCTGCAAGCAGGGGCGAGCCGATCAGGGCGGTCAGCCCGTCATGGAGCCATTGCAGCCCGCCCCCCAGGGTGAAGGCCAGCAGCAGGCCCGCTTCCACGGCCAGGTGCAGCAGGCCCAGGCGGGCCTTGGCCAGGGTGTAGGCCGCCGCCTTCTGGTGATCCGCGAGTGGAATGGCGCTGGCAAAGGCCTCCGGGGGGGTGTCCCGGTGGGTCCAGACGTGGCGCATCTGGCGCAGCAACAGCCAGAGCTTGAGCCCGAAGGTGACGATGACGGCGGCGAGAAAGAGGTTGGTGAAGGACGGCATGGCACCTTGGACAGGAGGTTGCGGAATGGGTGCCCGGAAGGACGAACAAAAAACCCGCGATGAATGAAGGGGTTAAGACGGGTTCGGGCCCGCCGGGCGCCAGGTTCCGGGGATTGTGCCACAATGGCCTGCCCGCATTTACAGGTCAGCACCAAGGTTATTTATGCCTCAAGTGGATACCCATCTGGTCTGGCTGGACATGGAAATGTCCGGCCTGGACCCGGACAACGACAAGGTTCTGGAAATCGCCCTCATCGTCACCGACAAGGACTTGAATGTGGTGGCAGAGGGACCGGTGCTGGTGGTGCACCAGCCCGACAGCGTGCTGGATGGAATGGATAGCTGGAACAAGGGCACCCACGGCAAGTCCGGCCTCATCGACAAGGTGAAGGCCTCGCCCCTCAGCGAAGCCGACGTGGAACAGCAGGTGCTGGCCTTCATGGAACAGCATGTGCCCAAGCGCACCTCGCCCATGTGCGGCAATTCCATCTGCCAGGACCGCCGTTTCCTGGCCCGCCACATGCCCCAGCTGGAAGCCTATTTCCACTACCGCAACCTGGATGTCTCCACCCTGAAGGAACTGGCGGCCCGCTGGCGCCCGGAGTTGAAGGACGGCTTCAAGAAGGCCAACAGCCACACGGCCCTGGCGGACATCATCGAATCCATCGAAGAACTGAAGTACTACCGCGAACATTTCATCAAGGTCAGTGGGTAGATATCAGCTTGTAGCGGGGGGCTGGTAGCCTGTAGCCATTTATAGCGCGCCGAAGGCGCGGAAGCATTCAGCTACAAGCCACCCGCAACAAGCTACGAGCTCAGGAGATAACCAGTGAAACCCGGCACGCCCTTCGTTGTTGAAGTCAACCCGCGCATTCCCCGCCGCCTGGCCCGCCTGTCCGAACTGGCGGAGAACCTCTGGTACGCCTGGGACCGCCCCACCCGCACCCTGTTCGCGCGGCTGCACCCGGGTCTGTGGGATGCGGTGAACCACAATCCCAAGGCTTTCCTGAAGCGGGTGGATGAAGACCGCCTGACCGAGGCGGCGGAGGATCACATCTTCCTGGGCAGCTACAACCGGGTGCTGTCGGCCTTCGACACCTACATGAGCGAGCCCCTGCGCCGGGACGCGCCCCTGGAGTTGAAGCCCGGCGACCTGATCGCTTACTTCTGTGCGGAATTCGGTTTCCATGAAAGCTTCCCGGTCTACTCCGGCGGCCTGGGCATTCTGGCGGGGGACCACTGCAAGTCCGCGTCCGACATGCGCCTGCCCTTCGTGGCGGTGGGCCTGCTCTATCGCCAGGGGTATTTCTCCCAGCGCATCGACAACGACGGCAACCAGATCGCCACCTACACGGATTCCGAGTTCGACGATCTGCCGGTCCATCCGGCCCTGCGGGAGGATGGCAGCGAGGTCCACATTGATCTGGAACTGCCCGGCCGCAAGGTGGAAGTGAAGGTCTGGGAGACCCGCATCGGCCACGTGCGCCTGTGCCTGCTGGATACGGACCTGCCCGGCAACCGGCCGGAAGACCGTTACATCACTCACCAGCTTTATGGCGGCGACAAGCACACCCGCATCCAGCAGGAGATGGTGCTGGGCATCGGCGGCATGCGGGCCCTGGAAGAACTGGGCATCAAGGCCACCACCTACCACATCAACGAAGGCCACGCCGCCTTCCTGGTGCTGGAGCGGGTGCGGCGCAAGGTGAAGCGCGGCCTGTCCTACCACGCCGCCCTGGAGGCGGTGGCTGCCTCCACCGTGTTCACCACCCATACCCCGGTCCCGGCGGGCCATGACCACTTTGCCGAGGACATGATCTGGGAGTATTTCCACAGTTGCTGCACCGATCTGGGCATCAGTCGGGAAGAATTCATGCACCTGGGGGGCGCCGGCCACGGCCAGGACTTCAACATGACCCGCCTGGCACTGAACGGCTCCCGCCATCACAACGGGGTGTCCCGCATCCACGGTGGCGTGTCTTCCCAGATTTTGTCGGACATGTGGCCCCAGATCGCGCCGGACGAGTCCCCCATGGACTACATCACCAATGGCGTTCATGTATCCACCTTCCTGGCCCAGGAATGGCAGGACCTGTTCGACAACAAACTTGGCTACGAATGGCGTCGCCGTCTGACGGACGTGGAGTTCTGGCAGAAGATCGAAAGCATTCCCGATCACCATTTCTGGTCTGTGCACCAGGCCATCAAGACCCAGATGCTGCATTCCGTGCGCCACCGGGTCACCCGCCAGCATCTGCGCAACCACGGTTCCCCCGCCCACCTGGAGCGGATGCTCAAATACGCCAATCCCCTGGACCCCAACGTCCTGACCATCGGCTTCGCCCGCCGCTTCGCCACCTACAAGCGGGCCACCCTGATGTTCGAGAACATGGACTGGCTGCGGCAGATCATCCACGACGCCGACCGGCCCGTGTTGTTCATCTTCGCCGGCAAGGCCCACCCGGCGGACAAGCCGGGCCAGGAACTGATCCGGCGCATCCACGAAATCTCCCGTTGGCCCGAGTTCGAAGGCCGCCTGCTGATGGTGGAAGGCTACGACCTGGGTTTGGCACGGCGCCTGGTCTCGGGCTGCGATGTGTGGCTCAACAATCCCATCTATCCCCTGGAAGCCTCGGGTACCTCGGGCATGAAGGCGGGCTTGAACGGGGTGCTCAACCTGTCCGTCACCGACGGCTGGTGGGACGAAGGCTACGACGGCGGCAACGGTTGGGCCATCAAGCCTGCGCCGGAATACTTCGACGACGGACGGCGTAATCGGGAAGATAGCCAGACCCTCTACGAACTGCTCCAGGACCAGGTGCTGCCCATGTACTACCGGCGCCACGAACTGGGCTTTTCCGCCGAATGGGTGCACATGGCCAAGCGTTCCATCTCAACTCTGCTGCCCCGTTTCAACGCCACCCGCATGGTCATGGAGTACGCCAACAAGTTCTATGGCCCCGCCTCCCGCCAGTGGCGCCGCTACTCCGAGGACAATTTCTCCGGCGCCCAGTCCCTGGCGGCCTGGAAAGCCAAGATCCGCAACGCCTGGAGTGGTGTATCCGCCCACAGGGTGGACGACCCCCAGAAGCAGCTCACCTTCGGCGAGAGCATGGATATCCGGGTGGCAGTGAACCTGAACGGCCTGGCGCCGGAAGACGTGCGTGTGGAACTGCTCATCGGCCGGGCCTCCCACACGGGCCAGGACAAGGAGCTGCAAGCCATTCCCATGGTGCCGGACGGCTGGGACGGGGGCAGCAGCCAGTTCAAGCTGGAGTTCATGCCGGAACTGTGCGGCCGCCTGCTCTACCGGGTGCGGGTCTATCCCTATCATGACCTGCTGACCCATCCCTTCGAAACCGGGCTGATGGTGTGGCTGTAAGACGGGGAAAGGGTGATGGGGAATGAGGGATGGGGCATGGGCGATGAGGGGTGGGATTTTCCCATTCCCCATTCCCCATTCCCCATCACCCAAACATGACGGCCTTCCTTGCCATCGGTGCCGGTGCGGTCCTGGGGGCCTGGCTGCGCTGGGGACTGGGCCTGTGGCTCAACCCTGCCCTTTCTGCGCTACCCCTGGGCACCCTGGCGGCCAATCTGTCCGGTGGTTACCTCATCGGCCTGGCCATCGCCTTTTTCGCCCAGCACCCGGGGCTCTCGCCGGAATGGCGGCTGTTTGCCATCACCGGCTTCCTGGGGGCCCTGACCACCTTTTCCACCTTCTCCGCCGAAGTCTTCACCCAGCTCAGCCGGGGCCAGGCCGGCTGGGCCCTGGCCACCGCCAGCTTGCATCTGTTCGGTTCACTGGCCATGACGGGGCTGGGGGTTTGGACCTATGCCCTCATGAAAGGCTGACATGGACCTGCTTTGCGTGCGTTTCTACGTGGAAGAGGGCATGCGCCATGCCCATAAACCCATCGGTGAGTGGCTGTTCGATCAGGCCGCAGAAGTGGGCATTCCCGGCGGCACCGCCTTCCGGGCCGCTGCGGGTTATGGCCGCCACGGCCTGCATGCAGACCACTTCTTCGAACTGGCAGGCAAGCTGCCGGAAGCGGTGGAATTCTTCGCGTCCCCTGAAGCCATCGCCGCCCTGATCGCCCGGGTGGGCCAGGCGGGGCTGGTCTTGCCCTACATCACCTACCCGGTCCAGGCCGGCATTACCCGTCCATGACCCTGGGAATGGCCGACCAGGCCATCCTGTTCGTCGCGTCCTTCATCGCCAACTGGTTTTCTGCCTTGTCCGGCGGCGGCGCCGGACTGATCCAGTTCCCCATGCTCATCTTCCTGGGGCTGCCTTTCGGCGTGGCCCTGGCCACCCACAAGCTGGCCAGCGTCTTCCTGGGCATCGGCGCCACCTTGCGGCACCTGAAGGAAAGCCATCTGGAACGGCGCTTCTCCCTGGTGATCCTGGGGGCGGGTCTGCCCGGGGTGGTCCTGGGGGCCTCCACCATCCTGCAGGTGCCGGAACGGCCCGCCACCCTTGCCCTGGGCGCCCTCACCCTGGGGCTGGGTCTCTATTCCGTGTTCAAACCCAAGCTGGGCATGGAATACGCCCCCCGCAACCAGGCCGGGCCAGGGCTTTGGACCGGCATGGCGGGGCTGTTCTTCATCGGTTTCCTGAATGGTTCCATAACCTCAGGTACAGGCCTGTTCCTCACCCTCTGGCTCATCCGCCACTTTGGCCTGGACTACAAGCGGGCCGTGGCCTACACCCTGATCCTGTGCGGCTTTTTCTGGAATGGCACCGGTGCCCTGGTGTTGGGGGTGTTGGGCACCGTAGCCTGGGGCTGGATGCCGGCCCTGCTGGCTGGCTCCCTGATTGGCGGCTACCTGGGCAGCCATATGGCCATCGTCAAGGGCAATGTCTGGATCAAGCGCTCCTTCGAGGTCGTCACCATCGCCATCGGCGTGAAGCTGCTGCTGGCCTGAAACCCCGTAAAGGCGGCCCGGAGGGGTCTGGCCGTCTGATTCCAATGGCTCATGCGGGCCCCGTTTTCAGGCGATCAAACTGTCATCTCGGGTACTTAGGCTGGGCGCCCAATAACAACGAAGCATCCTGCTCGATTACCCCTCAAGGAGATATCCCATGCCTCGCCTGCATACCCTCGCCTCGTCTCTGGTCCTGGCCTTTGCCAGCCTGTCCGCCCATGCGGCTACCAATACCCTGGTGGGCTGGGCCGAGCTGCCCGCCGCCACCTTCTCTGATGGCCCCACCTCGGGCCAGTTTGCCTTCAGCAATGCCAACAGCCCGGCAAACAACCCTCCGTACGTCAATCTGCAGCCAGTGCAGGGCTTCTCCGGTGTCCTGAACGGTGCCAACGGCAGTTACCGCATGCTGGTGGACAACGGTTTCGGCAGCAAGGGCAATTCCCCCGACGCCCTGTTGCGCATGTACGCCGTGAACGTGGACTGGAATGCACATACCGTGAGCGCTGCCGACTTCAACACCGGTGCCAGCCTGCCCGGTTTCAACGCCGCGTCCCGCATCACCCTGAACGACGCCAATAACAAGCTGGGCTTCGGCATCGTCGCCGACGGCGCCACCTACCCCAGCAGCGTCATACCCGTGGATGCCGGCATCCAGTCCGGCCGCCTGCTCACCGGCGGCGACCTGGACATTGAATCCGTGCGCCAGGACAAGAACGGCAACTATTGGTTCGGTGAGGAATTCGGCCCCTTCCTGGTGAAGACCGATGCCACCGGCACCGTGCAAAGTGTCTTCCGCACCCCCAACGTGAAGAACTTCGACGCCAATCCCTGGGTCCAGTCCCCCTCCAACCCCATTCCCACCGGCGCCAACAACCTGCCAGGTTCCGGTGGCTTTGAAGGCATGGCCCTGAACGCCAGCGGCACCATGCTGTATACCCTGCTGGAACGTCCCCTGACCTCCGACCCGGACCAGAAGCGCCTGCTGATCCAGGAATTTGATCTGGCCAGCGAAACCTTCACCGGTGGCTGGTTCGGCTACAAGCTGGATGCTGCCGGCACCAACATCGGTGACATGACTGCCATCGACGACACCCGTTTCCTGGTCATCGAGCGTAACGGCGGCACCGCCACCAACGGCACTCCCTTCAAGAAGATCTTCCTGATCGACAGCAGCATCAAGGATGCGGATGGCTTCGCCCAGAAAACCGAACTGGTGGATCTGATGAACATTGCCGACCCCGACGACCTGAACGGCGACGGCAGCACCACCTTCTCCTTTCCCTACGTGACCATTGAGGATGTGCTGGTACTGGACAGCAAGACCCTGCTGGTGGTGAACGACAACAACTTCCCCGGTGGCGGCGGTCGTGACGTGTTCTCGGACGACACCGAGTTCCTGAAGATCAGCCTGGCCGCGCCGATTCCCGAGCCGGAAACCTACGCCCTGATGCTGGCCGGCCTGGGCCTGGTGGGCTTCATGGCCAAGCGCCGCAACGCCTGAACACCCCCGCCGGATTTTCCGTCCCCTGGGCAGGGGCGGAACCGGCCTGTCTTCGTCCCCGATAATTTCCTATCTCATAAGGAATCACCATGTTTGCCAAGCACGCGCTTCTCGTCGCCCTGAGCCTCATGTCCGTTGCTGCCGTCGATGCCCAGGCCTACAACACCCTCAATGGCCAGGCCCCCATCATCATCGGCCATCGGGGCGCCTCGGGGTATCTGCCCGAGCACACCCTGGAGTCCTATGCCCTGGCCATCCAGCAGGGGGCGGATTTCATCGAGCCTGATCTGGTCATGACCCGGGATGGCCACCTCATTGCCCGCCACGAGCCCATCCTCGATGGCACCACCAACGTGGCCAGCGTGTTTGACGCCAGCCGCAAGACCACCCGCATGCTGGACGGTGTCTCCACCACCGCCTACTTCGCCGATACCTTCACCCTGGCCGAGATCAAGACTCTGCGGGCCATCCAGCCCAACGCCAGTCGCAACCAGTCCCACAACAATCTTTACGAGATTCCTACCCTGGACGAGGTGATCACCCTGGCCAAGGCCCATAACGTGGGCATTTATCCAGAGCTGAAGCACAGTACCTATATGTCCCAGCAGGCCCAGGCCAACGGCCTCAGCGCCACCTATTTCGAGGACACCCTGGTGAGCAAGCTCCACGCCGCCTACGGCAACAGCGCCAACGCCCCGGTGTTCATCCAGTCCTTCGAAACGGCCAACCTGCAATATCTGAATACCCAGACCGACATCAAGCTGGTGCAGTTGATGGACGCCTGGGACGTGAACGCCGACGGTTCCATGGACGTGAGCGTGGCCCCCTACGACCAGCCCTATGACCTGAAAGTGGCTGGCGACAGCCGCACTTTCGCCGATCTGCTCACCAACTCCGGCCTGGACTTTGTGGCTACCTATGCGGATGGCATCGGCCCCTGGAAACCCTACTTGCTGGAAACCGTGGTAGACGGCGTGGACCGCAGCGGCGACGGCGTGGTGGATAGCCGGGATCGGCGCATCGAAGGTTCTACCGGGGTCATCGAGATGGCCCACGACAAGGGCCTGCTGGTGCACACCTGGACCTTCCGCAACGACAACATCGGCTACATGCTGGGCTTTGCCGACCCCCAGGCAGAGATGGAGTACTACCTGAACCTGGGCGTGGACGGGGTGTTCACCGACTTCCCTGACACCGGCGTTGCCGCTCTGGCCGCCGTGCCGGAACCCGAAACCTACGCCCTGATGCTTGCCGGCCTGGGACTGGTGGGCTTTGCAGCCCGCCGGCGTGGTTGATCGACTGCAATGACGGACAACGCCATGCCCCTTGCAAGGGGCGGTGGCGCACATCAAATCTTTCTACAGGAGTTTCCATGATGCACACCCATTCCCTGCGTACCCTGGCCCTCGCCGTTTCCCTGGTCTTCGCCACAACCGCCCAGGCGTCCGGCAACACCTGGGGCAACAAGCGCCCCGTCGTCGTGCCGCCCACTCCGTCTTTCGCCCTGATCGGCGACGTGCCCTATAGCGCCACGCAGGAGGCCCAGTTCGATAACGTCATCGCTGCCATCAACGCCGACCGGGACGTGCGCTTCGTGCTCCACAACGGCGACGTGAAGGGGGGCGGCGAGCGCTGTGACGACGCCGTGCTGCAGAAGCGTTTCGACCAATACCAGAACTTCGACGACGCCTTCATCGTCACCCCGGGCGACAACGACTGGACCGACTGCCACCGCACCAACAACGGCAATTACCTGCCCACCGAGCGCCTGGAGAAATTTCGCGAACTGTTCTATCCGGATCCCCGCAAGACCACCGGTGGCCGTCCCTTCTCCGTGCGCACCCAGGCGGACATGGCCGGGTTCGAACCCTTTGTGGAAAACGTGATGTGGCATTTCAACGGCACGGTGATGGGTACCGTGCACGTGGTGGGCAGCAACAACAACCTGGCCCCCTGGAACCAGATCGATCCGTCCGACAGCTATGATTCCCCCCGTGCCGACCGGATCGCCGAGTTCCAGGCCCGGGAGGCCGCAGCCCTGGCCTGGATCGACGAGATCTTTGCCCAGGCCACCCGCAGCCGCGCGGCAGGCGTAATGATTGCCATGCAGGCGAACCCCAACTTCGACTTGAGCGCCAGCGATATCGAACGCCAGGGTTTCAACGCCATTCTGGATCGCATTACCAACCACGCCATCGCCTTTGCCAAGCCGGTGATGCTGGCCCATGGCGACAGTCACTACTTCCGCATCGACAAGCCCCTGATGGGCCCGCGCACCCCAAGTGGCACCGCCACCCTGGAAAACGTCACCCGGGTGGAGAACTTCGGTTCCCCCAACGTGCATTGGGTCGAGGTGTTTGTGGATCCCCGGGACCCGAACGTGTTCCGGGCCGAGCAACGCCTGGTACCGGAAAACTATTTCCCGCGCTGAACCTGGCTTTGGCCTCGGGGGGCGGCTTTGAGTCGCCCTCCCGCATGTTAGGGAGCTGAGGCGGTGGTGTGCCCGATGCGCAGCAGAAGGAATTCCGCCGGCCTTATCGGGGCAAAGCCCAACTCGATGACCAGCCTGCCTGCAGTCAGGTCCTGGGCGGTCATGGTTTCCCCCAGGCCGCAACGCACGTAGTAGCCCTCCTGGGGCCTGCTGCCCAGCAGGGCCCCCTGGCGCCATTTTTCAAGCAGATATTGCTCGACCTGGGTGCGGACCTTCGCCCAGGTATTCGCGTCGTTGGACTCGAATACGGTCCAGGCGGTGGCGCGTTTGAGGCTGGTTTTCAGCTGTAGGGCAAGGCGCATGACGGGCACGTAACGCCATTCGTTGTCGTTGCCTGCCAGGGTGCGGGCGCCCCAGATCCGGGTGCCCTTGCCGACAAAACTGCGCAGGGCATTGATGGACTTGCCTTCGACCGTGTCCACGTTGAGTTGGCCTTGGAATTGGTCGTCCACCGCCACAACGGGTTTGACCACCTGGGCCAGTGCTTCGTTGGCGGGGGCCTTCCACACGCCCCGCTGGCTGTCGACAGCGGCATATACGCCGGCAACCGCACCGCTAGGAGGCAGGACCAGTAAGCGTTGCTTCAGGGCATCCATCACGAAGCGCACCAGCCCCGGCGTGTGGCGGGGTTGGCTGCCCAGGGGGGCGGTGGTGTCCTGGTAGGTGAGCAGGATGGGGCTTCCATCCTTCAGCCGGGGCAGAGGCAACGTGGTCTGGATGAAAGGGTAGTAGGCGGCGCCGTAGCGCAGCTGCTGGGTGCCGAGGCTGCCAAACTGGCTCCGGGCCTGGGTCAGATCGAAGCCGCTGCTACGCTCCCCACCCTGTACGTCCAGCACGGCAAACCGGTCATCCAATTCTGCGCACCGGGCCAGGGTGGCCTGCACCAGATGGGCATGGTCCGCAGGTGGCAGATGCACGGCTTCGGGGATCAGCACCAGACTCGCGCCATCTTCCGGGTCCAGCACCTTCAGGCCGTCCAGCAGCCCATGGCGGGCTTCCGGGGAAAGCCCGTCTGGGCCGCCCGGGCCCTCCAGTGTGAAAACCGGGCTGGCCTGGTGGCACCCTACCGGGATGATTAGGCAGTGCCGGCCGCCGTTGGCAAAGAACATCTGCACGCTGGCGTGGAGCAGATAGGCCGTCCCCTGGGCGTAATCCACCACCTTGAAACCGCCGCCGGGGGTATCCGCCACGGTCAGGGCCACGGGCACCGGAGCGGAGGGGCCGAAATGGGCCTCGTATTCCGCCACCGAGCTTACCCGGGTGGGCTTGAGCAGCAGTTCCAGGTCCTTGCCGGCCTTCTGGGTGTAGCCGATGAAGGCGGGCAGGGCTGTCTCCGCGTCCTCCACCGTGGGTGGCACGACGGAAACTTCCTGGACGTAGACGCCGGGGGCAATGTAGGTGGGCATGGGAAGGGGGGTGAAGTGGCGTTTCTGAAGCGCGGCGCTTACGCCAGTTTGCCTGCCATGGCCACCACCTGGGCGGCCAGTTCCGCCACCCGGCGGGCGGTGCCTTCCTCTGTCAGCCGGCCCTCGCTGTCGAAGGCCGTGTCCGCCCGGGGCACGGCCACCACCTTGGGCAGCACCAGGGCGCCCACGGTGGCAAGCACCCGCTGCACGGTATCCAGTCCCTGGAGGCCCCCCAGACCCCCGGGGGAGGCGGACATGAGACCGGCCACCTTGCCCTCGAAGGGGTTCGCCCCCTTCACCCGGGGGGTGCGGGACACCCAGTCCAGGGTGTTCTTCAGCAGGGCGGGAATGGAATGGTTGTATTCCGGCGAGACGACGATGAGGCCAGCGTGGGCGGCGATGATTTCCTGAAGGCGGAAGGCGTTTTCCGGCGGGCCACCTTCAGCTTCCAGGTCGCCGTTGTAGAGAGGCAGGGGGTAGTCGGCCAGTTCCAGCAGGGTGGCCTTGCCCCCCGCCGCTTCCACAGCCCGGGCGGCGGCCCGGGCCAGCTTGCGGTTGAGGGATTCGCGCCGGATGCTGCCGGCAAACACGAGGATGGACATGGTCTGGGCCTCAGAACAGGGAGTGAAGGAAAGGCAAAATCCGGATTGATTATCCATGACAGGGCAGATTTGCACCGGACCGACAAAATCTGCATGCCTTTGACGCCGCTGACATCGGGGGGTAAGGATGCGCAGCTAATATCTGTCCCGGAAGCACATTCAAAAAAGCAGGGAGCAAACCATGGCGCTCATCTGGCACAGTGGCCTGAATACCGGCATCGACGTCATCGACCAGCAGCACCAGCGTATTGGCGAATGCATCAACAACCTGGAACTGGCCATCGTGGGCGAGGACCGGGAACTGCTCAACGCCGTCTTTGAAGAACTGATGGATTACACACTGTCCCATCTGGCCTTTGAAGAGGCCATGATGGTGGAGGCCGGCTACCCCCTGGCCACTGCTCACAAGGCGGTTCATGAGCAGTTCGCGCGGCGCATCGAGCGCTATCGGCAGAAACACCTGGCCGGAGAAGACGTGGCACTCCAGCTACACCGTACCCTCAACGCCTGGCTCATCCACCACATCAAACGCGATGACATGGCCTACGTGCCCGTTGTGTCCGCCCGCTTGCAGGAAAAACTGCGGGATGCCCGGCCTGATGGCTGGCTCAACCGCATGCTGCGCCAGGTGTTTGCCTGAGGCAGGCCGCTAGAACAAGTCTACGCTGCCCGCATTCACACTGGTCTGCTGTATGGACTTCCTGTCGAGCAGCCCAAAGCTGTCCTTCGCCTGCTGGATGCTGGAATCCAGGTGTTCGATGCGCCTGCGGAAACGGATGACGCCTTGTTTCTCGTTCGGATCGTCCTGAATCGAGTACAGGTTGTCCAGGTAGTTTTCCAGCAAGGCGGAGCGTTGCTGAACCTGTTCCAGCAGTTGCCGCACCAGATCGTCGAACTGCAGGGAGACGATGCCCTCCAGCACCAGTTTATGGATTTGCTCGGACACCTGGCTGATATGCCTGGATTGATCCGTGGCCGCCGTATTCAGGTTATTCATCTCGGACCACATCTGGCGCACGTTCTCCTTTGATCGGTCCGCCACGCTCATGTCCAGGTTCGAGACCTGCTTGATGGACGTGTTGACCTGGGACATGACCCGTTCGATCTCTCCCAGCATTTCCCTGATCTGATTGCTGAAGTCCGTGGTCCGATGGGCCAGGTTGCGCACTTCGTCCGCCACCACGGCGAACCCCCGGCCCGCCTCTCCGGCCCGCGCGGCTTCGATGGCAGCGTTCAGGGCCAGCAGGTCCGTTTGTTTCGTGATTTCATTGACGTTGTTAAGAAAGTGGATCACTGAATTCATGAGTTGATCCATTTCCGTGAAGTTTTCCGCTGTCTGCTCTCCTGCCTTGCGCACATCCAGCATGAACCCTACAAGCTGGTTGACGATGCTTTCAGTGTCCTGGGTAAAGCGCTGGATACCTGCAATCTGCTCCCGCTGTTGCTGGCCGTGGGCAACGGTCACCAGGCTTTCCACCAACTGGCGCAACAGGTCCATCTGGCTGGTGGGCTGCCCTTCCAGTCCAGTCATGCCGCCGGTCAACCGTGCGGTCGCATTGCCCACGATTTCATAGGCCTGGCCGATGCCGGTGCGGATCGAGTGGAATTGGGAACGGGCAAGCGCCATGGCTGTCTCCAATTCGCTCCCGTGCTGGGCCATCAAGGAATCGAGTTCCCGATTCTGGCTGTCACGTTTGATGCGCCAGCCCTTGCGAGCCTTGAGACTGATTCTTAAGGCAACGCCCATCGCCAACAGGGCGGATGTTTGAAGGATCAGCATCCATGTTGCTGAGCCTTCTAGCAGGAAGACACTTATTGCAAGGGCCTGCAGGCCGATTGATGTACCTTGGGCGATGTCGTCCGAGCGCATACAGTCTTATTACTTTCGTTATATTCAAAACGGCAAATTTACTTGAAGGCACGTCATGGAGGGGTTGGTTTTTTCTTTGTAATGAGCTTCCTAGGCCACTCTGGGTATAAGTATCCAAGTCGCAGCCTTAGACGCCGCCTGTTTCCCCACACTGGCGCTTTCTTGAGTGGCATGACCGAGCCGATGGCCGTCGGTCTTGAGGTTTTGGCCGGGCCAGTAATCCCCCGGCCTCAGGCGATCTTGGGCCAGGGGGTATCCGGGTCCACCGGGGTGCCCTGGCGCGGCGCCAGGGGCGGCAGGCCGTGGGCCGCCCGGGCCCGGGTGCATTTCTCGTCTGGCTGGCCGGCGGCATCCCAGGGTTCCAGGTCCCGGCAGGGGCTGGCCCGCCGGGCATAAATCCGGCAGGCCACTGCCTCGCCCACCGTCCCCTCCAGGGCCGTGCAGCGCACCGGCGCCCCCTGGGTACCCGCCATGGCCACGAAGTGGGGCGATATAGGCACAGTCAATTCCCCCGGCACTGTGCCCCCCAGAAAGGGGTCTGCCTCGCTCCAGTAAAAGGACACACGGAAATAGGCGCAACAGGCGCCACACTGCTGGCAAGGGGTACTCATGGGAAGGCTGGCTGAAAATCCGGACGGGCCGCGGGAAGATCAAAAAAGCGGCAGGATTTTAGTGACAGCCCTGCAAGTCTGGAAGGGGGACTGCCCTTCAGCCGAAAGCGTAGTGTTTCCTCACAGGCACCCGCACATCCCAGGTGCAGGACAGGCCCGCCGGAAAAATCGCCAGATCCCCCGCCCTCACGGTCACCGGCGCCCCGCCCTCGGGCGTCACCACCACCTCCCCCTCCAGCACATAGCAGGTCTCCTGCATGTCGTAGGTCCAGGGAAAACGGGAAACCCCCGTACCCCAGGTGGGCCAATCCTGCACGCCAAGGGCACGCAGACGTTCGGGGCCGGGGTTGTGTTCAATCTGGATGGGCATGGTCTTGTTCCCGCAGATGCCGAATGGCGAGGACGATGGCTCTGTCAGATTGCAGATACTAGCGATACAAAGCCAGGTAAACACTAAGTCCTAGCCACTGGGATAACCTGAGGGCCAGGTATGCTGAGATGCCGTTGTTGCCGTTGAGCACTTTCGATAGCGTGCCCCGGGATACCTGCATAGCTTCGGCGTCTTCCGTCACCGTCATTCCCGCAGCACTTGATCCATGCGCGCCTGCCATCCTTCACCTGAGGATTTGAAGTACTCCACCACATCCGGGCTATAGCGCACGGAGAGGAGAATCTTGGGGTTGACCGATTTGGGGCGGCCGCGCATTGGCCGGTTGCTCAGACCCGCTGTTCCTGCGGGGCCCGGCGCTGGTAGCGGATGGTGGTGGGGATTTCGGGGTCCAGGGCGGGGAAGGGCAGGGGGCTGGCGGCTTTGCTGGCTTTGACCCGGGCGAGGAAGGCGGCGATGCGGGCTTTGGCTTCTGTGGCTTGCAGGTTGCGCATGGGGTGTCTCCTTGGGTTGGTGCTGCTTTTGTCTATGTAATTCCCTATCAATGTCCCTCTCCCCCGGCCCCTCTCCCCCGGCCCCTCTCCCGCTTGCGGGCGAGGGGGGAAATCCCGCTTGCGGGGGAGGGGACTGGATGGTTAGTCCCAGGCCAGGGCGCCGCCGGTCTGGTATTCCGTCACCCTTGTTTCGAAGAAGTTCTTTTCCTTCTTCAGGTCGATCATCTCGGCCATCCAGGGGAAGGGGTTGTTGGCGCCGGGGAAGAGTTCGTCGAGGCCGATCTGGGTGGCGCGGCGGTTGGCGATGAAGCGCAGGTATTCCTTGAACATGGGGGCGTTGAGGCCCAGCACGCCCCGGGGCATGGTGTCTTCTGCGTACTGGTATTCCAGTTCCACGGCCTTGAGGAACATGGCTTTCAGTTCGGCCTTGAACTCGGGGGTCCAGAGGTAGGGCTCTTCCAGCTTGATTTGATTAATCATATCTATGCCGAAATTGCAGTGCATGGACTCGTCGCGGAGGATGTACTGGTACTGCTCGGCGGCGCCGGTCATCTTGTTCTGCCGGCCCATGGCCAGGATCTGCACGAAACCCACGTAGAAGAACAGGCCTTCCATGATGCAGGCGAAGGCGATGAGGCTCTTCAGGAAGGTCTGGTCTTTCTCAGGGGTGCCGGTCTTGAAATTGGGGTCCGACAGCACGTCGATGAAGGGCAGCAGGAATTCGTCCTTGGCGCGAATGCTGGAGATTTCGTGGTAGGCGTTGAAGATCTCGCCTTCGTCCAGGCCCAGGCTTTCCACGATGTACTGGTAGGCGTGGGTGTGGATGGCTTCCTCGAAGGCCTGGCGGAGCAGGTACTGGCGGCATTCCGGGGCGGTGATCTGCCGGTAGGTGCCCAGGACGATGTTGTTGGCTGCCAGGGAGTCGGCGGTGACGAAAAAGCCCAGGTTGCGCTTGACGATGAGCCGCTCATCCTCGGACAGGCCGTTGGGGTCCTTCCAGGTGGCGATGTCCCGGTTCATGTTCACTTCCTGGGGCATCCAGTGGTTTGCGCAGGCGGCGATGTATTTTTCCCAGGCCCACTTGTACTTGAAGGGCACCAGCTGGTTCACGTCGGCCTTGGCGTTGATGATGAGCTTGTCTTCCACCCGCACCCGGCGGTCCCTGGCGCTGGCTTCGTTTTCACCGGGGATGGCCGCCGGGGCCGGTACGGTTCTGGGGGCATCCCAGGCGGGCTGGGCCATGTCGCCGCCAGCAAAGTTGAGGCCCATGGTGGCGGGCTGAAGCTGGGGAATGGGGGGCATGGCCGGTGCGGCCGGGGTGCTGGGGCGGGCGGCGGGGGTGAAATCGTCTTCGAAGCTGAGCATGGGTGGGTCTCCTTCGTGGGGTATTTGAATGGGGTTCAGAAAATGATGCTGGCGCCGGGGTGCATGATTTCGATGACTTCCAGGCTGGCGGCCAGGGCTTCCATGTTGATTTCCGCCAGGGCGGCGGGGCTCAGGGCCAGGGTGGTGAGGGTGGGGGCGATTTCCTCGTCGGGCTTGAAGTCTTCACCGGGTTCCTGGCTTTTCAGGCAGGGGGCCAGGTGTTCGGTCATGGCGCAGGCCAGGCGAATGGCGGCCACTTCCTTTTCCAGGCCCGGCGGAGGCGTTTCCGCGTGCTGGTCGCGAAGGGTGGCCACAAGCCGTTCCGGCAGGTGCCAGGCCTGCATGAGGGCGGCGCCCACGGCGGTGAAGTCAAAGCCGAACACGGCCCGTTCCGCCAGGTGCAGGCGCAGGCCCTGGGTCTGGGTGAGGGCAATGACCTCCTGGTACTGGGCAGGCCGGCGGGCGTAGAACACCAGGCGGCCCACGCCGTGGAGCAGGCCCCCAAGGAACAGGGTTTCCACGTCAGGCAGGCGGGCGTAACGGGCAATCAACCGGGCCAGTACCCCACAGGTGATGCTGCTGTCCCAGAAGGTGTCCATGTCCACGAATTCGGCGGGGATGTCCTTGAAGGTGCGCACGGCGGAGGTGGCCAGCACCAGGTCCCGCAGGGCCTTGTGGCCGATGAGGGCCACGGCCCGGCCCAGGGTGTCCACCCGGCCCATGTGGCCGTACATGGCAGAGTTGGCCAGCTTGAGCACCATGGCGGCCAGACCGGCATCCAGCTCGATCACTTCCACCAGGTCCTGGGCACTTGCCTTGGGCGAGTCCATCACGCCCAGAGCGCGCACAACCAGGTCCGGCAGGGTGAAAAGGCTGGAAACCTCGCTGACCAGATCTGCCGGGGTAAGGGCGTTTGTCATGACGCCGCTTACTGGCAGGCCTCGCATTCTTCGAAGCCCGGGTCGCCGGGGCGCAGGGTGCAGGCCTTGCCTACCACTTCCGGTTCCGGCAGGTTGGCCGGGGCGGCACTGGCCATGTTGGTGCTGAAGCCGCCACTGCCACCGCTGGCGGATACGGCGTTCAATTCGCCGCCCCGGCCGGTGGATTTCTCCGCGTGGGTGGCCCCCAGGGCGCGCAGGTAGTAGGTGGTCTTCAGGCCGCGAATCCAGGCCAGCTTGTAGGTTTCGTCCAGCTTCTTGCCGGTGGCGCCGTGGAAGTAGAGGTTGAGGCTCTGGGCCTGGTCGATCCACTTCTGGCGGCGGGCGCCGGCTTCGATGAGCCATACCGGGTCCACTTCAAAGGCCGTGGCGTAGAGGCTGCGCAGTTCCTGGGGCACCCGGTCGATCTTGGACAGGGAGCCGTCAAAGTATTTGATGTCCCCCACCATGACTTCGTCCCACAGGTTCATGGCCTTCAGGTCGCGGACCAGGTACTGGTTGACCACCGTGAACTCGCCGGACAGGTTGGATTTGACGAACAGGTTCTGGTAGGTGGGCTCGATGCTGGCGGACACGCCGACGATGTTGGCGATGGTGGCGGTGGGGGCGATGGCCAGGCAGTTGGAGTTGCGCATGCCCACGCTCATGATGCGGCTGCGCAGGGCGGCCCAGTCCAGGCGCTCGGTGAGGTCGGCTTCCACGTAGCCGCCCCGCTCCTCGGCCAGGAGCTTCAGCGAGTCTTGCGGCAGGATGCCCTTGCTCCACAACGAGCCGTTGAAGCTGGAGTAGCGGCCCCGCTCCTCGGCCAGGTCGGTGCTGGCCCAGTAGGCGTTGTAGGCCACGGCTTCCATGGCCCGGTCGGCGAACTCCACGGCGTCGGCGCTGGCGTAGGGGATGCGCAGCTTATGCAGGGCGTCCTGGAAGCCCATGATGCCCATGCCCACCGGCCGGTGCTTGAGGTTGGAATTGCGGGCCTTGCCCACGTTGTAGAAGTTGATGTCGATGACGTTGTCCAGCATGCGCATGGCGGTGTGCACGGTGCGGGACAGCTTGTCCATGTCCAGACCGCCATCTTTCAGGTGGTTCACCAGGTTCACGGAACCCAGGTTGCACACGGCGATTTCGTTGTCGTTGGTATGCAGGGTGATCTCGGTGCACAGGTTGGAGCTGTGCACCACGCCCACGTGCTGGTTGGTGTAGCGCACGTTGCAGGCATCCTTGAAGGTGATCCAGGGGTGCCCGGTTTCGAACAGCATGGACAGCATCTTGCGCCACAGGCCCAGGGCCTGGACCTTCTTGAACACCTTGATCTCGCCCCGGGCGGCCTTGTCTTCATAGGCCAGGTAGGCGGCCTCGAAGTCCCGGCCGTACTTGTCGTGGAGGTCCGGGCAGTCGGAGGGGGAGAACAGGGTCCACTCGGCGTTGTCCATCACCCGCTTCATGAACAGGTCCGGTACCCAGTTGGCGGTGTTCATGTCGTGGGTGCGGCGGCGGTCGTCGCCGGTGTTCTTGCGCAGTTCCAGGAACTCCTCAATGTCCATGTGCCAGGTTTCCAGGAAGGCGCACACCGCGCCCTTGCGCTTGCCCCCCTGGTTCACCGCCACGGCGGTGTCGTTGGCCACTTTCAGGAAAGGCACCACGCCCTGGGATTTGCCGTTGGTGCCCTTGATGTAGGCGCCCAGGCTGCGCACCCGGGTCCAGTCGTTGCCGATGCCGCCAGCGTACTTCTGCAGCAGGGCGTTTTCCTTGATGCCCTGGTAGATGCCGTCCAGGTCGTCGGGGATGGTGGTCAGGTAGCAGCTGGACAGCTGGCTATGGCGGGTGCCGGAGTTGAACAGGGTGGGGGTGCTGCTCATGTAATCGAAGCTGGACAGCACGTTGTAGAACTCGATGGCCCGCTCTTCCCGGTTGATCTCGTTCAGGGACAGGCCCATGGCCACCCGCATGAAGAAGGCCTGGGGCAGCTCAATGCGGCGCTCGGAGATGTGCAGGAAATAGCGGTCGTACAGGGTTTGCAGGCCCAGGTACTGGAACTGGTTGTCCCGGCTGGCATCCAGCACGGCCGCCAGGCGAGACAGGTCGAACTGGAGCAGCCTTTCATCCAGCAACTCGGCTTCCACGCCTTCCTTGATGAACTGGGGGAAGTATTCGGCATAGCGGCTGGCCATGGCGGCCTGGGAGACTTCTTCCCCCAGCACTTCCTTGCGGATGGCGTTCAGCAGAAGGCGGGCTGTGACGTAGGTGTAGTCCGGGTCCTTCTCGATGAGGGACCGGGCGGAGAGGATGAGGGATTTGCGCACCTCTTCCATGGGCACGCCGTCGTAGATGTCCCGCACCGTGGCCTGGAGGATGGCCTGGGGGTTGGTTTCCGGCAGGCCTTCGCAGGCGGCGGTCACCAGGGCGGCCAGGGCTTCCAGGTTGAGGGGTTTCTTCACCCCGTCTTCGGTGCAGTACAGGGTGGGCTCGGCCACGCCATCCTGGGCGGCCTGTTGCTTCTGGCGGGCCCGTTCCTCGGCCCGGCGTTCCCGGTACAGCACGTAGGCCCGGGCTACTTCGTGTTCGCCGGAGCGCATGAGGGCCAGTTCCACCTGGTCCTGCACGTCTTCGATGTGGCAGGTGCCGCCGGCAGGCTTGCGGCGCAGCAGGGTGTCCACCACGTTGCGGGTGAGAGTTTCCACCGTTTCCCGCACACGGGCGGAGCCGGCGGCCTGGCCGCCGTTGACGGCGATGAAGGCCTTGGTCAGGGCGACGGCGATCTTGTTGGGTTCGAAGGCCACCACGGCGCCATTGCGGCGAATGAGTTTGTGGCCGGAGAGGTCGGGAGACGGGGTTGCCAGGACAGAGCCCTGGACCGGGGTATTGGGATCGGTGATACCAGGCATGGATACAGCGGGGTTTGCGGGCTGAATCTCGGCGGGAATCTGCATCGTTGCGTCTCCTGATAACGGAAATGCCGGTGGAGCCCGGCATTCAGTGGTTTATTAGCAGACGCTAAATGTAGTGCCTGCCACCCATGTTGTGCGCTAATTCTAGTGTTCGGTGCGGACGCGTCAACCCATTTTTTTGTGCACATGTTGCGCACAGGGTATCCACAGGCTTGTCGACAGGTGACAGGGTTTCCAGATGCTTGAATTCACATGGATATAGACGGGGGGCGGGGACTTATCCACAGCTGATGGCTATGTCAGAGTGGGCTGGGGATGCCGCCAGATGGATGTCGCAAGAAACTGCTTGTAGGGCGACAGGGCCAAAAAAAGACGGCCGGCCATGTGGCCGTGCCGAAGTCATCCGCCAGGTGGTGAGACCCCTAGGCCTGGGGTTCTGGGGTGGCGCCAGAACTCAGGAGGGAGTCCGGTGTTTCACCACAGCCGATTTCCTGAAGGCCACCACATGGTCCACATCAAGGCGGATGCCGATTTTTTCGCCGATGGCGTGATCGTGGTGGGAGGGCACCTGGGTCAGCACCCGGGCGCCGCTTGGCAGGCGCAGGGTGTAGAGGAATTCTGCGCCACGGAAGGCCCGGCGTTCCACCTCTGCCTGAAGGGGGCTGGCATCGTCGTGGAGGATGTCGTCGGGGCGGATCAGCACATCCACATCGGCCCCCAGGCCGAAGCCCAGGCAGTTTGTGCCATCGGATTCGGCCGCATCCACGCCCTGGAGCAGGCCCAGTTCCACTTTCACCTGGTGGGCGCTCATGACGATGCCCGGCAGCAGCACGCCTTCGCCAATGAAATCTGCCACGAAGCGGTTGCGGGGCTTGTGGTAGAGGTCGTAGGGGCGGCCCCATTGCTGGATCACGCCTTCGTTGATGACCCCAACCCGATCCGCCATGGCGAAGGCTTCATGCTGGTCGTGGGTGACCAGCAGGGCGGTGATGCCCTCGTGTTTGAGGATGTCCCGCACCTCGATGGAGAGCTTTTCCCGCAGTTCCACGTCCAGGTTGGAAAACGGTTCATCCAGCAGCAGCAGCCGGGGCTTGGGGGCCAGGGCCCGGGCAAGGGCCACCCGCTGCTGCTGGCCACCGGAAAGCTGGTGGGGGTATTGGCGCGCTTCCCGGGTCAGGCCCACCAGTCGCAGCATGTCCGCTACCCGGTGTGCCCGCTCGGTGCGGTTCAGGGCGCCAAGGCCAAAGCCCACATTGGCCTCCACGGTGAGATGGGGAAACAGGGCGTAGTCCTGGAACACCAGGCCCAGTTGGCGCTTTTCCGGCGCCATGGAGTGGTGGGGCCCGGCCACTTCCACGTCCCCCACCTGGATGCTGCCTGACTGGAGGGTCTCGAAGCCGGCGATGAGGCGCAGGGCTGTGGTCTTGCCGCAGCCGGAGGGGCCCAGCAGGCAGCCGATTTCGCCGGCCGCCAGGTTGAAGCAGACGTTGTTGAGTACCTGTTTCTTGCCGTAGGCCTGGGCGACGTTTCTAAGCTTTAGCATGGTCGGTGTTCCGGATCAGGAATAGGATGGGCAGCAGGCCCACCAGGGCAATGGCGGCGGCGGGCAGGGCGGCCCGCTCCCACTCGCCTTCTGAGGTCATCTCGAATACCCGCACCGCCAGGGTGTCCCAGCCGAAGGGGCGGGTCATGAGGGTGATGGGCAGTTCCTTCATGATGTCCACGAAGGTGAGGGCGGCAGCGGTGAGGATCGAGACCCGCAGCATGGGCAGGTGCACCCGCACCAGCCGCTTTGCGCCTACCACCCCCAGGGACTGGGCGGCTTCGTCCACGGAGCGGGAAATGCGGCCCAGACCGGATTCCAGCGGCCCGAAACTGACGGCCAGGAATCGGGCACAGTAGGCCAGCAGCATCACTGCCAGGGTGCCCCCCAGGATCTGACCGTCCAGACCCAGATGGTCGATAAGCTGGTTGTCCAGCCAGGCCACGGGGATGAAGATGCCCACCGCCAGCACGGCCCCGGGCAGGGCGTAACCCAGGGTGGCCAGGCGGGCGGTGACCCGCAGGGCCGGTGTGGGGTGCAGCCGCTGGGCATAGCCCAGGGTGAGGGCCAGGGCCCCCACCAGCAGGGCACCCAGGCCGGAAAGCAGCAGGGAATGCCAGGCGAACTCCAGGTAGCGGGCGTCCAGGTCCGTTTCCCAAACATCCAGGGTCCAGTCCAGTATCTGGCCCACGGGCAGCAGGAAGGCGAGGGCGAAAACGCCGCTGCACCAGGCCAGGGCCAGCAGGCCCTGCCCGCCTTGCAGGCGAATGCGGGTGGGAGTGCTGGCGGCCCGGGTGGAGGCAGCGTAACTGCGTTTGGCCCGCAACTGGTATTCCAGCAGGGCGACGACGAAGACGAAGAAGATCAGGATGGAGGCCAGCTGGGCGGCGGCGGGCAGCGAGAACAGGGAGAACCAGGCCTTGTAGATGGCGGTGGTGAAGGTGTTGTAGTTGAACACCGAGACCGTACCGAAATCCGCCAGGGTTTCCATGATGGCCAGGAGCAGGCCGGCCATGATGCCTGGCCGGGCCATGGGCAGGGCCACCCGCCAGAAACCCTGCCAGCGGGACAGGCCCAGGGACTGGGCCGCTTCCATGAGGCGTCGGCCCTGGCCCTGGAATGCCGCCCGGGCGGTGAGATAGACATAGGGGTAGAGGGCCAGGCTCATCACCAGGATGACGCCCCCCCGGGAGCGCACCGGCGGCAGGGCCAGGATGCCGTATTCGTCCCGCAGCCAGGTGGGCAGTGGGGCGGAAAAGTCGAACAGACCCAGCCAAACAAAGGCGGTGACGTAGGCGGGCAGGGCCAGGGGCAGCAGCAGGGCCCAGGAGAAGAAGCGGCGGCCGGGGAATTCGCAGGCGGCAGTCAGCCAAGCCAGGGACACCCCCAGGATCGTGACTCCCAGACCCACCCCCAGCACCAGCCAGAAGGTGTTCACCAGCAGTTCCGGCAACACGTATTGCCAGAGGTGTTGCCATATTTCCTGGTCCGGGTCCGCCAGGGCGGACATCACCACCAGGACGGGTATGGCGGTGATCAGGGCGATGGGCGCCACTGGCAGCCAGGGCAGTACCCGCCGGCAAAAGGCGTGGCTTCCCCGGTAGGAGGCTGGAGCGGACTGGGCGTCGCTGGGCAGTGAGTCGGCGGGCATCAAATATGACGGCGCCGGCAAAGCGCCGGCGCTGTCCTTGTAGTGGTCAGGGCTATTTTACTTGTAGCCGACCCGGTCCATCAGCATGGTGGCCTTGGCCTGGAGCTTGCCTGCCTCGGATACGTTGATCAGGTTCTGCTTGAAGCTGCCCCAGCCGGCCACCACCGGGTCAGGCTTGATCCGGGCGTTGGCGGGGTATTCCATGTTCTTGTCCGCATACAGGTTCTGGGCCTTGTCGGACGACAGCCACTCCAGCAGCTTGATGGCTTCCTGGGGGTGCTTGGCGTGTTTGGTGATACCGGCACCCGACACGTTCACATGCACGCCGGCATTGGCGGACTTCAGGTTCTGGTTGGGCCAGTAGATACCCAGGGGCAGGTTGGGCTTCTTCTCCATCAGGCGACCGAAGTAGTAGGTGTTGACGATGGTGGCATCGCACAGGCCGGCGGCCACGGCTTCCATGGCCTTGGTGTCGTCGGGGAAGGGATCCGTGGCCTGGTTGGCAACCCAGCCCCGCACCACTTTCTCGGTTTTTTCCTCGCCATATTCATGGATCATCATGGCCACCAGGGACTGGTTGTAGACCTTCTTGGAGGTGCGCAGGCACAGACGGCCCTTCCAGTTGGGGCTGGCCAGGCCCTCGTAGGTGGTCAGTTCGCCGGGCATTACCTTGTTCTTGTTGTAAACCACGGTGCGGGCCCGCACGGACAGGCCAAACCACTCGCTGCCCGGGTCCCGCAGGTGAGTGGGGATGTGGTCGTTCAGGACCTTGGATTTCACCGGCTGGAGCAGGCCTTCCTCGCTGGCTTGCCAAAGGTTGCCGGCATCCACGGTCATCAGCATGTCCGCAGGGGTATTCCGTCCTTCCGCCTTCAGTCGGGCCAGGAGGGGGCCTTCCTTGTCGGTGATGAATTTCACCTGTACGCCGGTTTCCTTTGTGTAGGCATCGAACAAAGGCTTGATGAGCTGTTCGTTACGGGCGGAATAGACCACAACTTCGGCCGCCGTGGCGCCGGTGGCCAAGGTCGTCAGGGCAAGGGCGGTCAGAATCAGTTTGCGCATGTGTACTCCGTAATGGGTGTTGAATGTGGGATGGATTTAATCAGAGATGAGAATAATTCGCAACACCTATTGCATATGATAAACGTTCTCATTTATAGTTCACCTACGCCGTATAGGTGAGGTGTGTTGCTGTGATCTCGCCGAACCATGAAAACAACGATCTGTTTTAGGAGAAAGTTATGACTTATGGGATGTCGTCCTGCCTGCGCGCCCTGCCCCTAGTGGCGGCCCTGGTGTCCTTTCCGGCCCTGGCCGAGCCCTCGGCTGCGGATATCGCCCAGATGTTGCAAGCCATGCAGGCCCGTCTGGATAGGTTGGAGGCCCGCAACGCCGAACTGGAAAATCGTCTTGCGGAGAAAAGTGCCGGGGCCGGTGAAGCCGTCCTCAGCGCCCGGGTGGAAGAACTGGAGCAGGAAGTGGTGGCCCTGAGCAAGAAGCCGGACCCCATGGAGCGTTTCGAGGGCATCAGCGTGGGCGCCAGCCTGACCACGGTGGTCCAGCACGCCAATCATGGCGCGGTGGATGACGGCCAGTGGACCTCCAGGGCGGACGTGGAAGTGGAACTGCCCATGGGCTCCATCGGTGAAGCGGAAGGTAGACTGTTTGCCCATTTTCGCGCCGGGGATGGCGGTGGTGTGGACACCGGCGGCTTCGTCCCCGTCAATGCAGCCGCCTTCGGAGACGAATCCCGCATGGACCTGATGCAGGCCTGGTACCAGCTGGACATTCCAGTGGGGACCCAAAACGGCGACCTGGGCCGGGTGGAACTCACCGTCGGCAAGATCGACCCCTTCGGCTTCTTCGACGGCAACAACATCGCCGACGACGAGTCGGAGCAGTTCCTGAACCTAGCCTTCATCCACAACCCACTGCTGGATGCGGGCGGCGACATTGGCGTGGGCGACGACGGTGCCAGCCCGGGCGTGCGCGTGTCTTACATCAGCGACGTGAACGGTTCCAACAACTACAGCGCCTCCCTGGGTTATTTCGGTGCGGGGGAGGGGGGCGACTTCAGCGATGCCTTCTCCAATCGCCTGCTCATCGGCCAGCTGGAATATGCCGGCAAGACCTTCGGCGGCATGGCGGGGGCCTACCGGTTGTATGCCTGGACCAACAACAGCGCCCTGAAGCTGGATGAAGTGACCGAAGAGCGCCACAGCGGCTGGGGTATCTCCCTGGATCAGCAGATTGCCGAGCACGTGACCCTGTTCTCCCGCCTGGGCTTCTCCACCAAGGGCGAGGTGGGCTTTGACCGCGCCTACACCCTGGGCGCCCAGTTCGACGGCGGCCTGTGGGGCCGGGCCGATGACCGCATCGGCCTGGCCGTGGGACGCCTGGAGGCCACCAAGGCTTCAGGCATGAGCGGCAACGAAACCCCGGTGGAGCTGTATTACGCCTGGCAGGTCAACGACCACCTGCTACTGAGCCCCAACCTCCACTGGATCGGCGAGCCCGGCGGCGACGAGTCCGCCGACGACATCACCGTCTTGGGCGTGCGGGCCAAGCTTTCCTACTGAGCGCCGGAGGCCTTTGTTAACGGTCGCCCACCCCTCACCCCTCACCCTTCACCCCCAGGAGGTCATCGTGGATAGCAGCACAGCCCTAGTCACCGGCGCGTTGGATCAGTTGATGCGCCATAGCCTCACCGGCTGCAGGCAGGCCGCCCATCAGGCCGCGCGTCTGCTGGATGTCCTTTCGGAATCCCCCGACCTGGATCAGGACACCCGTAGCCTGTGCGGCCTCATGTGCGACCGTCTGGAGGCGGGGGAGGGCGGGATCCGAGGTGTATCCCATGTGTGACCGTTGTGAAAACAAGGGCAGCGTGCTGACCAGCCTGCTGGCCAAGGCAGGGGTGGTAAGCGAGCCTTTTCCTGCGCAGGCTAGGCCCGGGGCAGAATTCCAACCTGTCGACCAGGTGAAACGGCTTGAGGTGACCAATGCGGGCAGCCTCTCCAAGGCCGGGCGCCGCCCGAAGCTCTGGGAACTGGAGGAAAAACACCACTGTCCGGTGATCGGTACCTGCCTGAGCCTGGAGGAATTGCAAAAGATCGCCCGCAAGGGGGGCTTTCCTGGCAAGTCCTTCGAGCCTTACCGCCTGCATGTGGAAGCCGTATCCATCTCCTGTAGTCGCAATGAGATGGCCGAAGCCATGCACAAACTGCTGGAACGCAAGTTCAGCCTGGACCTGGCCCACTTCAGCCGTCTGCGCACGGATGCAGAAGTTCTGACCCAGTGGAAATGGCATCTGGAGCGGGGCGAGGTGGCCGGGCCCATGTGGGCGGCCCTGACCCACAAGGTCGCCAGCAAGTCCACCCGGGATGCAATCTATGCCGATGTGCACATGCTCTCCCACCAGGTGGGTGCGGGCCAGGCGGCGGATATCCGGCGCCTGGAAACCCTGCAAAAGGAACATGCTGAACTGCGGGCCGCCCATGGAGCCTTGAAGGGGACCGAGCGGGAGGTTGCACTGACCCGCCAGGCCCTGGAGCGGGAAGTGAATGGCCTGCGCACCCAGGTCCTGTCCCAGGCCGAAGAAATGGCCGCCCTGCGGACCCGGTTGCAGACCTATGAATCCGGCCAGGCCATCGTCGCCCTGGGGAGGCGTTTGTTGATGGCCGAGGCCCAGGCCGCCCGCTCCACGGAACTTGAGGTGCGTCTCAAGGCCCTTGAGCAGCGGACTGGCATGCTGCGCGCCGACAAGGTGCGGCTGACCCGGGAACTGGACGAAACATGTGCCGAGCGGGATGCCCTGGAGCGGCTATGGGGCGTCGATGGTCCGGCCGCCGATGACCCGGCCGGAGCCGACCGAACCTGCGCCGGGGAGTGCGGCCAATGCGACCAGCGGCTCAAGGGACGCTGCGTGTTGTGCGTCGGCGGCCGTGTCCCCCTGTTGCCCCAGTACCGCCAGCTGGCGGAGCGCCTGGGAGTGCGTCTGATCCACCATGACGGCGGGAGGGAAGAAGCCCTGGCCCGTCTGCCGGAACTGCTCAACGCCTCCGATGCGGTGATCTGCCCGACGGATTGCGTCGGTCATCTCGCCTATTACCAGCTCAAGAAGCATTGCAAACAAAGCGGCAAACCTTGCGTTCTGGCCAAGCGTTCCGGGGTGGCGGGTTTTGCCGCCGCCCTGGCCCGCCTGGCCGAAGGCCGCGCCGATATCCATACCCAGACATGAACGACGAGAAAACGCCTCCTCCCAGCGACAAGACCATGCCCGTGTACCAGTCGCAAACCCTGTTCCAGGGCGGCAAGGTCGTGCTCATCGTCCATGAAGGACGGGAGTACTGGCTGCGCATCACCCAGGCGGGCAAGTTGATCCTCACTGCCTGACCATCAACCTATTCATCAATTTCCCAATTCCATGAACGCCCACTCTCTGAATCTGAATACCGCTTCCATGAAAAAACTCATTCTTGCCCTGGCACTGACTTCCGCGATCACCCTTCAGCCCCTGCAACCCGCCCTGGCAGCCGAGGCAGGAAGCGGCCCCGTACTGAACCACTATGCCAATCTGGTGTACGCCAATTACGAGGACACCCTGAACACCGCCCTGGCCTTGCAGAAAGCCATCGACAGCTTCCTGGCCAGCCCTTCCGCCGACACCCAGAAGGCCGCCCAGCAAGCCTGGCGCGCGGCCCGGGAATCCTACGGCCAGACCGAGGCCTTCCGTTTCTATGGCGGCCCCATCGATGACGACAACGGCCCCGAAGGCCGCATCAACGCCTGGCCCATGGACGAATCCTTTGTCGACAGCGTGGAAGGCAACCCCAATGCCGGCCTGGTCAACGACCGCAGCTTCGCCATCACCAAGGAATCCCTGTCCGGCCAGAACGAACGGGGCGGCGAGGAAAACATCGCCACCGGCTATCACGCCATCGAGTTCTTCCTGTGGGGCCAGGATTTCAATGACAACGGCCCCGGCAACCGCAGCTTCACCGACTTCGTGGACGGCAAGGCCCCCAATGCCGACCGTCGCCGGGAATACCTGAAAGTGGTCACCGAACTGCTCATCGATGACCTGACCTATCTCACCAAGGCCTGGCGCCCGGGCAGCAAGCTCAACTACCGGGCCCGTTTCGTGGAAGGCGACCAGGATTCCCTGCGCAAGATGTTCGTGGCCCTGGGTTCCCTGTCCCGGGGGGAGTTGGCCGGCGAGCGCCTGGAAGTGGCCCTCAACAGCCAGGATCAGGAGGACGAGCATTCCTGCTTCTCTGACAACACCCATCGGGACGCGGTGCTCAACGCCACCGGCATTGAAAACGTCTGGCTGGGCCGCTACAAGCGGGCGGACGGCAGCGTGCTGCAAGGGCCTTCCCTGAAAGACCTGGTTGCCGCCAAGGATGCCGCCCTGGCGGACAGGACCAGCAAGCAGATCGCCACCTCCGTGGCCAACGCCCAGGCCATCCAGGCCCCCTTCGACCGGGAGATCATCGGCGGCAAGGACGCCCCCGGCCGCCTCCGCATCCAGGCCACCGTAGGCAGCCTGGTACAGCAGAGCAAGGACCTGGTGGCCGCCGCCAATGCCATCGGCATCACCAAGCTCACCCTGGTGCAACCCTGACTTTCCAATCCTCTCCCCCCGGGAGAGGGGAGTACTTAGCCAGACATTCGCCCGCCAGCACGCCATCCGCCCCATGAAATCCCTCAAGCCCCTCTCCCTGACCCTCCTGCTCGCCGCCACTGGCTACAGCTACTTCCCCGCCGCCGCCACCGTGGAAGACCAGGAAGGCGAAAAGACCGGCGGCGATACCACTGTGTACGCCACGGGCCGCAACGCCTTCTCCTTCCCGGCGGCCAACCTCACTGACGTGGAACGCACCCGTTTCGTCATCGGCAATTCCTTTTTCAAGCGAAACTGGGTGGAAGCGCCGTCCTCCACCAAGGCCCGGGATGGCCTGGGGCCCCATTTCATCGCCCGTTCATGCGGCGGTTGCCATGTCACCGACGGTCGGGGGGAGCCTCCCAAGGCCGGGGAGCAGCCTGTCTCCCTGTTGATCCGCCTGTCTGTGCCCGGTGTGGGGGCCCACGGAGGCGTCATCCCGGAGCCCACCTACGGCGACCAGTTCAACAACGCCGCCGTGCAGAAGGTGAAGCCGGAAGGCCGGGTGGTCATCACCCACACCGAGGTGAAGGGCGCCTTTGCCGACGGCACGGCCTACACCCTGAAAAAACCCTATTACAGCTTCGCCGACCTGGGCTACGGCCCCATGGCCAAGGATGTGATGGTCAGTCCCCGGGTGGCCCCCCAGATCATCGGCGTGGGCCTGCTGGAGGCCATTGCCGAGGCGGATATCCTGGACAACGCCCGGCAGCAGGCCGCTACGGGGGGCGCAATCAAAGGCGTGCCCAACCGGGTCTGGGATGCCCCCTCCGGCCAGATGATGCTGGGCCGCTTCGGCTGGAAGGCCAACGTGGCCACCGTGGCCCACCAGACCGCCGGCGCCTTCAATGGCGACATCGGCATCACCTCCAGGGTGTTCCCCGACGAAGCCTGCACCGCCGCCCAGAAGGACTGTCTGGCCGCGCCCCGGGGTGCCCAGGGGAAGGCGCCGGAGATCGATGACAAGATCCTGGGGGACGTGGTGTTCTACCAGGCCACCCTGGCCCCGGCGGCCCGCCGCAATGTGGACGATCCCCAGGTCCGCTTGGGCAAATCCCTGTTCCATGCAGCCCGGTGTGCCACCTGTCACCGGCCCAGCTACGTCACCACTGCTTCGCCCAATCCCCAGTTCAGCAGTCCGGCCCTGAACGGCCAGCGCATCCACCCCTACACAGACCTGCTGCTCCACGACATGGGTGAAGGCCTGGCGGATGGCCGACCCGACGGCCAGGCTAGCGGCCGCCAGTGGAAGACGCCCCCCCTCTGGGGCGTTGGTTTGATCCACGACGTCAACAGCCACCGCCGTCTGCTCCACGACGGCCGGGCCGATGGCGTGCTGGAGGCCATCCTCTGGCATGGCGGCGAAGCGGAAGTCAGCCGCAACAAGGTGCTGAACATGAGCAAGCCCGAGCGGGACGCCCTGGTGAAGTTCGTGGAGTCCCTGTGATGTTCACGCCATTGATGGGGCGCGCCCTCACCCGTGGCCCCGCTCCCGAAGAGGCCCGGTTTCCTGCCTCTACTCGAACAGCCGTCCTGGCGCTCTTCCTGGCTGTCGTGACGTCTCCCTCTGCCTGGGCCGCTAGCGAACACCATTTCTACGACGCCTGGCACGCCCCCCGGGCCGCCGACTTCGCCCAGGCCAGCCAACCCCTGGCCCCGGCAGTGCAGGCCCTGTGCGTTGCCTCCCCGGAAGGGACAGAGGTTGCCCTGGAGAAGGCACGTGCCGCCTGGCGGGATGCACTCCTGGCCTGGGAAAGTCTGTCCGCCGTGGCTCTGGGCCCGGTGCTGGAAGGCCGTTACCAGCGCCTGATCGATTTCACCCCTACCCGGCCTGCCATGATTGAAAAGGCCATCCGCTCTGCGCCTGCCACGCTGGCGGACATGGAGCGCATCGGTACGCCTGCCAAGGGTTTCCCCGCCCTGGAGTGGCTGTTGTGGACCCGGCCCGTGCAGCCCGACTCCCCTGCCTGCACCTACGCCACCCGGGTGGCCGAGGAGCTTGGTCGGGAAGCTGCCGGCCTGGCCCAGGCCCGGCTCCAAGTGCCGGTGAGCCTGGACGAACGGGTGAACCAGTGGGTGGGTGGCCTGGAGCGCCTGCGCTGGTCGGACATGGAAATGCCCGCCCGGGTGGCGCTCACCAGCAGTGCCAGGCTTGCGCCGGACTACCCGCGCCGGGCCAGCGGCGCCGTGGCCTCCGCCTGGGCGGTCCGTTGGCGCGCACTGAAGTTCCTGGCTACGGGGCCCCAATCCCTGGTCACGGCGCTGCGGGAGAAAAACCAGACGGCCGCGGCCCAGGCCCTTGTAGCCGCGGTGGCCCAGGCTGATGCCGCCATGCAGGCCGTGGCCGTGGAGGATTTCGCTACGGTTCTGGCCGCCGGCAAGGCCCTGGCAGCCCTCAAGGCCCAAGTGGAAAACCAGGTGGCGCCCGCCCTGGGCGTGAATATCGGTTTCTCCGACGCGGACGGGGACTGAGGAGGGCGAAGGATGAATCGGCGCAATTTCCTCATGAGCCTGGCGGCCCTGGCCGGTACGCCGGCCTGGGCCGGGGTCACGCAGCCGGAAACCGCCGTCCGTCTGGCTGCCGCCTGGCAGGGGGGCGGCGGGTACCAGGTGGGGATTCTCGAGGCCGGCTCCAGCCTGACCCTGAAGGCAGCCCTGGATGTGCCCACCCGGGCCCATGGCCTGCTGGCGGAGGCGGCCGGCACCCTCCTGGCGGTGGCCCGCCGGCCCGGAGACTGGCTGGTGCGCTGGGATACCACCGGCCGGGCCCTGGCCTGGCGCTGGATCGAGCCCCGGCGGGCCTTCACCGGCCATGTCATTGCCGATGGAGAGCAGGTCTACACCACGGAAACTGACCTGGATAGCGGCGCCGGCCTGGTGGGGGTACGCCATGGCGCCAGCCTGGAGAAGCTGGACGAATGGCCCACCCAGGGCATCGACCCCCATCAGTTGCTGTGGGACGCGCGCCAGCCGGGCCGCATCCTGGTGGCCAACGGCGGGGTGCCTTCCCAGCCGGAGACGGGGCGCCGGAAACGGGATCTGGCGCGCATGGCATCGTCCATCGTCTGTCTTGATGCCCGCTCCGGCGCCGTGTTGCAGACCTGGCGTCTGACAGACCCCCGCCTGTCCCTGCGCCACCTGGCCTGGCAGGGGCAGGGGGCCGAGGCCGTGCTGGGCATAGCCTTGCAGGCGGAACACGATGATCCGGCAGAGCGGCAGGTCGCACCAGTGCTGGCCCTGCTGGCCGGAGACCACTTGGCGGCGGTGCCCGGCCCGATGCTGCAAGGTTACGGCGGCTCCATTGCGTCCTATCCCCGCGGCTTTGCCGTCAGTTGTCCCCGGGCCCAGGGCCTGGCCCTGTTCGGCCCCGAGGGTTTCGATCGCTTTATCGGGCTGGATGAGGCCTGCCCGCTGGCAATTGCGGGCGACCGTCTACTGGCCGGGGGCAGGGCGAACCTTATGCTCGGACCGGCGCGACATGCCTTACCGGACATCAGGCTGGATAACCACTGGGTCCTGTTGTGAGTTCCCATGGTGTTGAGCGAGGCGGGCTCTACGGGTCATTAAGAAAACCTATTAATCGCTTAGCAATAAACAATTGGCACAGTCTATTGCTGACCCGTACAGTCCGTTTAGTCCAACGACATTCAACCCGTGTAATCAACCACCAAGGAGCGCTCTGATGTCCAGTCTCATCAATACCCAGGTTCAGCCCTTTACCGCCCAGGCCTTCCACAACGGCAAGTTCGTGGAAGTCACCGAGAAGAGCCTGCACGGCAAGTGGTCTGTCCTGATCTTCATGCCGGCCGCCTTCACCTTCAACTGCCCCACCGAGATCGAAGACGCCGCCGACAACTACGCCGAGTTCGAGAAGGCCGGTGCCGAGGTGTACATCGTCACCACCGACACCCACTTCTCCCACAAGGTGTGGCACGAGACTTCCCCCGCCGTGGGCAAGGCCCGCTTCCCCCTGGTGGGCGACCCCACCCACGCCCTGACCAATGCCTTCGGCGTGCACATTGCCGAAGAAGGCCTGGCCCTGCGCGGCACCTTCGTCATCAACCCCGATGGCGTCATCAAGACCATGGAAGTGCATTCCAACGAGATCGCCCGGGACGTGTCCGAGACCCTGCGCAAGCTGAAGGCTGCCCAGTACACCGCCGCCCACCCGAACGAAGTCTGCCCCGCCAAGTGGAAGGAAGGCGCCGCCACCCTGGCTCCCTCCCTGGACCTGGTCGGCAAGATCTGACCTTGCTCCCCTCCCCCGCAAGCGGGGGAGGGGCAGGGGGAGAGGGAAGCCGGACTGCCCGTCCAATCGTTTTCCCTCACCCCAACCCTCTCCCGGGGAGAGGGCCTCAACCCCCCAGTCATCAACACCAAGCCCTTGCCTGGCCTAGGCTTCGTATTGCCGACTGAAGCAGGAGACTCACCATGCTGGATGCCAACATCAAGGCCCAACTCAAGGCCTATCTGGAAAAACTCGTGGCCCCCATCGAGCTGGTGGCCACACTGGACGACAGCCCCAGCTCCGCGGAGATGCGGGGCTTGCTGGAAGACATCGCCAGTCTGTCCGAAAAGGTGTTCCTGCTGGAAAACGGCACGGATGCCCGGGTGCCTTCCTTCGCCATCGGCAAGGTGGGTGAGCGTGGTGAAACGAGCGGCCGCATCCGTTTCGCCGGCCTGCCCATGGGCCACGAGTTCACCTCCCTGATCCTGGCCCTGCTGCAAGCCAGCGGCTACGCGCCCAAGATCAATGACGCCACCGTGGAGGCCATCCGTTCCCTGAAGGGCCCCCTGCGTTTCGAGACCTACATCTCCCTGTCCTGCCATAACTGCCCGGACGTGGTGCAGGCGCTGAACGCCATGGCCGCTCTCAACCCCAACATCCAGAACGTGATGATCGACGGCGCCCTGTTCCAGGACGAGGTCAACGCCCGTCAGATCATGGCCGTGCCCAGCGTGTACCTGAACGGCGAACACTTTGCCGACGGCCGCACCAGCGTGGAAGAGATCGTCGCCCGTCTGGATACCGGCGCGGCCGAGCGGGATGCCGCCCGCCTGTCCGAGCAGGCCCCCTTCGACATGCTGGTGGTTGGGGGCGGCCCCGCCGGTGCGGCGGCGGCCGTCTACGCCGCCCGCAAGGGCATCCGCACTGGCGTGCTGTCCGAACGTTTCGGCGGCCAGGTCATGGATACCCTGGCCATCGAAAACCTGATCTCCGTGCCCCATACCGACGGCCCCAAGCTGGGTCGGGCCCTGGAGGAGCACGTCAAGGAATACAACGTGGAGATCATGAACCTGCAAAAGGCCGAGGCCCTGATTCCGGGCGAGGCGGGGGCTTTCCACGAAATCCGCCTGACCAATGGCGCGGTGATGAAATCCAGGACCGTGATCCTGGCCACCGGTGCCCGCTGGCGGGAACTGAACGTGCCCGGCGAGCAGGTATACCGGGGCAAGGGCGTGGCCTACTGCCCCCACTGCGATGGTCCCCTGTTCAAGGGTAAGCACGTGGCGGTAGTGGGCGGCGGCAACTCCGGCGTGGAAGCGGCCATCGACCTGGCGGGCATCGTCGGCCATGTCACCCTGCTGGAGTTTGGCGATACCCTCAAGGCCGACGCGGTACTGCAGAACAAGCTCTACAGTCTGGGCAACGTCACGGTCATCAAGAGTGCCCAGACCACGGAAGTGACAGGTGCCGACGGCAAGGTGAACGGCCTCACCTACATGGACCGCACCACGGGCCAGAGCCAGCACATTGCCCTGGAAGGGGTGTTTGTGCAGATCGGCCTGCTGCCCAACACGGACTGGCTCAAGGGCACCGTCAACCTGTCCCGCTTCGGCGAGATCGAGGTGGATGCCCGGGGTGCCACCAGCGTGCCCGGCGTGTTTGCAGCGGGTGACTGCACCACCGTGCCCTACAAACAGATCATCATCGCCATGGGGGAGGGGGCCAAGGCCAGCCTGGGGGCGTTTGATTACATGATCCGGGGCGGCGCCCACGGCTGATCTTCAGGCCTTCCTGCCAATTTGCCTCCGCGCGGCTTTTGGTTGCAGCAGGATATTTCAGGCTTGAAGGGAAATGTGCGAACGGTTCAGGGCTGGCGAAGTGCGTTCCCTGGCCGCATTGCAAGCAGCCTGGAATGGCTTGATACTGACCGTCCCGGCCGGCTTCCATATTGTTTAACCGTGGGAGCGTCTCCTGAGGGCCGGTCTTTCTACTAGGCGTGCCTGTCCAACAAGTTGATCCAGAAAAATGAATGAGGTGTATGGCGGCGCCCGCAACGGGTGGTTGTTATTCGGAGTGGCCGCTCTGCATGTCCTGGCGGTGCTGGCTTTGCTGAGCCTGAAGCCTGTGGCCGATGCGGTGGGGCTTGCCGAACCGATCCTCGTCAGTCTCATTTCCGATGAAGTACCACAGTCGCAGGCCGTGGCGTCTCTGCCACGTCCCCTGTCCCCGGTGGCCCCCACGCCCTTGTCTCCGCCTCCGCCCCCAAACCTGGTCGCAGAGACGCCGGCTTCCCCACCGGCCCCCTTCATGGAGCCGCCGCCGGTGGCAGAGGCCATCCTCCAGACTCTCTCCACGCCGGCGCCTGCTGTGCTTGCCGCATCATCGGCCCCTCTTGTGCAGGCTCCCACATCGTCCCCGATCGTTCCGCCTCCGCTCATACCCCCCCGCTTCGATGCCGCCTACCTGGATAACCCGGCCCCCCGCTATCCCGCCCTTTCCCGGCGCCGGCAGGAAGAGGGGCGCGTGTTGCTGCGGGTTCATGTGAGCCCGGAGGGAGTGGCTTCCCAGGTGGAAATTCGTGAATCCAGCGGCTTCGAGCGCCTGGATCATGCAGCCCGGGAAGCTGTATTACGCTGGCATTTCGTGCCGGCCCGGCAGGGGGATCAGGCGGTTGCCGGCTGGGTGCTGGTGCCAATTTCATTTTCCATACGAAGCTGAATCACTGGAGTAGATGCATGCAAGCCAACCTGGGCTTTGCCCACTTTCTCTCCCAGGCTGACGGAGTCGGTCATTTCCTCCTGGTGGTGTTGGGCGTCATGTCCGTGGCCACTTGGTATCTGATTGCCACCAAGACCTGGTCCAACTACACCCTGCGCACCCACGCCCGCCGCTTCCAGGCCCTGTTCTGGGATGCCCCGGACATGGAGACCGTGGAGACCCATTTGCGGCAGCAGGGCATCCGGGACCCTTTCTCCCACCTCACCTGGCAGGCGCTTCAGGCCGCCGAGCAATACGCCAGCCGGAGCGGCAAGCGGATGGTGGAAGCCGGCAGCGCCGACGAATTCCTCACCCGGGCCCTGCGGCGGGCCATTGAACAGGACACGGCGCGGCTGGAATACGGCCACACGGTACTGGCCTCGGTCGCCTCCTCGGCCCCCTTCGTGGGCCTGTTCGGCACCGTCTGGGGCATCTACCATGCCCTGCTGGCCATTGGCATGAGCGGCCAGGGCACCCTGGACAAGGTGGCCGGCCCGGTGGGCGAAGCCCTGATCATGACCGCCCTGGGCCTGGCGGTGGCCATTCCCGCCGTCCTGGCCTACAACGCCTTCGCCCGCTTCAACCGGCTGCTGCTGGCGGAACTGGACGGCTTTGCCCACGACCTGTTCGCCTTCATGTCCACCGGTAACCGCAACGAAGCCCCGGCGGGCAAAGCCCGGGTCGCCGCCCTCAAGCCCATGGCGGAGGCTGCGTAATGGCCTTCGGCGGCTTCACCCAGGGGCAAGGCCAGCAGCCGGTCGCGGAGATCAACATGATCCCGTTGATCGACGTGATGCTGGTGCTGCTGGTGATCTTCATCGTCACCGCGCCCTTGCTCACCCATGCAGTGAAGATCGACCTGCCCAAGGCCAGCAGCCAGGTGAACGTGGTGAAGCGGGAAAACATCCACCTGTCCATCGACGCCGCCGGCACGGTGTACTGGAACGGCGAAACGGTGACGGCAGAGATCTGGCGACACCGCATGGCGGAAACCGCCCGTCTCGAACCCCAGCCGGAACTGCACATCCGAGCCGATGGCGAGATCGCCTACAAGCAGGTGGTGGGGATCATGTCCGATGCTGCCCGGGTGGGGATCACGCGCATCGGGTTCATTACGGATCCTCGCGTCGCGCACTGATTAATCACCCTGATGACGCTTCGGTTCCCTCCCCGTAGAAGCCGGCTCCTAGGGGGGCCGCCGCTACGGTGAAGGGCTTACAGACTTAGCGGCCCAGCCAGCGGTCCAGTAGGGCTTTCAGCTTGTCCATCTCCACCGGTTTTGCCAAATAGTCGTCCATGCCGCTGGCCAGGCAGGCCTCCCGGTCTTCTGCCAGGGCGTTGGCGGTCATGGCGATGACCGGCAGGCGGGGTCGGTCCTGGGACTGTTCCCATTCCCGCAGGGCCCGGGTGGCTGCCTCGCCATCCAGTTCCGGCATTTCCATGTCCATCAGCACCAGGTCGAAACGCCCGGCTTTCAGCTTGTCCAGGGCCTGACGGCCGTCGTCTGCCACTTCATGGGTGACGCCCAGCTTTTCCAGCATGCGGCTGGCCACCATCTGATTGATGCGGTTGTCGTCCACCAGTAGCACGTGGCTTGCGGGGGGGGGCGGGGGTAGGGAGGTCGCATCCGGGGCCGGGAGTGTCGGGGCGAGGCGTTGGCTCGTGCGGGTGCAGGCGTCTAGCAGACGGCTGTACGTGAACGGCTCCCGCAGCAGGCCGTCCACCCCGGGGGGCAGGGGGCCATTCTCTGCCCCTTCGGGAATCAGCAGGCAGATGTCCCGGGGGTTGCTGCCAGCCGGGCGCAGCCCCGCCAGTCCCGCCAGGCAGGCGGAGCGGCCAATGATCACCCAGGGTGTTTCGGGGGCGCCGGACAGGGCATCCTGAATGGCTTCCGGGCCGTATGCCGGCAGCACCTCCGCCCCCAGGGCCGTCAGGTGGGCGTCCAATACCTGGATCTGGTGTTCGTCGCTACAGGTCAGCAAGGCCCGGTAGCCGGCCAGGGGTACGGGCCGGGGGGGCGCATCCGGCGCCGGTCGGGCCGGCAGGCTGAAACGGAACAGGCTGCCTTCGCCAGGCTGGCTTTCCACCTGGATGTCGCCCCCCATGGCGCGGACCAGATCCCGGGAAATCATGAGCCCCAGGCCCGTGCCGCCGTACTTGCGGGTGGTGGATTCGTCCGCCTGGGCAAAGGGCTGGAAAAGGCGCGAAAGGGTCTCTGCATCCATGCCGATGCCCGTGTCCCGGACGCTGAACTGGATGCGTTCGCCAGCCTCGACGGTTTCCACCCGCAGGTCGATGCTGCCCTGGTGAGTGAACTTGACTGCATTGCCCATGAGGTTGATGAGCACCTGGCGCAGCCGGGTGGGGTCCCCCAACACCCGGCTAGGCAGGGTGGGGGATGCATAGAAACGCAGGCTCAGGCCCCGGGCCCGGGCCTGCTCGGCCACCAGGGTGGCCACTTCATCCATGGTCTTCATCAAGTCGAAGGGGATTTCCTCCAGGGTCATGCTGCCCGCTTCGATCTTGGCCAGGTCAAGCACCTGGTTGATGAGTTCCAGCAGGTGCACACCCGCCCGGTTGATCTCGTTGACGAAATCCCGCTGCTCCGGGTTCAGGTCTTCTTCTTCCAGCAACTGGGCAAAGCCCAGGATGGCGTTCATGGGGGTGCGCAACTCATGGCTCATGCGGGAGACGAAGTCCGATTTGGAGCGGCTGGCCCGTTCCGCTTCTTCCTTGGCCGCCCGCATTTCCTCCCAGGCGTGGCGTAACCGCTGGTTGGAAGCCCGGATGTTGCGGGCGAACAGGGCGCCCACCACGGTCACGCTGACGATGACCAGCACTACCAGCAGGTTTTCCAGATTCTGGTAGCGGCCCCGCTCCAGTTGGAGTCTTTGCTCCAGGGCTTTCAGCCGTTCGCTGGAGTCAAAGAACAACCGGTTGGCATTTTCTTTCAGGCGCAGGAAGTGGGATGGCAAGTGTTTGAGGAACAGGGCGATGCGTTGTTCCTGTTCGAAATAGGCCTGATCATCCTGCTTTTCCCGCAACGCCGTTCTTTGCGCCATCAAGGCCCGAAGTTCGGAGACTTTCAGGTCTACCTGATCAAGCAGGGGCGCAATCTCGATGAGCTCCATGACATAACCCGCGCCCTCCCTGGGGGGCTGGAAATGGATTACCCGGGTCATGCGGTCCCGGCCTTCCATGTTCAGTTCGATTTCCTGGGTCACCGAGCCTCCGAACTTGAGTACCCGCAAATCGTGGTTCAGCTTGACGACATGGCTGCGGATTTCCTCCTGACGGCGGACCTGGGCTGCCTCGCTGGTCAGCGTGGCCAGCATGTACACGTCTTTTTCGATCTCGTTGATGCTGCGCACGACTTCCTCGCCGATAGCGAGGCGCGCCCGTTCATTGGCGCTTCTATGGCCCAATTCATGGTCCAGGTGGGAAAAGAATGCTTTCAGGCCCACCACCAGTAGCAGGCCGCCCAGAAATACGCCGATCAGCCAGAACAGGCGGGAGGCAGCCAGTTCCTGGGGATGTTCGGCGGCGGTCGGGTTGGCCAAGACTGGAGGCACTTGCTTGCCAGGGATCAATTGACGGGCCTGTTACCTAGGAATCCCCATTTACGGAATATGGCCTGACCCTGCTCCCCTGCAGTGAAGGCCATGAAGCGCCGGGCTTCCTCTTTGTGCCGGGAGAAGGTCAGCAGATTGAGCAGCAGGGCCTGGGGTTTGGCAAGTTTAGGGCTCAGGTCCACCACATCCACCACCGGGGCATTGTCAGGAAAAAAGGCCGTGGCCCGCCAGTTGAGAATGGCATCGGCCTCGCCCTTTTTCATGGCATTGTTCAAGACACGGGAATCTGGAGCCAGGAACACGGCGGCGTCCAGAACCTTCTGATAAAGGCCAATGCTATCCAGCATGTCCTTGGTTTCCTTGCCCACACTGCCGGAATCGGCGTTGCCGATGATGATGGAGATATCGGACCGCAGCAGTTCCCGGGGATCGCCCTTCACTTTCTTGGGGTTGCCCTTCTTTACCACCATGGCCAACTGGTTGTATCCCACGGTCACCACTTCGCCCAGCAGACCCTCGTTGAGGTATTTCTCCCGGTAGCTGGGTTCTCCTGGCAGGTATAGATCTCCCGCCAGGCTTTTTTTCAGGGACTGGTACAGATCTTCCGAGCCTCCCTGGGCCAGGGTGATCTTCACGTTTTCCTGGCGTTCGAACGCCCGGGCGATCTCGGTCATGGGCCGGATCATGGTGATGCCGCAGTAGATGAGCATTTCCGGCCGTGCAGGTTCGGCCCGGGCCGGGCCCAGGGTGGTGAACAGGACTAGACCTGCAAGCAGGGTGGCGAAGGGCCTGAAAAGCAGGATGACGCGCATGGGACAACCTTTCCGGGAAGATAGTCCGCTTATCGTCATGCCTGGGAAAAACTGAAGTACACCGCCTACGGTGGGAATGAACTGGTCCAACCCTGAATCAGGGGCTGGTAGGCGCCGATGAGCGTGCTCCAACCCGCGCTGACTGCTGACTAGCAGGATTTGTCTCGTTCCTTGTATGCCCGCAGACCGCCAGCAATGGAAAACACATTCGTATATCCAAGGTTTTGCAGGGTGTAGGCGCCAATGCCGCCGCGATTGCCGCCGTTGCAGAAGGTGATGACCGGGGCATGCTTGTCAGGGAGTACCTCGGCGATGCGTTGCGCGAGGCTGTCCAGCGGCAGGTTCAGCGCGCCCGGGACATGGGCCTTGGCGTGCTCGTGTGGCTCGCGCACATCAATGATCAATGCGCCAGCTTGCCGTTGTGCATCCACGGTTTCAGGCGGTGTTTCAGTGATGCGGGCGCGGGCCTCGGCAGCGCGCTTGAGAAATTCGGGGTCGTGGTGATCCATGGGGTTCCTTTAGTCAGGTGTTGATGAGGGTGTAGACGAGGCCTACCGCAGCGCAGGCACCGATCACCTTCATGATGTCCTGCTTGTATTTCCAAAGGGCGACGAAGGCGGCGACGGCGACGAGCACCGGCAGCCATTCGAAGGTGCCACCGAACGGTGCGTCCCCAGTGCCTTGCGGCCAGAAGGTGTGCCAGGCGAAAAACACCGCCAGGTTGACGATGACGCCCACCACGGCGGCGGTGATGGCCGTAAGCGGGGCCGTGAACTTGAGTTCGCCCCGGGTCGATTCCACCGCCGGGCCGCCGGCGAGGATGAACCAGAACGAGGGCAGGAAGGTGAAGAAGGTGGCCACTGCCGCTCCCGCGACACCGGCGACGATGGGGTCGGCGTACACCTGCTTGGCGACGCCGCCCAGATAGCCCACCCAGGTCACCACCATGATCAGCGGGCCGGGCGTCGTTTCGCCCAGGGCCAGGCCGTCCATCATCTGCGCACCGGTGAGCCAGCCGAACTGCTCCACCGCGCCCTGGTACACATAGGGCAGCACGGCGTAGGCGCCGCCGATGGTGAGGAAGGCCGCGCCGGTGAAGAACTCGCCCATGTCTTTCAGGGTGGTCTGGCTGCTCACCGCCGCCAGCACGCCGCCGCCGATGAGCAGGAAGGCCGCCGTCATCAGCGCCAGCTTGCCCCAGGAGAACGCGGCATGGGC
The DNA here is from genome assembly GCA_040757575.1 of Pseudomonadota bacterium. Taxonomy (GTDB): domain Bacteria; phylum Pseudomonadota; class Gammaproteobacteria; order Burkholderiales; family Thiobacillaceae; genus PFJX01. Next base: position 65,466 of record JBFLXA010000011.1, read on the forward strand.
GGGAGGCGGGGTGTCGTCGTCGATCAGGGCCGGACCGTATTCCTTATTTGATGCGCCGTGGCCGCCCCCCCCCTTGAACTTGGCCGGCGCCAGCTTGCCGCCAATGGCACCCAGGGTGGCCGCTGCCAGCACGATCCAGGGGAAGTCGATCTTGAAGAAGAATATCCCGACGAAGGCCAGGGCGGCGATGCCGTAGAGCAGTTCGTTTTTCAGCGCGCGGGAGCCGATGCGCCAAGCGGCGAACAGCACGATCGCCACCACTGCCGGCTTGATGCCGTAAAAGATGCCGGCAACCAGAGGGACGTCACCGAAGTTGAGGTACACCGCCGCCAGTGCCGAGAGCAGCACGAAGGCGGGCAGGAAGAACAACACCCCGGCCACCACCGCGCCCACCACGCCATGCATCAGCCAGGCGATGTAGATGGCCAGCTGGATGGCCTCCGGGCCGGGGAGGAGCATGCAGTAGTTGAGGGCATGCAAGAAGCGGTGCTCGCTGATCCAACGACGCTTTTCCACCAGTTCGGTATGCATCATGGCTATTTGCCCAGCGGGGCCGCCGAAGCTGATGAAGCCGAGTTTCAGCCAATAGGGAAAGGCCTGGGCCAGGCTGGGCTGGGCGGGGGGCTGGGTGGATTCACTCATGGGCTCGGGTTTCGTAGTGTGCATAAAGATAGTCAAAGGCTCCGCTGGCGGCGGCCAGCAGGGAGTCGTCGTCTGGCAGGCTTGCACGCATGCCGGCCAGCAGGGTTTCGATGCCCGGCGCTTCGGCCACGGGCAGTCCCCCTACGTCCAGGAAATGCACAAGTCGGGCCAACTTGGCCAGGACGGGGTCCGATTCAAGGCCGAAGCTGTGCAGCAGGGTCTCGAAGCTGACGAATTCCGGGGTGTGGGTAAAGGCGGCCCCATCAAAATCGAAGCCCAGGGCTTCGGCGGGGCAGTCGGCCGGATCCGCAAGCCAGAGAAAGCGGGCCTGGGGGTCGATGAAGCGGCGGATCAGCCAGGCGCTGGCCAGGCGGTCCACCCAGGGCCGCCGCCGGGTGGCCCATTGCCGGGCTTGGTAGGCGCTCCGGTCAAGTCGCTGCACGGCGCTGGGCCGGGGCGACGGTTCGCCGGCCCCGTCCTGGGCCTGGCTCTTGGCTTCCAGGGCCTGATCCAGGGCTGCCAGTTGGCCTTGCACCTGGCGGCGGGCTTCGCCGGGAAAGAAATCAATAGCCGTCAGGGCGTCGCAGGCCTTGTGCATCTTGCGGGCCATACGGCTCAAGTCGGGGGCAGCCGTAGCCGGGGCATCCGCCAGACAGGCAGCCAGGTCCTGGCTCAGTCGCGCGTAATCGGCAGTCCGGTCAAACAGGTCTGCAAAGCCAGCGTCATCGGTGCTTGATTCCAGCAGATAGGCCTGGCCGCCGGAACGGTTCACGTCTTCTGCCACGGCCTTCAGGCTTTCACGCCGGTCCTCACCTTCGGGCAGCAGATAGACCCCATCTCGAAGTACTGCTGCGCCACAGGCCTTCAAGGCCCGCCAGGCACGCATGCGGGCGGTGCTGTTCTCCGTGGGCAGGGAGAGGATGAGGAGTAGCCATGACATGTGTCGAATATTAAACTTCATGTAGATGTTATAACAACAGATCTTGACGGGGAGGGGAGTCGGTGTGCCCGGGTATCATCCGACCACTTCGGGAGAACACGATGCAGGCAGTGCAAATGAGTTGGTGGCTAGCCCTGGCGGTGGGCCTTGGTATTGGGGGGCTGGCGGGTTTGCTGTTGGCGTCCTGGTGGCGGGGCCGCTGGCTGGCCCGGGTGGCCAGACTGGAAGCGGAGGTGACAGGCCTGAACGCCCGCTTGGCCCAGGCAGACCGGGCGGAGGCAGAGAAACGGGCCCTGCTGGACAGCGCAGAACAGAAGCTGGCCGATGCCTTCAACGCCCTTTCGGCCCAGGCACTGAAAAGCAACAACCAGGCCTTCCTGGAGTTGGCAAGGCAAAATCTGGCCACCTTTCAGGAGACCGCCAAGGGCGAATTGGCTGCCCGGCAACAGGCGGTGGAAGGCCTGGTGAAGCCCCTGGCGGAGACTCTGGAAAAGCTCACCGCCCAGCAACAGGAAATGGAAAAGGTCCGGGCCGGGGCCTATGCCAGCCTGACGGAACAGGTGAAGGGCTTGCTTACCGCCCAGCAGGATCTGCGCAGCGAAACCGGGCGTCTGGTGTCCGCCCTGCGCCGTCCCGAGGTGCGGGGCCGCTGGGGGGAGGTGCAGTTGCGCCGGGTGGTGGAAATGGCCGGCATGCAGGACCACTGCGATTTCTACGAGCAGGAAGCCACTACCGATGGTCGGCGACCGGACATGGTGGTGCGTCTGCCGGGTGGCAAGACCGTTGTGCTGGATTCCAAGGCGCCGGTTGCGGCTTACCTGGAAGCGGTGGAGGCGGACAACGACTCCGCCCGGGCCCATGCCCTGGGGCGCTTCGTCCAGCATGTGCGTACCCATGTGCAGCAACTGGCGGCCAAGACCTATTGGGACCAGTTCCAGCCGGCGCCGGAATTCGTGGTCTTGTTCCTGCCGGGCGAGGCCTTTTTCAGCGCTGCCCTCCAGGCAGACCCGGAGCTGATCGAATACGCCAGCGACAAGAAGGTGATTCTGGCCACCCCCACCACCCTCTTGGCCCTGCTCAAGGCGGTGTATTACGGCTGGCGCCAGGAGTCCCTGGCGGACAACGCCCGCCAGGTGAGCCAGTTGGGTGCCCAGCTTTATGAACGGCTGGCAAAGCTGGGAGAACACTGGACCAGCGTGGGCAAGAACCTGGGCCAGGCGGTGAAGGCCTACAACGATGCCACCGGCTCCCTGGAGACCCGGGTTCTGGTAACGGCCCGCCGTTTTGAGGAACTGCACGTCTCACCGGAGGGCAAGGCCATACCGGTGCCCGCTGGGGTGGAACAGGTTCCCCGGACCTTGCAGGCGCCGGACTTGGCAGAAGCTGCCAGAGACTGAGGGCATTGCCCCCAAGTTTTTTCCGTGCTGCCGGGGTACTGGCCGCATGTATTTTCGATGAGAATATGCCCATCAAAGCATGGACTGGCCGGGCGGCCGGCCGGGCGCGTTTCGGAGAATAACGATGATCACCACCAAGGTAGATGGCAATCTGGTCAGCGTATCCGTGATGGGGGAATTCACCCTGGCGGATTACAAGGATTTCGAGCAGCACGTGCTCTACAACCTCCAGTTCCAGGGGGGTGTGAACCTACTCCTGGACCTGCGCGACATGGTCCGCTATACCCTGGACGTGGTCTGGGAGGAACTGAAGTTCTCCCGGGACCACCGCTACGATTTCCGCAAGATCGCCGTGGTGACAACGGATGAATGGATGGTTTGGATCGCCTGGCTGAACCGGCTCATCGTCGATGGCGAAGTACGGGTGTTCGACGACCCGGGCCTGGCTTTGGAGTGGTTGCAGGGGTAGGGGGCAAGGGGCCAAGGCCCCGGGACCTCAAACCTCCACGATCTCGAAGTCGTGGGTCATCTCGGCAGTCTTGCCGAGGATGATGCTGGCGGAGCAGTATTTTTCAGCCGACAGCTTGATGGCCCGCTCCACCATTTCCGGTTTCAGCCCACGGCCTTTCACGGTGAAGTGCATGTGGATGCGGGTGAATACCTTGGGGTGATCCGTGGCCCGCTCGGCGTCGATTTCCACTTCGCAGTCCACCACGTCCTGGCGGCTTTTTTGCAGGATCATGACCACATCCACCGAGGTGCAGCCGCCGGTTCCCATGAGCAGCATTTCCATGGGGCGGGGGCCCAGGTTTTTTCCACCGATATCCGGGGCACCGTCCATGACCACCGCGTGGCCACTTTCGGATTCAGCCATGAAACAGACGTTTTCCACCCATTTGACCCGGGCTTTCATGGGGTTTCCTTTCCAGTTGTTTGAATGTTCATCGCGCGCGGCTCAGTCCCGCAAGCGATACCACAGCAGGCCGATCCATTCGTGGCAGGCGAGGTGGCTGTTCATCAGGGCGCCTGCGCTGGGGACAAAGTCCATGAGCATCAGGCCGCCATCCCGTCGGTAGCCCGTGCCGGCAGGCACCACCGTCAGGCCGGCCCGTTCGAATTCCGGTACTGCCCGGGCCAGGTGCCAGGCATGGGTGACCAGGTAGATGCGCTTCACCCGGGCCTCGGCAAGGATGTCCGCCGAATACAGGGCGTTTTCCCGGGTGTTGCGGGAACGCCCTTCCAGCCAGCGCACGGGGACCCTGAATTCGTCCTGCAGCAACCGGGCCATGATCTGGGCTTCCGAAAGTGTGCCTCCATCCGGAGAGCCACCCGTGACCAGCACCGGTTTTTTCAGGGTGCGGGCCAGCCGGGCGCCGTAACGGAGCCGCTCCAGGGTGAAATGCTTGGCGGTGTCGCCGCCATATTCGACGGATTCCTTGATACGCCCGCCCCCCAAAATAACAATGGCGTCCGCTTCGTCGCCGCTCAGGGTTTGGGGAGGGGGCGCCAGGCTATCCAGAAACCGGTTGGCCAGCAGTGGCGTGGACAACAGCCACAGCGCACCCAGGCTGGCCACCAGTAGGGCCCGTCCCAGCCGCCCATGGCGCCGCAGCAACAGCAGGCCGGCCCCGGCCAGCAACAGCAGGCTCAAGGGGGGCAGCAGCAGGGCGGCAATGAAATTGGTGATCAGCCAGGATGGAGTCATGGGCGGATTATCGGGCCTGATGCTCCCAGGTGAAAGTCCGGTTTGACATGAAGTGTGGGGACCCCATAAAATCACGCGCTTTCCGCAGTCCCCCTATTTGGAACAGAACATGAAAACCTTCTCCGCCAAGCCCCTCGAGGTTCAGCACGGCTGGTACGTGGTGGACGGTACCGACAAGGTGCTGGGCCGTCTGGCCTCCGAGATCGCCCGTCGTCTGCGTGGCAAGCATAAGGCCATCTACACCCCCCACGTGGATACCGGTGACTACATTGTCGTGGTGAACGTGGACAAGCTGAAAGTGACCGGCAACAAGGGCGAAGACAAGAAATACTTCCGCCACTCCGGCTACCCCGGCGGTATCTATGAAACCACCTTCGACAAGATGCAGGCCCGTTTCCCCGGCCGCGCCCTGGAGAAGGCGGTGAAAGGCATGCTGCCCAAGGGTCCCCTGGGCTACGCCATGATCAAGAAGCTGAAGGTCTATGCGGGCGCCGAGCACCCCCACACCGCCCAGCAGCCCCAGACCCTGGAAATCTAAGGAATCCCCATGATCGGCAACTACTACTATGGCACCGGCCGCCGCAAGAGCTCCGTGGCCCGCGTGTTCCTCAAGGCCGGCTCCGGCAACATCGTCGTCAACGGCAAGCCCGTGGACGAATACTTCGCCCGGGAAACCGGTCGCATGATCGTGCGCCAGCCCCTGACCCTGACCGAGCGGGTTTCCACCTTCGACATCATGGTGAACGTCCACGGTGGCGGTGAATCCGGCCAGGCCGGCGCCGTGCGCCACGGTATCACCCGTGCCCTGATCGAGTACGATGCCGCCCTGAAGGGTGATCTGAAGCGCGCCGGCCTGGTAACCCGTGACGCCCGTGAAGTGGAACGGAAGAAGGTCGGTCTGCACAAGGCGCGCCGTCGCAAGCAGTTCTCCAAGCGCTAATCCATGCCCTGGATGTAGCAACACTGCGAAAGAGCCGCCCCCGGGCGGCTTTTTTGTTTCAAGAGCCCCATATTTCAGAGGAGTGACAGCATGATCAAGGTAGGTATCGTCGGCGGTACCGGCTACACGGGTGTGGAACTGCTGCGCCTCCTGTGCCAGCACCCGGAAGCACAACTCACCGCCATCACCTCCCGCAAGGAAGCCGGCATGCCCGTGGCGGACATGTTCCCCTCCCTGCGGGGGCGGGTGGATCTGGCCTTCTCCACCCCGGAGGATGCAGCCCTGAAGGATTGCGACGTGGTGTTCTTTGCCACCCCCAATGGCGTGGCCATGCAGCAGACCCGGGAACTCCTGGAAGCGGGCGTCAAGGTCATCGATCTGGCTGCGGATTTCCGTATCCAGGACATCGACGTATGGTCCAAGTGGTACGGTATGGAGCACGCCTGTCCGGACCTGGTGGCCGAAGCCGTCTATGGCCTGCCGGAAATCAACCGGGACCAGGTCAAGGGTGCCCGCCTCATCGCCAACCCGGGCTGCTACCCCACCGCCGTGCAACTGGGTTTCCTGCCATTGATCGAGGCGGGGGTGATCGACACGGGGTTTCTGATTGCCGACTGCAAGTCCGGCGTGTCCGGCGCCGGCCGCAAGGCTGAGGTGCACACGCTTCATCCTGAAGCCAGCGACAACTTCAAGGCCTACGCCGTACCGGGCCACCGCCATCAGCCGGAAATCCGCCAGGGCCTGGCCCGCATGGCCGGTCATGACGTGAACCTGACCTTCGTGCCCCACCTGACCCCGCTGATCCGCGGCATCGAGGCCACCCTCTATGCCCGCCTGACCAAGGATGTGGACCTCCAGGCCCTGTTCGAGCAGCGTTATGCCAACGAGTATTTCGTGGACGTGATGCCCGCCAAATCCCACCCGGAGACCCGTTCCGTGAGGGCGTCCAACCTGTGCCGCATCGCCGTGCACCGTCCCCAGGGGGGCGACACCGTGGTGGTGCTGTCGGTGATCGACAACCTGGTGAAGGGGGCCGCGGGCCAGGCGGTGCAGAACATGAACCTCCTGTTCGGCTGCGCGGAGAATCTGGGACTGACCCAGGTGCCCGTATCGCCTTGATACGCCTAGGGTTTCTGATTGACTGGGGCCTTGTGCATCAGGACAATGGCCCCACTTATGCGATCAGGCCGCATATCCCAATTTAAGGAGCATTCCATGAACGCCACCACCGAAATGTCCCCCTTCAACTTCACCGACAGCGCCGCCAACAAGGTCAAGGCCCTGATCGAGGAGGAAGGCAATCCCGAACTGAAACTGCGCGTGTTCGTCACCGGCGGCGGCTGCTCCGGCTTCCAGTACGGCTTCACCTTCGACGAAGTGACCAACGAAGACGACATGGTCATGCAGAAGAACGGTGTCACCCTGCTCATCGACCCCATGAGCATGCAGTACATGATGGGCGCCGAGATCGACTACACCGAGGGCCTGGAAGGCGCCCAGTTCGTCATCAAGAACCCCAACGCCGTGTCCACCTGCGGTTGCGGTTCTTCCTTCTCCGTCTGATCCAGGCGCAGACAGGCAAAGGCGGCGGAAGCCGCCTTTTTCATTTGGAGCAGGAGCATGGAGAAAAAACCGACCCGGGTGGCCTGCCCCACCTGTGGCAAGCCCGTGGACTGGGTGCCGGAAAACGCCTGGAAACCCTTCTGCAGCGAACGCTGCAAGCTCATCGATCTGGGGGAGTGGGCCACGGAAAAATACCGGGTGCCAACCCAGGCCCCCGATGGCCCGGATGATTACCCGGGCCAGTAGGCTTTTATTGCGGGGCAGCCTGGCGCTGCTGCTGGCCTTGCCCTCGGGGGTAGGGGCGGAAGAAGTCCCTCTGCCCCTGATCCACGGTCTTGTCTATCAGGCCGGCATGGACCCGGCTCCCTACTGGGTCAGCGAAAAGCTGGATGGCGTGCGGGCCGTCTGGGATGGCCGGCAACTGAAATTCCGCAGTGGCCGTCTCATTCAGGCTCCGGCCTGGTTTACCCGGGGGTTTCCCGACCAACCGATGGATGGGGAGCTATGGCTGGGACGGGGCCGGTTCGAGGCCTTGTCCGGCATTGTGCGCAAGGACTCGCCGGAGGATGCAGCCTGGTCCCAGGTGCAGTATCTGTTGTTCGATCTGCCCGGGGCGCCAGGCACTTTCAGCCAGCGGCTGGCGGCCATGGAACAGCTCGTGGCCCAGGCGGGGCTACCCCATCTTGGCCTGGTGCCCCAGTTCCGGGTCGGCAGCGAGGCGGAATTACGCAAAAAACTCGAAGAAGTCGTCGATGGGGGTGGCGAGGGTCTCATGCTGCACCGGGCGGACGCCCCCTATGTGGCGGGCCGCAACGGCGACGTTCTCAAGCTGAAGCCCTGGGATGATGCGGAAGCGGAAGTGGTGGCCCATCTGTCGGGACAGGGCCGGAACGCCGGCCGGCTGGGGGCCCTGCTGGTGCGGCTACCGGATGGCCGCACCCTGGTCATCGGTTCCGGGTTTTCCGATGCCCAGCGGGACGCGCCGCCGCCGGTGGGCAGCATCATCACCTATCGGTATCGGGGCCTGAACGGCTCAGGCCTGCCCCGGTTCGCCACCTTCCTGCGGGTGCGCGATCCCCTGTAGCAGTTGTTCTCCGTGCAGGGTCGCGCCACGCACCGTGCGGCTGTCCGGCCCCATGAGCCAGAGCAGGTGGGCAGCCAGGGCGTCGCAGGTGGGCAGGGCGTGTTTGTCTTCGCCGGGATGGGTCTTGGCCCGCTGGGGGGAATGGAGGGGGCCGGGAATCACCAGGTTGATGCGCGTCGGGGCATCGCTCCATTCATCTGCCTGGATGCGGAAATAGGCTTCCAGGGCGGCCTTGGACACGGCGAATCCGCCCCAGTAGGCCGAAGGAGTGTGGCCGTGGGTTTCCCCCACCAGGATCACGGAGGCGTCGGGGGCCCGTTCCAGCCAGGGTTCCAGGTTCCGGTTCAGGGCGGCGGGGGCGGCGCAATTGGCGCGGAAGAGGCTGATCCAGTCGGTGAGGTTTTCCTGGTTGAGGGGTTGCAGGGCCTCGAAATCCGCCGCGCAGTGGCAGATGCCGTGCAGGCGCCCGAACTGGTAACCCACCGCCTGGGCCAGACTTTCGAAGGCGCCGTCGCTGGCTGCCGCCAGGTCCATGGGGAAGATTGCCGGCAGGGACCCCCCGGCGGCGACGATTTCGTCGTAGACCTTCTCCAGCTTGTTCACCGTGCGTCCCAGCAGGATCACCGTGGCGCCGTGGCGGGCAAAGGCCAGGGCGGCGCTACGGCCCAGGCCCTGGCCTGCGCCGGTCACGAGAATGACGCGGTCCTTGAGAAGATCGGGGGGCGGGGTATAGGCGGGCATGGGGGTGGGCGATGGAGAAAAGCTATTCGGGGTCGGCCAGGATCAGACGCGCGCATTGTACGCCGCTGCGCACCGCACCTTCGAGGGTGGCCGGGTAGGGGCCATCGGTGTAGTCGCCGGCCAGAAACAGGCCGGGCAGGGGGGTGGCATTGCCGGGACGGTCCATGCCAGGGCCACAGGTGTAGGTGGCCCGTTTTTCAGTGATCACCTTCCAGTCCAGCAGGCGGGGCAGGGGCCCCAGGCTGGATTCCAGCAGTTTCAGATAGTGGGCCAGCAGGTCTGTCTGGGCCAGGGTCAGGTGGGGGCCTTCCGCGCTTTCGACGATGCTGACCACGCCGGGCCCCAGGTCGTTGCGCTCAAAGGCCCAGGGGGCGTGGCCCGGCCCCAGGCCCAGGAGGGGAAGGGGGAAGACGGGGGGCGTTGTGAAGCGCAGCCACAGGGTGAGGATGGGCTGCCAGGTGAAACGGGCCAGCTGGGCTCGCACCGGGGCCAGTTCCGGCAAGGCCCGGGTGAGGTCGCTGATCTGACCCGGGTGGCTGGCCAGCACCACCCTGAAGAAGACACGGTCCGGCCCTTCCAGGAGAAAGCCCTGATCCAGCCGGCGCAGGGTCTCCACCCGGCTGGACAGATGTACTTCCGCCCCCACCTGCCGCAGGTGGGCGGCGGCCGCCGCCGGCACCAGGCGTCCCAGGTCGGCACGGTTGAGAAGCAGGTCGCTGTCTTCCCGCTGGCCCATGAGGCTGTCCCGCAGCACGTTGCAGAATACCTGGGCCGAGGCCAGCTCCAGGGGGGTGTTGAGGGCGGCAATGCAGATGGGGCCCCACAGCTTGTCCACCAGGGATGTGGGCTGGCGCGCGAGAAGCTGGGTCGCGCTCTGGTCCTGTGCCAGCCGGAAGGCCCGGCGTTTCAGGCCTTGCATGAAGCCCACGGCGGCCAGCTTTTCCGTCCAGGAGAGACCCTGGGCCCCGAGCAGGCCCGCCGCCAGGTGCAGGGGGGCGGGCAGGCGGGGCAGGGCCAGGCGGAAGCCGGGTACCCGCAGGTCCAGGGGGCGGCGCTCGATGAGGTCGCCGGTGCCAAGCTGGTCCAGCAGTGCCAGGGTGGCGCGGTAGGCCCCCACCATCAGGTGCTGGCCGTTGTCCACGGTCAATTCGTTCCAGGCCACGGCCCGGGCCCGGCCCCCCAGTTGCCGGGCGGATTCGAACAGGCATACCGGCACGTTTGCCCGGGCCAGTGTCACGGCGCAGGCCAGGCCGGCCCAGCCGCCGCCGACGATGGCGACGGGGGGCGGGCCGGGTGGCCGACTCACGGCCGCATCCAGGTCTTCCAGGCCAGCCACAGCTTGCGCAGGGGGGTGAGGGCGTAGCGTCGGTCCAGCACCTGGAAGCCGTCGGCGCGGATTTCCAGCAACAGGGCGTGGTAGATGGCGGCCATGATCAGCCCTGGGCGCTGGGCCTTGCGGTCCTGGGGCGGCAACAGGGCCAGGGCGGCGTCATAGGTTTCCAGGGCCCGCTGGCACTGGAACTCCATGAGCCGGGAAAAGGCCTCGGAGTAGCGGGCCTGGAGCAGGTCGGCCTCCGGCACGCCGAAGCGGGCCAGTTCGTCCTGGGGTAGGTAGATACGGCCCCGGCGGGCATCCTCGCCCACGTCCCGGAGGATGTTGGTCAGCTGGAAGGCCAGGCCCAGCCGGTTGGCGTATTTCAGCGTGGCCCGGTCGGTCATGCCGAAGATCTGGGCAGCCACTTCCCCCACCACCCCGGCCACCCGGTGGCAATACAGGTTGAGTTGCTTGAAATCCGGGTAACGCACGACCCCCAGGTCCATTTCCATGCCGTCGATCACCGCTTCGAAGGACTCCTGGGGCAGGCCGTAGGCGTTTACGGCGTCTTTCAGGGCCAGGGTGACCGGGTGGCCGGGCTGACCGGCATAGAGACGGCCGATCTCGTCCCGCCACCAGGCCAGCTTGACCCGGGCCACCTGGGGGTCGTGGCATTCGTCGGCGATGTCGTCCACCTCCCGGCAATAGGCATAGAAGGCAGTGATGGCCTGGCGCCGCCGGGGTTCCAGGAAGCGGAATGCGTAATAGAAGCTGGAGCCGCTGGCAGCGGCCTTATCCTGGCAGTAGGTGTGGGGGTCAATGGCCACAACTGCCTCCGCAGGTACCGCTGCTGCTTTGTTTCTTGCCGGGGAACAGGGCCTTCCAGACTATGCCCGGCCAATCCCGGGCTTCCAGGGTGGGGCGCTGGTGGAACACGTCTCCCTGGCAGGCGTGGAGTTTTTCCAGGATGCGGCTGCCCCCCAGAATGATGAGCCGCATCTCCAGGCCGATGCGTCCGGGCAGGGCCCGTCCCAGTGGGGCGCCGGCCTGGAGCATGCGGCGAGTGCGCTCGATTTGGATCTTCATGAACTGCTGCCAGAGGCCGTCCACCCGGCCGGCGGCGATCTGGGCTTCACTGATGCCGAACCGGGCCATCTCGTCCTGGGGCAGGTAGACCCGTCCCTTTTCCCAGTCCCGGGCCACGTCCTGGAGGAAATTGATGAGTTGCAGGGCCGAACAGATGCCGTCCGACCAGGCCAGCTTGCGGGGATCGTCAACGCCATAGAGGGCCAGCAGCAGGCGGCCGATGGGATTGGCGGAGCGGCGGCAATACTGCATCACTTCGCCGAAATCGGCGTAGCGGGTCTTCGTGCAGTCCTGCTCGAAGGCGCTGAGCAGGTCATGGAAGGGCTGGAAGGGCAGACGATGGGTGCGGATGTGGGGTGCCAGGGCCTGGAAGACCGGGTGATCCACTGTTTCGCCCCGTTCCAGTGCATGCAGGTGGGCGTGGTACTCGGCCAACCGGGCCAGGCGCCATTCGGTGGGGTGATCCCCTTCATCGGCAAAGTCGTCCGCTGTGCGGGCAAATGCATAGATGGCGCGCACTGGCACCCGCAAGCGGGCGGGGAGGGCCAGGGAAGCCACGGGGAAGTTCTCGTAGTGGCCGACGGTGTGGGTGGCTGTTTGCATGGGGCGTAGTTTACCGGTGCCGGGTGGCCCATGCAGGGCCTGACAGGCAGTGTGTTGTGGGTTGTGGCACAAGCGGGGGCGCAGGACACGCATTCCGACATGAATTCCACCCTGGTCCAGAAGCGTGGATGGGGAAATCCCCCCACCTGCCCCGTGATAAAATGCGCGCGCGTTTTAAGTGCATGGCGGACGTGGCGGAATTGGTAGACGCACTGGATTTAGGTTCCAGCGCCGCAAGGTGTGGGGGTTCGAGTCCCTTCGTCCGCACCATGGCCTGTTTATTGCTAGATATTCTGTAAGTACAAGGAAAACCCATGACTGCAACCGTAGAAACCCTGGATGGCCTGACCCGCCGTGTGAGCCTGAGTCTTGACAAGGCCAAGGTGGAATCCGAGGTGAACAAGCGCCTGGCGCGCATCGCCAAGACCGTGCGCCTGGATGGCTTCCGTCCCGGCAAGGCCCCCATGAAGATGGTTGCCGCCCGCTATGGCCAGGAAATCCAGGGCGAAGTGCTGAGCGACGCCCTCCAGGATGCCTTCTCCGACGCCATGAATGCCAACAAGCTGGCCGTGGCCGGCTACCCCCGCTTTGCCCCGGCGGCGGAGGGCGCTTTTACCGCCACCTTCGAGGTGTTCCCGGAAATCACCCTGGGCGATATCTCCCAGATCAAGGTGACCCGCCCCATGGTAGAGGTGTCTGACGCCGATGTGGACCGTACCCTGGACGTGCTGAAGAAGCAGCGGGTCCAATACCACGCTGTGGACCGGGCTGCCCAGGAGGGTGACCGGGTGCACATCGATTACCTGGGCAAGATCGATGGCGAGGTGTTCCAGGGCGGCGAGGCCAAGGATTTTCCCGTGATCCTCGGCGAGGGTCGCACCCTGAAGGACTTTGAAGGCAATCTCCTGGGCATGAAGACGGGCGAGAGCAAGACCTTCGACGTGGCCTTCCCTGCAGATTATTTCGCCAAGGAACTGGCCGGCAAGACCGCCACTTTCGAAGCTACCGTGAAAGCCGTCCACGAGGCCAAGCTGCCGGAAGTGGACGATGCCTTTGCCGCCACCATGGGTGTGCATGAGGGGGGTGTGGCCAAGCTGCGTCAGGAAGTGGCCACCAATCTGAGTCGGGAGGCCAAGCGCAGGATTCAGGCCAAGGTGAAGGAGCAGGTGCTCAACGGCCTGCTGGAGACCACGCCTTTCGAGGTGCCTTCCACCCTGGTCATCCTGGAGCGACGTGCCCTGCATGAAAAGGCGGTCAACGACCTGAAGGCCCGGGGCATGAAGGAAGCGGACATCAAGATGAACGATGACATCTTCGAACCCCAGGCCAAGCGCCGGGTTTCCCTGGGCTTGCTGATGGACCACATCGTCAGCAGCCAGGGCCTCAAGGCCGCCGACGACCAGGTTCGTGCCCTGGTGGAAGAGTTTTCCCAGAGCTACGAGGATCCGGCTGAAGTGGTGGCCTGGTATTACCAGGATGCCGCCCGCCTGAAGGAAGCCAAGGCCCTGGTACTGGAAGAGAACGTGGTGAACTGGGTGCTGGAAAAGGCTCAGGTCACCGATGAATCCACTACCCTTGAAAAACTGATGGGGAATGCCTGATGAGCGATTTCATGAAGAATGCCGGCTGGACCCAGCCGCCCTCGGACCTGGGGTATATCCCCATGGTGGTGGAGCAGAGCGGCCGGGGCGAACGGGCCTACGATATCTACTCCCGCCTGTTGCGGGAGCGGGTGGTATTCCTGGTGGGGCCGGTGAACGACATGACCGCCAATCTGGTTGTGGCACAGTTGCTGTTCTTGGAATCCGAGAATCCGGACAAGGACATCCACCTGTACATCAATTCCCCGGGTGGTGCCATCACCGCCGGCATGGGCATCTACGACACCATGCGCTTCATCAAGCCCGATGTGTCCACCCTGTGCGTGGGCCAGGCTGCCAGCATGGGTGCCTTCCTGCTTTCCGCCGGTGCCAAGGGCAAGCGCTATGTGCTGCCCAACTCCCGGGTGATGATCCATCAACCCCTGGGCGGCTTCCAGGGCCAGGCCACAGACATCGAGATCCACGCCAAGGAAATCCTCTACCTGAAACAGCGCCTCAACACGCTGCTTGCAGAACACACCGGCCAGAGCCTGGAAACCATCGAGCGGGACACCGAGCGGGACAATTTCATGAGTGCGGAATCCGCAGTGGCTTACGGCCTGGCTGACAAAGTGCTGGTCAGCCGGAATGATGGCCTGTAAACTTGAGTGAAATGATCGGGTATTAAGACAGGGTAGAGCCATGGCTGACAAGCAGGACGACGACAAACTCCTTTACTGCTCCTTCTGCGGCAAGAGCCAGCACGAGGTGCGCAAGCTCATCGCTGGCCCGTCGGTGTTCATCTGCGACGAGTGCGTGGATCTATGCAACGACATCATCCGGGAAGACATCGGCAAGGATCCGGAAAAGGTCTCTGGTGAGAAGCTGCCCACCCCCCAGGAAATCCGCGACGTGCTGGACCAGTACGTCATTGGCCAGTTCATGGCCAAGAAGGCCCTGGCCGTGGCGGTGTACAACCACTACAAGCGCCTGCGCCAGCCGGGGGGCGGCAAGGAGGAGGAGGTTGAACTGGCGAAGAGCAACATCCTGCTCATCGGCCCCACCGGTTCCGGCAAGACCCTGCTGGCTCAGACCCTGGCCCGCCTGCTGAACGTGCCTTTCGTGATGACGGATGCCACCACCCTCACGGAAGCCGGTTATGTGGGCGAGGACGTGGAAAACATCATCCAGAAGCTGCTGCAGAAGTGCGACTACGACGTGGAGAAGGCCAAGAACGGCATTGTCTACATTGACGAGATCGACAAGATTTCCCGCAAGTCCGACAACCCCTCCATCACCCGGGACGTATCCGGTGAAGGCGTGCAGCAGGCCCTGCTGAAGCTCATCGAAGGCACGGTGGCTTCCATCCCTCCCCAGGGCGGGCGCAAGCACCCCAACCAGGAATACATCCAGGTGGATACCACCAACATCCTGTTCATCGTCGGTGGCGCCTTCAGCGGCCTGGAACGGGTGATCCGCAACCGTACCGAGAAATCCGGCATCGGTTTCGGCGCCGAGGTGAAGTCCAAGGACAACCGCAAGGACCTGGGCGAAGTGTTCAAGATGGTGGAGCCGGAAGACCTCATCAAATACGGCCTCATCCCTGAATTCGTCGGCCGCCTGCCGGTCATTGCCACCCTGGAAGAGCTTGACGAGAAAGCCTTGGTGCGCATTCTCACGGAGCCCAAGAACGCCCTGGTCAAACAGTTCCAGAAGCTGTTCAAGATGGAAGGTTCCGAACTGGAGTTCCGGGAAGAGGCCCTGCTGGCCATTGCCAGCCGCGCCCTGAAGCGCAAGACCGGTGCCCGGGGCCTGCGCTCCATCATCGAACATGCCCTGCTGGACATCATGTTTGAACTGCCTGACATGAAGGATGTCAACAAGGTGGTGGTGGACGAGAAGGCCATCTCCGGCGAGGGCAAGCCCTTGCTTTTGTATGCCGAGCAGGCCAAGGCCGCCGGTTGATGTCGTGTGTTTGTTTGGCCGCCCCGCTGTCTTGAAATTCAGGATAGCGGCCTGAGATACGTCCCTCTTGATCGCGAGGATGGGCGGATTGCCCACCGGAGAAACTAATGAGCCAAACCACCCTGTTCGTCGAACCCGTAACCCTGCCCCTGTTGCCCCTGCGCGACGTGGTGGTATTTCCCCACATGGTGATCCCCCTCTTCGTCGGCCGGCCCAAGTCCATCAAGGCCCTGGAAACAGCCATGGAAGGGGGCAAGCACATTCTGCTGGTGGCCCAGAAATCCGCCGCCAAGGACGAACCCAGTTTCGATGACCTGTATGAAGTGGGTGCTATCGCCAGCATCCTGCAAATGCTGAAACTGCCCGACGGGACCGTGAAGGTGCTGGTGGAGGGTAACCAGCGGGTTCACGTGGATGATTTCGTGGATCAGGAGACCCATTTCGTCGGCCAGGCCACCCCCCTGGAGGAAGATCCGGGCGACAACTCCGAGATCGAAGCCATGCGCCGGGCCCTGTTGGCCCAGTTCGACAACTACGTCAAGCTGAACAAGAAGATTCCCCCGGAAATACTGGCCTCTTTGGCAGGCATCGATGACGCCGGCCGTCTGACGGACACCATTGCTGCCCATCTCCCCCTGAAACTGGAGCAAAAACAGGCCATCCTGGAAATGTCCGACCTGAAGGCCCGCCTGGATCACCTGATGGGCTTCATGGAAACCGAGATCGACATCCTCCAGGTGGAAAAGCGCATTCGCGGCCGGGTGAAGCGGCAGATGGAAAAGAGCCAGCGGGAGTACTACCTGAACGAGCAGGTGAAGGCCATCCAGAAGGAACTAGGCGAGATCGAGGAAGGCGCCGAACTGGAAGAGCTGGAAAAAAAGATCAAGGCTGCACGCATGTCCAGGGAAGCCACCAAGAAGGCCGAAGCGGAACTTAAAAAGCTGAAGATGATGTCGCCCATGTCGGCCGAGGCCACCGTGGTGCGCACCTACATAGATACCTTGGTGAACCTGCCGTGGCGCAAGAAGACCAAGATCAGCAAGAGCCTGGATACGGCCCAGGAAGTGCTGGATGCTGACCACTACGGCCTGGAAAAGGTGAAGGAACGCATTGTCGAATACCTGGCGGTGCAGCAGCGGGTGGACAAGCTCAAGGGCCCCATCCTGTGCCTGGTCGGGCCGCCCGGGGTGGGCAAGACCTCCCTGGGGCAGTCCATCGCCAAGGCCACGAACCGCAAGTTCGTGCGCATGGCCCTGGGTGGCGTGCGGGACGAGGCCGAGATTCGCGGCCACCGTCGCACCTACATCGGTTCCCTGCCGGGCAAGGTGTTGCAGAGCCTGACCAAAGTGGGCGCCAAGAACCCCCTGTTCCTGCTGGATGAAGTGGACAAGATGGGCCAGGACTTCCGGGGTGATCCCTCTTCCGCCCTGCTGGAAGTGCTGGACCCGGAACAGAACCACACCTTCCAGGACCATTACGTGGAGGTGGACTTCGATCTCTCCGACGTGATGTTCGTGGCCACTGCCAACTCCATGAACATTCCGGCCCCCCTGCTGGACCGTATGGAAGTCATCCGCCTGTCCGGTTACACCGAGGACGAGAAGGTCAACATCGCCCAGCGCTACCTGTTGCCCAAGCAGATGAAGAACAACGGTCTCAAGGACGAGGAACTCTCGGTTTCCGAGTCGGCCCTGCGGGACATCTTGCGCTACTACACCCGGGAATCCGGCGTGCGGGGCCTGGAGCGGGAAATCTCCAAGATATGTCGCAAGGCGGTGACGGCCCAGGCCCTGAAGAAGGCCAAGGGCAAGATCAGCGTCACCCCCAAGAATCTGGAAAAGTACTTGGGCGTGCGGCGCTATTCCTACGGCATCGCCGAAAAGGAAAATCAGGTGGGCCAGGTCACCGGTCTGGCCTGGACGGAAGTGGGGGGCGAGTTGCTCACCATCGAGACCACCATCATGCCCGGTAAGGGCGGTATCACCCGCACTGGCCAGTTGGGCGACGTGATGAAGGAATCCATCGAAGCCGCCCGCACCGTGGTCCGCAGCCGTGCCAGGAAACTGGGCATACGCGGCGAGACTTTCGAGAAGCACGACATGCACATCCACATGCCGGAAGGTGCCACGCCCAAGGACGGGCCTTCCGCCGGCATCGCCATCACTACGGCCATGGTCTCCTCCCTGACTGGGATTCCCGTGCGCTGTGACGTGGCCATGACGGGGGAGATCACCCTGCGGGGCGAAGTGCTGCCCATCGGCGGCCTGAAGGAAAAACTGCTGGCAGCGCACCGTGGGGGCATCAAGAAGGTATTGATCCCTCAGGAGAATGTGAAGGATCTGGCGGATATTCCGGACAACATCAAGAATCGTCTGGATATCCAGCCTGTGAAGTGGATCGAGCAGGTTCTGGAAGCTGCCCTGGAACGGGTGCCCGAAGCACTGACGGAGGAAGAGTCTGCCCAGGCCCCGGCCGCTGAAAAACCGGTGGGCGAGGGGGAGTCGGCCCTCATCAAGCACTGACGTCCCCTATGCCAGGCCAAAAAATTGCATCAAGGGGCTGGCAAACCGGGAAAACTTTCTGTAAAGTAGCGGTCTTTCCGAGGTGTGCAGGTTGCACTGACCGGCCCTCGTAGGGTGCTTAGCTCAGTTGGTAGAGCGTCGCCCTTACAAGGCGAATGTCGGCGGTTCGAACCCGTCAGCACCCACCAAAGATTTTGTAGTCATAAGAAGCACCAAGGTTTTAGGAGTGGTAGTTCAGTCGGTTAGAATACCGGCCTGTCACGCCGGGGGTCGCGGGTTCGAGTCCCGTCCACTCCGCCAACACCTCAAAGGCGAACGTGAGTTCGCCTTTTTTTTTGCTTGTTTTTTTGCGCTCAGGATTCGTCCGCTCTCCAGAGCATTGATACCCGGCGCATCAACACGGAAAAAGTCGAAGTCATGTTAGAAGCCATACGAGATCGCGCCCAAGGATGGATTGCCAAGGTCATTCTGGCCCTGCTCATTGTTCCCTTCGCCTTGTGGGGTGTGGATTCCTACTTTACCGGGGGGGGGCAGGAAAAACCGGCCGCCACCATCGATGATGCAGAGATTTCCGCGCGGGAATTCCAGAAATCCCTGGCAGACCAGAAGGAAGCCCTGGGTGGGAAGGTGGATGACAAGGCCTTGCGGCAACTGGTTATTGATCAACTCATTAATACCCGGCTGCTGACAGATGCGGCTACCCGGGCAGGGTTTGCCATCCTGGAGCCCCAGATCCAGGCCGTGCTGCAAGGCCTGGAGCCCTTCCAGGAGAACGGTCAGTTTTCCCAGGCCCGATTTGACGCCTGGCTGCGCAGCCGGGGCATGTCCCAGGGGGAATTGATGGCCCTGCTGCATCAGGATCTTCTCCTGCGCCAGGTGCAGACCGGTCTGACGGAAGGCGCGCTGGTGGCCAAGCCCAGTGTGGACCAGCTTGCCAAGCTGCTGGGCCAGCAGCGGGAGGTCAACGAAATCGAATTCCAGGCCCAGCGTTATGCTGGTCAGGTGCAGGTGGACGATGCAGCCGTGCAGGCGGATTACGACGCTCACAAGGATGCCTACGCCACACCCCGGCAGGTGCGCGTGCAGTATGCCGTCCTGTCCCAGAGCGAGATGGGCAAGAGCATCCAGGTGGATGAAGAAGCTGTGCGCAAGTTCTACGAGGCAAACCTCACCCGTTTCCAGGAGCCGGACCGTCGTCGTGCCAGCCATATCCTGATCCAGGTGCCTGATGGGGCGGACGACAAGGTCCGGGCCCAGGCCAGGCAACAGGCGGAGTCGATCCTGGCCGAAGCCAGGCAGACCCCGGCCCGGTTCGCGGACCTGGCCCGGCAGCATTCCCAGGACCCGGGCTCCGGTCAGAATGGCGGCGATCTTGGTGCCTTTACCCGGGACGCGATGGTGAAGCCCTTCGCCGATGCCGTATGGGCCATGCAGCCGGGCGAGATCCGGGGTCTTGTGGAAAGCCAGTTTGGCTTCCACATCATCCGCCTCGACGGTGTGGTGCCCGGTGCGCGCATGGGCCTGGAAGTGGTTCGGGACGAGGTGCTGCAGGAACTGCGCCAGCAGGAGGCCCAGCGTCGCTTTGCCGAAGCTGCGGAACGCTTCAGCAACATGGTCTATGAGCAGCCGGACAGCCTGGAGCCCGTGGCCAAGGAGTTCGGACTCAAGCTGGAAACCAGTGGCTGGGTGGACGAGAAACAGGCCGCACCGGCCTTCCTGGCCAATCCCCGACTCCAGGAAAGCCTGTTTTCCGAAGACAGCCTTAACAAGCGCAATAACGTGGAGGCCGTGGAAGTGGCCCCCAATGTCCTGGTTTCCGCCCGGGTGGTGGAGTACCGGCCAGCCGGGGTCCGGCCCCTGGCGGACGTGACGGCGGAAATCCGCCAGAAGCTGGTGCAGGAGCAATCCCGGAAGATGGCCATCGAGGCCGGCAAGCAGGCCCTGGCAAACGCCCAGTCCGGCCAGCCGGTGGCGGGCTGGTCCGCAGCCATGACCCTGTCCCGGGTACAGCCCCTCAATATTCCCCGGGAGGCTGTGAAAGCCGTATTCCGCGCCAATGTCACCAAGCTGCCGGTCCATATAGGCGTGGAAACCTCCGACGGCTACCGGATGTACCGCATCACCCGGGTCAATGACACGGATGTGAGTGCCCAGGTGGCTCCCATGGCGGCTGATCTGCGTCGCATGGTGGCCCAGGAAGAGGTGCGCGCCTATGTGGAAAGCCTGAAGGCTGGCGCGGATATCCAGATTGCCCCGGAAACCCTGGCAGGCAGCAACTGAGCCGGGTAGTAATTCTCAGGGCAATAAAAAGGCCGGCAATTGCCGGCCTTTTTGTTCGTCGAGCCGAGGGGCTTATTCGTCTACCGCCAGGCCTGCTGTGGAATTGAAGCCTGCGTCCACATAGGTGATTTCGCCGGTGATGCCGGACGCCAGGTCAGAGAGCAGGAAAGCGGCGGCGTTGCCGACTTCGTCGATGGTGACGTTGCGGCGCAGGGGGGAGTGTTGCTCGCCCCAGGCCAGCAGTTTGTTGAAGTCTGCAATACCCGCAGCTGCCAGGGTCTTGATGGGGCCGGCGGAAATGCCGTTCACGCGGATACCCACAGGCCCAAGGCTGGAAGCCATGTAGTACACGGCGGTTTCCAGGCTGGCCTTGGCCAGGCCCATGACGTTGTAGTGGGGCACGTAGCGCACGGCACCCAGGTAGGACAGGGTGAGCATGGCCGCCGGGCGTCCCTGCATCAGGGGCAGGGCGGCTTTGGCCATGGCAGCGAATGAATAGCTGGAGATGTCGTGGGCAATGCGGAAGTTTTCCCGGGTCACGTTGTCCAGGAAATTGCCAGCCAGGGCATCCTTGGGAGAGAAGGCGATGGCATGCACCAGTCCGTCCAGCACGCCCCATTGCTTGCCCAGCTCAGTGAATACGGTATTGATTTCCTCGTCACTGCCTACGTCACAAGGAAGCAGGGGACAGGCGGGGCCGAAGTCTGCCGCCAGTTTCTCCACGCGGTCGCGAACCTTCTCGTTCTGGTAGGTGAAAGCCAGTTCGGCCCCTTCCCGGTGGCAGGACTTGGCAATGCCGTAAGCAATGGAGCGGTTGCTGATGACTCCGGTGACGAGAATTTTCTTGCCGGCGAGAAAGCCCATGAGTCGGTTCCCTGATATTTGAGAATGCGAAATTATACCCAAGCCGGGAGAGTCCCCGGACATGCTTGTCAGCAGGATTTGCAGCCCGTCCGGACTGGTACGGATGTCTGCTTGAGCCCGCGCGTCTTGCTGCCCAGAATCGCCCTTCCCAAACTGTAATGCGAGGCATTGCCATGATGAAACGCGTTTTGATCCTGCTGACTGCGATGCTGTGGGTTTTGCAAGTCCATGCTGCCCCGGCGCGGCATGCCATCCCCGCCCCCAAGGTGGTGAAGGTCAATGATCGTATTTATGCATTGCTAGGGCCCATGGCGCTGCCCAACAAGGAAAACCAGGGCTACATGGTGAACAGCACCCTGATCCTGGGTGAATCCGCTGCCATCCTCATCGACACTGGCTTTACTGATGAGATTGGCGCCCATTTGCGGGCTGCCGTGGAAAAGATCACCAAGAAGCCCATCAAGGTCATCATCAATACCCATCACCATGGTGACCATACCTTCGGCAATGCTGCGTTTCCCGGTGCCCATGTGATCAGTTCGGAAATGGCCCGCAAGCTATTGCTTGAAGGCGAAGCCGACTGGCTGGCCATCATCGAAGCTGCCGTCGGGCGCAAGTTCCCCAATACCCGGGCGGTGCCTGCCTCCGAGGTGTATGCCAACAACACCCGCACTGACATCGTCATCGACGGCGTGAAGCTGACCCTCTGGGTGCCCAACGGTGCCCATACCCTGGGGGACCTGATGATTTGGCTGCCGGAAGACAAGGTGCTCGTAGGGGGAGACATTCTGGTGCACCAGATCACCCCAAACTTCCGGGATGCGGTGGTGAAAATGTGGGTGGACGTACTGGCGGAGGTCCAACAATTGCCTGCCAAGACCATCATTCCCGGCCACGGACCTTTGATGGCCATGAAGGATGCTGCGGCCATGCATGCACGCATGGCCAAGCTTTATGCAGATGTTGAGGCAGGCTACAAGGCTGGTCTTACGGATTCGGAAGTCCGTGCCCGTCTGGATCTGCGTGATTGGAAAAAACTCCACGAGTTTGACCAGCACATGGGTGGAAACATCAACCGCACCTACCTGGAGATCGAAGCGGCCAACTTCTGAGGCCGTCCGTAACCGGACATGCAACAAAAAATGGCCCGGGTTTCCGGGCCGTTTTATTTGCTTACCTCAGTGCCTCAGCGTGTCGGGACCAGCACGGGGGCCGCACCGTAGGGTGTGGTCATCCAGGCGCCCCAGGGACCGTAGGTCTGAGGGTTGGCCATGGTGCCTGCCCAGCCGCCATACCAGCCGGGATTCATAGGTGCGGTCATGTTGGCCCAAAGCTTGGGGTCCATGCCGGCGGTGCCCATGCGAGCGTAGGTGTTGGGGTTCAGGGAATTAAGGGCGGCAGCGGTGACCTTCGGGTCCATGGGCAGCATCATCCAGCGCATGAGCTTGCCCGGGTCTGTCAGGGTGTAGGTGACGGCATTGATGAACTGGGGATCCATGAGGGTCATCATCCAGCGACTTGCCACATTGGGGTCCATCAGCCGAGCATAGTTGCCGTAGGCTTTGGGATCCATGGCGCTGGCCATGGACTGGCCGTAGAGGTTGGGGTCCAGTACAGCGTTGAATGCGGCTACCAGGAAGCCGGGCTCCGTCACCTGGTGTAGGGCGGCGACGAATTTCTTGGGGTCCACCAGCATGTCGGCGTTGCGGGTGAAATCGGACAGGTAGCGCACCCATTCGTCCGACGAGGCAGGCATTTCCGGCGGCTTTTCCGGAGTTGACTCGGCCTGGACGAAGGGAGCGCTCAGGGCCAATGCCAGGGCCGTCAGCAGGGGGGTGGTTTTCATGTCAGGTCTCCTCTTTGGGTCATATCTCGGCGGGCCTGCACTACAGTGAGTCCCGGTGCGGATGGTGTCGCAACTGCACCGGCGCATTCTGCGCCGATTTTTCCTGGAATGGTGTGCGGGCGTCTGTGGGGGCGCTGACTCAGCGTTTACCTGGCCCACGCCAGGTGGGTTCCGGTTCCCCTGCATTTCGGTTGAGCTGTCGAGACAGTACGAACAGCAGGTCCGAGAGGCGGTTCAGATATTGGGCCAGACGGGTGGAGATAAGATCGCTTTCCCCCAGTCGCACGATATTCCGCTCCGCCCGCCGGCATACCGTGCGGCAGACATGGGCCTGGGCAGCGGCCCGGGTGCCTCCCGGCAGGACGAATTCTGTCAGGGGGGGCAGCGCAGTGTTTGCCCGTGCCAGGTACTGGTCCAGGGTGATCACGTGATCGCCGGTGATCTGAGCTTGGTCCGGCCAGGCCAGTTCCGCGCCCAGGTTGAACAGGTCGTGCTGTATATCCACCAGCATATGACGGATGTCGTGGCTCAGGGGCTCTGCCAGCAGGGCGCCGATTTGGCTGTTGAGCTCGTCGACTTGGCCGATGGCTTCGATGCGCGGATCGCTCTTGGATAGTCTGGAGCCGTCCGCCAGGCCCGTGGAGCCATCGTCGCCGGTACGGGTGACGATATCCGTCAGCCGGTTTGGGCGGGGTGATTGTTCCGTGCCAGGGATGGCTGTTGATTCGGGGGGCTTCGTATCCGGTCCGACGCGGTCCAAAAGGGTGGATCGGGCTTCGCCGTCGGGCAGGCGGGTTTGGCATTCCCGGAAGATGCGTGCCTTGCAGTCCCGGCATTGGGCGCTGTCCAGGCGTCCGTAAATACCGGCTATGGCATCAGGCTTGTGAGTGAATACATTCTGCTCGCCGATGTCATCCTGATAGCCTCCCCGCTTCAACATGGCGCAGGCCGCATCACTCACGCCGCATAAATAGAGGCCCCCGCCCAGCTTACGCCGGCGCTTTGCTTCGCCGGCCAGGAGTTCGGCACCCGCCAGGTCGATGGTGTTGATGCCTTTGGCGAAAAGCAACAGGTGGCGCTGGCTGGGGACATGCTCGTCTACGGCGGAAAAGGCCTGCTGGATGTGGTCCACGGCACCGAAGAAGATGGACCCTTCGATGCGCAGTATCTTCAACTGCGGGCAGTCCGGTTCGGCGCCGGTTTCCACTACGAACTTGCGCCGGGGATTGTCCGTCTCCCG
Source organism: Pseudomonadota bacterium (assembly GCA_040757575.1). Lineage (GTDB taxonomy): Bacteria > Pseudomonadota > Gammaproteobacteria > Burkholderiales > Thiobacillaceae > PFJX01. The sequence continues at coordinate 89,779 of JBFLXA010000011.1, forward strand.
GGTATCCGGTACTACGGCCCGAATGGCCGGGCGGGAGGTTTTGGCCAGATAGAAGATCAGGGACACGAGAATGCCAAAGAAGATGCCCTTTTCCAGATCGATGACCGTACCGAAGAAACTCACTCCAAGCACCACGGCTTCGTTCTTGTGGGCTTTAAGGATGGCGCCGATGTGATGGAAGTCGATCAGGTTCCAGGCCACCAGGAACAGCACGGCGGCCATGGCCGGAATGGGTAGGTAGGCAGCCAGGGGGGCCACCAGGAAGAGGATCAAGAGCAGGAAACCAGCGGAGAACACGGCTGCCAGGGGCGTGCGGGCACCGGATTCATAGTTCACGCCGCTGCGGTTGAAAGAGCCGGAGGAGGCATAGCCGGAGAAGAAGCTGCCCGCCAGGTTGGACAGGCCCTGGCCGATGAACTCCTGGTTGCCGTTGATGTGCTGTTCCGACTTCACGGCGATAGAGCGGGAGATGGAAACGGCTTCCGTCAGGGCCAGCACGGTCACTGCCAGGGCGGAGAAGATGGTGTTCTTCAGGGTGGCGAGAGAGAAATCCGGCATGGACAGGGGCGGCAGGCTGGTCGTCAGGGCTCCCACGGTGCGGATGCCGGTGACTTCCTCGCCAAAACCCCGGTTGAGCCAGGCGGCAAACAGGCCTCCCACCACCATGGCGACAATCATGTAAGGCACTCGTTTCAGGTATTTGCGCGCCAGGATGCCTGCAACAAGGGAGACGGCGGCTACTGCCGTGACGTAGGGGTTCAGGTCATGGAGATGGGTGAGCAGCATGCCGGCCACTTCGTAGGCGGGGGTACCCCGGGGGATTTCCAGGCCGAAGAAGTTCTTCACCTGGCTGGCGGCAATGAGCAGAGCCGCGCCGGCGGTGAAGCCAATGACCACGGTGTGGGAGATGAAATTGATCAGGGCGCCCATCTTCGCCAGGCCCATGATGAGCTGGAACAGGCCGGTGAGGAAGGTCAGGGTCAGCACCATGCCGATGAATTCCGGGGAGCCGGGTTCGGCATAGGGGGAAACGGAGGCGAACACGACGATGGAAATGGCCGTGGTGGGGCCGGACACCAGATGCCAGGAGGACCCGAACAGGGCTGCAATGACCGTGGGGATCATGGCGGCATACAGGCCGTATTCCGGCGGCAGACCGGCAATGGTGGCAAAGGCCACGGCCTGGGGCAGGACGATCATCGCCCCGGTGAAGCCGGCCACGCCGTCCTGGCGCAGGCTGGCTTTGTTCACCAGATGCTGCCATTTCAAGAAGGGCAGGAATTGGTAAAGCCAGAGGTTGCAGGCCATGAACTCGCCGATGCGGTCGCGGGACACCTGATTCAGAGACTTGAGGTTTTTGATCCGGTTGATCATGTTCGGGATTTCGATTCCACACAGTTGATATAGGCCGCGCCATCGGGCGGCAGGCGGTCCCGCTGGGCACGCCAGAGCATTTCCCCAAGGCAGTCCATGACGTCATGCTGGGCGGCGTGTTCATCCCCTAGGCGGGCCAGCAAGCTGTCGTATGCACCGCGGATACCCGGCGGCTGGTCGATGGAAAGCTGTTCGGAAATGGACAGGTGCATGGAGAGATGCAGGAAAGGGTTGGTCTCCCCCAGTTCCGGTGGCCATTCCCGCTCACGGAAACGTTCGGGATTATCCAGTACCGGGTGGTATTCGGGGTGCCTGGAGATGTGTTCCACCGCCATGCTTTCCAGTTGGGTGAGGGGCTGTCCGGAGCGGAATTTACCCCAGGACTGGAAGAAGAAATCCCGAACCTGATCCCGGGAGGGGTTAAACATCCGCGGCCTCCATGCCCTGGCCAAGGACCAGAACCGTGCTGTATTGCAACAGGCGGTTGGCGCCGTCCAGATGGGCGATTTCCCCATTGCCGTAGAAGCCCAGCAGGGGCAGGCCGGGAAAGTGTCGCTTCAGTGCCTGTATATCCCGGTCCTGGCCGCCATAGAACCAGGGCCCCCGGCCGATGCAGGGGAACATCAGGGCGAAGTCCGGTTCTCCGGCCTCGTCAGGAGCGCGCCCTTGCAAGCGGTGGAGCATGGCTTCCATGTCCTGCTCGGCCGCCTGGGGGTGGCGCAAGGCCCAGAACAGGGACTGGCCTGGCGTGAGGCTGCCGGCGACGGTGACGGACTTGTCATCCGGGTTGACGCCAACCACCGGTAGCAGGTGGTAACGGCCTTCCTCCAGGGCCCCTTCAAGTTCGCCAAAGGGCAGCCCGGCCATGAGCAGATGGGTGGGAATCCGGGCCGGTGCCCGGCTGGACAGGGGGAGTTCTCGCACCAGGGTGGTCAGTGCGGGTTCACCGCCCAGGGTATGCAGGTCATGGCCACTTACCGTCTCGATAGGCGCGGGTTTGGAAAGCAGGCGCACGCCCTGGGAGATGCCGATGCGCAAGTGGGCACCGTTGATGCGCATTTCTGTCCGGCCAGCCGACTGGACCCGGGCGCCGCTCCACACGGAATAGGGCCCCTGGCCGGTGGCATCGCCAGATACTCCACCAAAGCGCGGGTTACCCGTAGTGAGCCAGTGCATGTCCAGAGCATTGGGGGCCGCAAAGGTCAGGGTCTCTCCCGCTGTGCCATGGGTGGGGTGGAGTCCGCATCCCCCCCCCAGAACCAGTGCGGCGGCGGCGGGAGCGTCCAGCACCCAGTCCTCCTCGGTGAACACCCCGGCCGCCGTGCAGCCGGCCACTTGGAGACAGCCAGCGGCCCGGGCGGCGGCGGAAATGGCCGGTTGGGGATCAGTGGCAAATTCGGAGGTGAGATAGAGAAGGACGGCTGTTGGATGCCTCAGATCCGCCCGGTCCATGGCCAATTCCACGGCCCGGGCGGCCAGGGCAGCATCGGGTTGGCGCCCCTGGGCGAGTCCGGTGGCGGCCTTCACAGGAATTTGTCCTTGTAGTCACACAGATCCCGGAGGATGCAGAGGCCGCATTCGGGTTTGCGGGCCTTGCAGACGTAGCGGCCGTGCAGGATGAGCCAGTGATGGGCATCCAGACGGAATTCGGCGGGCACATGGCGTAACAGTTTCTTTTCCACTTCCAGGACGGTCTTGCCTGGGGCGATGCCCGTGCGATTGGCCACCCGGAAGATGTGGGTGTCCACGGCGATGGTGGGTTCGCCAAAGGCAGTATTGAGCACCACGTTGGCGGTCTTGCGGCCCACGCCCGGCAGGGCCTCCAGGGCTTCCCGGTTCCGGGGCACTTCGCCACCGTGTTTGTCCAGCAGGATCTGACAGGTGGCAAGCACGTTGCGGGTCTTGGTCTGGAACAGGCCGATGTGCTTGATGTAGGCCTTCAGGCCATCCTCCCCCAATGACAACATGGCCTCGGGGGTGGGAGCGGCAGGAAACAGGTCGGCGGTGGCCTGGTTGACGCTCTTGTCCGTGGCCTGGGCCGACAGGATCACCGCCACCAGCAACTGAAAGGGCGAGTGGTATTCCAGTTCGGTCGTGGGTTTGGGATTGCTGGCCTGAAGACGTTCGAAGATGGCGCGGCGGCGGGCGGCGTTCATGGACCAATGATAGTTGAAAGGGGCAAAAAAAAGGGGCGCAGAGCGCCCCGATTCTGTGCCCGGGTGCTCAAGCGCGGCGGCGTTTCGCCCCAACGGACACCAGGGTCAGGCCCGCCAGAAGCAGGGCCCAGGTCTCGGGTTCGGGCACCGGAGCAGCAGCCACCTGCCAGCCGATGTCCCGCAGGCCGTTCCAGTCCAAATCGGTGAATTCCTTGCGGGTGCCCAGGAAAATGGTGGGGTCCATGGCGGCTTCGAAACTGCCTGCTCCATTAATGGTACTGGTCAGGCCGTCTTGCCAATGGGCGTCATCGTCGAGGGGTTGGGTGCCGCTATAGGCGCCGGTAAAGCTGGGGACGGCGGCATTCACCTTGTTTTTCCAGGAGTTAGACGTGCCGTATCCCAGCACATGGCCGATTTCATGCAGGGCAACGGAGTAGAAATCAGCGCCACTGAAGGATTCCATGGTGCTCACGTCACTGTCGAAGTACCAGTTGCTGTAGCTGCTGTTCAAGCTCAGCGTACCGCCCCAGGGAGCGAAGTCGGTGTCGTAGACGCCTGCGGGACCGAAAGGGACATAACCCGTCTGACCCCGGCTAAGGGAATCGAAGAAGGACAGGGATGAGTAGGAAATAGAGCCTCCACCCGGTCCCCCTTTGCCCAGGGTGCTTCCTCCCAGGCTCATGGCGCCCACATAGATGCGCAGTTCGTTGGCGGCAATGGATGCGTTGTTGATGTCGGTTTGCGCGCCCGTGCTGGGGTTGTAAAAGCTTAGGTCGAGCGTATTGCTGCCAGCAGACGTAATAGCACCCAATTGGTCGGTAATGCGGGACTCGAACACGTTGGCAGCAGATTCCAGGATACTTTTCTGAGTTGTGCCGAAGAAGTTCGTGGTGTCGTAGGTGTAGTCAAAAACGATGTCGATATTTGCAGAAGCCAGGGCGGGGGCCAGGGTCAGAGAAATGGCAAGGGGCAGTGTTTTCAGCATGGGGTTCCCTGTGGGTGTGAGCGTATTTGGTGGATGGGAAGCAAGTTCAAGGCCAGACGATAAGCCCATGAATCCTAACCAGTTTGTATTCCCGTAGATGGGGTAATGTAAGAAATATCGACATTCTTGTCAGGCACGTTTAGGCTGACGCTGGATCCAGTTGTGCAAGGCGATCAGGATGCCCAGGCCGATGAAGGCCCCTGGCGGCAGGGCCGCCAGCAGGAAGCCTTGGTAGTCGGGGATCAAGTGCAGGACCCAGGCCTTGGCTTCGGGCCCCAGGGCCAGATCGATGTCGGACAGCAGGGTACCTTTGCCGAAGAATTCCCGCAGGGCTCCCAGGGTCACCAGCACGGCGGTGAGGCCTAGGCCCATCATGGTGCCGTCCAGGACAGATTCCGCTGTGGAGCGTTTGGAGGCGAAGGCTTCCACCCGGGCCAGGACGATGCAGTTGGTGGTGATAAGGGGAATGAATACGCCCAGCACCAGGTAGAGGGGGTGGACCCAGGCGTTCATGGCCAGCTGAACCACAGTGACCAGGGCAGCGATGATGAGCACGAATACTGGAATGCGGATCTCCTGGGGGATGAAGTTGCGCACCAGGGCCACGGACACGTTGCTCAGGACCATCACCAGGGTGGTGGCCAGCCCCAGGGACAGGGCGTTGACCACGTTGTTGCTGATGGCCAGTAGCGGACATAGTCCCAGCAACTGGACCAGAGCGGGATTCTGTTTCCACAGACCGTTGACGATGATTTCCCGGGTTGCCGTGGATGTCATGGCGTCTCCTTGGGTTTGGGTTCAGGCAGGCGCAGGAGCTGCTGGCGGTGGGCTTCGAAGTAGTTGAGGGCCTTGTGCACGGCCTTCACCACTGCCCGGGGGGTGACGGTGGCCCCGGCCAGGTAATCGAACTGGCCGCCATCCTTGCGCACCCGCCAGCCTTCAGCCGCAGGGTTTTGGGCTGATTTGCCCGTGAACAGCTTGATCCAGTCGTTCTTGGCTATGTCGATGTAATCACCCAGGCCCGGGGTTTCCTTGTGACTGGTAACCCGTACCCCGGCGATGCTGCCATCGGCCAGGATGCCGATCAAAAGTTTGATCTCACCGGCATAACCGTCCGGCGCCACGGCTTCCAGCACCACCGCCGTAGGTTTGCCCTGGCTGGCGGCCACGTAGGCGAGGCCCGGGTGACGAAGCCCCAGCAGGGGGTCCGCAGGCAGGGGTTGGGCATCCCTCACCGGGTCATTGTCGAAGCTGCCGGCGGGTAGGGCCTGGGTCACCAGGCGCATCTTGGCTTCCAGCTCGCTGCGCTCGATGGTGGGTCGGGTGGCCAGATAGGTGCCGGCCAGCAGGCCGGCGCAGACCACGGAGAACAGCAGCAGGGTGAGGGAGGTGGAAAGCGTCTCGGAGAGTGCCTCGCCCAGGGCATGGCGCCGGGGGAAGTTCATGGCTTCTTCCCGTTTCCAGTCTGGTGGCCGAACACCCTGGGCTGGGTGTAAGTGTCAATGAAGGGGGCGGCCACGTTGGCCAGCAGAATGGAGAAGGCCACGCCGTCAGGATAACTGCCGTAATTCCGGATCAACACTACCAGCATGCCTGCCAGACCGGCATAGATGAGCTTGCCCCGAGGCGTGGAAGCGGCGGTAACCGGATCCGTTGCAATGAAGAAGGCTCCCAGCATGGCGCTGCCGGAGAACAGGTGGAATAGCGGGCTCGCATGGGCGCCTGGATCCAGCAGATACAACAGGCCAGCCGTCAGGACGATGGCTCCCAGGAACGCCGTGGGAATGTGCCAGGTGATGACCCGGTTGGCCAGCAGCAGCAAGCCGCCGAACAGCATCATCAGGGCAATGATTTCCTGGCCCCGGGCGCCTACCCAGCCGAAGGCGGGCAGGGCCAGGATATCGGCCATGGGCTTGTCCAGCCGCAACTGGGTTTTCAGGGTATCCAGGGCAGTGGCTGCGGTGTAGGCGTCTGGGCTGACTGCGCCCTGGCCGGCGAACACCAGGTCGAAGGCTTCGCCCAGGCTGATGGTGTGGTCCACCAAACCAATGGGGCCGGGCCACTGGGTCATCTGCATGGGGAAGCTGACAATGAGGGCGGCGTAGCCCACCATGGCCGGGTTGAACAGGTTCTGTCCCAGGCCACCGTATAGTTGTTTGGCCACCACCACTGCGAAGAGCATGCCCACCAGATAGAGCCACCAGGGGGCCAGGGTGGGCATGGAGAAGGCCAGCAGCCAGGCGGTGACCAGAACCGAACCATCCTTCAGGAATGGCCCCAGGGGCATGCCCCGCAAAAGCAGCAACAAGGATTCCAGCACGATGCCGAACAGGCTGCACAACAGCAGGCTCACCCAGATACCGGGGCCGTAGAACCAGGCGTGGGCAATGATGGCGGGGATCAGGGCCGCCATGACCTTGAGCATCACGGCGGAGACCGAATTGTTCGCCAGCAGGGTGAAAGGTGAGCCGTTCATGGGCAGCGGGGAGTGAAGGGAATGTTATTCATGGGCCGGTCCTGACCCCGTCCTGGCAAGACTCGGTCTTTTCCCGTCTGGCTTCGATTTCGGCGATTTCCCGCTCTACGCGGGGGGGCAGGTTGTCCGTGTTTTTTGGTGCGACACCGGCTGCGGCCATTTCTTCCTTGGCTTTCTGGGCCCGGGCCAGGGCGGCATCGAGGATGGCCTTCTTGCGGGCGGCTTCCGGGTCTTCCGCCTTGTCGGCCGGGGCGGCCGCAGTTTTGGCCTTGTTTTCCGCGGCGGCCTTGGCAAACTTTTCCGCCTTTTCCTGTTTTTCCCGCTCCAGGCGGAAGGCCTTGAATTCGTGCCGGATGCGGGCCTGGTCCGATGCCTGCTTTTCCCGTTCCCGTTCCCAGATTTCGCTCTTGGCAAAACGGAAGTAATCCACCAGGGGAATATGGCTGGGACACACGAAGGAACAGCAACCGCATTCGATGCAGTCGAACAGGTTGAAGCCCTGGACTTTGCCGAAATCCTTGGCGCGGCTGAACCAGTACATCTCGAAGGGCTGGAGTTCCACGGGGCAGGCCCGGGCACAGGCACCACAACGGATACAGGGCAGGGCCAGGGGCTTGGGTGGAAACAGGGTCGGGGACTTGACGATGATGCAATTCACCGCCTTGGTGACTGGAGCAGCCAGGTCCATGAGATCGAAGCCCATCATGGGGCCGCCGACGATCTCGCCGCAGGCATCGGCCAGCCTGCCTCCGGCCGCCTCTAGCAGATCGCTGACAGGGGTGCCGATGCGAACCTCGAAATTCCCGGGGCGGGCCACATGGCCCGTGACGGTGACGATGCGGCTGATGAGGGGCTCGCCACCGAGCACGGCCTGGCGCAGGCCATAGGCGGTGCCGACGTTGAACACCTGGATGCCAACGTCCGTTGACAGCCCCCCTGCGGGGACTTCCAGGCCGGTGAGGGTATAGGCCAGCTGTTTGCCGCCGCCGCCGGGATAGAGGGTGGGCACGGCCACCACTTCCACATCCCCAGCCACTTCCAAATCGCTGTCCAGGCGGGCCTGGTTAAGGGCGGCGATGGCTTCCGGCTTGTTGTCTTCCACGCCGATGAGGGTGGATTTGACGCCCAACATGCGGGCCATGATGCGGGCCCCCTCCATCACCTGGCGGGCACGTTCCCGCATCAGCCGATCATCGCAGGTGATCCAGGGCTCGCACTCGGCACCGTTGAGGATGAGGGTATGGATGGGGCTGGGGGCCTGCCGGGCCACTCCCGGGTTGAGCTTGATATAGCTGGGGAAGACCGCTCCCCCCAGGCCGGCCAGGCCCAGGTCCCGGATGCGGTTGCGCAGGGCGCTGGGGTCGGTGTTCTGCCAGTCCAGGGGCTGGAATTCCACGGCCCTGTCCAGACCGTCGGATTCGATGACGATGGCCATGTCGAACAGGCCGGAAGGATGGGGAACCGCCCGGGGCTCGATGGCCACCACCCGGCCCGAGGTTGGGGCATGCACGGCGGTGGACACATAGCCTTCGGCGGAGCCGATCATCTGGCCCCGCAGCACCGTATCCCCCACCTGGACCACGGGCCGGGCCGGTGTGCCGATATGCTGGCGCAGGGGCACCAAGTAGCGGGGCAGCAGGGGCATGGCCCGGATTGGTGTGCCGCTGGAAGCGGCCTTGTGGTCATCCGGATGGACGCCGCCGTGGAAGCGGTGGATGGGGCGGTGTAGGGGGCTCATCTCAGCTTATCTGTCTGATACGGTGCACCGGATAGCGCCACTTCCAGGTGGTGAGGTCTTCCTTCACCACGTCCATGTGGATGCAGTCCACGGGGCAGGGGGGCAGGCAGAGTTCGCAGCCGGTGCACTGGTCGGCAATGATGACGTGCATCTGCTTGGCGGCGCCGACGATGGCGTCCACCGGGCAGGCCTGGATGCACAGGGTGCAGCCGATGCAGGTGTTTTCGTCGATGATCGCTACCGCCCGGGGCTTGGGCTCCAGGCCCTCCCCCAGGGGCTTGGGGTCCACGCCCAGCAGTTCCGCCAGGCGTTTGATGCCGTCTTCGCCGCCGGGGGGGCACAGGTTGATGTCTGCCTCCCCCTTGGCGATGGCCTCGGCATAGGGTTTGCATCCTGGGTAGCCGCACTGGCCACACTGGGTCTGGGGCAGGATGGCATCGATCTTGTCCACCAGGGGGTCTTCCTGAACCCGAAACCGGATAGCAGCCCAGCCCAGGACAGCCCCCAGCACCAGGCCGATGCCTGCCATGACCAGGATGGCAGTTAGCACGCGGTCATCCTGGGGCCGGCGGCGGGCAGCATGAAGTAGGCAGCCCATATGTGACTGCTGTTGCTGCCGACTGCCAACTGTCCACGGTCAGTAGTCATTTGATCAACCCCGCGAAGCCCATGAAAGCCAGGCTCATGAGACCGGCGGTGATCATGGCGATGCTGGTGCCCTTGAAAGGCGTGGGCACCTCGGCGGCTTCAAGTCGCTCTCGCATGGCTGCAAAGAGCACCAATACCAAGGTGAAGCCTGCTGCGCCCCCCAGACCGAAAATCAGGGATTCCACAAAGCTGTGCTGTTCCTGCACGTTCAGCAGGGGAATGCCCAGCACCGCGCAGTTGGTGGTGATCAGGGGCAGGTAAATACCAAGCACCCGGAACAGCACGGGAGAGGTCTTCTTGATGAACATTTCGGTGAAACCGACGATGCCGGCAATCACTACGATGAAGGACAGGGTGCGCAGATAGGCCAGTTCCAGTCCCAGCAGATAGGTGTCGATCAAATAGGACAGGCCGGAGGCCAGAGTTAGCACGAAGGCTGTGGCCGCCCCCAGTCCAATGGCCGTTTCCAGCTTCCGGGAGACCCCCATGAACGGGCACAGGCCAAGAATCTTGGACATCACGATGTTGTTCACGAACACCGTGCCGACGAGGATGAGCAGGTAGTTTTCCATGGGGGACGGGGAGTAGCCCCGGTATTATCGCCCCCCGCGCGCCAGGGCCACAACCGGCACGAGGAGGACGAATCCGCGCATCAATCCAGCAGTTCGTGGGCCCCGTCGCACAAGGGGGCGTTGGCGGTGTGCTTGCAGTTGCAAAGCCAATAGCTTCCGGCCGCTTCCACCTTAAATTCGTGGGGCTGGAAATCCGTACCGGCATGGGAGCCGTCGCACCAGGGTTGAGTTTTCGAACGGCCACAGGCACACCACCAGTAGCTTTTCCCGGCTTCAAGTTGCACCTCAACGGGGTCTTTGCCAGCTACGACGGGATCAGACATTTAGATTTCCTTTCATCAAATAGACGACTAATTTTGTCGGTTATTTGATGTTACAGGGATTTCTCGATTCGATCACACAGGGTTTGCAACACCTTGAGCCGGGCGAACCGCTTGTCCTCCGCTGCCACCAAAACCCAGGGGGCCACTTCCGTGCTGGTGCGGTCCACCATTTCGCAGACTGCCTGCTCGTACTGGTCCCATTTTTCCCTGTTGCGCCAGTCTTCCTCGGTGATCTTGAAATGCTTGAAGGGAATGGCCGCCCGGGCCTCGAAACGAGCCAGTTGTTCTTCCTTGCTTATGGACAGCCAGAACTTCACCACAAGAATGCCGTGGCGGTGGAGCTGGGCCTCGAAATCGTTGATTTCATTGTAGGCGCGCATCCAGTCGTATTCCGTGCAGAAGCCTTCCACCCGCTCTACCAGGACCCGGCCATACCAGGAGCGGTCAAAGATAGCCAGGCGCCCCCGGGCGGGAATATGGCGCCAGAATCGCCAGAGATAGGGCTGGGCCCGGGCCTCCTCGGTGGGGGCGGCAATGGGGATCACCTGATAGAAGCGGGCGTCCAGGGCGCCGGTCACCCGGCGGATGGCGCCCCCCTTGCCGGCAGCGTCATGACCCTCGAAGACGGCCACCACGGCATGGTATTTGTGGAAGCGGGGGCTGCGCATAAGAGTCGCCAAGCGTCCCTGGAGGATTTCCAGTTTTTCGTCGTAGGTCTTCTTGTCTACCCGCTGGCTGAGGTCCAGGGCCTGGAGCAGATTGGTCCTGTCCGACTGGGGCAGTGCGGGCAAGGCGGGAATGGCATGGGGCACCGGGGGGGAGTCCAGGCGCTGGCGCAGGGCCTGGAGCAGGATCTTGCCCATGGTCAGGCTGCGGTAGCGTTCGTCGCTGCCATCGATAATGAACCAGGGGGCCTGGGCGGTGCTGGTGGTGCGCAAGACCCGGTCTGCGGTCTTGATGAACTTGTCGTAGAGCTTGAAATGACGCCAGTCCCGCTCCGTGACTCGCCAGCGGGTAGCCGGGTCCCGGGATAGTGCTTCCAGGCGTTTTTTTTGTCGGCTTTCGGATAGATGGAACCAGAACTTGAGGATCAGGGCTCCTTCGTCCGAGAGCATTTTCTCGAAGCGGATGCTGTGTTCCAGGGCCTCGTCCAGTTCGGCCACCTTGATCTTGCCGTAGACCCGCTGAATGAAGGATTCGCTGTACCAGGACCCCTGGAAGATGCCGATCTTGCCCTTCGGTGGCAGCACCCGCCAGAAGCGCCACATTTCCGGTCGGCTTGCTTCCTCATCGGAAGGCGTACCCATGCCGTGGGTTTCAATATGACGGGGGTCCAGCCATTCGTTCAGCCGGTACACGGTCTCGCTGCGTCCTCCCCCATCCACGCCACTCATGATGAGAATGACCTGGAAACCACGTTTCTGCACCAGTTCATACTGGGCATCCAGCAGGGCTGCCCGGAGATCGGGCAGTGCCTTCTCATAGTTTTCTTCGTCGATCTTGTGGCCGAGTTCTGCGGATTCGAACATGGACAGCCTCTGGAAAACGGATTGGCGGCGTGAGAGCCTGGTATCCGGATGGGCCTGCCTGCCTCCGGACTCAACGACACCATGTCCTCTAGGATGCAGCCGGAAAGGGCTGGCGGTCAGGACTGGCGGGGCTCTGGCGTCATTATGGCCCTGGTACGGGGTCTTGGCACAAGCCAGGCGAGAAATGCTGGGTCTGGTTCTTGCCGGAGCGTTTTGCAGCGTACATGGCCAGGTCGGCACAGCGTAAGAGGGCCTTGGCGTCCTGGCCATCGTCCGGAAAGACGCACACGCCCAGGCTGCCGGACAGAGTGACCTGCTGGTTTGCAACCCGTACAGGGCGTGCGATGGCTGCCAGCAGTTTGTCGCATACGAGTTTGATCTGCTCGCGCTGGGCCGCATCCGCCAGGCAGACCACAAATTCATCCCCCCCCAGACGGGCGACGATGTCGTTGGCCCGGACCACCTGCTGCAAACGGGCCGCCAGTTGCCTCAGCACTTCATCTCCCACCGCGTGGCCCTGGGTATCGTTGACAGCCTTGAAACCATCCAGATCCAGAAACAGTACGCCCACCCGGTCCTGTTGCCGCCGGGCCCTCAGTATGGCCTGTTCCAGCCGGTCCATGAGCAGGGTGCGGTTGGGCAGGCCGGTGAGGGTGTCATGGGTGGCAAGGCGCTCCTTCTCCCTGCCGATGCCATGCATCAGGCGCACCACAACGACCGCAATGGCAAGGCCCAGGGCCAGAGCCAGACTGGAGAGGGCAATCATCCACTGACGGGCAAGCAGGTGGGCCTGACCGGCCTTGACCATGGCCTGGTTGGCCGCTTCACGGGTTACTTCATCCAGTCGGGTGAGGGATTGCATGACCGCATCCTGGGCGGGCACCGCGTAGCGGATGAGTATTTCACTGGCTTCTGTGCGCCTTTGGGCCAAGCTGAGATTGATGACCTGCTCCTGGTAGGGCTGGGCGGCCCGGATGCGCTCCCACTGTTCCGCCAGCAGGGCCTTTTCCCTGGGAGTGAGGTCCATGCTTTCCAGCCGCCGGCGGGCCAGCATGAAAGCCTGACCGTGGGTATGGAAGCGCATTTGTTCCGCGTCGAGTTCGAACAGGTCCTGGATGTTGATCATGCGGGTCAGGCTCAGGGTGCGCTCCTGGGCACTTGTCTGCATGGCCTGGGACAGTTCCAGCCGCAGGGCATGTTCATCCTTCAAGACCCGCAGGCGCTCATTGCCCGCATCCACTTCATTCAGGCCCAGCTGGGTGACGAACACGATCAGGCTGAGCTGGGCAATGAAGCCCACGATCAGCAAAAGGGGCCAGGCGCGAATGTGCCTGCCAATGAATGGCAGACAGTTAAGGAGGCGTTGGCATTGCCGGAGAATCATCGAATAAAGGCCCAGAGTTAGTGTGGCCTTATAGGCCCCTGGTTCGACAATGCCAATATAACGTTCGATATAGGCGGGATGAAAGCCTATTTAAATCAAATGGATAAGGTGAGTGTTCCCTGTATGGCAAGCCTGTGTTCCAGGAGGTGCGCCGGGAGGCTCCCACTTCTGGCGGCAATCAAGGGGTTCCTCCGTTCAGGGCATGGCCCTACTCGTGGACTTGCTCGTGACCCAGATCCCGGGCCAGCCCGGGATGCCGGATGCGCCCCTGATCCACGTTGAGGCCAGCCCTCAGCCCGGGGTCCATTTCCAGGGCCTTGCGGGGGTCATCCGCCAGCCGAAGCAGGTAGGGTAGGGTCGCTTCCGCCAGTGCCAGGGTGCTGGTGCGGGCCACGGCGCCAGGCATGTTGGCGACACAGTAGTGCACTACGCCTTCCTCCACGTAAAAAGGGGTGGAATGGGTGGTGGGTCGGGATGTCTCAGCGATGCCCCCCTGGTCGATGGCTACATCCACCAGGGCCGAACCCGGGGCCAGGGTGCGCAGCAGTTCCCGGGACAGGAGGTGGGGCGCCCGGCGGCCGTGGATGTAGGCGGCGCCCACCACCAGATCCGACTGGCGGGCCAGTTCGGCAATGGCTTCATCGTGGGAATAGGCAGTCTTGAGCTGGCCCCGATACTGGTCGTCGAAGACCCGCAGCCGCTCCGGGTCCCGGTCCAGCAGGGTGACATCCGCCCCCAGGCCCACGGCAATGCGGGCGGCATTGGCACCTACCACACCGCCGCCCAGGATCAGCACCCGGGCAGGGGGCACGCCGGGGACGCCGGAGAGCAGCACACCCCGGCCACCATTCTTCATCTCCAGGGCCTGCATGCCCATCTGGATGGCCAGGCGGCCGGCGATCTGGGACATGGGGGCCAGAAGGGGGGTGCGGCCCGCCTGGTCCAGCACGGTTTCGAAGGCAATGGCGGTGACTTCTCGGTCCATGAGGGCCTGGGCCAGGGCCGGGGCGGCAGCCAGGTGCAGGTAACAGAACAGGTACTGTCCCGGTCGCAGGCGGGCGATTTCCTCGGGCTGGGGCTCCTTTACCTTGAACACCAGGTCCGTGGCATAGGCCTCGTCCATGCTGCCCATGCGGGCACCCGCAGCGGCATAGTCTCTGTCTGGCAGACCGATGGCCTGGCCCGCCCGGTGTTCCACCACCACCTCATGGCCGGCCAGGACCAGGGCCCGGGCACCGGCGGGGGTGAGGGCAACCCGGTATTCGTGGTCCTTGATCTCTTTCGGGACGCCGATGCGCATGGCTCAATCCTCCAGGGGGGCGGGTTTGCCGAACAGGTAGCCCTGCAGCGCATCGCAGGCATGGGTGCGATTTAGACGCTGACGCTGTGCCTCGGTTTCCACGCCTTCCGCTACTACCCGCAGACCCAGAAGATGGGCCAGGCCGATGAACGTGTCGCAGATGGCGGCAGCGTTCTCGTCGTGCTCGATGGGGGCTACGAAAGACCGGTCAATCTTCAGTTCGTCGATAGGCAGGCGGTTCAGGTAGGCCAGGGAGGAGTAACCGGTGCCGAAGTCGTCGATGGAAAATCGCACACCTCGGTTTCGCAAGCGCTGCATCTTCTCTGTCACTGCCGCTGCATTTTCCAGCAGGACGTTCTCGGTGATTTCCAGAATCAGCCGATTGGGATCCACCTGATGTGTCTCCAGCATCTGCAACACCGTGTCCACGAAGCCCTCGTCGCGGAACTGGCGGGGGCTGATGTTGACAGACAAGGTGAGTTCAGCCTGGCCGGCCTTCTGTTGCCAGGTTCGAAGACGGATGCAGGCTAGGTCAAGAATCTGCGTTCCCAGAGGCAGGATGAGCCCTGTTTCTTCTGCGATGGGGATGAACTGGTCTGGGGGAATGAGCCCCCGGGATGGATGCTGCCATCGCACCAGTGCCTCCATGCCGCTGACCTGGCCCGCCAGGTCCACCTGGGGCTGGTAGTGCAGAACAAACTGGCGTGCTTCCAGGGCCTGGCGCAGTTCGAGTGTCAGGTGGGCCCGCATCTCCAGCCGATCCTGGATGTCCTGGTCGAAGAACCGGGCAGCGTTGCGGCCGCCGGCCTTGGCCTGGTACATGGCCGCGTCCGCCTTGTGGATCAGGATTTCTGAATCCGCGCCGTCTCGGGGAAACACCGCAATGCCCATGGAGAAAGATGCGTTTATTTGCCGGTTTCCCAACTGGATGGGCGCCTGCATGCAGGCCAAGAGTTTGTCGGCAATCAGGTTGATGGCCTGGTGCTCGCTGGCCTCGGGCAGAATGATGACGAACTCGTCCCCGCCCCAGCGGCCCAGGCTGTCCGAGGCGCGCAGGCTTTGTCCCAGCCGCTTGGCCACATGGCAAAGCAGGGCATCGCCCGCTTGGTGGCCGAGGGTATCGTTCACCATCTTGAAATTGTCCAGATCCATGAACAGTACCGCGCCACCGGTCTGGTTGCGCTGGGCATGGGCAATGGCCTGGTCCAGGCGGTCCAGGGTAAGGGTGCGGTTGGGCAGTCCGGTGAGCGGGTCGTGGCTGGCCAGGAAAGTGATGCGCTTTTCGGCCTTCTGTCGCTCCAGAACGATGCTGATGAGGTGGGCGCCGATTTCCAGCAACTTGCGGTGGAAAGAACTGGGAGGGCGGTGTTCGAAACTTGAGAGAGCAAAGGAGCCGATGACGTCTCCGCCCGCAGCGCGGATGGGCATGGACCAGCAGGCCAGGATATTGAAATCCCGGGCCAGGGCGCGGAGATCTGCCCAGAGGGGGTCCACCAGGGTATTTTCAACAAACACGGGTTCTTTCCTGAAGACTGCGTTGCCACAGGAGCCACCGCCGGGCCCGGGACACAACCCATTCAGCCGGCTTATTCCTTCCGGCGGCACGCTCGGAGCGGCCAGTACATTGAGGCGCTGGCCCGTTTCGTCCAGTAGCATGCAGGATCCGACGGAATTGGGTACCGCTTGCTCTCCCAGCAGGCAGATGCGGTCTACGATCTCAATGGCATCCGTGCCCAGGGCAACATCTTCCAGCACCTGTTGCTGCAGATGCAGTACGAGTTCCTGTTCGTCGGGTGTCAGGACGGAGTGATTTACGGGATCCGTGGGAGTGCCAAACAGGGAGGGACGTTTTGCCGCCTGGGGACGCATAGGATGTGCCGGTTATCGTTCTGGGTCGGATTTAAGACCTAGAGGCTTTCAGGTGCAAGAGGGCTCAGGGCTCCCCTGTTTACCAAGATTTCATGACACGAAACGGGCGAGGAAAGCCCCATCCAGTGCTTCGGGAAGGGCAACGCGCACCCGGTGGCCGCTACCGGGTGCCACTTCCATGGCTTCCCCGGCGAGGTTCCACATGCCGATAACCTGAATTTCACGGTTGCCGGCGGGGTGGATGAGCTCGATTCGATCCCCGACGGAGAATTTGTTCTTCACCTCGATTTCCGCCAGCCCGTCCGGGCCGTAGCCAGTCAGGTCGCCCACATAAAGGCTGCGGCCGGACTCGGAGTGGCCCCTTAGGTAGTTCTGGTACTCCCGGTCCGGATGGCGTTCGAAGAAGCCGCTGGTGTAGCCCCGGTTGGCCAGGCCGTCCAGTTCCCCCACCAGGCGGGGGTCGAGTGGCTTTCCAGCCAGGGCGTCGTCGATGGCCCGGCGATAGGTCTGGCAGGTGCGGGCGACATAGTAGGGCGACTTGGTGCGGCCTTCGATCTTGAGGGAATCCACCCCCATCTCCACCAGTCGCTGCACGTGCTCGATGGCCCGCAGGTCCTTGGAGTTGAGGATGTAGGTGCCGTGCTCGTCTTCTTCGATGGGCATGTGGCTGCCCGCACGCTTTTCGGGTTCTTCCAATAGATAGACGTCGCCATCGGGGGCGACCTTGCCGGGCTGGGCGTTGAACTCCCAGCGGCAGGAGTTGGTGCAGGTGCCCTGGTTGCCGTCCCGATGGTTGAAGTAGCCGGACAGCAGGCAGCGGCCGGAATAGGCGATGCACAGGGCACCATGGACGAAGACCTCCAGTTCCATGTCCGGACAGGCCTGGCGGATCTCCGCCACCTGGTCCAGGGATAACTCCCGGGACAGAATCACCCGCTGGATGCCCAGTTTCTGCCAGAAATGCACGGCGGCGTAGTTGACCGTGTTGGCCTGCACCGAGAGGTGGATGGGCATATCCGGCCAGTTTTCCCGCACCAGATCGATGAGGCCCGGGTCCGCCATGATGAGGGCATCGGGCTTCAGGGCGATGATGGGGGCCATGTCCGCCAGGTAGGTCTTCACCTTGGCGTTGTGGGGGTAGATGTTGCTCACCACGTAGAACTGCCGGCCCTGGGCGTGGGCGGTGTCGATGCCGACCCCCAGGGCGGCCTCGTCCTTGAAACTGTTGTTGCGCACCCGCAGGCTGTAGCGGGGCTGGCCGGCATAGACGGCCGTGGCGCCAAAGGCCAGGGCGGTTTCAAGCATGGTCTGGGAGCCGGCCGGGGCCAGCAGTTCCGGGGTCTTCATCGTGGCTTGTGGAAGATCTGGCCCTCGTAGAGGGGGAAGCTGCCGGATTTGCGGTCGCTGAAGTAGCGCAGCAGGGTGGCCTGGATGGTGCGGAAAGCCATTTCCTCCCAGGGAATCTCGGCTTCAGTGAACAGGCGCGCCTCCAGGCTCTCTTCTCCAGGAACAAAGTCCAGGTGCAGCAAGCGGGCCCTGAATACCAGGTAGACCTGGTTGATGTCTGGCAGGCTGATCATGGAGTACAGCCCCTGCACCTCTACTCGGGCGCCGGCTTCTTCCAGGGTCTCCCGGGCGGCGCCTTCCGCCGTGGTCTCGCCGTTTTCCATGAAGCCGGCGGGCAGAGTCCAGAGGCCGTATTTGGGCTCGATGGCACGCCGGCAGAGCAGTATCCGGCCCTCCCATTCCGGGATGCAGCCCACCACCATCTTCGGGTTTTGATAGTGGATGGCACCGCAGGCCGGACAGACGTGCCGGGGGCGGTTGTCGCCAGGCGGGATCTCGATTTGCAGGGGGCCCCCGCATTGGGAACAGAAATTCATGTTTGACGCCGGAGTCGCTTTGGGCGAAGTTTGCAGCAACTCCATGACTCGGCAAAGTTTGGGACGGATATTTCCGTTCCGGCGGTTTTCCTCTTCCCTCACCATGTATCCACGCTACTACGCCCTGCGCCGGGTCAACCCATACCGTGGCGTGATCCAGGTGGTGGATGTGGGTGAGGCCACGGCCCAGAGCCGGGATGGCGTCACCTGGCACCTGCGGGCCGACGACGGCCAGGGCCTGATCCGGCCTGTGGGCGTGTGGCAGGCGGAGAGCGGCATGGCCCTGGGCAGGCCCGATGTGGCCCCTGACCTCATCGCCGCCCTTGAAACCCACCCGGCCTTGCCTTTTCCCATCTTCGACACCTGGGAACTCTGGCTGCTGGACAAGGAATCCGGTCTGCCCCTGGCTCTCCTTGAAACGGCCAGGTCCGGAGAACCCCAGGGTGTGAGCCGGGAACCCCAGTGGTATCCATTTGTAGAGTCTTACACCGGTTTTCAATCGCCAAGTCTGGCACAGCGGGATGCGCTGGCTGGGTCTAGCCAATCCCACCGGGATATCCTGGCTCGCATGGTGAACAACACCGCTCGTCCCTTTCCCATGACTCAGTGGTTTCGGCGTGGCCAGTCAGGGGTGGGTGAAGGAGCGGGCGGGGCGCGTATACCCCATGAGTGGCGGGAGCGGCAATTGCCCCCGGAAGCCTTCCCGACGCTGCTGGTGAGGGAAAACTGGAATAGTCGACTGGAACAGTCGGTTATTGGCGATTATCATGCGTGGCTGGCCCCCCTGTTGCTGCTCTGGCCCCGTTTGACTACGGAAACCCGGGACCGGCTGGAGGTGCTGGCATGCCAGCGCCCCGGCTGGCTGGCCCGGATTTATAGGCTCTTGCCCCGTGTAGTGGATCCGGCCCGGCTCAATGCGGCCCTGGTAATGGCCCGGCTGGAACAGGCCCAAGGTTTGACTGAAGACAACTGGATAGAGAACTGATGCGCCCATCACACATAGAAACCATCCTCGACCGCGAATTCAACAGTTGCGCGGAGGGTAGCCACACGCCGGTAATGCTGTGGGGCCCTCCGGGGGTGGGCAAGTCCCAGATCATCGCCGGCATCGCCGCCAAGCACGGCGTGCCACTCATCGATATCCGCCTGTCGCAAATGGAGCCCACGGACCTGCGGGGCATTCCCTTCCGCAAGGAGGACACGGTGGAATGGTCCGTGCCGTCCATGCTGCCGGACGCCCAGCGCCATGGCCCCGCCGGCATCCTGTTCCTGGACGAGATCAACGCCGCGCCCCCCACCGTGTCCGCCGCCGCCTACCAGCTCATCCTGGACCGCAAGCTGGGGGAATACGTGATTCCTGATGGTTGGGCCATTTTCGCTGCCGGCAACCGCCAGGGAGACCGGGGCGTCACCTACGCCATGCCCGCGCCCCTGGCCAACCGTTTCACCCACTACGACGTGGAAGCCAACCTGGACGACTGGATCGGCTGGGCCCTGCATCATGGTATTGACGAGAAGGTGCTGGGCTTCCTGCGCTTCCGTCCCGACCTGCTGTTCAACTACGACGCCGCCCACAACCCCGTGGCCTTCCCCAGCCCCCGGTCCTGGGAATATGCCCATCGCGCCCTGCAGAAGTTTTCCGATCGTCCGGACCTGCTGGGGGATGCCCTCCAGGCCTGCGTGGGCCAGTCCTGCGGCGTGGAGTTGAAGGCCTTCATAGACAACCTGGAGAACCTGCCGGACATCGACGGCATCCTGGCGGGTACGGTCAAGGACGTGCCCAAGACCATCGACCTGCAATACGGCGTGGCCGCAGCCCTGGTGCGCCGGGCCAAGGAAAGTGCCGGCGATGTGACCAAGCTGGGCCACATCCTCAACTACGCCCGTCATTACCCCCAGCGGGAGATGGGCGTCATGCTGGTGACCGACCTGCACCGGGCCGTGGGCCAGCCCCTGTTCAAGGTGCCGGAGTTCGTGGAGTGGGCCAACAGCGTGGCCGAACTGATGCTCTACGACTTCAAACCCCAGACCGGTGAAGGGGGAAGGGGGAAGGGGGAAGGATAAGTGGCGTCGGACATCGATCGACTTGAAACCAAGCTGGCGGCGGCCCGCACCCGGCTGATCCTGGAGAAGCCTTTTCTGGGTGCCCTGGTCATGCATCTGCCCCTGAAAGCCGCTGATCCTAAATGGTGCGAGACCACCGCCACTGACGCCAAGGCCTTCTATTACAACCCCAACTACATTCGCCGCCTGACCCTGGAGCAGACTCAGTTCGCTCTGGCCCACGAGGCCATGCATTGCGCTCTGTCCCATTTCAACCGCCGGGGCCACCGCCTGCGCCACCGCTGGGACGTGGCCTGTGACTACGCGGTGAACATGATCCTGGACGAGGAGCGCATGCAGCCCCCGGACGAGGCCCTCATGAACGCCGCCTATCGGGGCCTCACCGCCGAAGAGATCTACCCTCTGCTGCACGAAGACCCGCCCGAAAAAACCCAGGACATGCACCTGTTCGACAACGACAAGTCGGACGGCCAGGAAGGGGAACCCCAGGACCAGGAGATGAACCAGGACAAGGGGGAGCAGGACAACGACGATTCCACCGACGGCCAGGGCGGCCGGCCGGAGGAACAGGATCAGGACGAGGGCCAGGGCAACCAGGCCCAGCAGTCCGAGGAAGCCAGCCAGGACGCCCCGCCCCCGCCCCCCACGGATCCGGACAAGCTGGACGAGCAATGGAAGAGCCGCCTGGCCGCCGCCGCCCAGGCCGCCCGTCAGGCGGGCAAGCTGTCCCAGTCCATGATGCGCCTAGTGGACGACCTGCTTTCCCCGCAACTGCCCTGGCGGGCCCTGCTGGCCCGTTACATGGTGAACGCAGCCCGGGACGATTACAGCTTCCAGCGCACCTCCCGCCGGAGTGGGGGGAACTCCGGCGAAGCCCTCATGCCCCGGCTATACAGCCAGAGCGTGAAGGCAGTGGTGGCCCTGGATACCAGCGGCTCCGTGACCCGGGAGGAGTTGCAGGAATTCCTATCCGAGATCGACGCCCTCAAGGCCCAGGTGCGTGCGGATGTCATCCTTCATGCCTGCGACGACAAGTTGGCAGAAGCCGGGCCCTGGCGGTTTGCCATGTGGGAGCCCCTGGAGTTGCCGGCAGAAGTGGCTGGCGGAGGCGGCACGGACTTTCGCCCGGTCTTTGCCTGGATAGAAGCGGACCGGATCACGCCGGACCTGCTGATCTACTTCACCGATGCCGAGGGCAAGTTCCCGGATGTGCCCCCTCAGTTCCCCGTCATTTGGCTGATCAAGGGCAAGGCCCCTGTACCCTTCGGGACCCGGATTCAGCTGAATTGAGGATATTTCAATCCCGTTTTTTCCCGTGGCAAAAGCATATATTTCATGTCAATGTAGCGCCCGCTCGTTCAAGTTCATCCGTACGGTTGCACTCTAGGCCGAATATTCTAGAGGTCTTGTGCACCAGGCGAGCCGGCATGGCGTTTTCAGGAGAGCCCGTTGGCCTGCCTGGCCCAGCCGGTTAAAGCCGAGGCGGGCGTTTACGTAGTCACCTTAAGGAGAGTGTGTATGAACAACCTGCGTAGGAACGTATTGAAAGGCGCTGGATCTGCTGGCGTGGTTGGCGTGGCTGTGATGGCCGGTCTGCTGAAGCCTGGGATGGCGTTTGCCAACTGGAACAAGGCGGGTTTTGAAGCCAAGGACATGGCTGGCGCCATGGGTTCCATTGGCGGCG
>JBFLXA010000012.1:0-83196 GCA_040757575.1 Pseudomonadota bacterium
ACTGAATCAAGGAGAAAGACATGGCAGAACCGATGAAGATCCGCGCCTCCCTGAAGGGTGACGTAGCCGAAGTGAAGTGCCTGATGAACCACGTGATGGAAACGGGCCTGCGCAAGGACGCGAAGACTGGCCAGGTGGTGCCTGCGCACCACATCACCAACGTGACCTGCGAAGTAGCGGGCAAGCAGGTGATGGACGCCCAGTGGGGCGGCGGCATCAGCAAGAACCCCTACCTGGCCATCAAGGTCAAGGGCGTGAAGGCAGGTGACAAGGTGGTGGTGAAGTGGGTCGACAACAAGGGCGACTCCAACACCGCTGAAGCTTCCGTAGGCTGATCCAGCCTGCCGTGAACGCCGGAATAGCCCTTCTGGTGTTCACGGTTTATCTGCCATTGTCGTGCTACGACTTCCCACCGATGCGTGTTACATAGACGCGTATGAGCAAAGATCGCGTGCTACCTGAACAGAATATTCTGCAAAGCCTGGTGGATGCCCACCCGGAGCCTTTTGCCCTGGTGGACCGGGAATACCGGGTGATTGCCGCCAACCAGCGTTATGCCGAGACCTACGCCGGCCTCAACAAGCAGGATGTGGTGGGTATGAAGTGCCATCAGGTCTCCCACAAGACTGATACCTCCTGTGAAATCAATGGAGAGGAATGCCCCCTGAAACGGGTCTTCGAAACGGGCGACGCCTACCAGGTCATCCATCGCCATTTCGATGCCCACAACCATGCCGATTACGTGGCTGTCCACGCCAGTCCCATCCGCAATGACCAGGGGGAAGTGGTGCTCATCGGCGAAAGCGTGGCGTCCATCAGCCACGACAAGGACTTGTGCTTCGACATGGACCGCATCGTCACCAGCGGTTGCTGTCCCTCCTTCATGCGTGCCATGGATAATCTGGTCACCCTGGCAGCCACGGATGCCCCCATCCTGATCCTGGGGGAAACGGGTACCGGCAAAGAAATGGCCGCCCAACTCATCCACCGCAAGTCCGGCCGCTTCAGCAAGGAGTTCGTGGCCATCGACTGCACTCAGTTCAGCGAAGAAACCTTCGTCAGCGAACTGTTCGGCCACCTGCGAGGGGCTTTTACCGGTGCTGTGGAAAACAAGATCGGCCTGTTTGAACTGGCCGACGGCGGCACCCTGTTCCTGGACGAGATTGGCGAATTGTCCATGAGTATCCAGGCGCGGCTACTGCGTGCCCTGGAAACAGGCCGCTTCCGTCGCCTGGGAGAAACCCGGGAACGTCAGTCCAATGTACGCCTGGTGTGCGCCACCAACCGGGATCTGAAGCAGATGGTGGGGGAGGGCGCCTTCCGGGCGGATCTCTACTACCGCATCAACTGCATGCAGGTGGAATTGCCCCCCCTGCGCCATCGGCGCCAGGACCTACCGGAATTCATCGACTATTTCCTGGCCAGGGCGGGCCACGTTCACGGCATCAGTCCTGCCGCCCGCACGGCCCTCCTCAGTTACAGTTTTCCCGGCAACGTGCGAGAGATGCGCAACATCCTGGAGCGGGCGGCAGCTCTGGCCAAGGGTGGGCGAGTGGAGGTGGCACATTTGCCCCCGGAGGTCCTGAACCCGGCTCTGGCCGTGCCGATCTCTCCCTTGCACGACGAACACGCCTTCTTTCATGTACATGAAACCCCACACGACGCAAAACAGAGCGGCGCAGCGATTCTTGAAGTACTTGCCCGGCATGGAGGCAACCGGCGTCTGGCGGCTGAGGAGTTGGGGATTACCGAGCGCACCCTTTATCGTCGTCTGAAGGCCCTGACCGGGGAGTCCAATCCGGTGCAGGCAGATGACTCGCTGTCATGACGCACCTCATGAAAAGTCATGACCAAAAGGCCGGCGCAATGCCGGCCTTTTTCTTGCCTGTCACGGTAATGCACTGTTTTGGTTGACTAATTATTTCTGTCTTCAGTTGGCACAGCCATTGCCTATGGGCTGGTCTGTTCATCTGGAGACCGAAATGACCAAGCAGGAAGCAATGCGCATGGTGCGACAGGCCAAGTCGGCCCATATCCGCTGGCGCGCTTTCGTTTTGTCTATGCTGGCGGGGCTGGAGGTGGCCGAGCACCAGGCCCCCATCCACCACAAGGCCTGCGACTTCGGCCAGTGGTTCTACAGCGACGGCTTTCGCGCCTTTGCCCACTGGCCCATCTACCAGGACGTGGAATACGTCCATGAACTGCTCCACGCCGTCTACGAACGCCTGTACCAGGCCTGTTCCGAAGCGCACCAGGCGGAGGCCGAGCGCCTGTCCGGCCAGTTGATGGGCATATCCGAATCCCTGTTAGTGACCCTGGACCTGCTGGATGAAGAAATCTTCACCGCCCGGGATGAAGACTTTTAAGAGGACGCCCCCATGAAGATTCGTCTTTGCCATTACGGCCTGTCGGCCACCGTCCTGCTGGCAGCCCTGCTCCAGGTGCCGGTTGCCCGGGGCGAGGCCACGGTGTTCATCACCCCGGACCTGCCCACCGTGCAAGTGCTGAACGACGGCAAACCCGTGACCATCGAGCGTAATCCGGATACGGACAACATGGTGGATCCGGACTTTTCCCTCACTTCCCGTCCCTGTCCGCCTTACTGCATCCAGCCCATGAACCTGCCGGGCGGGGTGGAGACCCTGGGGGAACTGGAACTCATCGCCTACCTGCAACGGGTGGGCAGGGACGACAGCGTGCTGGTGATTGACTCCCGGGATGGGGACTGGCCCCTGCGCTCCGGCGTGATCCCCGGCGCGGTAGTGATTCCCTGGCAGCAACTCCATCCAGCCCACACCAGCGCCTCCGGGATAGCCGATCTGCTGATGCTGCGCTTTGACGCGGTACGCCAGGAAGGTCTGTGGAACTTCGAGAACGCTCGCACCCTGGTGTTCTACTGCAACGGCCCCTGGTGCGGGCAATCCCCCACCAACATCAAACAGCTCATGGCCCTGGGCTACCCCGCCCAGAAGCTGAAGTGGTACCGGGGCGGCATGCAGGCCTGGAAGGTACTGGGCCTGGCCACGGTACCGCCTGCCTCCCTATCGACATCCCCCACCCCCTGAGGAGATTCCCTTGAAGCGATCCACGCTTGCCCTCGCATTGCTGTTTTCCGCCGCCACGGCCCAGGCCCAGATGCCTGCTGCTGCTCCCGCCAACCCCTACCTCACCCAGGTGCCGGGTTTCACCCTGCCCAACATCCCTGCCTACCTGGGGCTCATCGGCTCCATCGCCACCTTCAAGCCCTCCACGGCGGCCAAGCCTTACTCCATGGCCGCCAGCCTGCCTCGGGAGCAGAAAGTGGCCCTCATGCAGGCCATGATGGCCCTGATGCCCAGCATGGGCATCCGCGACGCCATGAGCTTCATGTCCACCAAATACAAGGCGGCGGACGGGCTGACCTTCGACGACGTGGTCCAGTCCATGGAGTTGCGCGCCAACAGCCTCAACTTCAAGAAGGTAGGCCATTCCCCCATGTGGAAAGACATCCAGGCAGTTCTGGGGGACACCGATGCGCCGCGCATGGAGGTATTCCATTACTGCGATATCGCCGCCGGCCGGGAAGTGCTCAAGGCCGCGCCGGAGGCCATCGCCTACCTGCCCTGCCGCATCGCCATCATGGAAGACGCCAACAAGCAGATCTGGATCATCACCCTGGACTGGGACATGGCTTGGCTGGACACCGTGAACGGCCAGATGGGCATCAACCCGGAGCTGTCCCGGTATGCCAAGGACATCCGCGACAAGATGGACAACATCATGCAGGCCGCCGCGAAGGGCGATCTGTAACCCCTCCGCATTTCCCTCCCTCCCCCCACCCACCCCAAGGAGCAACGATGAAAGCGATCCCCCTGTTTGTGCTGACCCTCAGTGCCGCTGCGTTTTCCCTGCCCAACGCCCTGGCCGCCGAGTCCCCCCAGGCCACTGCCGAAAAGATGCTGGACCCTACCCGCAACGCCTCTGCCTTCAAGGATCCCAAGGCCTTTACCGAGTGGACCGCAAACATGATGAACCCGGCCACATCCCTGGCCCTGATGCAGAAAGGCATGGACCCCAACACGGCCACCAAGATGATGGCCGGCATGATGAATCCCGCCGCCCTGCAAAACTACATGCAGTTTTCCGATCCGGCCGTGGCCATGAAATGGATGGCAGCGGGCTTGGACCCCAACTTCTACGCCAGCCTGATGGCCCAGGGCCTCAACCCGGCCAACTACCTGTCCTGGATGACAGCACCCCTGAGCCCCCAGGCCCTTGGCATGGGTATGCAGATGCTCAACCCGGCCCTGTACGCCAACTGGATGGCCGCCCCCGTGAGTCCCCAGGCGGTGAACACCATGATGGCCCCCATGAACCCCAACCTGTACATGAACTGGATGGGGGCCGGCATGAATCCCACCACCTATGGCACCTGGGGCCAGATGCTGGGCGCGCCGGCTGCAGCAGCCGGGGCAGTGGCCCCCACGGCCGCTGCCGTGGCCGCCCCTGCCGGCAATGCCTTCGACCCGGCGGCATTGCTGAAGATGCTGCCCGTGCCTGCCGCGCCCCAGTAATAGCCATAACACCTGCAACCGACCGAGAAGAGAGGAGATCCACCATGAAACACACAATACTGATCGCCGCCACCCTGGGCTTGACCGCTCTGGCCCCCCTGGCTGGCCAGGCGGCCGGGCCGGACATCGCCGGCCTGGCCAAGAGCTGCAACAACTGCCACGGCGACGGCATGAGCGTGGGCCAGTCCATGCCCAGCATCGGCGGCCTGTCCGCCACCTACCTGGAACACGTGATGCAGCAGTGGAAGACCGGCGAACGGTATTCCGCTGTCATGGGCCGACTCATCAAGGGCTATACCGACCAGGAAATTGCTGCCCTGGCCGACTATTTCTCCAAGCAGCCCTGGAAGCCCGCGCCCCAGACCCTGGACGCCAAACTGGTAGCCCACGGCAAGGACGCCGCCGAGCGTTGTTCCAGTTGCCACGGCGACACCGGCGTGCCGGAAGACGACGAAACCCCTCGCCTCACCGGGCAATGGGCCAAATACATGGAACTGGAGTTGATGAAGTACCGGGACGAGGCCGTGACCATGCCCCACAAGAAGATGCGCACCAACGCCAAGAAGCTGGCGCCCGAAGACGTGGCCGCTGCCACCGCCCATTACGCCAGCCAACAGAAATAAGAAAGGAGACGCCATGAGCCTCAAACCTACCTTTACCCGCCGCGCCTTCATCCAATCCCTGGCGGCCGCCGGCTCCGCCGCCGTGCTCACCGTGCCTCGCACCGCCCACGCCGCCGCCGCCAAGGCCAAGGTGGTGGTCATCGGCGGCGGTTTCGCCGGTTCCACCGCTGCCAAGTACATCAAGACCATGGATCCGGCCATCGATGTCACCCTCATCGAGCCCAACACCACCTACACGTCCTGCCCCCTGTCCAACGAGGTGCTGTCCGGCCACCGGGACATCAGCACCCTGCAAACCGGCTATGGCGCTGCTGCCAAGCGGGGCATCAACCTGGTGCACGAACATGTGGGCAGCGTGGACCCGGCCAAAAAGACCGTCACCACCGCCAGCGGCAATACCCTGGCCTACGATGCCCTGGTGATGGCCCCCGGTATTTCGTTCCAATACGAGGCCGTGGAGGGCTACTCGAAGGAGGCTGCCCAGTTGCTGCCCCATGCCTATAAGGCCGGCGAACAGACCCTGCTGTTGAAGAAGCAACTGGAGGCCATGCCCGACGGCGGCACCTTCATCATCTCCGTGCCCACCAAGCCCTTCCGCTGCCCGCCCGGGCCCTATGAGCGGGCCGCCCAGGTGGCCAGCTACCTGAAGCACCACGGCAAGGCCAAGTCCAAGGTGGTGATCCTGGACGCCAACGATTCCTTCTCCAAGAAAGGGTTGTTCGAGCAGGGCTGGAAGGCCCTCTACCCGGGAATGATCGAGTGGGTGGCCGGGGCCGCTGGCGGCAAGGTCACCAAGGTGGACGCCGCCACCCGTACCGCCTACACCGACTTCCACGAGATGAAGGCGGACGTGCTGAACCTGATCCCACCCCACGTGGCGGGAAAGATCGCCCAGCAGACCGGGCTGACCAACGCCAACGGCTGGTGCGAGGTGGTACCCATGACCATGGAATCCACGGTGCACAAGGACATCTATCCGGTGGGGGATGCCTGCATCGCCGGGGAACTGCCGGTGTTCGACATGCCCAAATCCGCCCACATGGCCATCACCCAGGCCAAGGTGGCGGCGGCGCCATCGTCGCCAGGCTGAACGGTCTGCCCACCCCCCAGCCCTGGTACGTGAACACCTGCTTCAGCACCCTGGCGCCGGATTACGGCATCTCCGTGGTGCACGTCTACCGGGTTACGGACAACCAGTTCGTGTATGTGAAGGAAGCAGGAGGCATCTCTCCCCTGGATGCGCCTCCGATTCAACGAAAACTTGAAGCGGAGTACTGCGTGGGCTGGTTCAACAACGTCATGGCGGATGCCTTCGCCTAGGGCACCGGCTTCATCCACCCGGGTTCCCCCATCCCCGGCCCTTCCCCCGCGGGGGAAGGGAGTACATCCCCCTATCCCCCCGGGAGAGGGTAGGTGTGAGGGAGCACCGTATCCATAGCCTTAACCCTTCATTCCAGGAGGCACCATGTCCCTCTTTCGCACCCGGCTGATGCTTGTCATCGGCCTGTTCGGCGGCCTGGCCGCCAGCATGATGTATTCCGCCAACGCGGTGACCCCGCCGGAGCCCGCCCAGTTGGTGGAAGGCCCCACGGCGGCCTGCAAACCGTCCAACCTGGCCATCAAGGATGACCGCAAGCTCAAGGCCGAGGACTTCGAGGAGCCCAAGGCCTGCGGCAAGTGTCATGAGCGCCAGTACAAGGGTTGGAACGGTTCCATGCACTCCCTCGCCTTCAAGGACCCGGTGTTCCAGGCGGAGTGGGCCCTGGCCTTCAAGGCCACGGATGGCCATGCCCTGAACGACTGCGGTGGCTGCCACACCCCCATCGGCGTGGCTACCGGCACGGTCAAGTTCGACCCCACGCTCGGCAAGCACGGCGGTTTTACCGCCCCCAAGGTGGCGGAGCATGGAGTGTCCTGTGACGTGTGCCACTCGGTATCCGGCTCCACGGCGAAAAAGACCTTCAATGGTCAGCCGGGCAATGCCTCCATTGAGCTGAACCCGGGGGAGACCAAGTACGGCCCCTTCAAGGATGCCAAGTCCGGCTACCACGAGACGGAGTATTCGGAACTGCACACCAAGGCCGAGTTCTGCGGCAGTTGCCACAACATCTTCCACTCCCAGAACCAGTTCCCCATCGAGCATACTTACGACGAATGGAAGAACTCCGCCTACGGCCAGGCCGGCATTCCCTGTCAGGACTGCCACATGGTGCCGGTGGACGTGGCCATCCAGGTGGCGGACCGCATGATCCGCGCCAAGGACGTGCCCAACCACGGCCTGGGGGGCATCGCCGCCAAGGGCTCCAAGAAGGAACGGGAGCTGGTCCATGACCACGGCTTCGTGGGGGGCAACACGGTGATTGCCGCTGCCCTGGGAGTGCCTGGCGCCGAGGAGAACAAGGCCGAGGCCGTCAAGCGCCTGCAGAACGCTGCCGACATGGACATGGAGGTGAGGAAAGGCAAAGGCGGCGCCAACGAGTTGCGCATCAAGGTCACCAACGTGCGCGCTGGCCACCATCTGCCCACCAGCCTCACTTTCATCCGTCGCATCTGGTTGGACGTGACCATCACCGACGACCAGGGCCGCGTCATCCTGCGTTCTGGCGAGCTTGACGAGCACAACCGGGTGGACAAGGACACGGTGATCTTCGGCAACCATTCCGTGGACAAACACGGCAAGCCCACGGTGAACCCCTGGGAGATCGCCGGCTTCGATGAGCTCAACACCATCCCGCCCAAGGGCCACCGCTACGGCATCTATGCCTTCCAGCTGCCGGCCGATGCCCAGGGCTTCAAGGTGGTGGCCAAGCTCAACTACCAGTCCTACGACCAGAAGGTGGCGGACAAGCTCCTGGGGGACAAGGCCATCAAGGTGCCTACCGTGGAGATGAAGGCCCTGAACCGGACCTATGACACCAGTCTCAAGCAGGTGACCACCCCGGAAAAGGTGGCTGCCCGCTGAAAACCGCTCCTCCAGCCCGACGGTTCGCCGTCGGCTTTCGCCGGCGCCGGCAACGGCGTCGGTTTTTTTACTGGATTCCCGCCATGAACAAGACCCTGATCCTGATCGGGGCGGCAAGCCTGGCCAGTTCCGTAGGTGCCGCCCCTCCGGAGTTGCGCGCAGCCTATGTGCCCCTGTCGGCCGCTGCCCCTGTCCCGGCGGACAACCCCATGACGGCGGAGAAGATCGAGCTGGGCAAGCAGCTGTTCTTCGATCCCCGTTTTTCTTCCACGGGCACCGTGTCCTGCAACACCTGTCACAACCTCATGTTGGGGGGTGACGACGGCCGCCCCACCTCCATGGGCGTGCATGGCCTGACCGGTCCCCGCAATGCCCCCACGGTCTGGAACGCTGCCTTCCATGCCAGCCAGTTCTGGGACGGCCGTGCCGCCAGCCTTGAAGAACAGGCCCAGGGGCCCGTGGTGGCCGCCGTGGAAATGGGTATGAAGGACCTGGACGACGCCATTGGCCGGGTGCGGGCCATCCCTGGCTACCGGACGGCCTTCGCCCGGGTGTTTCCGGGCTCGGGTCCAGACCACGAGCCTGTCACCGTGGCCAATGCTGCCAAGGCGGTGGCCGCCTTCGAGCGCACCCTCATCACCCCGGACAGTCCCTATGACCGCTGGGCGGCGGGGGATGCTGCCGCCCTGAGCGCCCAGCAGATACGCGGCCTGGAAACCTTCGACCGGCTGGGCTGCGCAGGCTGCCACCAGCCGCCCACCTTCGCCGGCCCGGCTAAGCCCCGGGGGCATTTTGCCCAGTTTCCCTTCCACGACACGCCCTATGTGGATGCTTACCAGTTGAAGGACGACCCGGGGCGCCAGGCGGTCACCGGCCGGGAGCGGGACCGGCACAAATACAAGATCCCAACCCTGCGCAATGTGGCCCTTACGGCGCCCTATTTCCACAATGGTGCCGTGAGTACCCTGGACGAGGCGGTGCGGGTCATGGCCAAGTCCCAGTTGAATGCCAGTCTGTCGGCACCGGAAGTGGCGGACATCGTTGCCTTCCTGGAAGCCCTGTCCGGCGGTTTTCCCCCCATGGCTCTGCCCCGGCTGCCGTCCACTCCGGGCAGCAGCCTGCTGGCGCCATGAGCCAGACAGCCAGTGTGGGCAGTGCCAGTTTGAGGGTGCTGCTGGCGGTGCCCAACGATTTCATCCGCTTGCCCCTGGCAAGGCTCCTGACTGAAACCCTGGGCCACCAGGTGACGGCCTGTGGTCAGGGCCATGAGGTCATGGCGGGGCTGGATCTGGCCCAGCCCCAGGTGGTCATTGCCGATTGGTCGATGCCTGGCCTGGACGGGGCCGCCCTGTGCCACGCCGTACGTGGCGCGGAATGGGGGCAGGGCACCTACTGCCTGCTGTTGTTTTCCCTGGCCAGCGAGATCAGTCTGGCGGAGGCCTTCCGGGCCGGGGCCGACGATTATCTGATCAAGCCTGTCCATGCCCGGGATCTACGGCTACGTCTACAGGCTGCGGCCCGCAAGCTGGAAACCTACGTGGCCTGGGAACTGGATCGGGCCCGTCTCAAGGCTGTCGAAGCGGAACTGGTCCGCTGCTGTCCAGGGGCCTTGCAGCCGTGTTTGTCAGCAGCGGGGCAGGGGGGCGCATAAGTCCGGGTTTACAAGCCAGGCCGGTCTTAGCCGGCTGCCTTCGACTCCAGTTCCTCCCAGCGGGCCAGCAGGCCCAGCAGAGCATCCTCGATCTCCGTTGCCCGGGCGTTGAGGGCGGCGGCCTGGACGTGGTCGGCGTAGATGGCCGGGTCTGCCAGTTTGCCGGCCAGTTCGGCCTGTTCCGTTTCCAGGGCTTCGATCTGGCCGGGCAGGGCTTCCAATTCCTTCTGTTCCTTGTAGCTCAGGCCGCTCTTCCTGGGCTTGGTCGCAGCAGGCGGGGCTTTGGCGGCGGCGGGTTTGGCATCCGGGGCCGTTTCAGCCGGCCAGCGGCGCCGCCAGTCCTGCCAGTCGGCGTAGCCGCCGGGCAGTTCCAGCAGCCTGCCCGGGGTGTGTGCATCCCCGGCAAAGACGATGCTTTGCGTCACCACGTTGTCCAGGAAGGCCCGGTCGTGGGACACGAGGATCACCGTGCCCGGGTAGTCCTGGAGCAGTTGTTCCAGCAGTTCCAGGGTGTCGATGTCCAGGTCGTTGGTGGGCTCGTCCAGCACCAGCAGGTTGGCGGGGCGGGCGAACAGGCGGGCCAGCAGCAGGCGGTTGCGCTCGCCACCGGACAGGGCGGAGACCTTGGCCCGGGCCCGTTCGGCGGGGAAGAGGAACTCTTCCAGGTAGCCGATGACGTGCTTCTTCTGGCCGCCGATCTCCACGTAATCCGAACCCGGGGAGATGGTGTCGATGAGGGTGGCGTTGTCGTCCAGCTGGTTGCGGAACTGGTCGAAGTAGGCCACTTCCTGGCGGGTGCCCCGCTTGATGCGGCCTGCGTCCGGTTCCAGTTCCCCCAGGATGAGCTTGATGAGGGTGGTCTTGCCGGCGCCATTGGGACCGATGAGCCCCAGTTTGTCGCCCCGGATGATGCGGGTGGAGAAGTCCTTGATCAGGGTCCGGCCGGCGAAGCCGTGGCTGACGTTGAAGAACTCGGCGATCATCTGGCCGGAACGTTCTCCGGCATCCAGGGCAAAGCCCATCTGGCCCAGGCGCGCCTGGCGGGCGGCCCGGTCCCGGCGTAATTGTTCCAGGCGCCGCACCCGGCCCTCGTTGCGGGTCCGCCGGGCCTCTATGCCCTTGCGGATCCATACCTCTTCCTGCTTCCAGAACTTGTCGAACTTGCGGTTCTGCTGGGCTTCCACCTCCAGCTGGTCCGCCTTGCGGGCCTGGTAGGCGGCGAAATTCCCCTGGTAGGCCCGCAGGATGCCCCGGTCCAGTTCCACGATGCGGTTGGCCACCCGGTCCAGGAAGGCCCGGTCGTGGGTGACGAACAGCAGGGCGCCGGGGAACTCCGCCAGCAGCCCTTCCAGCCACTCGATGGCGGTGAAATCCAGGTGGTTGGTGGGCTCGTCCAGCAGCAGCAATTCAGGTTCGGAGGCCAGGGCCCGGGCCAGGGCCACCCGCTTCTTGGTGCCGCCGGACAGGGTGTCCACTACGGCATCCGCGTCCAGTTCCAGACGGGCGATGGTTTCCTCCACCCGGCTGTTCAGGCGCCAGGCGTCATGGACTTCCAGTTCGTGGGACAGGCGTTCCATTTCCGCCATGTCGCCCCCGTGGGTGGCGGCGTGGTAGGCCTCCAGCAGGCCATGGGCGGGGCCGGCCCCGGCGGCTACCGCCTGGAAGACTGTGTGGCCCGGCGTGAATTCCGGCTCCTGGGGCACAAAGGCCAGGCGCAGGTCCGGCTTCCTCCAGACCACGCCGTCGTCAGGCTGGACCGCGCCGGAAACGACCTTCAGCAGGCTGGACTTGCCCGCGCCGTTGCGGCCGATGAGGCCGATGCGCTCGCCCTTGTCGATGACCAGGGCGGCGCCATCCAGCAGGGGCCAGTGGCCGTAGGCGAGGGATACATTGTCAAGGGTCAGGTAAGGCATGGGGCGCGTCGGGCAATGGCCCTGGCGGCAGGCCACCCGGGCGTGAAAAATGCGAAGCTTACAGGCAACCGGGCCCCGGGCTCCTCCCGCCGCACATCCAATGGCGCCCAGTCAGGCACTTCAAGATAAAATGCCGCCCTCGCCCCCGTAGCTCAGTGGATAGAGCATCCCCCTCCTAAGGGGAGGGTCACACGTTCGATTCGTGTCGGGGGCGCCAACCATGGCGCGGAATTCGACTATTTCTTTTTCCGCAAGGATCCGCGGTTTAACCCAGCAGAGCCTCGATATCCCGGGCAAGGTCAGCCGGCGCGGTAGTCGGGGCAAAGCGGCGCATCACGCGACCCTGTCGATCGCACAGAAACTTCGTGAAGTTCCACTTGATGGCTTCGCTTCCCAGTAGCCCCGGGGCAGCCTGGGTCAGGTGTCGGAACAGGGGGTGGGCGTCTGGTCCCTTAACCAGGATTTTGCCGGACAGGGGAAAGGTGACGTCGTAGCGGGTCGTGCAGAAGGCACGTATCTGGGCGGCTTCGCCGGGTTCCTGATGGCCGAACTGGTCGCAGGGGCAGCCCAGCACCACCAGGCCTTTTTCCCGGTATGTGCGCCAAAGGCTTTCCAGGCCGGCGTATTGGGGCGTGAAACCGCATTCACTGGCGGTGTTCACTACCAGGAGCACGCGGCCAGCGTAGTCCGCCAAGTTCAGAGTGCCACCGTCCAGGGCGGGCAGGGTGAAGTCGTGGAGAGTCAGGGACATGCGGGGTATCCGGCGTTGAAGCGGTGACTTGCTCGAAGGTGCATGGCTTGAGGTGCAGGGTCAAGTGGTCTGCCTCAAGCATGTTTATATGCGGGTCAGGGTCATGACCATTGAGCGTTTGAAAATCCCTGCCCGCTGTGTCGGGGCGGGCAGGGAGCGGGGCCTCAGTATTGATCCGCCATCCACTCGTCCAGGGGAACACAGGCCCGTTCGTTGGGCTGGGTGCGATCTCCAAGCATGGGGGCCAGACAGATGTATTCAACGCCATCCTCGGCGACCAGGTTGCGGACAGGCTGCTTGCCGACGGTTTCGTAGCCGGCCGCCTCCATGAGGATGAAATCGAACTTGTCGCCAACGCTGACTTCCAGACGCCCGCCATTGCCTTCGCCATACTTGGCCCACCAGGATTCCGGATTGATGCCGTCATAGCTATGGGATACGGCATGGGTGTCATGCTGATGCCAGGCAATGATGGTGGGATCGCGCATCTGGCTGTCGCAGGCAGCGGCTTTGGCGATGCGACTGGCCAGGGCAAAGGACAGGTCTTGATCGGGGTGGGCGACGTGAAGGTTTTGCATGGTCTTCTCCTTGTATGAGGTGGCGTGCGGTGGTCGTTGGATGAACCGCCACCATTACTGTCTAGGACAAAAAAGCACATTTACAAGGAAAACACGAATAAACGCATAAGTGTCCAGGACAATTATGCTGTCCACCCCGCTGTCCAAAGGGGTTGCATCCGGTCGTAGCCGTAGCGCAAATTTGGCGAGCCTCCGTCTTCAAAACCGCAAATCAAAGGGGGTCGCAATGAGCCTGAGCCAGGTTTCCAAACGGTCTTCCAGGAGCATCTTCTGGTTGTCCAGGTCCTGCACCAGGCCGACGAATTCCCCATCCCGCTCGGCCCTGGAGGCCATGTAGTCGTAACCGTCCGTGGGCCAACTGCCCACCACTTTCGCACCCCGGGCAGTGACAAAGTCATAGAGGGTGCCCAGGGCGTCGCAGAAGTTGTCGCTGTATTTCTCCTGGTCCCCCAGGCCGTAGAGGGCCACGGTCTTGCCGGTGAAGTCCACGCTGGCTAGCTGGGGCAGGAACTCTGCCCAGCTGGGGTTCTGGCAGTCGGCATCCAGGCCGGGCAACTCGCCTTCCCCCAGGGTGGGGGTGCCCAGGATCAGGTAGTCGTAACTGGCCACCAGTTCCGGGGTGGCCTTGTTGACGTTCAGCGGGTCGGCAAACAGGGCTTCGTCGGGGAAGCGTTTCTTGATCATCTTGGCGATCTTGCGGGTGTTGCCGGTATTGCTGCCGAAGAAGAGGCCGATGCGGGGCATGGTGGGTCCTTTGTGGAGAAGTAAACGGTCTTCCCTGGATGTAGCAATCCCCGGGCCAGGGGCGGTTTTTGTCCTGTACGGGGAGGGAAGGCCGGCCGGATCAGGGGTTTGCGTCTGGCGGGACACTGGCGGGGCTGTAGCAAACCCGACAAGGCACTGCCGGGGTCGGGTTACAGACAGCCGGCCTGGTTGTTTGTTTGTCTGATGTTTATTTAAAAACAGTTGGTTACGTACTTATTCCGGGCTGGCATGGGCATTGCACTTGCACACTCGTACAACCGATATCCGAGAGGAGTGCACCATGATCAACCTGACCCCCAAAGCCCAGACTGCCATCGGCAATTTCATCAAGGGGTCCGCCACGCCCGTGGCCGGCCTGCGCATCGCCATCTCCGGCGGTGGCTGCTCCGGCTTCCAGTACAACATGCGTCTGGAAGAGGCCAAGGCCGACGACGACATGGTGGTGGAAATCGAAGGCGTGACCCTGCTGGTGGACCCCTTCTCCGCCCCCTTGCTGACCGGGGTGACGGTGGATTTCGTCGATAGCCTGAACGGTTCGGGCTTCAAGTTCGAGAACCCCAACGCCAGCAGCAGTTGTGCCTGCGGTTCCTCCTTCTCCGCCTGATGTGTTCACGCCGATGAAACGCATTTCCCTCTCCCCCAGCCCCTCTCCCGCTTGCGGGCGAGGGGAGCACAACCAGTAAGGAGCCCGCCATGTGGGACTACTCTGACAAGGTCAAGGAACACTTTTTTAGCCCCCGCAACTCGGGGGCCATGGAAGATGCCAACGCCGTGGGCGACGTGGGCTCCATCAACTGCGGCGACGCCCTGCGTCTGATGCTGAAGGTGGACCCGGAAACGGAGACCATCCAGGATGCCCGTTTCCAGACCTTTGGTTGCGGCTCCGCCATCGCTTCGAGTTCAGCCCTGACCGAGATCATCAAGGGCATGACCCTGGATGCGGCCCTCAAGGTGAGCAACCAGGACATCGCCGACTACCTGGACGGCCTGCCCCCCGAGAAGATGCACTGCTCGGTCATGGGCCGGGAAGCCCTGCAAGCCGCCGTGGCCAACTATCGCGGCGAGGAATGGAAGGATGATCACGAGGAAGGGGCCCTCATCTGCAAGTGCTTCGCCATCGACGCCGTGCTCATCGAAGAGACCATCCGCGCCAACAACCTGGCCACGGTGGAAGAGGTGACCAACTACACCAAGGCTGGCGGCGGCTGTTCCTCCTGCCACGAAGGCATCGAGGAGATCCTGGTGAAGGTGCTGGCAGAGCGGGGCGAAACCTTCAACCCCCTCCCCGTGAAGGCCAAGAAGGCCGATTCCGAATCCAAGATGACCAATCTCCAGCGCATCAAGCGCATCGAGATGATCCTGGATTCCATCCGGCCCCAGTTGCAGCGGGACCACGGCGACATCGAACTTGTGGACGTGGACGGCAAGACCATCTACGTGAACATGATCGGCGCCTGCGCCGGCTGCCAGATGGAAGCCATGACCCTGCAAGGCATCCAGCAGCGGCTGATGGAAGACCTGGGCGAGTTCGTGAAAGTGGTGCCTTCCCGCACCGGTTCCCTCACCCGCGCGGTGAGCCACGTTTGATACATCGTCCCCTCTCCCGCAAGCGGGAGAGGGCCAGGGCCAGGGCTTCCCATGGGCAATGACCCTCTCCCCCGGCCCCTCCCCCGCTTGCGGGGGAGGGGAGCAAACCGAAAGGACTTGATATGGACGGCATCTACCTCGACAACAACGCCACCACCCGGGTCGACGACGCCGTGGTGGCCGCCATGTTGCCCTTCTTTACCGAGCAGTTCGGCAACCCTTCCTCCCTGCACAGCTTCGGCAACAAGGTGGGCCTGGCCCTGAAGAAGGCCCGCATGCAGGTCCAGGAACTGCTGGGCGCCGAGCATGAATCCGAGATCATCTTCACCTCCTGCGGTACCGAGGCGGATTCCACCGCCATCCTGTCCGCCTGCAAGGCCATGCCGGAGCGCAAGGAGATCATCACCACCAGCATCGAACACCCGGCCGTGTTGAGCCTGTGCACCCACCTGGAAAAGGAAGGCTACAAGGTCCACTACCTGAAGGTGGACGAGAAAGGCCGCCTGGACCTGGACGAATACAAACGCCTGCTCACCGACCAGGTGGCCATCGTTTCCGTCATGTGGGCCAACAATGAAACCGGCACCCTGTTCCCCGTGGAAGAAATGGCGGACCTGGCTTCCGAGGCCGGCGTCATGTTCCACACCGACGCGGTCCAGGCCGTGGGCAAGGTGCCCATCGACCTGAAGGCCACCAGCATCGACATGCTCTCCCTGTCCGGCCACAAGCTCCATGCCCCCAAGGGCGTGGGGGTGCTCTACCTGCGTCGGGGCGTGCGTTTCCGCCCCCTGCTGCGGGGTGGACACCAGGAGCGGGGCCGCCGGGCCGGCACCGAAAACGCTGCGTCCATCGTCGGCCTGGGCCTGGCCTGTGAGCAGGCCATGCAGCACATGCATTTCGAAAACACGGAAGTGAAGCGCCTGCGGGACAAACTGGAGGCGGGTATTCTCGCCAAGGTGCCCCGGGCCTTCCCCACCGGCAACCCTGAGAACCGCCTGCCCAACACCAGCAACATCGCCTTCGAGTTCATTGAGGGAGAGGCCATCCTGCTGCTGCTCAACAAGTTCGGCATCGCCGCCAGCTCGGGCTCGGCCTGCACCTCGGGCAGTCTGGAGCCAAGCCATGTCATGCGGGCCATGGGTATTCCCTACACGGCTGCCCACGGCACCATCCGCTTTTCCCTTTCCCGCTATACCACCGAAGCGGAAGTGGACCGGGTGATCCAGGTGGTGCCGGAGATCGTGGCCCAACTGCGCAAGCTGTCCCCCTACTGGGGCGAGAACGGCCCGGCGGCAGAGCCGGAGAAGGCGTTCGCGCCGGTGTATGCCTAGTTGAGGTGCCGCATGCGGCATTTGGTATTCGGCATTTGCCATTTGCCATTTGCCATTTGGCGCCGGGATGTGTTGCTCCGTTCAGGCGCGCATCCCCGAGCCGACGTCTCACCACGGTGCCCGGGGTGATCCCGTGATCCCCCCATGTCCTGAAAGTCCCGCGCTAGTCTGTACGGGCGCTTCGAAAAACGCCAACGTCATGCCGGTGTAAAACTGACCGGTTAAATTGCCTGTTTTTGTCCAGGGCATGAACAGCGACATGAACCCGTGGCTGCGCGCCGCCTTTCTGTTTTCGGTGGCACTGCTATTGGCCGCCTGCTCCCCCCGTCAGATGGTCATGGGCCATCTTGCCGACGGTCTTGCCTCACAGGGGCAGCAGACCGAAGAGGACCTGGACCTGGCCCGCGAAGCCAGCGCCTTTTATCTCAAGCTGTCCGAATCGGTACTGCGGGAGCAGCCGGGTCACGCAGCCCTGGCGGAATCCGTGGCTGCCGGCTTTACCCAGTACGCCTATGCCTTCGTCGCCTTCGAGGCGGACCGGGTGGAGGGACGGGACGTGGCCGAGGCGGAGCGTTTGCGTCAGCGGGCGGCCCGCTTGTACCGTCGCGCCCACCGGCATGGGATGACGGCCCTGGAACAGGCCCACCCCGGCTTGCGTGGGGCGTTGGCTGGCGACCCCGCCGCCTGGCCTAAGCTGGACCGGGAGGAAGCTGGGCTGGCCTATTGGACAGCAGCAGCCTGGGGTGGCTGGATTTCCCTCGGCAAGGACAACCCCGAACTGGTGGCCGACCTGCCCCTGGCGGCACGGCTGACCCGTCTTGCCTGGCAGGCTGATCCTGAATGGGGCCAAGGTAGCCTGACCAGCCTCCTGGCCACCTTCGAAGCGGCACGACCCGGCGGTGACCGTAAACAGGTTTTGGCCTGGTTTGATCAGGCCATCACCCAAGCCAATGGCAAATCCGCCGGACCGCTGCTGGCCAAGGCCGAAGGCCATGCCTTGCCCATGGGGGACCGGGTGCTGTTCGAGACCCTGTTGCATTCAGCCCTGGCCATCCCCGATGCGGAAGATGGCAATTCCCTGCAAAACCAGGTTATGCAGAAGCGTGCACGCTGGCTGCTGGAACAATCCCCTGACCTGTTCTGACTTCACCGAGGCATTCCCATGCGTTTCTTCCTTGTTCTGCTGGCCGCCCTCCTGATCGTTGGAGAAGCCCTGGCCGCCAGCCAGTTACGAATCGGCACCCTGGCGCCGAAAAACTCCCTCTATCACCGTCAGCTCATGGAAGTGGGCGAGGCCTGGCGCAAGGCGGAAGGCGACGGCAAGTATCTCGTCTATCCGGACGGCAGCCAGGGCGGGGAAGTCGACATGGTCCGCCGCATGCGAATTGGTCAGTTGCAGGGAGGGCTGCTTTCGGTGGCCGGGTTGGAAGCCATCGAACCGTCCATCGCCGCCTTGCAGCTCATGCCCCTGATGTTCCGTGGCTGGGACGAGGTGGACTACGTCCGGGAAAAACTCCGTGCCGACATGGAAAAACGCTTTCTGGACAAGGGCTTCGTCATCCTGGCCTGGGGTGACGCCGGCTGGGTGCGCTTCTTCACCAAGCAACCCGCTGCCTCGCCCAAGGACTTTCTGGGCATGAAATTCTTCGCCTGGGGCAGCGAAGCGGCCCAGCAGGAGATCATGAAGGGCCTGGGCTACACCCCGGTGCCCCTGGAAGTGTCCGACATCCTGCCCGCCATCCAGACCGGCATGATCAATGCAGTGCCGTCTACGCCCTACTTTGCCCTGGCAACCCAGATCTACACCAGCGCTCCCTACATGCTGGATCTCAACTGGGCCCCCATCGTCGGTGCCCTGGTGGTAACCCGCAAGGCCTGGGAGTCCATGAGCCCGGCCGCCCAGACGGCGGTGAAGGAGGCCGGCGCCCGTGCTGGCGACAAGATCCGCGCCCAGGCCCGCAAGGAGGTGGATGAAGCGGTGGCGGCCATGCAGAAGCGGGGCCTGACCGTGACCCGGCCCACACCCAAGCAACTGCAGGAATGGCAAAAGCTGGCCGATGAACTGCATCCCCGCATCCGGGGCAGGCTGGTTCCGGAGGAGACCTTCGATGCAGTGGTGGGGCACTTGAAAGCATACCGGGCGAGCAAGGGGAAGTAAGCCTGGGTAACTCCCCCTGCCCATGGCGATGGTTGGTAGTCAGTGGGGCAGGGCGCATCGTCAAGTCTGACCGGCCATGAGTACCAAAAACCTATTTCCCGAGCCCCCATGTACACAGCCCTGACCCGCTTCGATGCCATCCTCGCCGGTGGCGCCCTGGCCCTCATGCTGATCATCCCCGTGGTGGAGATTGTCCTGCGGCCGCTGTTCGGTCGGGGGATCGAGAACGCCCCGGTCCTGGTACAGCACCTGGGGCTCGTGCTGGCCATGTTCGGTGCCCTGGTGGCAGAGCGGGGCGGGCATCTGACTTCCCTGGGCGCGGGCCTGGCTGCCGCCGAGCATCCCCATCTCCGCCGTTTTGCCCAGGTCTTTTCCGGCGCCAGTTCGGCCCTGATCTGCGGCCTGCTGGCCCAGGCAAGCTGGACCTTCGTGGCCAGCGAAATGGAAGCTCCCCATGCCCTGGCCTACGGCATTCCCGGCTGGATCATCCAGGCGGCAATGCCTGTGGGTTTCATCCTTCTGGGGCTGAAGATCGGCTCCCGTCTGGCCGAGACGCCCGCCTGGCGCATTCCACCTGCCCTGCTTCTGCCCCTGGCCGGCTGGCTGCTCGCCGGCCATTTTGACGGCGAAATCCTTCCCCTCTGGCCCTTCGTCATCTGGCTGGTGCTGATCCTGTTCTGCGGCGCCCCTATCTTCGCCGTGCTGGGGGGCCTGGCCCTGGCCCTGTTCTGGCAGGAAGGCCAACCCCTAGCGGCCGTACCGCTGAGCCACTACCAGATCACCGTAAATCCTTCCCTGCCGGCCCTGCCTCTCTTCACCCTGGCCGGCCTCATCTTCGCCCGTACCGGGGCGGCGGTTCGGCTCGGCACGCTGTTCACCACCCTGTTCGGCGGCGGTGCCTTGGGCACGGCGGTGGCGGGCGCTGTCCTGTGTTCCTTCTTCACCGCCCTGACCGGCGGCAGCGGTGTCACCATCCTGGCCCTGGGCGGCCTGCTGCTGCCCTTGCTGACCCGGGCGGGGTTCGCAGAAAAGCGGGGCATCGGCTTGGTCACCAGCGCCAGCGCCCTGGGGGTGCTGCTGGCCCCCTCCGTGCCCCTCATCATGTACGCCATCATCGCCCGGGTTCCCATCAACACCATGTTCCTGGCCGGCGTCCTGCCGGCCCTGGTCATGGTGGCCTTTCTGCTGTTGGCGGGGGGATTCCTGCGCCGGGACGGCCTGGCGCCAGTCGCGCTGGCCGAAACGGCGCAACGGTCCTCCCGTCGTGGGGCGGTCTGGGCCGCCAAGTGGGAGTTGCTGGCCCCCGTGGTGGCCATCGGCTCCCTGGTGAGCGGTCTCGCCACCCCCATGGAAAGCGCCGCCCTCACCGCCGCCTATGCCCTCTTTACCCAGAGCGTGGCCCATCGCGAACTGGATCTCCGGGGCCTGGGGCTCGCTCTGGTGGAATGCGTCCAGGTCATCGGCGGCATCATGCTCATCCTGGGCATGGCCCTGGGACTGACCAACTTCCTGGTGGATGCCGGCATCCCCGATCTGGCGGTGGAATGGGTCCAGTCCGTGCTGCCCAATAAATACGCCTTCCTGGTGGCCCTGGTGGTCTTCCTGATCGCCGCCGGCGCCCTCATGGAAATCTACGCCGCCATCGTGGTCCTCGTCCCCCTGTTGCTGCCGGTGGCCCTGGCCTACGGCATCGATCCGATCCACTTCGGCATCATCTTCCTGGCCACCCTGGAAATCGCCTTCCTCTTCCCCCCGGCGGGACTGAATATCTATTTCGCCTCCGCCATGTTCCGCAAGCCCTTGCGCTACGTAGCTGTCTCCTTGCTGCCGGCGGTGGGCGCCATGTTCCTGGGAGCGCTGACCATCTCCCTGCTGCCCTTCCTGTCCACCTGGCTGCCCGGGCTGCTCGGTCTTCAGTCGCCGTAAACCAGGCCGGGCAGGGCTGACAAGCCTGTCGCGCTGCGCTCAATGGCCGCAGTTTGCGCACAAGACGGGCGACGAGATTGACGCTATTGCACAGGAAAGGCTCGATGGTGTCCCAAGGGGAGCAGGAGGCCATCAAGGCGAATACTGATCCCGTCTACCGGTCAACGATAGGGTCCTGACTCTTCTCTGTCGCAAACCCCACAAACCCATCTCCCCGTGTATTTCTATACAGCAAGGACATTGGGTGTTCCCGGGGCTATTCCAATTAAAACAATGGGTTGATTCATGTCTGGCGAGTGGCATGGCGCTTGCAAACAGACCTGCATATCGACTAACCGGGGTGCATCGCCACCATGACTGCCACCATCACCATCGACGACACCACCCTGCGGGATGGGGAGCAGTCTGCCGGCGTGGCCTTCAGCCTGGAGGAAAAGCTGGATATCGCCCGCCGGCTGGACGCCCTGGGGGTGCCGGAACTGGAAGTGGGCATTCCGGCCATGGGGGACGGGGAGTGCGACAGCATCCGCGCCGTGGCGGCCCTGGGGCTGGATGCACGACTCATCGTCTGGAGCCGCATGCATGGCGGGGACCTGGAAGCCTGCCGCAACATGCGGGTGGACATGGTGGACCTGTCCATTCCCGTCTCTGACATCCACATCCAAAAGAAGCTGAAGCGGGACCGGGCCTGGGTGCTGAAGACCATTGCCGACCTGGTACCCCGGGCCCAGGACATGGGCCTGGAGGTGATCGTCGGCGGCGAGGATGCCTCCCGGGCGGACCTGGAGTTCCTCATGCTGGTGGTGGATGCCGCCCAGAACGCCGGCGCCCGGCGCTTCCGCTTTGCAGACACCCTGGGGGTCATGGAACCCTTCGGCGTCCACGACACGATCCGCAGCCTGCGCTCGATCACCGATCTGGAG
The DNA here is from genome assembly GCA_040757575.1 of Pseudomonadota bacterium. Taxonomy (GTDB): domain Bacteria; phylum Pseudomonadota; class Gammaproteobacteria; order Burkholderiales; family Thiobacillaceae; genus PFJX01. The sequence continues at coordinate 21,722 of JBFLXA010000012.1, forward strand.
ATCGAGATGCATGCCCACGACGACCTGGGCCTGGCCACCGCCAACACCCTGGCGGCCTGCCGGGCCGGTGCCACCCACGTGAACACCACGGTCAACGGCTTGGGGGAACGGGCGGGCAACGCAGCCCTGGAGGAGGTGGCCCTGGGCCTGAAAAAACTCTATGGCCTGGATACGGGTGTGGACCTGACGGCTTTCCCCGCCTTGTCGGAACGGGTGGCCCGGGCCTCCGGCCGTCCGGTGTCCTGGCAGAAGAGCATCGTCGGGGAAGGGGTGTTTACCCACGAGGCGGGCATCCATGTGGATGGTTTGTTGAAAGACCCGGACAACTACCAGGGTTTCGATCCCCGGGAAGTGGGCCGGGATCATCGCCTGGTGGTGGGCAAGCATTCCGGTTCCAAGGGCATCGTGGCGGCCTACGCCCATCTTGGTCTGGCCCTGACGGAGGCCCAGGCCCGGGCCCTGCTGCCGGATATCCGCGCCTTTGCCGAGCAGGCCAAGCGGGCTCCAGTGGACCAGGAGTTGGAGTGCCTTTATCGGCAACATGTGGCCTCACGACCCTCCGGCCTGGCCCATTGAGTCGTTGCCATGAAACCGGCCGCCAATATTCCCCTTCATGCCCGCGCAAGTGAGGCTGATATTGCGGAACCGGGGCTGTTCTCCTTGCTCAAGGAAGACATCGATTGCGTCTTCCAGCGGGACCCGGCAGCCCGGTCCCGGTTCGAGGTCATCACCACCTATCCCGGCGTCCATGCCGTGCTCTGGCAGCGTATTGCCCACCGTATGTGGCACCGGGGACTGCGTTATCCGGCCCGGTTCATCTCCTGGTTTGCCCGTCTGGTCACCAATATCGACATCCACCCGGGGGCCACCCTGGGCCGGCGCTTCTTCATCGACCACGGCGCCGGCGTGGTGATCGGCGAGACCGCCGAGATCGGCGACGACGTGACCCTGTATCACGGCGTCACCCTGGGGGGCACCACCTGGAACAAGGGCAAGCGCCACCCCACCCTGGGCAACGGCGTGGTCATCGGCGCCGGGGCCAAGATCCTGGGGGCCATCACCCTGGGGGACCAGGTGCGGGTGGGGGCCAATTCCGTGGTGGTGAAAGACGTACCCGCCCACAAGACCGTGGTGGGCATCCCCGGCAAGGTGGTCACCCGCCTGGAGTCCGCCGGAGAAAACGGTATCAATCTGGACCACCACCTGATTCCCGACCCCGTAGGCAAGGCCATCGCCTGCCTGATGGAGCGCATCGAGGTGCTGGAACGAACCCTCCAGGCCCGGGGGGAAGCGGTGGACGGACAGTGCTCCACCTGCGAGGCCGACGACCTGTGCGGTGCGGAAGCAACAAGAAAAATGAAGAGAGGATGAGGTAAATGGACCTGTTGGATTTCGACCAGCCCAGCCTGTACTACGACGAGCCCCTGCCGGAAGGCGTCGACGCGCTCATCGTCGAGGCGGGCCGCTGCTACGGCGAGGCGGCGGCGGAGGCCAGCCTGCTGCGGGCCTATTTCCTGGCCCCGGAAGCCCTGGTGGTGCTGGTGGCCCTGTACCGCTACTACTTCTACCAGCATCGCCTGGAAGACGCCCTGATCGTTGCCGACCGGGCCATGGCCCTCGTCGCCCGGCGTCTGGAGCTGCCGGCAGACTGGCGGCGCATCAACCTGGACCACGTGGGCAGTGCGGTGCTGCGTTCCATGGGCCTGCTGCGCTTCTACCTGCACGTGCTCAAGGCGGCGGGCTACATCAACCTGCGTCTGGAACGCATCCAGACGGGCCGGGCCATGCTGGAGAAACTCATGGAACTGGACACCCACGACCGCATGGGGGCCAAGGTCCTCCTGGACGTGGTGACCCAGGCGGTGGCCAGCCGCCTGGAAGAAGCGGCATGAATTCCCGGGAATGGGTAATGGGGAATGAGGGAAGGGGCACCCCCCTTCCTCCCCATCCCCCATCCCCCATCCCCCCTCACCCATCCCCTGGAGTAAGAAAATGGACGACCTGACCCTGGAAGAAGCAATGGAAGACATGGAGTCCGCCGAGGACTTCCTGAACTACTTCGGTGTGGCCTACGAGCCGGCCGTGGTGCACGTGAACCGTCTGCACATCCTGCAACGCTTCCATGACTACATCACCAAGGCCGGCCCCCTGCCGACGGAAGAGGCCGCCCTCCGGACCCTGTATACCGATCTGCTGGAACAGGCCTATGAAGACTTCGTGCTGTCCGACGCCCTCACCGAAAAGGTGTTCAAGGTCTTCCATATGCACGAACCCCAGACCGCCTTCGTGCCCCTGACAGCCATCAGTGTCGTGAAGCGTGATGCGGAGCCCATGGCCTTCCATGAAGTCTCGGCAGGGGGTGGCTGTGGCTGTGGCAACCAGGGCCCCTGTCATGGGTCCGAGCAGGCTTTGAGAAGCTGAAAGGCAGGGCAGGGCCATGCAGACCCGCTTCGACTACGGCGACCAGGTGCGCATCACCCGCAATGTGCGCAATGACGGTACCTATCCGGGCATGGACGTGGGCAACCTGCTGGTGCGCCGGGGCTCCATCGGCTTTGTCATGAACGTGGGCACCTTCCTCCAGGACCAGATCATCTACACGGTGAACTTCATGGAGTTGAACCGCATCGTCGGCTGCCGGGAGGAAGAACTCATCGGTGCCGACGAGCCCTGGACCCCCAGTCGTTTCGAAACCCGGGAGAAGGTGCGCGTCACCCTCAGCCTGTCGGTGGACGGCGAAGTGCGGGTGCCCCAGGGGACGGAAGGGGAGGTGATGAAGGTGGTGCGGGAAGCGGAGGGGGGCGTGCAATACCACGTCCACTTCCCCGGCAATGTCCTGCAGGTGCCTGAGAAATACCTGGCGCCCCTGGTGCCGGTGGCAGAGCCCCCGGAGGGAGACGCCCCATGAACGTGGCCTACCTGGTGCTGAAGACCGCCCACAGCCTGTTCGGCAAGAACCCCGGTGCCCTGGATCAGGAAGAACTGCGCAAGGTGGAACGCCTGGCCGCCCGCCAGTTCGACCTGGAAGCCCGGGTGCTGGCCAGCACCGAGGCCCGGGACGTGGTGGTGCCCGGCGCCACCCTGGAAGCGGCCCTGGAAGAAGTGCGCAGCCGTTACCCGGACCTGGACACCTTTCGCGACGACCTGGCCGGCAATGGCCTGAGCATCGAGGTCTACGAGCAGTCCCTGGTGCGGGAACTGCGGGTGCAGGCGGTGCTGGATAAGGTGGGCAGCCGGGCCGCCAAGGTGAGCGACATCGACGTGGAGTTGTACTACCACTACCACCCGGAGCAGTTCCACCGGCCGGAGCTGCGCCGGGCCCGCCATATCCTGGTGACGGTCAATGAAACCCTGCCGGACAACACGGCCGACCTGGCCCGGGCCCGCATCGACGCCATCGCCCAGCGCCTGGCCAAGGACCCCAAGCGTTTCGAGGAACAGGCCCTGAAGCATTCGGAATGCCCCACGGCCATGCAGGGCGGCCTGCTGGGGGATGCGAAACCGGGCCAGTTGTTCCCGGCCCTGGACGCCGCCCTGTTTGCCATGGCCCCCATGGAAATCAGCCCGGTGCTGGAATCTCCCCTGGGCTTTCACCTGCTGCGCTGCGACGAGATCCTGCCGGCCCGGGTACTGCATCTGCCGGAAGTGAAGGAACAGATCCGCGAACGGCTCTACGAAAGCCGCAAGAAGGTCTGCCTGAATGCCTGGCTGAAACGGGCCCGGGAAGCGGCCTGATTCGGCATATGTTTACCCCTCCCGCGCAAGCGGGGGAGGGGCTAGGGGAGAGGGACAGTCTTCAAACCCTCTAAACGCTGGCCATGCTGCGTGAGAAATGGGCCGCCAGGGCCCGGTCCATGGTGGCCAGGTGCAGGCCGAACCACTCCGGCAGGCCTTCCCGCACGTAGGCCCGGGCCAGGGGCATGAGCCGCCCCACCCGGACGTTACGGTTGAACTGGAGCAGGTCCCCCAGGATGCGGGTGTGTTCGCCTTCGTGTTCCCCCAGGGCGGGGAACTTGCTCAGGCGCATGAGCCGGCCTTCTTCGGCGAAGTGCAGCCGGGTGTGGTCCACCAGCTGCTGGAACAGGACCGGAAAGTCTGCATCCCCGGCCTGGCCCAGGGCGTCCACCAGGGCGCAGAACTCCCGGTGTTTGCTGTCCATCTCTTCCAGCCCCAGGCCGTGCTGGGTGTCGGTCCATTTCAGCATCGTGGCTGCCTCATCAGGCCAGGGCCGGTTCGGCCTGCTGGGCAGCAGCCAGGAGTTCCGCCACACCCGCCGGCACCAGTTCGATGCCCAGCTTGTCCAGGAAGCGTTTTTCCTTGTCGTTGGCCTCGGGCATCAGGGCCCAGCCGGCGGGCTGGGCGGCGCCGAACCGGATGTCCGCCAGCACCATGCGTTCCGTATCCCGGTTCAGGCGCAAGCCCAGCAGCAGGTAGCGGCGGCCCTGGCGCATGCGCTTCAGGAAACCGGGAATGGCAAAGCCCCCCATCAGCTCGGTGATGTAGTCCACAAAGTCTGCATCCGAGGCGATGTAGTTGGATTGGGGCAGGGGGGTGCCCAGGGGTTTGAACAACACCGGCAGGGTGGTGTCCACCGCGTCCTGCTCCACCTCCCGGTAGGCGGCGCCGTCGTAGTGGTACACCTTGAACCGGTAGGCCGTGCCGGCGATGCGGGCCACGCCCACGATCAGGGTGTGGGGACGGCCGGCGTAGGCGGTCTGCAACAGGGTGTCCCGGTTCACGTCCACCACATAGGGCAGGCCCAGATCGGCCAGCCAGGTGTGCAGGGGGGAGGGGCTCCAGACCGTGTCCCGGTAGGTGCGGTCGAGAAACTTGGTGAGGGTGGAGCGGCCTTTCTTCAGTTCCACGTTCATGGCCGCCCGGGGGAATTCATACATCAGCTTGGGGGCCATGGGCTGGCCGTTGTTCATGGCCAGGATCAGGCTGTCGCTGTCGGCGGGAATGGCCTGGCCCGTGGCCGGGTTGGTCACCCCGGCCAGGGCGCCGGCCCCCAGGTAGGGCACCAGATTGCCTTCACCCAGGGCGGAGAGGATGGCATCGAGTTGTTGGGAAACAGGGGTGGACATCGCAGGCTCCATGAAAAGGGTGCCATGGGTTCTGCAAGTTGTAGGCCAGACGACAATTCCCGTAGCCATCGGGCCTGGCGGTCCACGGCCTGTGTAGGGAATCTGCCAAATCCGGAATTTTTGTTGCGCTTGGGCCTTGTCCAGGGCGGGCGGGCTTGGGTGGGGGACTCGTGCCGGGGCCATGGCCATGCGGTTTTGGCAGGCATCAGGGGCCCATGCGCCCGGTTGGCCTGCAACTTGCACCAGCAATAGGGTTATCCACATCGACCAAGGGGTTACCCATGCTGCTCGACCGCTACGAAAGCGAACAACAACTGTACAACGTCAACTTCAAGGAAGCTTCCGGCACCGGCTACTACGCCTACCGGGGGGACCTGGTGATCATCGACGGCGAGATCGCCGATGCCCAGGGCCGCCGCAAGCCGCCCCTGGCCGGCATGCTGGGGGGCGTACTGCTCACCGACGCCGACAAGATCAAGCTCCTGGCCGGCTCCATCGATGACATGGCCCTCATCCCGCCCCTGCTGGAGAAATACCAGGCAGACTTTGCCCCGGACATGAAGGCCCTGATCTACGTGGTGAACATCGCCAAGCCCATGGTCACCGAACTGGGGGGCGTGAAGACCGTGCTCATCCCCATGACCGACGGCATGGTCTGGAACGAGATGATGGATGAACTGGCCCTGGAGAAAAGCGACTTCAAGGGCCAGAGCAGCGCCGAGAAGATCATCACCGTGCGGGGCGCGTTTGATGGCTACAAGCCCAAGTACGAGGAAGTCCCCCTGGAGGTGGCCATGACCCGCACCACAGACGCCAAACGGGAATCCCGGGGCCCGGTGTAAGGCCGGCTGCCGGCGGGCGGGGGCAGACATGCCTGCCCTGCCAGCCGGTTCTTCCAAAGCAAGCAAGCCATCACGCTCCTGGATTCCTGCTTGCGCGGGATGACGGATCGCGCGTGCCTTATCAAGCGGGCGCTTCAGTTGGGGAATCGCGAGGCATTGACCGATCTATCTCAGGCCAATGACCTGCTCCGTCACGAAGCTCGATGGTCCGTACCGAACCTACAGCAGTGGCTTCCAGAAAGTGGCCACTTGAACGGCGGGTATTCGGCCTTTGCTGCCATTAGCACTCGGCGGTACGAATGTCCATTAATGAACGGTTACCTGCCACCCGCGTATAGAACATTTGATAATTCTCTGAAGATAGTCAGGTGCGGGTAGTGGCGAGTAAAAGCCCAGTCATCATCTGCAAGGGCTATCTAACAAGCCCATCTTTGTCTTTCCAACACGTTGCGGGACAATCGGCGAAACTCCAACAACAATCAGGCAGTGATTTCCAGCTACCACACCAAATATCTCGCCTACGAGCTAACCCGCCGCTGCCCGCCTGACAGCGTCGAGAAGCTTGCTGGCGCTTTGGTCGATGCCCAGGTGGACCTCAACCCGCATCAGGTCGATGCCGCGCTCTTCGCCTTTCAGTCGCCGCTATCCAAGGGCGCCCTGCTGGCCGACGAAGTTGGCCTTGGCAAGACCATCGAAGCAGGCCTGGTTCTCTCCCAGAAATGGGCCGAACGCAAACGCCGCATCCTGATCATCACGCCTTCCAACCTACGCAAGCAGTGGTATCAGGAACTGGCCGAGAAATTCTTCCTGCCCTGCCGCATCCTCGAAGCGAAGTCCTACAACGCCGCCATTCGCCAGGGGCAATTCCGTCCCTTCGAGGCGCCCGAAATCGTCATCTGCTCTTACCAGTTCGCCAAGAGCAAGGCCGGCGACGTGCATGCCGTACCGTGGGACTTGGTGGTCATCGACGAAGCGCATCGGCTGCGCAACGTCTACAAGCCGTCCAACGTCATTGCCAACACGCTCAAGCTGGCGCTCGCTGGCAAGCACAAGCTGCTGCTCACTGCCACGCCGTTACAGAACTCGCTGCTGGAATTGTTCGGTCTGGTGAGCTTCATCGACGAACACACCTTTGGCGACCTGAAGAGTTTCCGCGAGCAGTTCGCCAACCTGGAGCAGGAACGGGTATTCCAAACGCTCAAGGCCCGCCTCAAGCCCGTCTGCCACCGCACGCTTCGCCGCCAGGTCACCGCCTACATTCCCTATACCAAGCGCCTGCCGCTGGTGGAGGAGTTCACCCCGGAAGAAAGCGAAGACCGGCTCTACCATCTTGTTTCGGAGTACCTGCAACGGGACAACCTTCAAGCCCTGCCGGCGGGCCAGCGTTCCCTGATGACGCTGGTGCTGCGCAAGCTCATGGCCTCGTCCACCTTTGCCATTGCTGGCGCGCTCACCTCCATTTCCAACCGGCTCAAGGCCAAGCTGCGCAAGCAGGAACCTACGGAATCCCTCGAAGATGAGCTGGACCAGGACTACGAAGCCCTGGATGAGACCGCCGAGGAATGGACCGAAGACGATGCCGGCGAGTATCTGAGCGAGGCCGACCGCCAGGCCATCGAGCGTGAAATCGCCGACCTCGACGCATTCGCGCAACTGGCAGCCTCTATCGAATCCAACGCCAAGGGCAAGGCCCTGCTGAAGGCCCTGCGCATCGCTTTCGCCAAGGCGGAGGAAATCGGCGCGGCGCAGAAGGCCATCATCTTCACCGAATCCCGCCGCACCCAGAACTACCTGCTGCGCGTACTGGCGGACAGCCCCTTCGCCGAGGGCGTCGTCCTGTTCAACGGCTCCAACACAGATGAAGGCTCCAAGCTCATCTACAGCCAGTGGCTGGAACGCCATCAGGGCAGCGACCGGGTCACCGGCTCGCGCACTGCCGACATGCGCTCGGCCCTGGTGGACTACTTCCGCGAGCAGGGCCGCATCATGATTGCCACCGAGGCGGGTGCCGAAGGCATCAACCTCCAATTCTGCTCGCTGGTGGTCAATTACGATCTGCCCTGGAACCCCCAGCGTATCGAGCAGCGCATTGGCCGCTGCCATCGCTATAGCCAGAAGCACGACGTGGTGGTGGTCAATTTCCTCAACCGCAAGAACGCTGCCGATCAGCGCGTCTTTGAACTGCTGCGCGACAAGTTCCAGCTCTTCGAGGGCGTCTTCGGTGCCAGCGACGAAGTGCTGGGTGCCATCGAATCCGGCGTCGATTTCGAGAAACGCATCGCCGCCATCTACCAGACCTGCCGCAAGCCCGACGAGATAGCCACCGCATTCAACCAGCTCCAGCTCGAACTGAGCCTGGAAATCAACGAATCCATGACCCGTACACGGCAGAAGCTGCTGGAAAACTTCGACGACGAAGTCCGCGAAAAGCTCAAGGTGCGCGATGAAACCTCCAAGGCGTACCTGAACCGCTATGAACGCCTGCTTATGCAGCTCACCCGGCATGAGCTGGAGGGCCAGGCCGAGTTTCTGGGCGATGCCTCGTTCCGCCTTACAACCAACCCCTTCCCCGAACAGGCTGGTGCCATCCCCCTGGGCTTGTACGAACTTCCGCGCCGAACCGGCGAAGCACATCTCTACCGCCTCAATCACCCCCTGGCCGAGGCCATCGTCACCCAGGCGAAGAGGCGAGACCTGCCCGTTGCGGAAATCCGCTTCGATTACGGCAGGCATGATGGCAAGGTCACGACGCTTGAGCCGCTCATCGGCAAGTCTGGCTGGTTGGCCCTGACTCAGTTCAGCGTGGAATCCCTGGATCAGGCGGAAGACCACTTGATCTTTTCCGCCATCACCGATGAAGGCCAGATGCTGGAGGAGGAAATCGCGCAGCGGCTGTTGACGCTGCCTTGTGCTTCCACTCCCCAACCGTGCGTGGTAGAGGCGGGGATAAACGAATCCCTCGGCCGGCATGCCCAGAACCGCCAGACCGCCATCCAGCGCACCATCTCCGAACGCAATGCCCGCATTTTCGAGGCCGAAGCCGACAAACTCGACGGCTGGGCCGACGACCTGAAAGTTGGCCTGGAGCGGGAAATCAAGGAAATTGACCGCCAGATCAAGGAAGCCCGCCGTGCCGCCACCACGGCACTGACCCTGGAGGAAAAGCTCTCCGGTCAGAAGCAGATCAAGGCACTGGAGGCCCAGCGCAACCAGAAGCGCCACTCCCTGTTCGATGCCCAGGATCAGGTGGACAGGCAGCGGGAGGAGTTGATTTCCGCCATCGAGGGCAAACTAAATCAAGTTACCAGCTTGCAGTCCCTGTTTCTGCTGCGTTGGACGCTGGGCTGAGACCATGCCGACCAGAGAGGAAAAAATCGCCCAACTCGAAGCCGCATTGCGAGGCCGCTTCTTTGCTAGCGTCCCCAAAATCGTGAAAGCCGGGCGCGAAAACTGGGCCGATGACCAACACAATCTGGATCGTCTGACTCGCTCGCTCGCGGCCTACGCCGTGGTCGGATACTGCGAGATCGATGACACCACGGCGGTCGGCGCGATTACCGACGGTAGCGACGACGGTGGTATCGACGCCCTGTATTTTGATCGGCCCGGCAGTCGCTTGGTCTTCGTGCAGTCGAAGTTCAAGCCCGGTGGTACGGCCCCCTCCCAAGCGGAAGTCCAGAAGACCATCAACGGCATCAAGGCCATTCAAGCCAGACAGTTCAACGGTTTCAACGAAGCCATCCGCAACCGCCTGGATGACATCGAAGAAGCACTCGACACCCCCGGCGTCAAACTGATGTTGCTGCTACCCTTCCTGGGCGACGCCATCGGGCCGCACGCCACCAACGACCTGAACGCTTTCAGGGATAGCCTGAATCAATTTTCCGAGGTCATGCAGTGGCAAGCCGTAAACCTGGATACGGCCTACGGCTGGCTGGTCGTGGAACAGGCACCGGCAACCGTAGATGACCAAGTCGTTCTGGAAAACTGGTACGGAGTCCCTGGCCCGCGCAAAGCCTTCTATGGCCAGATCACGGCGGCGAACCTCGCCAAGCTGGTGGAAGACCACGGCAGGGCATTATTCGAGCGCAATATCCGGCATTACCTGGGTTCCGTCGGCGTGAACACCGCCATCGAGCGAACCGTGCGCACGCGGCCGGGCGATTTCTTCTACCTCAACAACGGCATCACCGCGATTGCCGACATCATCACCCAGGCGGCCGGAACCCATCAGAAGTGCGCCTTTGGCTGTACCAGGCTGTCCATCGTCAACGGCGCCCAGACGGCCGGGGCAATCTTCAACGCCACCCAGGTTGGGCAAATTTCTCCGGACGCCAAGTTGTTGCTGACCCTCATCGAGATCGGCGACGACGCAGACGACATCGGCCTGAAAATCACCCGCGCGCGCAACCACCAGAATGTCGTGCGCGGCGTTGATTTCGCCGCCCTCGATCCCAACCAGGAGCGGCTGCGGCAAGAGCTTTCGGCGGCGAGTATCACCTATCACTACCGGCCTTCTGCGGAAGCGCGGGTACGGCGCGAGGATGCCTTTACCCTGGAGGAGGCCGCCATTGCCGTGGCCTGCCTGAACTTCAAGGTCAGGAACGCCGCCGAATTGCTACAGCACCCCAGGCCGACTAACGCCATCGACTTCACGGTGACCGCCAAGAAGGAAATCGGCCGCTTGTGGGAACAGGACGGCACACTCTACGACCTGCTTTTTCCAACCAACCTGTCCGGGCTGCGCCTTTGCCGGCTCGTGCGCATCTATCGCTTCGTCGACGCCATTCTTGCCGCTACCGAAAGATCGGAAGCCCAGTACAGCCGGCGCATGTTCTTCCGCCATGGCCGCTACTTCATCATGGCTTTCGTCGCGCTCCGTTCCGCCGACGTACTCGGGAAACCACGGTTCGAACTTGCCGATGAAGACCGGACCCTTCTGTCCCAGCGCACCAACGAGATTTCCGAATTGATCTACGCAGCCTCGGTCCCGTATCAAGCAATGCGGGGTTATCTAGCAATCTTTCGCAACCTCACGGATTCCCAGCCGCTGGCCTACAACGTTTTGCAACGATTGGCTGAACAAGATGCCCAACATGAGCAACCAGCACCGCCCATAGGCACCTGACCGGCCAATGACGGGAAAACTATGATAAAGGAGTTACATCCCATGCCCCCAACGATTGGCAAGCTGGAGCCACCATAGGGTGAGGCTCACGCTATGAGCTTGATCACTGGAATCATTAGGCAGTGGGCGTAGCCGTGGTAAATGGCTTTGGTAATCCATCTTTTCGTGGCGCGATAACAATAGGGCACTGTAAGGAGTTGGACATGATGAGCAGCAAGGTGTTTAAGGAATGCAGTAACTCCTTGGCTGGGAGAGGTGCGGAAAAATGTCTGCACCCACTTCAAGATTCTCTGCTTCGACCTGGAAGAGTTCATGCACCTACAGGTTGGACGTTCTGAGCGCTAATTTACGCATACGCCATGTCACAAACCAGCCGTATCGAGTGGACTGAAGCGACCTGGAACCCGACCGTGGGTTGCAGCAAGATTTCCGCTGGCTGTAAGCACTGCTATGCGGAGGCCATGGCCAAGCGGCTCAAGGCCATGGGAACGCCCGGCTACGAGAACGGTTTCCAGCTGACACTCTTGCCGAACAGATTGTCGGAACCGATCAATCGAAAAAAACCCGCCGTCTATTTTGTTAACTCAATGTCGGACCTTTTCCATAAGAAGGTTAGCGACACCTACATCGAACAGGTCTTCGATGTCATTGAGCGTTGCCCTCAACATACTTTCCAGATACTCACCAAACGTGCGGAGCGGCTGGTCTCGTATTTCAGGCCTCGTACCGTGCCATCCAATGCATGGATTGGCGTGACAGTTGAAGACAAATTGAGTGGCCTAGCGCGAATCGATTGCCTAAGGAAAGTGGAAGCGCGCATACGCTTCCTATCGATTGAGCCGCTACTAGAAGATCTGGGCAAGCTAAATCTTGACGGCATCCACTGGGTAATCGTGGGAGGGGAATCAGGGCCGAAGGCCAGGCCGATGAAGGTCGAATGGGTGGAAAATATCCGCCAGCAATGCGAAGCACAGAAAGTGCAGTTCTTTTTCAAACAATGGGGAGGGTGGGGGGCCGATGGCAAGCGGCGCTCCAAGAAAGCCAATGGACGGCTACTCGCAGGCCGTACTTGGGATGACATGCCCGCAGTATCCGCCTTGCCTTGAAGGAAGTTATGTCTCGCAAGCCATACAACTGGAAAAATGGGCCCGATCTCATACAACCGCATAGTATTGCCAAACACCGGATACTGCAGTCGTATCTGGCCGCGTATTTCCAGACCTTGGTCAGCTCGCCCAATCAGGATGTTCTTCGACTCACACTTGTGGATGGTTTCGCCGGTGGTGGTCAATACGTCCACAGCGATACCGGTGAACTCGTCAAGGGTTCCCCCTTCATCTTTCTCGATGCTACCCGCGAGGCGGATTTTCTGATCAACCAGGGGCGCAGGAAGCCCGTTGACCTGAAGGTTGACTATTTTTTCATCGAAGCCGATCGTTATGCTCACGCGCATCTCGACAAGGTGTTGCGGGAAGAAGGACATGGCGGTCATATCGGAAACAACATCCAGCTCCGCCATGCCAAATTTCAGGACGAAGCTGACGACATCATCGATTTCATTAAACGGAAAAGCCCAAAAAATGGCCGGTCGATCTTCGCACTGGATCAATATGGTTACAAAGACATACCGGCTCCACTGGTCCGAAAGATCTTTGCCCAATTACCAAGCGCCGAAGTCATCCTGACTTTCGGCGTCGACTCATTCCTGAATTTCGCCGGCGTAGGCGAACTCACGCAGTCGTTGCTTGATGAAATCGGCATACCGGACATCCTGCAAGGCCGCTCTATCGATGAGATCAAAAACTCCGAAAAAGACTGGCGTCTGTTCATACAAAGCGGACTTTACCGCTCATTGGTAAATCGATGTGGTGCCAAGTACTACACGCCCTTTTTCATCCGGAACAAGAAAGGGCATGGCGATTACTGGCTTATCCACCTTTCGCAGCATCACCGGGCACGCGACGTCATGACCGAGGTGCACTGGAATAACAACAATTACTTTATCCACTATGGTGGTCCAGGGTTGGAGATGTTCCAGATGGTCGGCTACGACCCGGATCATGACGATGAACGCAAGGGCCAAACCTGTTTGGGGTTCGAGTTCGACGATGTCGCCCGCAAAGCCAGCATTGCCGCTTTGAATGAACAGATACCCCGCCTTGTTTATGCCAATGCTGAAGGCCTCAGCTTTGGTGAGTTGTTTGCCACGACCTGCAATGAGTCGCCAGCTTCGGCGATTATTTATCGGGACTCCTTGGGGCAACAGCTTGAGGGGAGAGTGGTTGAGATCATCAGTCCGGAGGGGGTGAAACGCCGTTCGGCCCAGCAAATAAAATCGAGCGATCAAATTATTGCGCCGCCCCAGCGGTCACTATTTTTCCCATGAAAAACAAGCAAAAACTCGAACTCACCTGGATCGGCAAGGAGAACCGGCCCCGGCTTGAGCCGCGCATTTTGCTGGAAGACCCGGGGCGGAGTTATCACGCCGGGCATCGGGTGAGTGATGCGGACATCTTCGACAACCGGCTGATCTTCGGCGACAACCTGCTGGCCTTGAAGGCGCTGGAGGCGGAGTTCGCGGGGCGGGTGAAGTGCGTGTTCATCGACCCGCCCTACAACACCGGCAGCGCCTTCACCCATTACGACGATGGGGTGGAGCATTCCCTGTGGCTGTCCCTGATGCGCGACCGGCTGGAGGTCATCCGGCGGTTGTTGTCGGAGGATGGGTCGCTGTGGGTCACCATCGACGACAACGAATGCCATTACCTCAAGGTGTTGTGCGATGAGGTGTTTGGGCGGGCGAATTTCGTAGCGAATGTGGTTTGGCAGAAAAAATATGCCGTAGCCAATGATCACAAGACAATTGCCCCAATGCACGACCATCTACTGGTCTATCGGAAAACAGATAGTTGGCAGAGGAATTTGATTCCTCGCACCGAGGAGAAAGATCGCCAGTACAAATTCGAGGATGAAAAAGGGGTTTTTCGGAACAGTGACTACACCTGTAGCAAGTCATTTGAGGAGCGTCCGAATCTCTACTACCCAATTATTCAACCGAATACAGGTGAAGAGATTTGGCCCAGCAAGACACGTGTTTGGGCTTATTCCAGAGACGAACACCTACGGCATGTCGCAGAGGGATTCATCTACTGGGGCAAGGATGGACTTGGTAAGACGCCCTCATTTAAGCGATACAAACACTTGCTGCGCAATCAAGGCGTGGTACCGCAAACGCTTTGGTCTCACGAATATGCCAGCCACACGGATGCCGCGAGAAAAGAAGTGCGTGCAGTACTGGGGAGCTTGTCTCTTGCAGATGATTTCATTACTCCAAAGCCAGAGGGCTTGATACAGCGTGTACTCGAAATCGCCACCAACCCCGGCGACCTCGTCCTCGACTCCTTCGCCGGTTCCGGTACCACCGGCGCGGTGGCCCACAAGATGGGCCGGCGCTGGATCATGGTGGAGCTGGGCGAGCACTGCCACACCCATATCATCCCGCGCCTGAAGAAGGTCATTGACGGCGCGGACCCCGGCGGCATCACCGAGGCCGTCGGCTGGAAGGGCGGCGGCGGTTTCCGCTATTACCGGCTGGCGCCTTCGCTGCTGGAAAAGGACAAGTGGGGCAACTGGGTCATCCACCGGGACTACAACGCCGCCATGCTGGCCGAGGCGCTGTGCAAGCTGGAAGGCTTCACCTATGCGCCTTCCGACGCGGTGTATTGGCAGCACGGCCATTCCACCGAGCGGGATTTCCTCTACGTCACCACCGCCACTTTGTCCCACGAACAGTTGCAGCAGCTGGCCGACGAGGTGGGGCCGGAGCGTACGCTGCTGGTGCTGTGCCCGGCCTTCCGCAGCAGGGGCGATTTCGCCAACCTGACGGTGAAGAAGATTCCGAAGCAGGTGCTGTCCCGTTGCGAGTGGGGACATGACGATTATTCCTTGCGAGTGGAGAACTTGCCGGCGGCGCCGGAGCCCTCTCCCCCGGCCCCTCCCCCGCTTGCGGGGGAGGGGAGACAGACTGCCGCCCAACAGAACCTGTTCGACGGGGAACCATCATGAGCGGCAAGGGGCGTACCCCGCCGCCGGCACAGACTGCCGGCGCACTGAACGGCGGCGAATTTCTGCTGTACCAGACCGAGGATGCCCAGACCCGCGTGCAGTTGCGGGTGTCCGAGGGCACCGTCTGGATGACCCAGAAGCAGCTCGCCGAGCTGTATCAGGTGAGCGTGCCGGCCATTGCCCAGCACATCCGCAATATCTACTCGGAGCGGGAGCTGGCCCCGGAGGCAACTGTTAAAGATTACTTAATAGTTGCCCCGGAAGCCGCGCGGACAGTGGAACGGCGCATCGCCCACTACCGGCTGGAGATGGTGCTGGCCATCGGCTACCGGGTGCGTTCCCATCGCGGCACCCAGTTCCGCCGCTGGGCGACGGAGCAGCTCAAGAGCTATCTGGTGAAGGGCTTCGTGCTGGACGACGAGCGCTTCAAACGCGGGGACGACACCTATTTCGACGAGTTGCTGGCCCGCATCCGGGACATCCGCTCCTCGGAGAAGGTGTTCTGGAAGAAGGTGCTGGATATCTATGCCACCAGCATCGATTACGACCCCTCGGCGGAAGCCTCGCAACGCTTCTTCGCCACGGTGCAGAACAAGATGCACTGGGCGGCCCATGGCCATACGGCGGCGGAATTGGTTGTACTGCGCGCGGATGCGCATGCGCCCAACATGGGCATGACCAATTGGCCCGGCGCAGCCAAAGGAGGTGCGATCCGCAAGGCGGATGCCGGTGTGGCCAAGAACTATCTCAACGAAGCGGAACTGGAGACGCTGAACCGGATCGTGAACGCCTACCTGGAATTCGCCGAGTTGCAGGCCCAGGCCCGGCGGGAAATGACCATGGCCACCTGGATTGGCAAGCTGGACGACTTCCTGCGTCTATCGGACCGGGAGGTGTTGACCCATGCCGGCAAGATCACGGCGGAACTGGCGCAGGCCAAGGCGGAGGCGGAATTTCGGGTTTTCCAGCAGCGCCAGCTCGCCGCTCCTAGCAGGGTGGAACAGGATTTCGAGGCAGCCATCGAGGTGGAGGTGAAGCTGTTGGAGAAAACCACCAAGAAGAACAAGGGGAAAAAGGGATGAACCGCCACGTCAACGCCATCGCCGGCCGCCTGAGCCTGCGCCATCCGCAACGCCGCTCGCTGGAAATCCTGGACCGCATCACCGAGATCGCCCCGCCAAGCAAGGACGTGGACCTGGCGGCGGTGCTGGAGACCATCAAGAGCGAGTTTCCGTCGGTGACGGACTTCGAGCGGGAGTTTCCGTCCCTATGCTTTGCCCTGGCCACAGGGGTGGGCAAAACACGCCTCATGGGTGCCTTCATCAGTTATCTGCATCTGGCCCACGGCATCAACAACTTCTTTGTGCTGGCGCCCAACCTGACCATCTACAACAAGCTGATTGCCGATTTCAGCGACCGCAACCATCCCAAGTATGTGTTCCGGGGCATCGCCGAGTTCGCCATCGACGCGCCGTCGATCATCACCGGCGACAACTACGACCAGCGCGATCCCATGAGCGGCACGCTGTTCGGCGGGGTGAGGATCAACATCTTCAACATCTCCAAGATCAATTCGGAAGTGCGCGGCGGCAAGTCGCCCCGCATCAAGCGGCTGTCGGAATACATCGGCGAGAGCTATTTCGACTATCTGGCTGGCTTGCCGGATCTGGTCATGCTGATGGATGAATCGCATCGCTATCGAGCCAGTGCCGGCATTCGCGCCATCAACGAATTGAAGCCGATCCTGGGGCTGGAGCTGACGGCCACGCCCTTCGTGGAGACCACGCGGGGTGCTACGGCCTTCAAGAACGTGATTGTTGACTACCCCCTGGGCCGGGCAATGGCCGATGGCTTCGTCAAGGAACCGGCGGTGGTGACGCGGAAGAATTTCAACCCGGCGGGCATGTCGGTGGAGGAGATCGAGCGGCTGAAACTGGAAGACGGTGTGCGTCTGCATGAGTCCGTGAAGGTGGAGCTGGAGACCTATGCCCGCGAGAGCGAGAACCCGATCGTCAAGCCGTTCCTGCTGGTGATTGCCCGTGATACCACCCACGCCGGGCAACTGACCGAGCTGATCAAGTCCGACAAATTCTTTGAGGGGCGCTATCGGGACAAGGTCATCCAGGTGGATTCGAGCAAGACCGGCGCGGAAGAAGAGGAGATGATCGGCCGACTGCTCAAGGTGGAGCACACCGACGAGCCGACGGAGATCGTGATTCACGTCAACATGCTCAAGGAGGGCTGGGACGTGACCAATCTCTACACCATCGTGCCGCTGCGTGCCGCCAATGCCCGCATCCTCATCGAGCAATCCATCGGGCGCGGTCTGCGCCTGCCCTATGGCAAGCGCACCGGCGTCATGGCAGTGGACCGGCTGAATATCGTTGCCCACGACAAATTCCAGGAGATCATCTCCGAGGCCAACAAGCCGGATTCGGCGATTCACTTGCAGGCCGTGGTGCTGGACTCAGAAGACCTGGGCCAGAAGACCGCCACGGTGGTGTCGCAATCTCAATTGGCCTCGAAGCTGGGGCTGAAACCCGCCCAGGTGACCAGCAACACGGTGGTGGCGGGTGGCGAAACTGTGCCGGTTTTCACCAAGCCCGAAGAGCAGAAGGTGGCCCAGATCACCTTTGATGTCATCCGCAAGCTGGAAAACCAGCCGCAGACGCTGCCTACCGTCGAATACCTGAAGAAGCCGGAGATACAGGCCGCCATCATCAAGGCTGTAGAAGAACAGCACCAGCCGGCGCAGTTGGAACTGGAAGGGGTGGCGGAGAAGCCTGACATTGCTGCCGTGGTGGCGAAGACGGTGGAACTGGTCACGCAACAGACCATCGATATCCCGCGCATTCTGGTGGTGCCCAAAGGTGAGGTGAAATCAGGCTTCAAACCGTTCACCCTGGACCTGACCACGCTGAAATATCCGGCAGTATCCGATGAGCTTTGGATTCAGCACCTGCGCACGAATCAGCTTGAAGTTGTTGCCCTCGGCCGGGGCGGCATCGAGGAAGCCCGGCTGGAAGATTATGTGGTCAGCGGTCTGGTGGACTTCGACGACATTTCCTACGACCACCACTCCGACTTGCTCTATGACTTGGCAACGCAGACCGTGGCGCACTTCCGGACCTATCTTGCCGAAGACGACGCGCGCAAGGTGTTGCGATGCTACCAGCGCGACATCGCCCGTTTTATCCACGCCCAGATGCAGGCCCATTACTGGGAGGATGTGGCCGGCTACGAGGTGAAGATCAACAAGGGCTTCACCGAGCTGAAGCAGAGTGCCTACACCTATTCGGTACAGGAACCGCCCGCCAGTTACCGGGTGGAACCGGCGGACAAAAGCAACATGGCGAAGTACCTCTTCGGCGGCTTCGAGAAATGCCTGTACCCAGTGCAGAAGTTCGATTCGGACTCCGAACGCAAACTGGCGGTGATTCTGGAGCGGGACGCCCTCAAGTGGTTCAAGCCTGCGAAGGGACAGTTCCAGATTTATTACCGGGATGGGGCAGATCATCGGGAATATCAGCCGGATTTCATTGCCGAGACGACCGACGCAATTTATATGCTGGAACCCAAGAAGCGCACGGAGCTGGATGACCCCATTGTTCAGGCCAAGAAGGAGGTGGCTGTGCAGTGGTGCGCGAATGCTTCAGATCATGCGGCGAGTTACAGCGGCAAGCCGTGGCGCTATGTGCTGATTCCCCATGATGAGATTGCTGAGAACATGACGCTTGAGGGCGTGGCGGCGCGGTTTGGTTGCACTTGATAAATCGTCTGCGCTGATCATAGTTTGTGGCCGAAAGACTGCTAAGCGATGTATTGCAGGCCAATTCAGACCGTAGACTCAAGGTCGGCAACGGCCGATGAGCACTCAGTGGACTGGCGTCCCAAGGGACCACTGCTCACAGATACTTGCCATTGGAGCCCCGAGAACCGTTTTTCCGTAACGAGGTGACTGCGCCTGAGCGACTCCGATGGAACAGTCATTCACTTGGACATCGACTTGTCTGTCCCGGGTCAAGTGCAATGTGATTCATGGTCGGGTGATGCGCGATCCAGCAGTCACGTGGGCCGGTAACCCGCATCAGTCTCCGCCACAGCCCCCGCCGCCGTCGCTACCTCCCCCGTCGCTGTCGCCAAAACCATCGGTGCCGCCATCTGGATCGGTGCTGGAGAAATCCCCGCCGCAGTAAGGGCTGCCTGACCCACCCCCGGTGTTGTCCCTGTCCAGGGCCTTGCAGTCCGGCACGTAGTGAAACCCGTCGGTAATGCCCAGCTTGGCGTCTATGGCAAACAACAGGGGCAGGCGGGCGGGGTTGCGGGGATCGATGTCCTCTTCCTTGCAGGCGTGCCACCAGACCCGGCGCAGGCCCGCGTTGGTCTGGCGGTTGGCGCTCAGCACCACGGCCGGGGTGTGGTGCAGAAATCGACCGAAGGCTTGTTTGCAGAAGGCATCGTAGTGACGGGTGTAGAGGATGAACTCATGCCACAGGTCGTCCACCACCTGGGAAGGCATGGATACCGGCTCCAGCCGGCCGTTCAGATAGGCCAGGAAAAACTTGCGCAGGGCCCGCATCACCAGATAACGATCCTTCTCCGCCAGGCCGGGGCGTCGGGCGGCCAGCTTGTCCAGCAAGCCCGGTGGAAACCTGTAGGTGCGGATGAACTGGGCCTGGGCCAGCCGCCGCCAGCGGTGCCATAGCGCCAGACTGATGCCCAGGGTGGCCAGAAACAGGACGAAGAACAGGGGGGCGAGGGCGGCGCTCATGGGGTTGGGGTCTCAGGTTGTCGCGTCAGGTTGTTGCATATTCCACTTCATACACCCCGCCGATTACCGCGTATTCATCCTCTCCCGCCAGCCGGCCCGGCAGCAGGCCATGGAAGAAAGCCACCTTGGCCAGGGGCACTTCCACTTCCAGGATGAAGTCGCCGAACTCCCCGGCCCGCTCCCGGTTGCGGGTGAAGGAGGACAGGCTGTTGAGCAGTACCACCCGGCGGGGTTTGTCGCGGAGGTTGTCTGCGGGGTGGGCCATCTCGTACAGGGTTTCGTGGTCCCCCATGTGGTTCACGCCCCGGTAAAGGGTGATATGGGTCTGGCCCAGGCGCTGGCGGCCCAGTTCGTACTGGCAGTAGGTGTAGAGCAGGTCCAGCTGGGCTTCCAGGGCGTTGGTGCCGTACAGGCCCCGGGAACGTTGTTCCAGGTAGGCCCGGTAGGGCAGGGCGGAGAAATCCCGGATGGGGCCGCCGTGGTGGCGGGGCAGCAGGCCAAAGCAGGATTCCACCCAGCCCTTGAGCACGGCGCCTTCCTGGCCGTCGCTGTCGAAGGCCCAGCCCCGCAGCAGGCGCAGGTAGTGGGCCTTGGCCCGGGCATGGCGGGCGTTGTCCCGCCAGCCCGCTTCTTCCGGGCTGTCCAGGCTGAAGGCGGCGGCCATGTGGTTCTGGAACAGGCGGGCGCGTTCAGCGGGGTCGGCAAGACGATCCAGGGCCATGAACAGGGGCTTGTGGAGTTCCAGCACGCCGTCCAGGGCCAGGGCCACGGGGCGTTTCTGGTAGGCCAGGCTGCCCAGCAGCACCGCCGGCAGGCTGCACCGGTTGATGGGCAGGCGGGCCTGGCGGGGCAGGCTGGCACGGTCCCGGTCTGCGGTGGTGTGTGTTGTAGGCAGCGCGACAAAGTTTTGCGTTTTGTCGTGTGCCACTCCCGTATCAGGATCGTTATGTCCTGTTTTCATGTCTTTATATTCAATGAGTTATGTTGTTTTTTGCCGCTGGCACATCCCTTGCGATAACTCCACTGCGAGCGAAATTTCCGTCGCGCCCCTGTGTGACTGTTCAGAGGAGAATCAAGATGGCTTTGCGTCAATGTGCGATTTACGGCAAGGGTGGTATCGGCAAATCTACCACCACCCAGAACCTGGTGGCTGCCCTGGCCGAGGCGGGCAAGAAAGTGATGATCGTGGGTTGCGACCCCAAGGCGGACTCTACCCGTCTGATCCTTCACGCTAAAGCCCAGAACACCATCATGCACCTGGCTGCCGAAGCCGGTTCCGTGGAAGACCTGGAACTGGAAGACGTGCTGAAGGTGGGTTATGGCGACATCAAGTGCGTCGAATCCGGTGGCCCCGAGCCGGGCGTCGGCTGCGCCGGCCGCGGTGTGATCACCGCCATCAACTTCCTGGAAGAGGAAGGCGCCTACGAAGAGGATCTGGACTTCGTGTTCTACGACGTGCTGGGTGACGTGGTGTGCGGCGGCTTCGCCATGCCCATCCGCGAGAACAAGGCCCAGGAAATCTACATCGTCGTGTCCGGCGAGATGATGGCCATGTACGCCGCCAACAACATCGCCAAGGGCATCGTGAAGTACGCCAACTCCGGCGGTGTGCGTCTGGCCGGCCTGATCTGCAACAGCCGCAATACCGCCCGTGAGGACGAGCTGATCACCGAGCTGGCCACCAAGCTGGGCAGCCAGATGATCCACTTCATCCCCCGGGACAACGAAGTGCAGCGGGCCGAAATCCGCCGCATGACGGTGATCGAGTACAACCCCCAGGCCAAGCAGGCCGACGAGTACCGCGCCCTGGCCCAGAAGGTCATGAACAACAAGAACCTGGTGATCCCCACCCCCATCACCATGGACGAGTTGGAAGAAGTGATGATGTCCTTCGGCATCCTGGAAGAGGAAGACGAGTCCATCGTCGGCAAGACCGCTGCCCAGCTGGCCGCTGAAGCTGCTGCTTGATGTTGAAGCCCCTCCCCCGCCGGGGGAGGGGTTGGGGAGAGGGTGGGTTCGCCAACGCGACTTTCCCTCACCCCCGGCCCCTCTCCCGGTGGGAGAGGGGAGTGACCAACCCAACATGCTGTCCACAGATTGGTGGCAGCGTGAAAGGAGAAAGAAATGTCTAACCTGACTCGCGAAGAAACCGAAGCCCTCATCGCCGAGGTGCTGGAGGTATATCCCGACAAGGCCAAGAAGGACCGTGCCAAGCACCTGGCCGTCAACGACCAGAGCATCGAACAATCCAAGAAGTGCATCACCTCCAACCGCAAGTCCCTGCCCGGTGTCATGACCATCCGCGGCTGTGCCTATGCCGGTTCCCGGGGTGTGGTGTGGGGTCCCATCAAGGACATGATCCACATTTCCCACGGCCCCGTGGGCTGCGGCCAGTATTCCCGCGCCGGGCGCCGTAACTACTACGTCGGCACCACCGGCGTGAACACCTTTGCCGAGATGAACTTCACCTCCGACTTCCAGGAGAAGGACATCGTCTTCGGTGGCGACAAGAAACTGGCCAAGATCATTGAAGAGATCGAGGGCCTGTTCCCCCTGCACAAGGGCATCTCCGTGCAATCCGAGTGCCCCATCGGCCTGATCGGTGACGACATCGAAGCCGTGTCCAAGAAGGGCGCTGCCACCATCAACAAACCCGTGGTGCCCGTGCGCTGCGAGGGCTTCCGGGGCGTGTCCCAGTCCCTGGGCCACCACATCGCCAACGATGCCATCCGTGACTGGGTGCTGGACCGCCGCGACAACGTCGCCTTCGAATCCACCCCCTACGACGTGACCATCATCGGTGACTACAACATCGGCGGCGACGCCTGGTCCTCCCGCATCCTGCTGGAAGAAATGGGTCTTCGGGTCATCGCCCAGTGGTCCGGCGACGGCACCCTGGCCGAAATGGAAAACACCCCCAAGGCCAAGCTGAACCTGCTGCACTGCTACCGTTCCATGAACTACATCAGCCGGCACATGGAAGAGAAGTACGGTATTCCCTGGATGGAATACAACTTCTTTGGCCCCACCAAGATCGAGGAATCCCTGCGCAGGATCGCCGCCTTCTTTGATGACAGCATCAAGCAGAAGTGCGAGGAAGTGATCGCCAAGTACCGCCCCATGGTGGATGCCGTGATCGAGAAGTACAAGCCCCGCCTCACCGGCAAGCGGGTCATGCTGTACGTGGGCGGCCTGCGTCCCCGGCACGTGATCGGTTCCTACGAGGACCTGGGCATGGAAGTGGTGGGCACCGGCTACGAGTTCGCCCACGGCGACGACTACGACCGCACCATCAAGGAAATGGGTAACGCCACCCTGCTGTACGACGACGTCACCGGCTTCGAATTCGAGGAATTCGTGAAGAAGGTGAAGCCTGACCTGGTGGGCTCCGGCATCAAGGAAAAGTACATCTTCCAGAAGATGGGCATCCCCTTCCGCCAGATGCACAGCTGGGACTACTCCGGCCCCTACCACGGCTACGACGGCTTCGCCATCTTCGCCCGGGACATGGACATGACCCTGAACAACCCCTGCTGGGGCAAGCTGGTGCCGCCCTGGAAGAAGGTTGAAGAAGCCCAGGAACTGGCCAAGGCAGCCTGATGCAAGCCCCTCCCCCGCAAGCGGGGGAGGGGAGTGAAACCGATCAACCTTTTGCCGGTATCCACAGATGGGTGGTGCCGGTAAGGAGATGAACATGCAAGTCGTTGAAAAAATCGTCCCTTCGTATCCCTTGTTCCGTCAGCCCGAATACAAGGAATCCCTGAAGAACAAACAGGAAATGTTTGAAGAGAAGGTGCCCGACGCGAAGATCAGCGAGGTCTTCCAGTGGACCACCACCCTGGAGTACCAGGATCTGAACTTCAAGCGCGAGGCCCTCACCGTCAACCCCGCCAAGGCCTGCCAGCCCCTGGGTGCCGTGCTCTGCGCCCTGGGCTTCGAGAAGACCCTGCCCTACGTGCACGGCTCCCAAGGTTGCGTGGCCTACTTCCGCACCTACTTCAACCGTCACTTCAAGGAGCCCATCTCCTGCGTGTCCGATTCCATGACGGAAGATGCGGCGGTGTTCGGTGGCCAGAAGAACATGTTCGACGGTCTGGAAAACGCCAAGGCCCTGTACAAGCCCGACATGATCGCCGTGTCCACCACCTGCATGGCGGAAGTCATCGGTGACGACCTGAACGCCTTCATCAACAACGCCAAGAAGGCCGGCCACATCGAGCAGGAATTCCCCACCCCCTACGCCCACACCCCCTCCTTCGTGGGCAGCCATGTCACCGGCTGGGACAACATGTTCGAAGGCATCATCCGCTACTTCACGCTGAACCACATGGAAGGCAAGGAAGTGGGCAGCAATGGCAAGATCAACATCGTGCCGGGCTTCGAGACCTACCTGGGCAACTACAAGGTCATCAAGCGCATGCTCACCGAGATGGGCGTACCCTTCACCTTCTTGGCGGACCCCACGGAAGTGCTGGATACCCCCGCTGACGGCCAGTTCCGCATGTATGCCGGCGGCACCACCCAGGCTGAAGTGAAGGATGCCCCCAACGCCAAGACCACCTTCCTGCTGCAACCCATGCAACTGGAAAAGACCAAGAAGTTCGCCGAGACCACCTGGCAGCATGAAGTGCCCAAGCTCAACATCCCCATGGGCCTGGAGTGGACCGACGAGTGGCTGATGAAGGTGTCCGAGGTGTCCGGCATGCCCATCCCCGAATCCCTGGCCAAGGAGCGGGGCCGTCTGGTGGACATGATGACCGACAGCCACACCTGGCTGCACGGCAAGAAGTTCGCCCTCTACGGCGACCCGGACTTCGTCATGGGCATGACCAAGTTCCTGCTGGAACTGGGTGCCGAGCCCATCCACATCGTCTGCCACAACGGCAGCAAGAAGTGGGACAAGGCCATGAAGAAGCTCCTGGCGGATTCTCCCTACGGCGTGAACTGCAAGACCTACCCCGGCGCCGACCTGTGGCACCTGCGCAGCCTGCTGTTCACCGACAAGCCGGACTTCCTCATCGGCAACAGTTACGGCAAGTACCTGCAGCGGGACACGGTGCACAAGGGCCCCGAGTTCGAAGTGCCCCTGATCCGCCTGGGCTTCCCCATCTTCGACCGCCACCACCTGCACCGCCAGACCACCCTGGGTTATGAGGGCGCCATGCAGATGCTCACCACCCTGGTGAACGAAGTGCTGGCGCGCCTGGATGACGACACCCGGGGCATGGGTACCACGGACTACAACTACGACCTGGTCCGCTAAGGCGGGAATGGGGGATGGGGAAAGGGAAATGGGGAAAACCCCAATTCCTACCCCCCCCATCACCCATCCCCCATCCCCCATCACCGGAGTTAAAAATGGCCAACATCATGATCCGGCAAGGCGACAAGGGCGAATACGTGTTCTACCTGCCCAAGCGCGATCTCGAGGACACCATCACCTCGATGGAGTTCGACACCCCTGAAAAGTGGGGTGGCGAGATCAAGCTCAACAACGGCGGCGCGTATTTCATCGAACCCCAGTCCAAGCCCGAACGGCTGCCCTATTCCGTGCGCGCCAAGCGCCTGGATGCGGCGGAATGATTGTTATGGGGAAACGGGAAATGGGAAAAGTGAAACGCAAGAGCAAATGCGCTCCCCACGTTTCCCGTTTCTCGTTTCTCGTTTCCCGAATCTGAAAGGAATTCATCATGGCACTGAAGATTGTTGCCGACCTGTGTACTGCCTGTGGGGATTGCGAACCGGAATGCCCCACCGAGTCCATCAAGGCCAAGAAGGGTGTTTATGTCATCGACGCGGAGACCTGCACGGAATGCGAAGGGGATTTCAAGAAGCCCCAGTGCGTGAAGATCTGTCCCGTGGACGACTGCATCATCCCCCTGGCCGCTTGAAGGTGGGAATGAGTGATGGGGGGTGGGGGATGAGAATCCCCTGACGCATTGATCCCATTTCCCATTACTCATTCCCCATCACCGGAGTCATGAAATGACGACAATCACCAAAGGCGCTGCCCTGCGCATGGCCCTGGCGGCGAAAACGCTGGAAGGGGTGGATGCCCGGGCCTTTACCATCAAGCTGGCCGAGCACCTGGGTTTGCCGATCACCGAAGAGAAACTGGCCGCCTTCACCGTGGCGGACCTGAAGGCCCTGCTCACCGGCGAGGAAAGCATCGAGCCGGACGTGGACATGGCCAGCATCAAGCTGGCGGTGCGCTACCTGTGGGGCGAAAACGGTGACGATGCCTCCATTCCCAAACCCGAGGCTTACACGGAAGGCGATATCCCCGACAGCCTGCGAGTGGCCGTAGCCTCCAACACGGCCGACAACCTGGACGGGCATTTCGGCTCCGCCCCCCGTTTCCTGGTCTACCAGGTAGGCAAGAGCGCCATCCGGCTGGTGGACGTGCGCCCCACCCTCATCGCCGACGAGGCCGAAGACAAGAACGTAGCCCGTTCCGAACTGATCAACGATTGCCAGATGGTCTATGTCCAGTCCATCGGTGGTCCGGCGGCCGCCAAGGTGGTGCGCGCCGGCCTGCATCCGGTGAAGGTGCCTACCCCGGCCCCGGCCGTGGAAGTGCTGGCCCGCCTGCAAGCCGTGCTGGACGCCCCCCCGCCCTGGCTGGCCAAGATCATGGGCGTGGAAGCCCGGAGCCTGGCCCGGTTTGCCGAGGAGGAAGAAACATGATCACCCCGGAAACCCTGGCCCTGGTGACTGCCAGGGCCGGCGAAGTGGGTCTGACCGAAAACGGCCTGGCCCATCTGCGCCAGGCCTGGCCGGACATCCATTTCACCTTCTGTTCTGAAGACGATGTGCCGGCCCGATTGAGCCCGGCCGCCACGGCTGAAGGATTCGCCGTTTATCTCGTCAGCGGCGCCCAGCATTGCGTGGGCTTCACCAACCATCTGGAAGCGGCCACCGGCCTGGTGCTGGCGGCGATCTCTGACGAAGACTGACCCCGGAGTGAATTGATATGGCTCAAACCCAATCTCCTGCATCGCGGGCATCGTTATGTAGTGATGCGACATATCCGGAAGAGGCTTCGACCTGCGTGAAACACCCCTTGCAAACCCTGCCGACCCTGAGTCGGGGACGGCGCTGGGACCACCTGGAACTGCTGGAGCGGATCGACGCTTCCGGTTCCATCTCCGCCGCCGCCAATGCCATGGGCATGAGCTACAAGGCGGCCTGGCAGGCGGTGGAGGCCATGAACAACCTGTCCGAACAGCCCATGGTGGCCCGCCAGACCGGCGGCAAACACGGTGGCGGGACGACATTGACCGAATATGGCCGCCGGGTGGTGGCCGCCTACCGCCGTCTTGAGAAGGAACGGGAGCGGGTGCTTGCCCACCTGAACCGGATCCTGGACGACTTTGACCAGTACTACCGCGTTATCAGGAGATTCGACATGCAGACCAGTGCCAGAAACCAGTTCCTCGGGACGGTGAAAACGGTGAAGACCGGCGCCGTCAACGACGAGGTGATCCTGGATATCGGCGGCGGCGACGAACTGGCCGCCATCATCACCCATGAAAGCACGCGCCACCTGGGCTTGGTGCCAGGCATGGAGGCCTACGCATTGATCAAGGCACCCTGGGTGATCCTCACCCCCGACGACAGCCTCAAGACCAGTGCCCGCAACCGCCTGTGCGGCACCGTGGTGCGCTGCCAGGAGGGGGCGGTGAACGGCGAGGTCATCCTCGAACTGGCCGGCGGCAAGACCCTCGCCGCCATCGTCACCAACGACAGCATCCAGAGCCTGGGCCTCCAGGCCGGTGTCCGGGCCTGCGCCCTGATCAAGGCGTCCCACATCATCCTGGCGGTTTCTACCTGACCGTCTCAATCAGACTCATCCAACTCATTACTACTCGGAGCCCTGCCATGAAATCCACCCCGCTCTTTCTCGCAGTCATGGCCATGACTGCGGCCGTGACCGTCCGTGCCGCCGAAGTCAGTGTCGCCGTGGCGGCCAATTTCACTGCCCCCATGAAGGCCATCGCCGCCGGATTCGAAAAGGACACGGGCCACAAGGCCACGCTGGCCTTCGGCGCCACGGGCAAGTTCTACGCCCAGATCAGGAACGGCGCCCCTTTCCAGATGCTGCTGTCCGCCGACGACGAAACCCCGGCCCGGCTGGAGCGGGAAGGCCTCACCGTTGCCGGCAGCCGTTTCACCTATGCGGTGGGCAGCCTGGTGCTGTGGTCCTCCAAACCCGGCTATGTGGATGCCCGGGGTGAAGTCCTGAAGCAGGGCGATTACAAAAAGCTGGCCCTGGCTAATCCCCGCCTGGCACCCTATGGTCGGGCGGCCATGGAGGTGCTGGCAGGACTGGGGCTGACGGAGACCGCCACGCCCCGGTTCGTCCTGGGAGAGAACATCGCCCAGACCTACCAGTTCGTCAGCACTGGCAATGCGGAACTGGGTTTCGTCGCCCTGTCCCAGGTCATGAAAGAGGGGCGTGTAGCCAGCGGTTCCGCCTGGATTGTGCCTGGCAAACTGCACGCCCCCATCCGCCAGGATGCAGTCATCCTGGCCGCCGGCAAGGACAATGCCGCCGCTTCCGCCCTGATGGCCTATTTGAAAGGGGACAAGGCCCGGGCCATCATGGGCACTTATGGCTATGAATGAGTGATCCATGGACCTGGGATTTACCGACGCTGACTGGGGCGCCATCTGGCTGACCCTGAAACTGGCCACCGTCACCACGGGCCTGCTGCTGCTCATCGGCACCCCCATCGCCTGGCGCCTGGCCCGTACCCGGGCCTGGTGGAAGGGGCCGGTAGCGGCGGTGGTGGCCCTGCCCCTGGTGTTGCCGCCCACGGTGCTGGGGTTCTACCTGCTGGTGGCCCTGGGGCCCAACGGGCCGGTGGGAAGCCTTACCCAGTCCCTGGGCCTGGGGGTGCTGCCCTTCACCTTCTGGGGCCTGGTGGTGGCCTCGGTGTTCTACTCCATGCCCTTCGTGGTGCAGCCCCTGCAGAACGCCTTCGAGGCCATCGGTGATCGCCCCCTGGAAGTGGCCGCCACCCTGCGGGCGGGCCTCTGGGATACCTTCTTCACGGTGATCCTGCCCCTGGCCCGGCCGGGCTTTCTCACCGCCGCCATCCTGGGCTTTGCCCATACCGTGGGGGAATTCGGCGTGGTGCTCATGATCGGCGGCAACATCCCGGACGAGACCCGGGTGGTGTCGGTGCAGATCTACGACCACGTGGAGGCCATGGACTACGCCGCCGCCCACGGCCTGGCCCTGGGCATGGTGGTGTTCTCCTTCCTGGTGTTGTGGGCCCTGTACCACTTCAACCCCACACGGCCACGCAAATGACCGGGCCCGCCATGAACAACAGCATCCACGCCCGATTCAAGCTCCCTTTTCCCGGCTTCACCCTGGATGTGGACCTGGACCTGCCCGGCCGGGGGGTGACCGCCCTGTTCGGCCATTCCGGTTCCGGCAAGACCACCCTGCTGCGCTGTATTGCCGGTCTGGAGCGGGTGCCGGGCGGCACCCTCAAGGTGGGTGACGGGGTCTGGCAGGACGGCACGGCCTTCCTGCCGGTTCATCAGCGGCCCATCGGCTATGTGTTCCAGGAAGCCAGCCTCTTTCCCCACCTCACGGTGCGTCGCAACCTGGAATACGGGCTCAAGCGGGTGCCCTCCGGCGAGCGCCGGGTCTCCCTGGACCAGGCGGTGGCCTTGCTGGGCATCGGCGCCTTGCTGGATCGCCTGCCGGAACGCCTGTCCGGGGGTGAGAAGCAGCGGGTGGCCATTGCCCGGGCCCTGGCGGTGAGCCCCCGCCTCCTGCTCATGGACGAACCCCTGGCGGCCCTGGACCTGGCCCGCAAGCAGGAGATCCTGCCCTACCTGGAACGGCTCCACGACGAACTGGAAATCCCCCTGCTGTATGTCAGCCATGCCCCGGATGAGGTGGCCCGCATTGCCGACCACATCGTCGTCATGGACGCCGGCCGGGCGGTGGCCTCCGGCCCCCTGACTGAAACCCTGGCCCGTCTGGACCTGCCCATCCGCCTCGGGGAAGATGCCGGGGTGGTGCTGGATGCCACCGTGGCGGAGCGGGATGCGGAATGGGGCCTGGTGCGGGTGGCCTTTGACGGCGGCGCCCTGTGGGCCCGGGATGGGGGCCATGCCCTGGGCCAGCGGGTGCGGGTGCGCATCCTGGCCCGGGACGTGAGCCTGGCCTCAACCCGTCATGACGGCACCAGCATTCTCAACATCCTGCCGGGGGTGGTGGAAGCCATGGTGGAGGACGGCCACCCGGCCCTGGTGCTGGCGCGCCTGAACGTGGGGGGGGCGCCGATCCTGGCCCGCCTCACCCGCCGTTCCGCCCAGAACCTGGGGCTCTCGCCGGGCCGGCTGGTGTATGCACAGATTAAGGCCGTGGCACTGGTGGGGTGAGGGCCGGGATGGGGAATGGGAAACGGGGAATGGGGAATGGGGAATGGGGAATGGGGAATGGGGAATGGGGGATGGGGGATGGGGGATGGGGAATGGGATAAGTATTGAGTTTGCCCGGGGGGCGGACCTGGAGGCCATGGCAGGCCTGCTGGCCGAACTGTTCACCCTGGAAAGCGATTTCCTGCCCGACCGCGAAAAACAGCGGTCAGGCCTGAAGCTCATCCTGGACAACCCGGCCCTGGGGCGGTTGTTCGTGGTCAGGGCGGGGGAGCGGGTGGTGGGCATGGCCAACGCCCTGATCACGGTCAGCACCGCCGAGGGGGCGCGGGTGTTATTGCTGGAGGACGTGGTCCTGCATCGGGACCATCGCGGCGGCGGCCTGGGACGCCGGCTGGTGGAACACGTGCTGGCCTGGGCAGCAGCGGAGGGCATGGGACGTGTGACCCTGCTGGCGGACAAGGACAATGCCCCGGCCCTGGGCTTCTACCGGAAACTGGGCTTTGCAAATTCCAATATGACGGTCCTGCGGCGGCAACTGCCGGGCTAGCCCGGGCCGGCCGGGTGCCAGCCCACCAGGGCCAGCATGATGAAGAAGCCCACCCCATAGCCCAGGGGCACATGCCAGCCGTTCCTCAGCCAGCCCCCCACGGATCTGGCCTCGGGGAACAGATTGGACAAGGCGACCCCGGCGGAAGAGCCGAACCAGATCATGGAACCGCCAAAACCCACGGCAAAGGCCAGCACACCCCAGTCGTAGCCCCCCTGGGCCAGGGCCAGGGCGGTGAGGGGGATGTTGTCGAACACGGCGGAGACGAAGCCCAGGCCGAAGGCCGTCTCCCAGGAAGCGGCCGGCAGCTTTTCCACCGGCATCATGGAAGCGCACATCACCAGGGAAAGCAGGAAGATACTGCCCTTGGCCGCATCCGGCAGCAGGCTCCACTCCGGTTTGCGCAGCAGCGCACCTACCAGAATGGCCACCCACACGGCGGCGCCCAGGAAGGGGAAGCTGTCCGCGTACTGGGGGAACAGGGAGTTGACCGTGACGTTGGTGGCTACGGCGGCTACAAGGATCCAGGCGACGATGGCCAACCGGGCCCAGTCCACATGGGCGTGGCTGGAGGCATCCTTCTGGATGGGCTGGTAGGCCTGCTGCTGTCGGGCGGCGATGAGACCAAAGACCAGCAGCGCGGGCACGGCGGCGGTGTAGGCGGAGATCACCTCCATGGGCGGAATGCCGTCGATCCACATCATGGTGGTGGTGGTGTCCCCCACCACGGAGCCGGCGCCGCCGGCATTGGATGCGGCGACGATGGCCGCCAGGTAGCCGATGTGCACCCGGCGGCGGAACACACCGGCGGCCACGGTGCCGCCGATGAGGGCGGCGGCGATGTTGTCCAGGAAGGCGGACATGACGAACACCAGCACCAGCAGCACGAAGGCGCCTTTCCAGTCGTCCGGCAGATAGCGGGGCAGGACATGGGGCAGGTGGCTGTCCTCGAAATGCCGGGCCAGCAGGGCAAAGCCCAGCAACAGGCCCAGCAGGTTGGTGAGCACCACCCATTCGTGTTCCAGATGTACGATCCAGCCCGTGAACCCGGGGCCTTCCTGGAAACCGGTGAAGCCGATCTTGTACAGGGAGATCACCGCCAGGCCGGTAAGGGCTACTTGCAGGGTGCGGTGGTGGAACAGTGCTACCCCAAGCAGGGTGGCGGCGAACAGGATGAAGTCGACGGGGATGCCGAACAGGCTGGGTGAAACCATGATGGGGCTTACTTCACCAACGTGACGGGAATTTCAGAGAGATGCAGCACTTTCATTGCTACGGACCCCAGCAACAACCCCCCCAGGGCGGTGCGGCCGTGGCTGCCCATGATGATCTGGTCGCAGCCCAGGTCCTTGGCAAGGGCGGTGATACCGGGTGCCACCTCTCCCTGGATGATGTGTTCCGTGACGCATAAGCCGGCTTCATGAAGCACGGTGCGGGCTGGTGAGAGGGAGGCTTCCCCCCAGTCCCGTTCCAGGGTTGCCAGTTCCTCCGGCTTCAGCAGGCGGCGCACCATCCAGTCGTCCCCCGGGGCCTGGACGTTGACCAGGTGGATATCCAGACCGGGCACCGAAGCGGCGATGCCGGCCACGTGGCGGGCAGCCCGCACGGACCCCTCTGAACCATCAACAGGTAGCAGGATTTTGCAGGGCATGGTGAGGCCTCTTATGCGGATGGGCTAGACGCCGCCGCTATGGACGGTTTCGTAATATATCTTTTCCAGTTCCAGCTTGTGTTTGGTTTCCTCGCTGGCCAGGTACTGGAACAGTTCCTGGATGGGGCCGGCCGGGGTGGTCCGGGCGAGTTCGCCATAGTGGCTCATGGCCGCGTGCTCCCGCCCCATGGCATAGCGCAGCACCGTCTGGTCGTCCGGGTTGTCGCCCAGGTCCGGCAGGTGCAGGCAGTCGGAGAACTTGCTGTCGCTGGCCGGGCGCTGGATTTCCGCCTTCACCTGGTCGGCGATGTCCGTGCGTCGGGCCAGGGCGCCGAACAGGTCGTAGTGCCGCTGCTCCTCCTCGGCCAGCTCCTCCACCAGATAGCGGATGCGCTTGCTGACCTTGGGAATCAGGGCCGTGTAGAAATCCCGGGCGGTTTCCTCGAAATGGGTGGCGACCTCGAGGATCTCCTTCAGGCTGGTCTTGCCGCGCAGGCGTTCGATGCCATGGCTACCTTCTGTCATGCGTTTGCCTCCTGTGGAACCAATACCGCGTGGATGCTGGCAGCGATGCGATGGCCGTCCGCCACCGCGTGCACCACATCCGGCCCGGCCACGCAGTCTCCGCCTGCCCAGAGCCAGGGCTCGGAGGTGCGGCCGTCGGCGTCGATCCGGATGCGGCCCCGGTTCCATTCCAGTCGTTCAGTCAGGGCGTCCCCCAGCAAGGACGTGTCGGCGAACTGGCCAATGGCCTCGATCACCGTGTCGCAGGCATGGATGGTTTCGTCGCCATCGTCATAGCGGGGGGCAAAGCGCCTGTTCTCGTCGAAGATGGACAACACCTTCCAGGTCTTCAGCCCCACCAGTTTTCCCTGGGGGTCGATTACGCAGCCCTGGGGGCCGCAACGGTCCCGGATGACCACGCCTTCCTCCAGGGCCTCCTTGATCTCGTCCGGGTCCGCCAGGAAGTGTTCCTGGTCTTCCAGGGCGGTCACCACCACGTCCACCTGGCCGTACTGCACCTTCTGCATGCGGGCCAGGGAGCGGGCGATGTCCATGGCCACGTTGCCACCGCCGATGACCACGGCGCAGTGGGGCAGCTCGAAGTCTTCGTTGGCGGTGATCCGGTGCAGCAGGTCCACGGCCCGGTAGACCTTCTCGTGCTCCGAGTTGGGGATGCGGGTCTGGCGGCCCTGTTGCAGGCCGATGGCCAGGACCACGGCGTCGTGGTCCTGGCGAAGCTGGTCCAGGGATACATCCACGCCGATGCGGCAGTTGTAGCGGATATCCACCCCCATGGAAACGATGACCGCCACGTCCTGGTCCAGGGCGCTGTAGGGCAGGCGGTATTCCGGGATGCCGTAGCGGGTCATGCCGCCAGCGTGGGCGCTGGCCTCGAACACGGTGACGGCGTGGCCCAGGCGGGCCAGGTCGAAGGCGGCGGTGAGGCCCGCCGGGCCGGCGCCGATGATGGCCACCCGCTTGCCCGTGGCCGGGGCGGGGCCGCCGATGAGGTCCGGGATTCGGTCGAAGGGCACCTGGTCCACGATGTGCCGCTTCAGCCAGCGGATGGCGATGGGGTCCCCCTCGTGGCGGGCGGCACAGGCGTCCTCGCACTTGTGGGTGCAGACCCGGCCGCACACCTGGGAGAAGGGGTTGGTCTCGTAGAGCAGCTTCAGGCCCCGCTCATAGTCGCCGTCGCGAATCGCGGCGATGTACTGGGGCACCGCCATGTGGGTGGGGCAGGTGGCCACGCACAGGCCACAGGCCACGCAACGGTCCGCCTCCAGGGCCGCCTGCTCCCGGGTGTAGCCGTGCACGATCTCCTTGAAGTTGTCGATGCGGTCCTGTGGATGCATCTCGCCCATGGGGATGCGGTACTGGCCCGTGAGGCGATGGTCTTCCGGGCGGCGGTAGCCCAGGGGCAGGGTGTTCCACTCCAGCTTGTCCACCCCGGGGGTGAAGCGGAAGGCGTCCGGGTCGCTTTCCACCCACTGGTAGGCGTTGGACATGGTGAGGGACTGGGTCATGCACACGTCCACGCACAGGGCGCACCAGCAGCAACGGCCGTAGTCGATGCGGGGCCGCAGGCCCGAGTCGCCGGACTTGGTCTCGATGCCCGCCACCGGCAGCATGTCGATGGCCCCGTTCTGGCAGATGGTCTCGCAGGTGCCGCAGCCGATGCACTTGGCGATGTCGTTCTGGTGGAAGCCCCGGTAGCGGGGGGCCGCCTGGCGGTTCAGGGGGTCTTCAATGCTGACCGGGTCCCGGAACAGGTGCTTCCAGGCGGTGAAGGGGGAGAGGAGGTCCTTGACGCTCATGGCTATCTCTCTATCTCCGGCGGATAGGTATGCAGGGACACCATCAGCGCAGCCACATCCGAGATGTTGAGCCCCACGATCATGCGTTCCAGCAGGGCCATGGCGTGGGTGTAGGAGGGCCCCCGCACGTTGACCCGTCTGGGGTAACCTGAGCCGTCCGTCACCAGGTAGTAGCCGTACTCCCCCCGGGAGCATTCGCCCCGCACGTAGGTCTCGCCCCGGGGGATCTTCCAGTGCAGCATGCTGGGCATGGGGGCCATGACCGGGCCGTCCTTGGGCATCCTGCTCAAAATCTGGCGGATCAGGTCCACGGACACCAGGATGTCCCGGCGGCGCACGTCGGCCCGGGTGTAGATGTCCGAGTCCTGGCCGATGACGGGTTCCCAGTCCAGTTGGTCGTAGACCAGGTAGGGGGCGTCCCGGCGCACGTCCTTCGCCACCCCTGCGGCCCGGGCGTTGGGGCCGGTGATGCCGTACTGGTCCAGCCAGGCGGGGTCGATGACCCCCAGGCCCACGGTGCGCCGTTTGAACACGGCGTTGCAGAACATCACGTCCCACACGTCCTTGAGGGTGCGCTCCACCTCCAGCAGGGTTTCCTCCATGCGGCCGGCGAAGCCGTCGGGCAACTGGTCCCGCACGCCGCCGGGCATGATGAACATGTGGTAGATGCGGGCGCCGGTCATCTCCTCGAAGCGGTCCAGCATCAGGTCCCGGGCATAGGTGGTCCACTGGCCGATGACCCCCTGGCCGATGGCGCCGGCCTGGCCGCCCAGGTACATGAGATAGCTGTTGATGCGGCCCATCTCCAGGATCAGGGCGCGGATCCAGTTCGCCTTCTCGGGGACTTCCACCCCGGCCAGTTCCTCCACGGCGGCGGCATAGCAGTATTCGTTGAAGTCCGGTTCCGGCACGCAGATGCGGCAGACGATGGGAAAGCACTGGATGAAGGTGCGCCGCTCCATGAGCTTTTCGAAGCCCCGGTGCAGGTAGCCCACATGGGTCTTGCCCTCCACCACCTCGTCGCCGCAGACGGTGAGTTCCACCGACATGTTGCCGGTGATGCCCGGGTGGTTGGGGCCCTGCCAGAGCTTCAGGTATTTGCCCGAGGTGAGGTCGATGTCCAGGCTGCCGTCAGGCTTCATCGCCGGGTACTGGGAGCGGTCGGGGGTGTAGGTCATGGGCGGCGCTCCGCGCAACGCTTCCCCTCCCCCCCGGGGGGAGGGGCCAGGGGAGAGGGAGAGTCGGTGGCATGGTGTGAGGACTGTCGTGGCGCAACCGTCTTGCCCTCTCCCCAGCCCTCCCCCAGAGGGGGAGGGAGCGTGGTGCCGCGTCTGGTGATGGCTGGGTTCATGTCACGCTTTCCCGGGATAGAGCTGCTGCTTCATGTAGGTCTCCGGGTCCCGGGTCTCCCGGCCGGGCCGCTGGGCGTAGCTTTCCCGGGCGTACTTCAGGGTGTCGAAGTCGCGGCGGTAGGGGGGAATGTCGTTCCAGCCCTCCAGGATGAATTCCTCCTCCACCCGGGGGCTGCCTGGGAAGGCGATGCCGAACATCTCCCGCAGTTCCCGCTGGTAGGTGGCGGCCGTGGGCCACAGGTCGTGGATGCTCTCCATGGTGGTGTCGACCCGGGGCAGCAGCACCCGCAGGCCGATGTCCTGGTTCGCCGTGCGATTGTTCAGCAGGTAGGTCAACTGGAACTGGCCGTCTTCAAGCCAGTCCACCGCCGTCAGCAGCACCAGATGTGTAAACCCCTCCAGGTCCCGCAGGTGCAGCAAGGCCTGGCGCAGGTATTCCGCCGGCAGGGTGACGAAGACCAGATTGGCGCGCTTCTCGGTCATCTCGCCGAGCGGGAAAAGAGCCTTCAGGCGGTCGTGGAGGTCATGCATGCCGTTATTCACGTCGTCCTCGTCACCAGTTGTAATCCGGCATGTCCCAGTCGTGGATCACCTGCTTCTGGTTGGCCTTGTACCAGGCGAACTTCTCCGCGTACTGGTTGGCGCCTTCCGCCTTGCCGGCCCGGATCAGCTTCTTCAGGTCTTCGAAGCCCAGCAGCAGGGCCTCGGGGCGGGGCATGCAGCCGGTGATGTAGAGGTCCACGGGCATGTACTGGTCCAGGCACTTGATGGTGTTGTAGGAATCCCAGTACATGCCGCCGTTGATGGTGCAGGAGCCCAGGCCCACCACGTACTTGGGGTTCTGCATCTGCTCGTAGGCGCGGATGGCCCGCTTCAGGGTCTTGGTGGACAGGTAGCCGGAGATGACCAATAAATTTGCCTGGCGGGCCGTGGGCCGCCACTGGATGCCGTAGCGGTAGGCGTCGAAGCGGGGGGTCATGAGGGGGCGCATCTCGATGGCGCCGCAGCCTGTACCGAAGCCCAATATCCACAGGGAATTGGCCCGGGCCCAGTTGAAGAAGTCCTCGACGATCTTCAGGTAGGCGCCGTGCTGCACCGTGGGGGGCGCGTCGCAGAAGTAGTCCTTGAGGGGCTCCACTTCGAATTCCACCCCGTCCGGCCCCTTCACCTTGCGGGGCATCAGCTCGGGTTTGATGAAATGCATCGGGTCGCGCTTCATTTTCTCGTCCTCACACCAAGACTATGGCCAATACGCCCAGGGGCAGGCCCCAGATCATGAACCAGCGGATGGACTGCTCCACCCGGAAGCGGGGAAACACCACACCCACGAACACCGACACCATGTAGATGCAGAACACCTTCAGGAAGAACACCGGCCAGCTGGCCGCGCCGCCGAAGAACAGGTTCATGTAGATGACGATCTTGGCAATCGGGAAGATGGCCCGGTTGGTCTGCATCAGGGCCAGGTAGGAGGAGTGGTACTCCGTGGGGGGGCCGATGGGGATTTCCTGGGGGGCGAGCACCACGTCGAAGGGGGGACGCATCATGGACCCCAGGAAGCCGATCATGGCCGCCGCCACTGCCACCGGGTTGGTGAACAGGGTCCAGTTTTCCACGCCTCCCTGCTGGGCGGCGACGATGTCCGTCACCGACAGGGTCTGGTATTGCAGGGCCACGGCGAACACTGCCAGGGCGAAGGGCAGTTCCGCCATGCTTACTTGCGACAGGCCCCGGGTGATGCCGATGGCAGAATGGGGATGGCCGGATTCCGCCGCCCCCAGGGCCATGCCCAGGGTGCCGAAGAAGACGAAGTACAGGGCCAGGATCAGGTCGCCGGCAAAGGACAGGTTGGAGAACATTTCCGAGCCGTAGATCGTCGGCACGAACAGCAGCAGCCCCACGCCGCCGGTAAGGCGGAACACCGGTCCCAGGTAGAACATGGCGCCGTGGGTGATGGAGGTGCGCAGGCCGTAGTTCTTGATCAGGTCCGCGTAGTTCTGCCAGATGGGAATGCCGTGGCGCCGCCCCACCCGGGCGCCGATCTTCTGGATGAAGGCCCCCAGCAGCATGCCGTAGTTCACCACGATGAACAGGGTCAGCAGGGCGTAGGGAATCTGGATCCACTGGAATTCCATGGTTTAGAACCCCACGAAGAAAACGATGACCACGAAGGCCAGGAAATGGAAGGCGTAGTGCTGGCCGTTGCCGTCGTAAAGACGCCGGCCCAGGTCGCCGGCGGTGTGCAGCAGGTCGGTGACGGTGCCCCAGAAGCGGGTGACGAAGGGCTGGGTGAGAAAGCCCATGGCCTTGCGGTAAGGGGCGTAGAAGTTCCAGGCGAAGTGGGTGGTCTCGGGCCGGTAGGGACGCTCGGCGGAGAAGACGATGTTGAACTGCTTCACCATCTGGGCGCGGCGGTTCACGAACAGCAGCCAGGCGAACAGGGTGGCGAAGATGACGCCGACGATGATCATGATGGCTACCGGGTTCCAGTAGCCATACTGGCTGGTGATGAGCCCGCCCTCCCATTGCAGGGCGCCGGTGGGGAAGAAGGTGCTGATGTAGGCGTCCACCTGGCGCAGGGCCAGGCCGGGCACCACGGCGAACACCAGCAGCATCACCACGAACAGCATTTGCGGCACCACGATCCAGAAGGGGGCTTCCTTCACCCGGCGAAGTTCGTCCTTCAACTGGCCCAGAAAGATGGTGTGGATGAGGCGGAACAGGTACAGGAAGGCGATGGGCCCGGCCATGAACAGGATCACCATGGGCAGGCGGCTGTCGTGGTCCATGATGGCGTTGTAGAAGATCCAGCGGCCGCCAAAGCCGGACAGGGGCGGCACCCCGGACATGGCGATGATGCCGATCAATACGGCGATGAAGGACAGGGGCATGAGCTTGATGAGGCCCCCCATGCGGTACATCTCCCGGGTGCCGGTACGCTTGGCCACGCCGCCCACCGCCAGGAAGAGCATGGACTTGTAGATGAAATGGTTGATGACGAACAGCAGGGCCATGAGCCAGCCCAGGTGGTTCATCAACGCCAGACCGAACAGGGCATAGCCCATCTGGCCGATGGAGGAATAGGCCAGGAGGCGTTTCGCGTCCTCCTGGAAGATGGCGAGCAGGTTGCCCAGGAGGGCGGTCAAGGCCCCCACCCAGAGCAGGGCATGGGTCAGGTCCACGCCATACAGGGTCTGGGGGCCCAGGGTCATGAGCAGCACGAACAGGCCGAACAGCCCGGCCTTCAGCAGGATGCCGGACACCAGGGGCGATACGTCGGTCTCCGCCTCGGCGTGGGCGCCGGGCAGCCAGATGTGCAGGCCGATGGCGGCGGTCTTGGTCATGAATCCCAGGGCGAGGAGCAGGAACACCCAGGGGGCGATGGGCTCCACCAGGTCCACCAGGTCCACCAGATACAGGTTGGGCACCCCGGCACCGGCCGCCGCCAGGGCAAACCCCGCCAGGATGAGGAAGGCCCCGCCCAGGGAGAACACCATGTAGGACAGGGCGTGGGGTTCGGATTCCTTGCCCCGCAGGATGAGGAAGTAGGACCCCAGGGTGAGCAGTTCCCAGGCGGCGAAGAAATGGAAGGCGTCCTGGGCCTGCACCAGCATCACCAGGCCGGCGAACATGAGCAGGGTGGCGGGGTAGAAGCCGATGCGCCGGCCGTGGGCGTGGTAGCTGGCCAGCAGGGTGATGGCCCCGCCCAGGGTGAAGATCAGGGCGAAGATCAGCCGCAGGGGGTCGTAGTCGTCCCAGGTCAGCAAGAAGAAGCCCACCAGGCCGCCAATGGCCAGGGTGTTCTTCACCCAGGCGGGCAGCCAGTCCAGCAGCAGGAAACCCAGGGCAAAGAGCAGGGGCAGGGCCAGCAGCAGGTTGCTCCGGCCGAACAGGCCGGCCGACAGGTCGCCCCACAGCCAGGCCAGGGCCCAGGCCGCGGCCAGGGCAGCGAGGACGGGGAGGGCCTTGTGGGCCGGGCAGGTCGGCGATGTTGCCGGGGCCTCCCGCTTCAGGGCATAGCCGAACCAGCGGAACAGGTAGCCCGCCTCGATGAGGGCCCCCAGCAGCACCAGGGCCAGGAGGGCCAGGCGGCCTTCCCGGGCCAGCACCTGGGCCAGTTCCCACTTGGCGTAGAAGCCGGGGAAGGGGGGCAGGCCGGCCAGCAGGGCAATGAAACAGGCGAAGGCGAACAGGAGCAGGGGACGCTTGGCCAGGGCGGCCCAGTCCGTGAGCTGCCGGCCCGCCACCAGGCCGGATAGCCAGAACAGGCCGGCCTTGGCCACGGCGTGGGAGACCAGGATGCCGAAGGCGATGAAGGGGGTGGCTTCCCCCAGGATGTCCCGCTGGCCCAGCACCGCCAGCACCAGGCCGGTCTGGGCGATGGAGGAATAACCCAGCAGGCGCCGGTCATTCTTCTGGGGCAGGGCCAGGATGTTGGCCGCCACGAAGGTGGTGATGCCGATGCCCGTGGCCAGGGGCAGCCAGGCGCTGCCGCCCACCAGCAGCAGCTTGTCCACGGCGTACAGGGCGGCGGCACCGGTGGCGGCAGAGAACAGGGCCGAGAAGCCGGGATGGGCGGATTCGTAGATATCCAGGGCCCAGCCGTTGGCGGGGAAGGGCTTCAACTCCGCCACCAGGGCCAGGAAGATGAAGAAGAAGGCCAGGCTGCCCCCCTGGGTCAGGCCCAGGTTGGCCGCGGCCATGCCGTCGATGTTGAGGGTGCCGGTGGCGTGGTAGGCGAAGATGATGCCCACCAGCAGCAGCACGGAAATGAACTGGGACACCAGCAGATACTTGAAGCCGGCCCCCAGGGCCCGCTCGTCCCGGGACAACAGCACCAGGCCGGCGGTGGAGATGACCGCCAGCTCGAAGAACACGAACAGGTTGAACAGGTCCCGGGTGAGGAGGATGCCGCCCAGGGCCATGACCGCCACCAGCAGCACCGCCATGGCCCGGCGACCCTGGCCCAGAAGGGCGTCCTTCAGGTGCAGGGCGGTGAACAGGCCGGTCAGGTTCACCAGCAGGGCCAGGGCGGCTTCCTCCAGGCCGAACCGCAGGTTGATGGCGAAGGGGGGCGGCGTGCCGGCGGTGAAGATCTCCTGGGGCGGGGCGCCTTCCTGGACGAAGGCCCACAGCCAGCGGGCGGGAATCCAGACCATCCAGGCCAGGACCCCCAGGGTCAGGCCGTAGGCCGTGCGGGCACGGTCTCCCAGCAGCCCCAGCAGGAAAGCCCCGCCCAGTCCCAGGGCCAGGAGGAGGATGGGATGCAGGAACAGGCTGTCCACGGCCGTCATCCCTTCAGCTCCGTGAACTGGCGGATGTCCAGGCTGCGTTTCCGGTCATGGAGCCGCAGGGCGTAGGCCAGCATGAGGGCCGTCACCCCCACGCCGATGACGATGGCGGTGAGCACCAGGGCCTGGGGCAGGGGGTCGATGATGCGGGCCACGGCCTGGGCGGCCGGCACCGTGGCATCCAGGATGGGGGCGGTGCGTCCGCCCATGTAGCCGATGGCGACGATGACGGTGTTCACCCCCGTGCCCGCCAGGGTGAAGGCCACGATCATGCGCAGCAGGTTACGGTGGGTGAGGGCGCCGTAGAAGCCGATGAGGATCAGCAGGAAGCCGGTGGCCAGGGCCATCTGGGCGATGTCGGGCATCAGGGCGCCTCCCCGTCATGGGCTCGGGACTTCTCCTCCGCCAGACCCGCCAGCAGGGAAGACAGTTCCGCCCCCACCTTCAGGCCGATGAGGGAATAGATGAGGGGGATGGCCCCGGCGGAGAACAGGGCCCCCAAGGTGCCGGTGGGCAGGATGCGGTTGTCCAGGAAGCCCCCGGCCAGCACCAGGCCCAGCAGGCCGATGAGCACGTAGAACGTGCCGGACAGGGCTTCGATGGCGCCGATGAGCCGATGGCTGAAGGTCTTGAAGGGATCGGCCAGCAGCATCAGCAAGGCCCCGGAAGCGATGATGGCGCCGCCCTGGAAGCCGCCGCCCGGTGTCAGGTGGCCGTTGACGAAGACATAGACCCCCAACAGCAGGATCAGGGGGGCCAGGTAGCGGCTGCCGGTGGCCAGCAGTTCCCCCACGGGGGGCCGGGGGGCGCCGGATTTCTCCGCCTGCCCCCCCAGGGCCAGCACCAGGCCCACCACGGCGGCGGCCAGGAACAGCACCGTC
The DNA here is from genome assembly GCA_040757575.1 of Pseudomonadota bacterium. Taxonomy (GTDB): domain Bacteria; phylum Pseudomonadota; class Gammaproteobacteria; order Burkholderiales; family Thiobacillaceae; genus PFJX01. Next base: position 64,062 of record JBFLXA010000012.1, read on the forward strand.
ACTTCCCCCAGGGTATCCAGGCCCCGGTAGGTGACGATGATGGCGGTGACGATGTTGGCGGCCCCCAGGTCCGGGGCGGTGCGCTCGGCGTAGTAGCGGGCGGTCTGGTTCAGCTCCGGGTCCGGGCTGTAGCCCGCCAGCAGGGCAGAGAACAGGCCTCCCAGGGCGAGCACCAGGGCCAGGGCGATGAAGCGCTTAACCATGTTCCGTCTCCCGCTCGCGCCGGCTGCGGATGCGGGCCAGCACGAAGAAGAACAGGAAGGTGGTGAGGCCGCTGCCGATGGCCGCCTCGGTCATGGCCACGTCCGGCGCCGCCAGGATGAGATACAGGATGGACGCCATCAGGCCCACCAGGCCGGCGGCCAGGATGGCGCCGGGCAGGGCCCGGATTTCCGCCGCCTCGTCGTCATCGCTTGCCTTGCCCGGCGTCCGGGCCACGGCCAGCAGGGCGGCGCCGAGCATGGCCAGGCAGAGCAGGGCGGCCAGGGCGGTGGTCAGGATATCCATGGAGGCGTCCATCAGACTTCTCCCCGGTCTTCCGACAACCGGTCCACCCGGGTCAGGGCGGTCTTGTGGCTGCCCGCCCGGTGGGCTGCCCGGGCCAGCACCTGGGAGGAGATGGGGTTGGTGAACAGGATGAACAGGCCGATGAGCAGGAGTTTCAGGGCCCAGTCCGGATGCAGGCAGGCCACCCCGGCCAGGCTCAGCAGGGTGCCCAGGGTGGTGGCCTTGGTGCCCGCCTGGATGCGGGTGAACAGGTCCGGCATGCGCACCAGGCCCAGGCCCCCCAGCAGCAGGAAGGCCGCCCCGCCCACCAGCAGCAGGCCGCCCAGCAGGTTCAGGGGGGTGTCCGCCAGGGGTATCACAGGCCCCGCTCCAGGTAACGGGCGACGACGATTACCCCCAGGAAGGACAGCAGGGCGTACACCAGGGCCACGTCCAGGTAGATGCCCCGGCCGGCCGCCAGGGCCACCAGCACGATGGCCGTGATGCCGACGATGGTGAGCACGTCGAAGGCCACCACCCGGTCGGCGGTGTCCGGGCCCCGCAGGAAGCGGACCAGGGCCAGCACCAGGGCCAGGCCGGTGAGCAGGGCGGCCAGCAGCACCAGGGTTTCAGCCATACATCACCTCCAGATAGCGCTCGAAACCGGCGACGATTTCGGCGGTGGCGGCTTCGATATCCTCGGCTTCCACCGTCACCCAGTGGACGTAGAGCCACTCCCCGTCCAGTTCCACGCTGAGGGTGCCGGGGGTGAGGGTGATGGAATTGGCCAGCAGCAAGCGGCCCATGGGACTCTTCAGCCGGGTGCGTACCTTGACGATGCCCGGGTTGATGGGCAGGGCGGGGGACAGGACGATGCGGGCCAGGCGCAGGTTGGACTGCACCAGGGCCTTGAGAAAGTAGAGCCCATAGGCCGGTGCCGTCAACAGGGCGGGGACGTTGAAGCGGAACTGGGCCGCCACCGACAGGCCCTGGCGGAACAGCAGGGTGATGACCCCGGCCGCCACGCCGCCCACCAGCCACACATCGGCGGCCAGGGAGCCGTTCAGCAGCAGCCAGAAACCCAGCAGGGTGGCGAACATCAGGGTCATGGATCTGGCCTGGGCAATCATGGACGTGCCTTCGGGCTGGCGCAGGGAGCCGAATTCGGGAACGAGGCCGGCAGGGTTTTCACAGGGGACTCTCTTCGTACATGGGCATCTTTTAGCACGAACCGCACCAGCTCGTGCTGGCAGGGGTTACATCCTCCTGATACAAGAAAATTTACCTAGACCCGGGGGATTCTCGGGCGATACACGGGGGGACGCGCCACTGCTTGGCAACGTCCGAGGATGGCGGACAAGCATGACGACATGATGACCCGGGTTCCGCTGCACCAGTCTGGACCGGCATGCCCCGAAATCATACGTCACGGCCGGGGCATGGGGGCAGGGCTTACATCATTTCCACCACCCAGCGGGTGACCGTGGCCGTGGCCAGTGCGCATTGCTGCCCCCGGGCATCGCTGAAGGCTTGGTATTCCTGCGGGTTCCACATGTCCCAGGTGCGGCCGGTGAAGGCCTGCTGCAATTCCTCGCAGGTGATGCCGCCGAATTCGGACCGGAAGCGGTCCACCAGATCCCGGCCTTTCTGGAAGTTGCCGATGAAACGGCCCCGATCCAGCTTGTCCCGGTCCCGGCCCCGCTTGGCGGAGAGGGCCATGAGTCCGCCGGTGAGGGCCCCGCAGGCCCCCTGGCCGCAGAGCCCGCCCCCGCCTGACAGGCCGTGGCTGGCCTTGATGGTGGCATCGTCGATGATGCCCACCGTTTCCTGCACCGCCGCCAGCACGCACTGGGGGCAGCAGCCGTAGTCGAGCTCGTAGCGCAGGGCCTTTTCATAGGCCTGTTGGGCGACCTGGGTTTTGTCCGGGCTGGTCATGGGGTGTCCGTGCATTAGAAAACTCTAATGTTTATAGCACGGCTTGCGTGTTGAGCCGTATCCGTAGGAGACAACTCCGCTAGATCTTTCTGCGTAATGGTCACCTCACTGCGTACCGACAGTTTGATGAGGCTTGGCCCCCTGAGCTTCCAGCAGGTATTTGCGCCCATCCTGGGTGGTGCAGCTGCCGTGGACCTCGGGCAGGTGGCTGACCCACTCGCAGGTCATGCGGGCGCCGTCCGGGGTCACCAGTTCGGCGTGTCCCCGGCGGATATGTCGCCGGTGGATGCGGGGCACATTGCGGTACACGCCGCGGCAGATATCGGTGTAACAACGGGTGCTGGTCCACTTGCCCTCGTAACGCAGGCCATCCAGGTCCACTTGCATGGAGTTGGCGGCAAGCCAGGTCAGGTAAAGGGTGCCGACGCCGGGTGTGGTGGCATCAGGCCCGGTTAGGCCAATCGGGGTGGTGCAGGCACCGATCAGGGGCAGAAGGGAGAGAAGCAGCCAGTTCTTCATGGGATTTTCCTAGTGGTTGTTCAAGATGGATGCCAGGGCTTCAGTGATGGTCACTGTCAGCGCCCAAAGGCCAGAGTTGATGGGCATCCAGCAGGAGGCGGGCGATGGCCTCGTTGGCGGCCAGACGGGCCTGGCCGGCGGCCAGTTGGGCCTCCAGGGCGGTGCGCTGGGCCAACAGGGTTTCAGACAGGCCCAGTTCACCCAGTTCATGGGCGCGGCGGGATAGAGCGGCGTGGCTGGTCACGGCCTGGGCGGCCTCGTCCAGACGTTGCCAGCTTGCCACGCCGGCGGCGACCCGCTGCCAGTTGGCGGCGGATTCGGCGGCCAGGCGGCGGCGGGTTGCCGCCTCCATCTCCGCCAAGGCTTCGGCCTGGGCCAGTTGCACTCGGGCCTGGGAGCGTCGTGCCTGACCCGGAAGGGGGATGGATACGCTCACGCCGATGATCTTGTCGTTGCCGCCCTGCTCACTGGCCATGTGCAGGCCCAGGATGGGATCGGGCAGGCGGTTGGCCTCGGCGCGGCGGGTCTGCAGGCGGGCCTTTTCCAAGGCACGTTGCGCCGCCATCAGTTCATGGTTGTGTTCCAGGGTGCGGCTCAGCCAGAGGGCCTCGTCGCCCTCGGGGATGGTGGGGGCAGCCACCTGGTCATCCGGCGGGGGCAGCTCCGGGAAGCGGGCCCTGAGTTCCGCCAGGGCGGTCTGTTCACGGGCCTCGGCCGCCACTGCCTGGGATTGGGCCTGGGCCTGGGCGGCCTCCGCCTGGAGCACGTCCAGGCGGGCGGCATCGCCCCGTTTCATCCGCGTCTGGACGATGCGCAGCTGTTCCTTCAGCACATCTGCCTGCCTGCGCCACAGGTCGGCTTCGCCTCCGGCCTGCTTGGCGGCATACCAGAGCCCCAGCAGTTGCCGGGCGATTTCGTGGCGGGCGTCGCCAATGCGTTCTTCCGCCGCCAGCACGCTTTGGGCGCCAATGCGATCATCCAGGGCAGCCTTGCCCGGCAGGCGCAGGCCCCGCTCGATACCCAGGCCCCACTCCGTGTAGTCCGCGCCGCCGCTGACGCTACGGCGCTGGGTGGACAGGCTCAGGCCGAACTCATGTTCCCCGGCCTTGAGCAGATTGTGTTCCGCCTGGGCGCCCCGCACCTCGGCCTGGGCCGCCCGCACCAGGGGCTGGGTGGACAGGGCCTGCTCCACCGCCGCCAGGGGGGGCAGGTCCGCGGGGGGTATCATGCCCGCGGCCAGAACCCCGGTGGTCCAGAGGGCGCAGGCCGTGGCCACGCCCAGACAGCAACTTGCCAACTGCTTGTTCATGCCAATCTCCCGAAGTCGATGACCGGTTCCAGCCACCAGGCCACATCCCGCTTGGGGAACCGGTTTTTCAGATGGGCCAGCAGGGCCTGGGCGTTGTCCGCCTCCAGGACGATCTGGACCAACATGCGTTGTGTGCGCCCCCGCACCAGTTCCTGGACGCTGAGCGCTTCGTGATGGCGGCTGTAGCCTTCCGCTTTGAAGAGGGTGAAGCCGGAGGCCCACTCGGGACGCTCCAGGAATTGCTCCACCAGTTCCTCTTCCAGGTACAGGGGTGCCGCCAGGGAAAGCTTCACCAGGGTCGTGGTGTTTTGAGTCATCTCATTGCCCTTTCAGAATGAAGCGTCGATACAGCACGGGTAGCATCAGCAGGGTCAGGGCGGTGGAGCTGAACAGGCCACCCACCACGACGATGGCCAGGGGCTTCTGGATCTCCGAGCCGGGACCCGTGGCCAGCAGCAGAGGGATGAGGCCGAAGGCGGTGATGCTGGCGGTCATGAGCACGGGCCGCAGGCGGCGCAGGGCGCCTTCCCGCACCACCTGGTCCGGCGCCATGCCCTGGGCGGCCAGCTGGTTGAAGTAGGTCACCAGCACCACGCCGTTGAGCACGGCGATGCCCAGCAGGGCGATGAAGCCCACCGAGGCGGGCACCGACAGGTATTCGCCGGTGACGAACAGGGCGGCGATGCCGCCCACCATGGCGAAGGGCACCATGCCGATGACCAGGCCGGCCTGCTTCATGGATTTGAAGGTGGCGAACAGCAAGGCGAAGATGAGGGCCAGGGCCACGGGCACTACCACCGCCAGGCGGGCGGCGGCCCGTTGCTGGTTCTCGAACTGGCCGCCGTAAGCCACGCTGTAGCCCTCGGGTAGCTTGATGTCGGCGACGATGCGCGCCTTGGCCTCGTCGACGAAGCTCACCAGGTCCCGCCCCGCCACGTTGCTCTGCACGGTGACGTAGCGGGCGGCGTTCTCCCGCTTCACCGCCACCGGCCCATCCACCCGCACCAGCCCGGCCACCTCCTTCAGGGGGATGGCCAGACCGGAGGGCGTTGGAATGCGCAGGGCCTCGAACAGGGCCGGGGACAGGCGCACATCCTCGCCCGCCCGTACCACCAGGGGCGTGCGTTTCGCACCCTCTTGGACGATGCCCAGGGCCTGGCCTTCCAGCTGCGCCTTGAGGAAGCCGGCCACGTCGTCCACCCCGAGTCCGTAGCGGCCCAGGGCGAGTCGGTCCACCTCCACGCGGAAGTACTGCACCCCCTCGTTCTTCTGGCTGAACACGTCCTGGGCGCCGGGTACCTCCTTGAGCAGGGTCTCCACCTGGTCGGCCAGGCGGTTGAGCTGGCCAATGTCTGGGCCGAACACCTTCACCGCCAGGTCGCCCCGGCTGCCGGTCAGCATCTCGGAAACCCGCATGTCGATGGGCTGGGTGAAGGCATAGTTGATGCCAGGGAAGTCCGCCATCACCGTGCGGATTTCTCCCATAAGCCATTCCTTGTCCTGTTCACGCCACTGGGACATGGGCTTCAGCACCAGAAAGCTGTCGGTCTCGTTCAGGCCCATGGGGTCCAGGCCCAGCTCGTCGGAACCGGCCCGGGCCACCACGCCTGTGATCTCCGGGATGCGTTGCATGATCGCGCGCTGCACCATCTGGTCCTGGGCCAGGCTCTCCTCCAGGCTGATGGAGGGCAGTTTCTCCAACTGCAGCAGCAGGTCGCCTTCATCCAAGGCGGGCATGAAGGACTTGCCTACCATGGGGTACAGCGCCGCCGCCAGAACCAGCAGGACTGCCGCCACGGTCATCACCAGCTTGTCCCGCGCCAGGACGAAATCCAGCAACGGGGTGTAGAGGCGGGTGGACAGGCGCACCAGCCAGGGATCGCCATGGCTGCCTTCCTTCAACAGCCAGGAGGACAGTACCGGCACCACGGTGAGTGCCAGGATCAGGGCCGCGCCCAGGGCGAAGATGATGGTCAGGGCCACGGGAATGAACAGCTTGCCCTCCAGACCCTCCAGGGTGAGCAGGGGCAGGAACACGATCATGATGATCAGCACGCCGGCGGAGGTGGGGGTGGCCACTTCGCGCACGGCGCGGAACACCCGGTGCAGCTTGGACTGGCCGCCCTGGTCATGGGCGAGATGGGAGACCACGTTCTCCACCACCACCACAGCGCCGTCCACCAGCATGCCGATGGCGATGGCCAGGCCCCCCAGGCTCATGAGGTTGGCCGACAGGCCGAAGCGTTGCATGAGCAGGAAGGTGGCCAGGGCGGCCAGGGGCAGGGTGATGGCCACGGTGAGGGCGGCGCGGACATCACCCAGGAACAGGAAGAGCAGCACCAGCACCAGGACGATGGCTTCCAGCAGGGCCTTGGATACGGTGTCCACGGCCCGCTCCACCAGGGCGGAACGGTCATAGAAGGTCTTGATGGATACGCCCTGGGGCAGGGTGGGGGCGATTTCCGCCAGCTTCCGCTTCACTCCCTGGATCACCAGTTGGGCATTGGCGCCTTTCAGGCCCAGCACCAGGCCTTCCACCGCCTCGCCCTTGCCGTCCTTGGTGACGCCGCCGTAGCGGGTGAGGCTGCCTTCTCGCACCTGGGCCACGTCTGAAACGCGCACGGGAATGCCATCCACGTTCTTGACGACGATGCCGGCTAGGTCGTCCAGGGTCTTCACGGCCCCCTCGATCCGGACCAGCCAGACCTCCTCGCCTTCCGTCAGGCGGCCGGCGCCGTCGTTGCGGTTGTTGGCCTGGATCGCTTCGCTCAGCTCCGCGAGGGTTACGCCCCGGGCGCTCATGGCGGCATTGTCCGGCGCCACCTCGAAGGTCTTCACCAGGCCGCCCAGGGCATTCACGTCCGCCACGCCGGGCAGGGTGCGCAACTGGGGCCGGATCACCCAGTCCAGCAGGGCGCGCCGCTCCGCCAGGCTGAGGTGCTCACCCTCCACGGTGAACATGAAGATCTCCGACAGGGGGGTGGTGATGGGGGACAGGCCGCCGGTCACGCCTTCGGGCAGGTCGCCCATGGCGTTGTTCAGGCGTTCCGCCACCTGCTGGCGGGCCCAGTAGATGTCGGTGCCATCCTCGAAATCGATGGTGATGTCGGTGAGACCGTACTTGGAGACAGAGCGCAGGATGCGCTGCTTGGGGATGCCCAGCATCTCGGTCTCAATGGGCGCGGCGATGCGCTTCTCCACTTCCTCCGGGGTCATGCCCGGGGCCTTGAGAATCAGCTTGACCTGGGTCGTGGACACGTCCGGGAAGGCGTCGATGGGCAGGACGCGCCAGGCCTGGATGCCCGCCGCCACCAGCAGCAGGGTGAGGCCCATGATCAGCAGCCTCTGGATGAGGGAAAACTCGGTCAGGCGGACTAGCATTTACTCGCCCCCCATCCCCTGCCAGGCCGCCTTGAGGGCCGCCACGCTCTCCACGGCGACCTTCTCCTTACCGCTGAAGTCGCCGTCGATGGCGGCCGATTGGGCGGTCTGGCTCAGCACCTTCACCTGCTCGGGCTCGAAGCCGCCAGGGCGTTCCACGAACACCCAGCTCTGGCCCGCCTGGCGCACGATGGCCTTCACCGGCACGCGCCATTGCTTGTCGCCGGCCACGCCCTCTATGCGGGCGGAAACGCTCTGGTTCAGGCGCAGCAGCTTGTCGCGGTTGTTCACCCGGGCGCGGATGGGCACGGTCTGGGCCTCGCTCACGCCCCGGCCCACGGAAATCACCACGCCAGTTGCTTCCGTGCCGGGCACGCTGACCTGCTGGCCGGTCTTCACTCGGGCCGCCATGTCCGCCGGGGCCTGTATTTCCAGCCAGAGAGGATCGAGTTGGGCCACCTTGAACAGCATGCCGGCGGTATCCACCCGGGCACCGATGACAGCACCCTGTTCCAGCACCACGCCACTGATGGGGGCGCTCAAGACGATGCTGTCCGTCAACCTATCTCCCCTCTCCGCGGCCTTGATGGCCCCCTGGCCCAGGCCCATCAGACGCAGCCAGGCCCGCCGTTCATTGAGCACGGCGGCGGCGTGGGCCTGGTTGGCCCGGCTGTTCTGCAGGCGGGACTCGGGGATGATGCCTTCCTTGAAGAGGGCTTCGTCCCGCTGTGCCGATTCCTGGGCCAGGCGGGCCTGGACCGCTGCCTGGGCGATGTCCCGCTGGGCGCCGATGAGGCTTTCGCTCCGCAGCACGGCCAGGGTCTGTCCCGCCTTCACGGTGTCGCCGCTGGTTACCCGGACTTCGCTGAGGATGCCCGCCATGGGGGCGGTCACCAGCCGTTCCTGGGTAGGGGGGATGGTGACCCGGGCGGGCAGACCCACGGTGACGGCGCCTGCATGGGCCACCAGGGGCGCGGTGCTCACGCGCAGGGCAGCCCGCTGGGCGGGGGTCAGGGATATCAGCTTGTCGCCGGCCTGGGCGGGCCAGGCGAAGGTCATGGCTGCCGCAAGGGCGACGGCTAGAAATGGCAGGGGAAAATTGTCTTGGCGCGGTGAGGTCATCATGGAAGTGCGGTCAGGGTTGCTGGACGTGAAAAGAGACGGCGCGGGGCCCGCGCCGTCCGTGGAGTTGAAAAGGCCGGCTGTGTCAGCGGTTGCGCCCGCCGCCCGGGCCCATGCCACCGCCACCGGGGCCGCGCCCCCCACTGCCGATGCCCACGCCGCCGCCCATGGCAGGCGGTGTGTCGGGCAGTCTCATGTCCTGGGCCTTGGCCCTGGTCTGCATGGCCTCATGATGTTCCAGGCGGATTTGTTCGCGTTCCTGGGTCGTGGTGGCCGTACGCATCCTGTTGCGGTATTCGATGCGCTCCTGGTTTGTCATCAGCTGGCTGCCATAGATGACTTCGTCGGCCGCGTAAGCCGTGCCGGCAGCCAGGGTGATGGCCATGGCCAGCGCGGTCATGATCAGTTTCGTGGTCCTCATGATGTGCTCCTGTCGCTAAGGTTTCGGTCCCGGCCGCCCGGCCGGAATGCCCGTGATCAACCTCGATTTGATTAGAGCAAGGGGATGTAACCGGCCTGCAACGCGGAAAGGCCGTTTTTGTAAGGCGGTGTGGCAGGCCAGGGGCTTGTTACATGGATTTACAAATTGGCCCATGGCAGCCAGGTGGCCGGAAAATAATGGTCATCAGGACAAGGAGCCGGAACATGAAGCAGGACCATTTGCTGGTGGTGGACGACGATGCGGAACTGCGCACCCTGCTGCAGGATTACCTGGGGCAGGCGGGTTTTCGCGTCACCACCGTGGCCGATGGGCGCCAGATGCAGCGTGCCCTGGAGGCCGCGCCTTTCGATATGGTCATTCTGGACATCATGCTGCCCGGGGAGGATGGCTTGTCCCTCTGCCGCAAACTGCGGGCCGAAAGCCGCATGCCCATTCTGATGCTCACCGCCCGGGGAGATGAGGTGGATCGCATCGTCGGTCTGGAGATGGGGGCGGACGACTACCTGTCCAAGCCTTTCAATCCGCGGGAATTGCTGGCCCGTGTGAAGAGCATCCTGCGGCGTGCCGGCAGCCTGCCGGAAAACCTGGCGGACGAGGATGTGCGCCGCTTCCGTTTCGAGGGGTGGACGCTGGATACCCGGACCCGGCAGCTGCTTTCCCCCTCCGGCGTGGTGGTGGATCTTTCGGGGGCGGAATACAAGCTGCTGCGTATCCTGCTGGAACATCCCAACCGGGTGCTCTCCCGGGATCAGATGCTGGAGTTCACCCAGGGCAGGGAGGCCAATGTGTTCGACCGGGCGGTGGATGTGCAGATCGGCCGCCTGCGCCGCAAGCTGGGGGACGACCCCCGGGAACCGCGCCTGATCAAGACCGTGCGCAACGAGGGTTACGTGCTGTCTGTGCCTGTGGAACGGCAGTGAGGAGGCCATGAGGCCATGAAACGCATCGATTCCATCTATATGCGGGTGGCAGGGGTGCTGCTCATAGGCCTGCTGGCGGCCCAGTGGATATCCGAGCAGCTCTACCAGGAAGAACGGGAGCGGTTGCTGTCCCACCTCATCGCCGGCCCTCTGGTGAAGCGCCTGGGGGCGGTGGCGGACCAACTGGACCACACCCCCGTGATGGAACGTCCCGCCCTGTTGCGGGCGTTCACCTCGCCACGCATCGCCTTCAGCCTGGCGGACCGGCCGGCGGATGGCATCCACGACGGCGCCCTGGACAAGCTCCAGGCCCGTCTGCGCCAGGAGATGGGCGCCATGCGCCGGGTCACAGTGGCCAGCGGGCCCCACGAAACCGCCGACGGTGTGCCCATCCTGACCCGTATCTCCTTCTCGCTGCGGGACGGCCAGATCATCCTGGCCACCCACCATTTCCCTGGTGAAGAGCAGGTGGTCCCGAGCCGCCACCTGCCCTTGCTGGCGGGGTATTTTCTTGCCATCGCCCTGCTGGCCCTGGTGGCCATGCGCTGGGCGGTGGAGCCCCTGCGCCGCATGGCGGCGGCGGCTGACGCCCTGGGCCGGGACCTTAGCGGTCCGCCCCTGCCGGAAACCGGCCCCCGGGAAGTGCGCCAGGCCGCCCACGCCTTCAACACCATGCAAAGCCGCCTGGGCAGTTTTCTGGAGGACCGCTTGCGTATCCTGGCGGCCGTGTCCCACGACCTCAAGACGCCCATCACGCGCATGAAGCTACGTGCCGAAATGCTGGTGGATGAGGCTCAGCGAGAGAAATTCCTGCTGGATCTGGAAGAAATGGAAACCATGATCAGCGCTACCCTGGATTTCCTGCGGGGGGAGGCGGACAAGGAATCCGGGGTGCTTTTGGATGTCAATGCCTTGCTCTTCACGCTGCAGGACGATATGGCAGCTCTGGGGGAGGAGGTGGACGTGGAAGGTGAAGCCGCCCAGCCTCTCCAGGCCAGGCCCCAGGCCCTCAAGCGTTGTCTTTCGAACCTGCTGGAGAATGCAGTGCGTTATGGCGGCAAGGCACACGTTCGGGTTGAAGATGGTCCCATCGAGTTGAAACTGCATATCGATGATGAGGGGCCGGGCATTCCGGTGGAAAAACTGGAGCAGATGTTCGAGCCGTTCCGCAGGGGAGAGGATTCCCGCAACCGGGCCACGGGAGGCGTAGGCCTGGGGCTGGCCATTGCCCGCAACCTGGCCCGGGCCCATGGGGGAGAGGTGGTCCTGGAAAACCGGCCGGAAGGCGGCATCAGGGCAACCGTGACCCTGCCCAGAGGGGCTTGAGGCGTTTATCCCTAGACCCTGGCTGACTTCTACTTGGCCCGGATCAACTCGGCCAGACCGGCAGGGTTTACGCGTCGCCAGACTCTGCCTGCCGTCGATGGTGAACCTTCTTTTTTACCTTGCCCGCCACATAGGCAGTGAATTCCTCGACGTTCCGGTAGCCGTGCATCAGCACCAGATCCGCCAGGGCATCGATGAGCCGGCGGGTGGATTCCACTTCCGCCAGGCTGCGATTGCAGGTCAGGCAGGTTTCGCCGTCGTCCCGGCAGGCGGTCTTGCCCTGGCAGGGGGTGAAGGTCTTCATTGGTTTCTCCTGCTCCGGGTTAAACGGGGTTGCCTGCGGCGTCAAAGGCCATGACCGTGACTTCGCCGTCGATGTCGCTGATCTCCGCCTGCTCCAGGCTGCCATCGGCCCGGTAGGTATAGCGGTGGGCCAGTTCGATTTCACCGTACACCATCTTGTCGAAGCCCAGCAGGCGTTCAGCGTCGTAATAGCCCTTGAAGAAGGTGTTGCGGTTGTCCACCTCGGCCGCAGTCAGGGGTGTGACCAGCTTGAAGGGCAGTTTGACGCCGGAGTAGGTGAGGAAATGGCGGCATTCGCCGGGGGTGGGGTTGGTCATGGTTTCTATGGATCGGTAGTGGAAGGAATGACCCTCTCCCCAACCCTTTATGCCCGCGGGGTGCTCTCCCGCTTGCGGGCGAGGGGCTAAGGTCTAGTGGTGCAGGTCCAGGGCGCGGAACATGGCGCAGCGGCGGAAGGCCTCCAGGTCGGGCGGGGTCCGTTTCTGGCGACAGTACTTGGCCACCAGCTTGGCCAGGCCCTTGATGTCCCGGCCCGAGGCGGTGGGAAACAGATTCACCAGTTCTTCCACCAGGGGGGCGTCCAGGTCCAGTTCGAACTGGCCGGCCATCACCTGCCAGATGCGGCGGCGGGCTTCGTCGTCCGGGGGGCTGTACTTGATGAGGGCGATGCAGCGGGAGACGATGGCCTCGTCGATGTCGTCCACCCGGTTTGTGGTGAGGAACAAGAGGCCGTTGAAGTATTCCAGCACCCGCAGGAAGACCCCCACCACGGCATTCATGGCAATGTCGTCATCCCGCCGTTTGATGTACACGTCCGCTTCATCGATGAGCATCACCGCCCCCCAGCGCTGGGCCCGGGTGAGCACGTCCTTGAGGGTGGTTTCCATGGCCGCCACGTTGAGGCCCAGTTGCCCGGAATGCACCCGGTACAGGGGCCGGCGGATGATCTCCGCGTAGACCTCGGCGGTGAGGGTCTTGCCCACCCCGGGCGGCCCGGCACACAGCACCGTGGTGCCGCCGGACTTGCCGGCGACGATGTCGTCCATGAGCACGTCCATCTCGGCGGTGAGGATGTCGATGAGGTCCGTCTGGTCTTCAGGCAGCACCAGCTTGCCCTTCAGTTGCGGCTGGTACTGGTAGGGCTGGAGGTCATCCACGTGGACCCAGACGTAGTGGTGCAGGTCCAGGTGGAACAGGAGGATGTAGAAATGCACCGGCAACTGGGTGAACAGGCCCGGCGTCATTTCGTCGCGCAGTTTCTCGGTGGCTTCGTCGGCCTTGTAGCGCAGGCTCTTGCCGGCCCGGCGCAGGTAGGTGCCGAGGATGTCGCCGGGGGCGTCCAGGCCCAGGGCCCGGTCGCTCAAGATGGCCTCGTCGTTCACCAGGCGGGCCTCGCCGCCGCTGCTGGATAGCACCACCACGTCCTTGCGGGACCAGTCCGTGTCCCGGTGGGTGGCGGCGGGGTTTTCGGCATAGATGCCCACGCCCCGGCCGGAAAACTGGGCGCCGTGGCGGGCCCGCCAGTCGAAGAAACGCTCGGCAGCTTCGTCGTAGGCGGCGATGAGCTCCGGGGTTTCCTTCAGATAGCCCTTGGCGGCGAACATCTCCGGCACCGTGCGGCCTTCGATGTCCTTGGCCACGAACATGAGGGTGGCGCTGGCCAGCCGGCCCCGGGCATTGGCCTTGAGCTCCACCAGAACCCGGCCCGTCTCTTCGCTGGAGGCAGGGGTATAGTCCAGGCGGGTGACCACCCAGGCCTGGGGCTTGGCGGACAGGGGGCTGCTGAACAGCCAGCCCCGCCGGGCTCCCTCGGCCAAGTAGCGGGCCATGGCGGGCACCAGGGGTTCCAGATCCTCGCCGCTGTAGCGGTGGCCAGCGTCTGCCAGGGCCTGGCGGACGGCATCGATGCGGCCCGCCCGGGCAGCGTGGCCCGGGTCCCCAAGACCCGCATACAGGTCCCGCAGGAAAGCCAGTTCCGCCTGGCCGAAACGGCTCAGGGGGGCTTCCACCCGGTTGCCCAGACGCAACTGTTCTGAAAGGGGCGCCAGGTGGGGGAAGGCCTGCACCATGGCCTCTACCTGGGGGCGTTCGAGGACCAGTTTCATAGCTGTCTATGCCTCAGATCTGCCGTACCTTGATGTTCAGGGTCTGGATGCGATAGGCGATCTGCCGGGGGGTCATGTTCAGCAGGCGGGCGGCCTTGGCCTGGACCCAGCCCGCTTGCTCCAGGGCGGCAATGACCCGTTCCCGTTCGTCCAGGTTGGGGTCGTCCAGGTCCAGGCCCTGGCCGCCACCGCCACCCTTGGAGGCGGTGACGCTTTCCTCAATGCCGGTGAGCAGCACCGCGTCCCGGTCGATGGTGCCGTCCTCGCTCATCACCGCGGCCCGCTCCAGGCAGTTTTCCAGCTCCCGCACGTTGCCGGGCCAGTCGTGGTGCATGAGCACCCTGAGGGCGCTGTCGGTCATGTCCAGGGGGCGGCCCTGGTTGCGGCCGATTTTTTCGATGAGATGCCGGGCGATGCTGGGAATGTCTTCCATGCGCTCCCGCAGGGCCGGCAGATAGATGGGCATGACGTTGAGGCGGTAGTAAAGGTCTTCGCGGAACTTGCCCACCTCCACGTCCCCTTCCAGGTCCCGGTGGGTGGCGGCGATGACCCGCACGTCGATCTTGATGGTGCGGGTGCCCCCCACCCGTTCCAGCTCACCTTCCTGCAACACCCGCAGCAGCTTGGCCTGGAAGGCGGGGGAGACCTCGCCGATCTCGTCCAGGAACAGGGTGCCCCCGTCCGCCTGTTCGAAGCGTCCCTTGCGCTGGTTCATGGCGCCGGTGAAAGCGCCCTTTTCATGGCCGAAGAGTTCGGATTCCAGCAGATTCTCCGGCAGGGAGGCGCAGTTGAGCTTGACGAAGTTGTTCTTCGCCCGGGGGGAGTTGTAGTGGATGGCGTTGGCGATGAGTTCCTTGCCGGTGCCTGTTTCCCCCCGGATCAGGACTGTGGTGTTCCACTTGGCGACCTGGCGTACCTGTTCGAACACCCGGCGCATGCTGGTGGTGTGGCCGACAATGTTGTCGAAGCCATACTGGGCCCGAACGGTGCGGCGCAATTGGTCCCGCTCGTCCTGGAGGGCCTGTTTTTCCTCCTCCACCTGCCAGGACAGGCGCACGGTCTGGCCGATGAGGTTGGCGGCCATCTCCAGGAAGCGGGCCAGGTCCGGCAGGGTGCCCCGGTCCTCCAGGGACGGTTGGGCCGCCAGGGCGCCGGCAATGGTGTGCCCTACCCGGATGGGCACCCCCACGAAGGGGCCGTCCGGGTCGTAGATGCCCAGCTTGCCCCGGAAGCGGGGTTCCTCGCTGATGCGCTTCAACACCACCCGGTCGCCGGCCTCCAGGATCAGGCCGATGACCCCTTCCCCCTGCTGGTAGCGAACGTCATCGATGCGCAGGGTGCCGATGCCATGCACCGCCGCCACCTGTTGCTCGCCGCTGGCCTCGTCCGTCAGCGTGACCATGCCCCGTTCCAGGCCCACGCCTTCGTGCAGGGCCTGCAGAACGCCGGCCAGGGTCTGCTTCAAGTCCAGGGAGCGGGACAGGACCTGGCTCACCTGGAACAGGGTGTCCAGTTCAGCGGCCAACTGGTCGTGCTTTCGGCGCAAGCCCGTGTCCTGGCTGTATAGGCTCATGGTTGCACCTGGGAAGAAGCGGTCAGGGGCAATTGCACCTGTACGCGGCAGCCGTCGCTTCTGTCAGCATCGATCTCGATGAAGCCCCCGTGGCTGGCCACCACGTCCTGGGCCACGGCCAGGCCCATGCCCATGTGCTGGGATTCTCGGCTCTTGGTGGTGAAGAAGGGCTCGAAGGCCTTCAGGCGCCAGGCCTCCGGCACCCCGGGGCCGCTGTCTTCGACGCTGATTTCCACGTGGTCCGCGTGTACCCGGGTGGCCAGTTTTAGTTCCCGCTGGCTGCGCCGTGCGTCGTGGATGGCGTCCAGGGCGTTGTCTACCAGGTTGCGGAACAGGGTGATGAGCTGATGCCGGCGGCCTTGCACGGGGGGGAGATCCGCGGCCGGTGTCCATTCCACCACCACGCCGTCCGCCAGCAGGCGGGGGGTGGCCAGGCGCAGGACATCACTCAGGATCTCGTTCAGGCTCACTGCTGCAATGGGCTCTGTCGCCTGGGCCGGTACACAGGCCCGCAGGCTGTCCAGCACCGCGCAGCCTGCATTCATGGCTTCCTGCAGGCTGGCCAACACCGGGTCTGAGGCTGACTCACCGTCGGCCCGCCTTTCCAGCATGCGCAGGGCGGCGGCCAGCATGTTGAAAGGGCCCTGGAGCTGGAAGATGGCACCGGACAGGGTTTCCCTCAGGCCCTGGATGCGTTCCTGTTCCGCCAGCAGGGCCCGTAGGCCGTTGATGCGGATGGCTTCCTGCTGCTCCTTCAGGGGTGTGATGTCCTGGAAGGTGAGCAGCAGGTATTTGTCCGAACGGGGGTAGTAGAAGGCTTCTGCCTCGCCCCCCAGTTCGTCGATCCAGGCTACGCTGCACGCAAACCAGCGGCGTTGGCCATCCGGGCGTTCCACGTAGATGTCCTGGAGGCTCAAGGGCTGGTTCTTGCGCCGGGCGGCTTCGAAGCCGGAGCCCAGGCGGGCACGGATGGCGGCCAGGATGGGCTGGGCCGGTTCGGGGCCCAGTTCACCGATGCGCTTCTTGTATTCGTGGTTGTCCAGCACCACCTTTTCGACACCGTCCTTCTCGCTCAGCATGACGATGGCCACCTGGACAGCATCCACCAGGGATTCCAGGCGTTGCTTGCCGTTCTGCACCTGGCGTTCCAGACGGTGCACTTCGCTCACGTCCCGGTGCATACCCAGGTAGTGGGTGGTCTGGCCATCCTGGGCCACCACAGGCGTGATGGTGAGATCGGCCAGATAGCGGCTGCCGTCCTTGCGCCGGTTCACCAGCATGCCGTTCCAGGTCCGCTGGCGCAAAAGCTGGGCCCACATGGTTTCGTATACCAGCTTGGGGGTCACCTTGTAGGACAGGATGGATTCCTTCTGCCCTTTAACTTCGTCCGTGTCATAGCCTGTCACCCGCTGGAAGGCGGGGTTGGCATAAAGGATGTGGGCATGGGCATCGGTGATGGAAATGGCCAGGGCGGATTGCTCCACCGCCTGGCGGAATACATCCAGGGGGACGGGGGCCGGGCTGGGGTTGCGAAGCGATTCCTCGGAGGCCATGGCAGTTGCGGTTAATGGGACCGCCATATCCTAGCAACAAGCGTGCCGCCCCCTCAGGAAGGCCGTCGCCAAAGGCTGCGCCCGGTTGTTGCAGGTTTCCCTGTCGGGTATGCGACAAGCCGGGACAGACTGATTGACCCGCGACAGGTCATCCCATGCTCCAAAAAGGGGCTTTTTGCCGCAAGACATTGATTTGGCTCTATCCGGTGTAGTCCATGAAGGTTGGCACGGCATCTGCAAGGAAGTGGCCTGGAGATCGCACATCGTGAACGACTACCTACTCATCCTGCTTGCCACTGCCCTCGTGAACAACGTGGTCCTGGTGAAATTCCTGGGCCTGTGCCCCTTCATGGGCGTGTCCCGCAAGATGGACAGCGCCCTGGGCATGGGCATGGCCACCACCTTCGTGCTCACCCTGGCCAGTGCCGCCAGTTGGATGCTGGAGCACTGGCTGTTGCAGCCCCTGGGGATCGGCTATCTGCGCATCCTGTCCTTCATCCTTGTGATCGCTGCCACGGTGCAGTTCACCGAGATGGTGATCCGCAAGGTGAGCCCGGGGCTGTACCAGATACTGGGTATCTACCTGCCCCTCATCACCACCAATTGTGCTGTTCTGGGGGTGGCCCTGCTCAACGTCCTGGAGCAGCACAGCTTTGTGGAAAGCCTGCTGTACGGCTTCGGTTCCGCCATCGGTTTCACCCTGGTGTTGCTGCTGTTCGCCGGCCTGCGGGAGCGCCTGGCCCTGGCCCAGGTACCCGCCGCCTTCGCCGGCGCCCCCATCGGCTTCGTGGTGGCCGGGCTGTTGTCCCTGGCCTTCATGGGCTTCGCCGGTCTGGCGTCCCACTGAGATCGATAAGGAGGAGCGGACATGATCGAAGCGGTCGCAAGTCTCACCTCCCTGGGCCTGGTGCTTGGTTTGGGCCTGGGTTTTGCCGCCCGCAGGCTGAAGGTGGAGGGCAATCCCCTGGTGGCGGAACTGGAATCCCTGCTGCCCGGCAGCCAGTGTGGCCAGTGCGGTTTCCCCGGCTGTACCGGCGCCGCCCAGGCCCTGGCGGACGGTAACGCCCCGGTGACCCTGTGTCCTCCGGGGGGCAAGGACCTGGTTTCCGCCCTGGCGGCCAAGCTGGGGGTGGAGGTGGACCTGGCGGGCATTGCCGACGCCGGCCCCCGGGTGGCCCTGGTGGAGGAGACCCTCTGCATCGGCTGCACCCGCTGCTTCAAGGTCTGCCCCACGGACGCCATCATGGGAGCGGCCAAACATATCCATGTGGTGTTCCGGGAGGCGTGCACCGCCTGCGAAAAATGCGTGGAAACCTGCCCCACCATGGCCATCAGCATGAGCCCGGTGCCCGTGACCCTGTCGTCCTGGTATTGGACCAAGCCTGAGCAGAGGTTGGCGGCATGAGTGCGAACTGGGAATGGGGGATGAGGGATGGGGAATGGGAAATAGCCTTTCTCCCATCCCCCATTTCCCATTCCCCATCCCCCGGAGAGGTCCCATGAAATTCCTCGACCGTTTCCGCATTCGCGGTGGTGTCCATCCCACGGGCCGCAAGGAACTCTCGGCGGAACACCCCATTCGCGTGCTGCCCATGCCGGCGCGTCTGTTCGTACCCTTGCAGCAGCACATCGGTGCGGCGGCCCAGGTCCGGGTGGCGGTGGGGGACAAGGTGCTCAAGGGCCAGCTCATCGCCGGCAGCGTGGGCATGGTGTCGGCGCCGGTCCATGCACCGACTTCGGGCACCGTGGTGGCCATCGGCGATTTTCCCGCCCCCCATCCTTCCGGCCTGCCCGTGCCCACCCTCACCCTGGAGGCGGATGGGGAGGATCGCTGGCTGGAGACAGACGTACCCGCCGACCCCTTTGCCCTGTCGCCGGAAGAAGTGGCCACCCGGGTGGGGGCTGCCGGCATCGTCGGCCTGGGGGGCGCGGCCTTTCCCTCGGCGGTGAAGTTGAACCTGTCCCGCAAGAGCGGGGTGCAGACCCTGATCATGAATGGCGGCGAGTGCGAGCCCTATCTCACCTGCGACGACCGGCTGATGCGGGAACGGGCCGATGAAGTGGTGGCCGGCATCCGCCTCATCCGCCATGCCGTGGGGGTGGGTACGGTGCTGGTGGGCATCGAGGACAACAAGCCCGAGGCCATCGCCGCCATGACGGC
>JBFLXA010000012.1:83296-85722 GCA_040757575.1 Pseudomonadota bacterium
AAGGATTGCATCGCCTGCGGTTCCTGTTCCTACGTATGCCCCTCCCATATTCCCCTGGTGCATTACTTCGACCATGCCAAAGGCGAACTGGCGGCCCGGGAACGCAGCAAGCTGAAGAACGAAGCCACCAGGAAGCTGGCGGACGAGCGTACCGCCCGCATGGAACGTATCGCCCGGGAACGGGAAGAAGCCGCCAAGGCCCGGGCTGCGGCCAAGGCGGCCCGGGAGGCGGCCAAGGCAGCTGCGGCCGCTGCTGCCCAGGCGGCAGCCGATAAGAAGGAGGTGGCGGCATGATGAAGCGCGTGAAGGGTCAAGGGGGAAGGGGGAAGGGTGTGGCCCGGTGCGCACTCGGCGTTCGCTTCGGTGGTTCACTTGGTTTGAGTCTGATGAGGGTGATGCGGTCGATGTGGGGGTTCCCCAACCCTTCCCCCTTCCCCCTTCCCCCTTCACATGACGCCCGGAGGGCGCCATGACCCCCACCCACGCCCCCCACGCCCACGCACCGGCCAGTGTCGGCCAGATCATGGGCACGGTGATGCTGGCCCTGGTGCCGGCCACCCTGTTCGGCTTCTGGCTCTATGGCTGGCCGGCGGTCTATCTCTGGACCGTGGCCCTGCTGGCGGCCCTGGCCGGGGAAGCTTTCGCGGTCAAGCTCATGGGCCGGCCCGTGGCTCCGCCCCTGATGGATGGTTCGGCCCTGCTCACCGCCTGGTTGCTGGCACTTTCCCTGCCCCCCTGGGCCCCCTGGTGGATTGCCGCCTTGGGCAGTTTCTTTGCCGTGGTGGTGGTCAAGCAGGTATTCGGCGGCCTGGGCCAGAACGTCTTCAACCCGGCCATGGCGGCCCGGGTGATGCTACTCATCTCCTTTCCGGTGGAAATGACCGCCTGGGTGGGGGTGCACCCGCTGGCCACCCCCGGCAGCCCCGGTTTTCTGGAGGCCCTGGGGGTCACCTTCGGGGGCCTGCAACTGGACGGCATGGCCAGCGCTTCGGTGCTGGGCCACATCAAGACCGAAGCCAGCCGGGGCGTGGGGCTGGAACCGGCCCTGGCCGGATTCTTCACCCCGGACCGGGAGATGGCAGACATGGCCTGGGGGCTGCGTCCCGGCAGCCTGGGGGAGACGGGGGCCCTGTTGCTGCTGCTGGGGGGGCTGGTGCTCATCGCCCGGCGCATCATCACCTGGCATGCCCCTGTGGCCATGCTGCTGGGGGTGGCCCTGCCGGCCCTGGTGGCCTCCACTCTTGCCCCGGCCAGCTATGCCGGCCCCCTGCTGCACCTGCTTTCCGGGGGCGTGGTGCTGGCGGCCTTCTTCATCATCACCGACCCGGTGACCTGCCCCAACACGGCTTCTGGCCAGTTCGCTTTCGGCCTGGGTGTGGGGTTGCTGACCTGGATCATCCGCACCTGGGGGGGCTACCCGGAAGGGGTGGCCTTTGCCGTGCTGATCATGAACGCCGCCGTACCGGTCATCGACCGCTACGTGAAACCCCGCATCTATGGCCGTGACCGTCAGGGCCGGGCACTGTCCGTGGAGCAGCCGAAATGAACTGGGAGAAACTGGACAGCCTCAAGGCTCGGCTGGGTTACCAGGGGGCCCTGGTGGCAGTGGCCGGACTGGTGACCAGCGGCGCCCTGGCCCTGGCGTCCCGGGTGACGGGGCCGGAGATCGAGGCCGCTGCCGCCCGGGATCTGCAACAGTCCCTGTCCCAGGTGCTCACCAGCCCCCACGACAACGACCTTATCCAGGACAGCGTGAAGCTGGCCGGCCCCGACGGCAAGGAGATCACCCTCTACCGGGCCCGGGAAAAAGGGGTGGTCCAGGCGGTGGTGTTCCAGGTCACGGGCCCCGGGTATGCGGGGCCCATCCAGTGCGTCATGGGCGTGGGCCGGGATGGCCGCTTGCAGGGGGTACGGGTCATCAGGCACACGGAAACCCCGGGCCTGGGGGACAAGATCGAGCCGGCCAAGGCGGACTGGATCCATGCCTTCGTGGGCAAATACCTTGGGGACCCGGCGCCGGACAAGTGGGCGGTGAAAAAGGACGGCGGCGTGTTCGACCAGTTTGCCGGCGCCACCATCACCCCCCGGGGCGTGGTGAAGGCGGTGAAGGGGGGGCTGGAATTTTTCGCCCGGGAGAAGGCTAGCTTGCTGGATGAAGGGGTGGACAAGTCTGAAAGTGGGGAAAAGGGAAATGGGAAACGGGAAACGTAAGCCCGCCACCGCGTTTCCCGTTTCTCGTTTCTCGTTTCTCGTGGAGGCAATATGACCGACTACGCGCGTATAACCAAGGACGGCCTGTGGGAGAACAACGTGGTGTTCGCCCAGATGCTGGCCCTCTGCCCGCTGCTGGCGGTGACTGGCACAGCCACCAACGGCCTGGGCATGGGGCTGGCCTCCACCGCAGTGCTGGTGGCCTCCAACGTCCT
>JBFLXA010000012.1:85822-91772 GCA_040757575.1 Pseudomonadota bacterium
CCGGACATCGACCTCACCGTCCAGAAGGTGGGGGTGTTCGGCAAGGTGGTGGACCTGGAGGATGGTCTCAAACCTGGCGACCGGATCGAAATCTACCGCCCCATCACCGCCGATCCCAAGACCGTGCCCCGCCGCCGCATGGCGGATGAGGATGATGAGGATTGATGCGTCCTTGCAGCCTGGAGGAGGCCCTAGGCCGAGTCCAGTGTGCAGTTGAAACTGGTCTACTGAGATTCAGCCAATCCGCCACCATTCACCAGCCGACCCACGTTGATGTCTTCCAGCCGGTAGCGGCCCCGGGCCACGGCCTGGGCCAGGCGGGCCAGGTTCTGCCCTTCCAGCAGGGCAA
This sequence comes from Pseudomonadota bacterium, assembly GCA_040757575.1. GTDB lineage: Bacteria > Pseudomonadota > Gammaproteobacteria > Burkholderiales > Thiobacillaceae > PFJX01. The sequence goes on from JBFLXA010000012.1 coordinate 86,172, forward strand.
AAAGTTGCTGCTTTACGGGTTTCCACTGGCAGTGCATGGCGCAGGCGTCTTCGTCGCCACAGGCCTTCAGGCCCAGCAGGCAGTCCTGGGTGACGTGGCCGGCGCTGACCACGTCGGCTACCTGGAGCAGGTTGATTTTTCTGGGGTCGCAGTTCAGGCGATAGCCCCCCTGCCGGCCCCGGGTGCCTTCCACCAGGCCCGCATGGGCAAACTGCATCATCAGCTTGCCCAGATAGGGGACGGGCAGTTTCAGGCGCTGGGCGATGACCCGGCTCTGGATGGGATGCCCCGCCGGCTGGCCGGCAATGAGCACCAGGGCCTGGATGGCGTATTGGGTGCTACGGGAGAAGATCATGACGGGCGCCTCATGGAGCTGGCCGGCAGGTTGACCAGGGCCTGGGCCTGCTGGGTACAGGCGCTGCGGATGGCCGGGTCCAGGGGGGCCAGCCAGTCCCCTGGCAAGGATTCCGGTCCGTACAGCGCCCCGGCCAGCATGCCGGCGATGGCGCCGGTGGTATCCGCATCGCCGCCCCGGTTCACCACATCCACCAGGCAGTCCCGGAAGTTGTCCGTGTCCGCAAAGGCCTGGAACACGGCCTGGAGGGTTTCCACCACGTAGCCGCTGGGGTTCTCCCGCAGGCGGTGGCGGTATTCAAACGCCGGATGGCGGTCCACCAGGTCGTCGGCCCGGGCCAGCAGGGCCTGTTTGTCCTTGCCCGCCAGGGCGTCCCGCACCATGGCGGCCAGGCATACCGTGGCGGCGTCGGACAGGGGGTTGTGATGGGTGACATGGGCTTGGGCCAGGCACTGGGCCGTCAGGCGCGCATCCTCCTGGGCCACGCCGGCCAGGGCCACAGGCAGCACCCGCATGGCCGCTCCGTTGCCGGCATCGTGTTCACTGACCTCCCGGGCCGGGCGGCCGGTGCGACGGAATTCCACGATCCCCCGCCGTACTGTGTTGCCAATATCCACCGGCTTGCTCCGCATCCAGGTATCAAAGGCCAGGGCGGCGGCGTGGGCTTCCACCCGGCCCAGTTCCAGGATGCTCTGGCCCAGGGCCAGGCTCATGGTGGTGTCGTCGGTGACCTGGCCGGGCTTGAGTCGTAGCCAGCCCCCGCCGCGGATGCGGTCATGGCAGACGTACTGGGAGGCAATCTCCCGGGGTGTCATGAATTCCACCGTGGCCCCCAGGGCATCCCCCAGAGCCAGGCCCAGGTAGGCGGCGGTGGCGTGGTTGAGGAGGGATGGGGAATGGGTGATGGGGAATGGGGAAGGCACGGTCGCGCCGGTTATCCCCATTACCAATTCCCCATTCCCCATCCCCGTATTCATCATTCTTCCGGCCCAAAGCACTTTGCATAATCCGCGCACACCTCACAGGAGGGGGCGCGGCAGACGTACACGCCTTCCCGCTGACACAATTGTTTATAGAGGAATTTCTTCCACTTCATATCGTGAATGTTCTTGGTGGACAGGGCGGGGAAGTTGTCGCCCATGAGGCGGGTGAGATCCAGCCGGGACCACAGGCCCAGGTCCTGCCAAAGATGGTCGCCGCCCATGCAGGCGGCGGTGACGATGTGGGCCATCCAGGTTTCGGATTCGTCCAGGCCGGCCTGGTGTTCCAGCAACAGGTCCAGCAGGTCCTGGCGTTCTTCAAGACGGACTGCTTCGGGCCAGGGGGCCTGGTCCAGTTCCAGCAGGGGGCCGGAATGGGGGAAATGGCGAACCAGCAGACGGGCGAACGCCTCGGGGGTGAGGCCCAGGCCCAGGGGCAGGGCGCCGCCCCCCAGGGCCTGGCTGGCGATCATCTTGGCGAACAGTTCGCTGTTGGGCAGGCCGGTGGCGTGGGCCATGAGGCGGCCATACAGGCCGGCCAGGGGCAAAGCCTGATCGATATGGGGGCTGGCGTTGGGCATGATGGGCTCCTTGGAGGTGTAGCCTGTCCCTCTCCCCCAGCCCCTCCCCCGCTTGCAGGGGAGGGGGGCGCGGCAGCGCGGGAGAGGGGGTTACTGGTTCGCGCTGGGATATTCCACGGCGATGTCCTCGTCCCGCAGCACCATCTGGCAGGCCAGCCGCCAGGCGGTGTGGGGCACATCGTCCACGACCATGGCGTCGATTTCCGCCTGGGTGATCTTGCCTACTTCCTTCAGCACCTTGATCTCCCGGTCGGTGAGGGGGCCGCCCATGGGGCCCTTGCGGGACAGGTTGGTGACCTTCACCACGCAGGTACCACATTCGCCGTCCTGGCAGTTGAAGTCGATGGGAATGTGGTTTTCCTTGGCCAGGGTGAGCAGGGTCTTGGTATGGCTGCCAGCCACGGCGTAGACGGTCTTGTCCTTGTGCAGGGGGCTGGTGAAGGTGACGGTGGGCATTTGGGGATACTCCTGTGGGTTGGAAAGCGGGGGATGGGGGATGGGGAATGGGGAATGGGGAATGGGGAATGGGGAATGGGGAATGGGGAATGGGGAATGGGGAATGGGGAATGGGGGGTGGGGGGCAGGGGTTTTCTCCCATCCCCCATCCCCCATCCCCCATCACCCGGGCCTAACCACCACTTCGCCGCCCAGGACCTGGGCCTGGCAGGCGAGACGATGGTGGCGGCCGGCCATGTTTTCCTGGAGGACCTTGTCTTCCAGGACGGACCGCTCGGTCATGTTTTCCATGCCCGAGACGATTTTCATCATGCAGGTGGCGCATTCCCCTTCCCGGCAGCCGTAGGTGATGCCGGCGCCCACCTTTTCCGAAATCTCGATGAGGCGGGTGCCGGCGGGCACGGTGACGGTGACGCCGATGTCTTCAAACGTGACGTTGGCCTTGGGCATGGGGGTGTTCCTTGAGGTTGAATGTATTTGCGAGGGGACTGGCGTTGAGTTCTTCCATGGAGATGACCCGCCGGGTCACCTGGCCGGTGAGGTGCAGGCCCAGGTCCCGGCCGAAGGCGTGGCACTGGGCCAGTTCCGTGTCGGTGGGGATCAGCTTGACCTTGATGCCCTGCACCGGCACCCGCAGCTTCAGGCCCCGCAGCCGGTCTTCCAGCATGGCCACGGCTTCGCCGCTCCAGCCGTAGGAGCCGAAGGCGCCGCCGAGCTTTTCCTTCACGTTCACCACCGCCAGGGAGGAGAGCAGGTCCCACACGGGCTTCACCGCATCGCCGTTGATGGTGGGGGAGCCCAGCACCAGGGCATCCGCCGCTTCCACCAGGTCCACGAAGGGGCTGACCTCGCCCCCTTGCAGGTCGTACATGGACACCCGCACGCCGGCGACCGATTCGGCGCCATCCATGACCGCCTGGGCCATGCGGGCGGTGTTGCCGTAGGCGGAGATGTAGAAGATGAGCAGGGTCTTGTCTTGTTCCGCTTCGTTGGCCAGCTGGGGGGCGGCCAGTTGCCGGTAGCGGCGCACGTAGTTGGCCGGGGCGTCCCGCAGGATGGGGCCGTGGGCCGGGGCGATGAGCCGGATGTCCAGGGGCTCGATGAGGTCCAGGGCCGCCAGCACGTGCTCCCGGAAGGGCCGCATGATGTGCTGGTAGTAGTACTCGAATGAAAAACGGAAATCCCCGGTCTTGTCGTTGAACAGCCGGGCGTCGCAGAAATGGCAGCCGAACACGTCGCCGGAGAACAGGAAGCCTTCTTCCTCCAGCCAGGTGCACTGGGTGTCGGGCCAGTGCAGGTAGGGGGTGTGCAGGAAGCGCAGGGTGCGGTCCCCCAGGCTCACGGTGTCGCCGGTGTTCACCGGGGTGTATTCGATGGCGTTGGCGATGTCGTCGCTTTTCAGCAGGCCCTTCAGCATCATCTGGGCCTTGAAGGAGATGTACAGCCGGGCCTGGGGCGCCCGGCGCATGAGTTCCGGCAGGGCGCCGGTGTGGTCCGGTTCCAGGTGGTTGAGGATGATGGCGGTGATCTCGTCGTAGCGGGCCACCGTTTCCAGCCGTGCAAAGAAGGCATCCGCGTGGGATTCCTTCACCGTGTCGATGACGGCCACCCCCGCCGAGCCCCGCACGCAGTAGGCGTTGTAGCTGGTGCCGTTGGCGGTTTTCAGGATGACGTCGAATTCCCGCAGGCCCTGGTCCAGGGCGCCGATCCAGTGGATGCCCGGGGCAAGGGCCACCGGTCCGGCGTTCATGATGGTGTCCGCTCCCTGCTCAGTTCCCTGCTCTCCTGGCAGGAAGCCGCGTGGAGCCGGCCCGTCTGCCGTGGGCAGGTTTCCAGGTCTTCCGGGGGGGCGCCCGGTTCCGGCGCCTTCTGGCCCAGGCCGATCCAGGCGTCCACCGCCGCCGGGTCGAAGCCCACCCGGCACTGGCCGTCCACTTCCATGAGGGGGCGGCGGATCAGCAGGGGTTCGTCCAGCATCAGGGCCAGGGCCTCCTCGCCGCTCAGCCGATGGGGCCAGATGAGGCCGTCCCGGACCCTGGGGGCGCTGTGGTTGAACCAGTCAGCCACCGGCAAGCTGCCGAAAAAGCCTTGCAGACGTTCTGCCGTCCACTTCTCGGTGAGCAGGTTTTTGGCCTGCACCGTATGCCCGGCAGCAGCCAGCAACACCTTCTGCCGGGTGTTGTTGATGCAGCCGGGCTTTTCGTAGAAGAGGATGATGGCCATGGGGTTGTACTCAGCCGGTCTTGTTGGCCAGGGCCGTCTGGTAGGTGGCTTCCACCGCCGCCTGGTATTGGGCGATGAGTTCTGCCGGGATGCCCGTCAGGGAGCCGATGGGGTTCACCGGTGCCCCCAGGTCATCCAGGATCGCCCCTTCGATGGGGCAGATGCTGGCGCACTGGGCATCCTCGAAATCCCCGGCGCATTCGGTGCATTTGTCCGGGTTGATGAGGAAGTGGGGGGCCGCCTGGTAGATGGCGTCGTTGGGGCACAGGGGTTCGCAGGCGTAGCAATTGACGCAGGATTCGATGATTTCCAGGGCCATGGCGTGCTCCTCAGGCGACCTTCTGGGCCGCGCTGGCCCGGGGTTCCAGTTTTCCGGCGGCGCGCATTTCCTCGTACACCGCCATGACAGCTTCCTCGATGGGCTCCATGGCGTGCTCGCCGTTGGGCTGCATGCCGGCCGCCTCCAGGGGACCCCAGGGCTCGTAACCCACCTTGGAACAGAGCACCACTTCGCAGCCGGCCAGTTCCCGGATGGTCACGTCCAGGGCCGATTCACCGTCGCCGCAGGTATCCCCGCCCTCACAGTAGGGGATGGTCTTGCGGTGGCTGATGAAGCGCACGCCGGCCGCGGAGGCCTCATAGACCAGGAATTCCCGGGCGTGGCCGAAGTGCTCGTTGATGACGCCGCCGCCCTTGGTGGCCACGGCCATGAGCACCGGCCGGGTTTCCACCTTGGGCTTGCCGCCCTCGATGGACACCAGCTGGGCCTTCACCTGGGCCACGGCGGCCCGGGCCTTGTCCTTCTCTTCCAGTTCCCTGGCGATCTGGGCATGGACCTCGGCCCGCTTCACCATGGCTGCGGCGTAGTCGATCTCCATGTCCTCGATCTTGTCCATGGTGAATTCCTGGCCCCGGTCTTCACCCAGCAGGCCCACGGCGTCGGCCCGGCACTGGCGGCAGTGGCGCATCATGTTCATGTCGCCGGCGCAGGCGTCCTGGAGCTTCT
>JBFLXA010000013.1:0-3673 GCA_040757575.1 Pseudomonadota bacterium
CCAGATCCTGGTCCGAGAGCACGCCCACCTTGTGCAGCATGGCAGCATGGGCCAGGGACCCCTGGATATCGAAGGGCGCCAGGCGCCAGTCGAACGGAATGGAAGCGGTGTAGCGTTTCACCCGTTCCGATACCGGCTCGGAGAAACGGCCCGACCAGGTTTGCGGGCTCGACTGGATTTTGTTTTCGCTCATGGGGTGGTAGCGTGCATCTAAATGATTCTTCAAGGAGGCGTGATTATGACAAAGGAGGCTGAAGCCTTCGTCGCGATTTCCCTTCGACGGCCATGAGCGCACCCCTGCGCGTCATCATCGCCGACGACGAACCCCTGGCCAGGGAACGCATCAAGTCCCTGCTGGAGGATCTGTCCCGGGAGTTACCCATCCAGGTGGTGGCGGAAGCGGCCACGGGGGAAGCAGCCCTGGCAAAGGCCGCCGGGGTGCCGGCCGACGTGGTCCTGCTGGACATCCAGATGCCCGGCATTTCCGGTCTGGAAACCGCTCACCACATCGCCGCCCTGCCGGACCCGCCGGCCATCATATTCATCACCGCCCACGAGGAACACGCCTTGCGGGCCTTCGACCTCAGAGCCCTGGACTATCTGCTCAAGCCGGTACGGCTTACCCGGCTGAAAGAAGCCCTGTCCCGGGTCACCCGCCGGGAACTCCCCGCCCAGCGGACTTGTTTTGTCGCCCAGGAACGGGGCCGTGTCTGGCAGGTGCCGGTGGCGGACGTCCTCTACCTGCGTGCCGAGCAACGCTATGTCACCGCCCGTACCCGGGAAAGGGAGTACCTGCTGGACGAATCCCTGGTGAAACTGGAAGAAGAACTGCCCCAACTATTCCTGCGCATCCACCGTAACTGCCTGGTGGCGCGCCGGCACCTGACAGGCTTTCGCCGGGTACACGATGCAGAGGGCGGACACTGGGAGGCCGTGTTGCAGGATTGGCCCGAAACCCTGCCGGTTTCGCGGCGCCAGGCCCACGTGGTGAAAACCACCTTCAAGGATTAGCGCGCGTTTCGTTTCTGTTCCTCGGTAAGTCAGACCGAGAGGCCCGCGCTCCGCACCGACTGTTTTATTGGGACCCGCTCTTGCCTTTTCGAGCCTGGGCCAGGGCCTGATCGATGGCCTGGTCCAGGTAGTAGCCGTAGTAATCCGCAGTGGTAATCCCCACCAGGGGTTTGCCCAGTTGTTTCCCGTTCTTGTCGAACAGCATCACAGTGGGCACCATCCGCACCCCCTGGTCGCTGGTGAACTGGCGGTGGTCTTCCACAGTGCCATCAAAATCCCGGATGGTGGTGAAACCCGTGTTGTCCACCTTGCGCATCACCAGCTTGCGCTGATAGTACGGGTTGCGGCTCATGGGGATGAGGAATTCGTTCAGCACCTGCTCACAATAGCCGCAGTATTCCCCGGAGAACATCACCAGCACGACGCCATTCTTCTGTTCCGCCAAGCGGGCATCCTGTTGCAGGTTGCGGGCGTAGGGCACCCCGCCTGCGGCCAGCGCAAACGGGGCGGCCAGGGACAGGCCCCATGCTACAATCGCCACCGCTGTGACAAGTCGTTGTTTCATCTTCGTTTTCCCGGTCGATGTCCGTTCCTGCACGTCATTCTAGACAGCGACCCGCCAAGACCCAATAGTTCGTCTGCCCTACCGCCCCCCTCCTGAGTCTTCCTATTCCTGCGCCCGCCCAGATCATGCAAAAACGTATCGTCATCGCCACCCGGGAAAGCCAGCTTGCCTTGTGGCAGGCAGAACACGTGAAGGCCCGCCTCATGGCCCTGCACCCCGGACTGGAAGTGGAACTGCTGGGCATGACCACCCAGGGGGACCAGATCCTGGATTCCCCCCTGTCCCGCATCGGCGGCAAGGGCCTGTTCGTGAAGGAACTGGAAGTAGCCATGGCCGAAGGGCGCGCTGATCTGGCCGTGCACTCCATCAAGGACGTGCCCATGGACCTGCCGGAAGGCTTCGAACTCACCGCCATCTCCCAGCGGGAAGACCCCCGGGATGCCTTTGTCTCCAACACCCATGCCCGCCTGGCCGATCTGCCCGACGGCGCCCGGGTGGGCACCTCCAGCCTGCGCCGCCAGGCCCAGTTGCGGGCCCGCTTCCCCCACCTGGTAGTGGACACCCTGCGGGGCAACGTCAACACCCGCCTACGCAAGCTGGACGAAGGCCAGTACGACGCCATCATCCTGGCGGCCGCCGGCCTCAAACGCCTGGGCTTCCAGGACCGCATCCGCACCGAGATTCCGCCAGAGGAAAGCCTGCCCGCCGTGGGCCAGGGCGCCCTGGGCATCGAAATCCGCAGCGGCCGGCCGGATATCACCGCCCTCCTGGCCCCCCTCAACGACCCGGAAACCGCCGCCTGCGTACGCGCCGAACGGGCCATGAGCCGCCGGCTTCAGGGGGGCTGCCAGGCCCCCATCGGTGGCTATGCCGTGATGCAGGACGGCCAAATCCTTCTGCGGGCTTTCGTGGCCGACCTGGAAGGCCGGCGTTTCTACCGCGCCGAAACCCGGGGCGCGCCTGACGACCCGGAAGCCGTAGGTCACGCCGCCGCCGAGGACCTCATCCGCCAGGGCGCGGACAAGTTGCTGGCGGAGATCATCCAGCGGCCTGCATGACATCCCGCACCGCCGATGCGCCCCTGGCTGGCATTGGCGTCCTGGTGACCCGTCCCCGGGAACAGGCAGGCCCGCTGGTAGCGGCCCTGGCCGCCCAGGGCGCTGACCCCGTGCAGTTTCCCACCCTGGCCATCCTGCCGCCCCTGGACCCGGCCCCCTTGCAGGCCGGTCTGGATCGCCTGGCAGATATGGACCTGGCGATCTTCATCAGCCCCACCGCCGTGGCCCACGGTCTGGCCGCCGCCCGTACCCGGGGCCCCTGGCCCAGCCGCCTGCCCGTTGCCGCCGTGGGTGCGGGCACCGCCCGGGCCCTGGCGGCAGCGGACCTGCCTCCAGCGATGCACCCGACCACGGGGGAGGACAGCGAACACCTGCTGGCCCACCTGGCCAGCCTGCCGGACTGGCAGCGCATGGCTGGCAAACAGATCGCCCTGTTCCGGGGCGAAACCGGCCGGGAAACCCTGGCAGAGGCCCTCCGGGCCCAGGGGGCCCACGTCCACTACCTGCCTTGCTACCGGCGAGGGCGTCCTCCCCAGGCTGACCCGGCCCCCATTCTGGAAGGCCTGACCACAGGCCGCATCCGGGCGGTCACGGCCTACAGTGCCGAGACCCTGGACAACCTGCTGGCCCTGCTGGGGCCCGGGGCGATTTCCCTCCTGAAACCCATACCCCTGTTCGTCCCCCATCCCCGAATTGCCGCCCATGCCCGAGCTCGGGGTCTGGCAGACACCATCGACTGTGCCGGGGGCGATGCCCGTCTGGTGGCGAGGATTGTGGAATACTTTGCCCATGACTGACGCACCCCAACCCCCCCAGCCTGTCCCTGCCCCGCCACCGGATGCCAAATCCGAAGATGGCAGCAGAACTGGTGCATCCAGCCGGGGCTGGGTGGCGCCGGTGGCCCTGGCCCTTGCTGTGGCTGCCCTTGCCGGGGGCGGCGCCCTGGCCCTGCAAGGCTATACCCAGATGCAGTCCCTTGAAGTGCAACTGGCGCGCCGCATCGGCGAATTCGATGCCGCCAGCCGGGAAGCGCGGGCAG
>JBFLXA010000013.1:3773-87320 GCA_040757575.1 Pseudomonadota bacterium
GCTGTGGCTGCCCTTGCCGGGGGCGGCGCCCTGGCCCTGCAAGGCTATACCCAGATGCAGTCCCTTGAAGTGCAACTGGCGCGCCGCATCGGCGAATTCGATGCCGCCAGCCGGGAAGCGCGGGCAGCTGCCAAAGCCGCCAACGACGCTCTGGCCGACCTGCAGAATCGGCTGCTGGCCCTGGAAAACCAGGCCCTGGAAACCCAGAACCAGCAGGTCGCCCTGGGTGCCATGTACCAGGAACTGGCCAACAGCGCCGACGAGCGGGTGGTGGCGGACATCGAGCAAACCCTGCTGCTGGCCCACCAACAATTGCAGCTGGCAGGCAACGTCAAGGCCGCCGTCATCGGCCTGGAAGCGGCAGATGCCCGCCTGGCCCAGTTGCGCAAACCCCAGTTCGAGACCCTGCGGCGCGCCATCGTGCAGGACATGGCCCGTCTGAAACTGCTGCCGGGAGCGGACATCGATAGTCTCAACCTGCGGCTGGAAGCACTCATCCAGGCAGCAGAGAACCTGAAGACGGAAGCGGACACCGAACCCCCGCCACCGCCCCAGCCCCGGGCAGGCTCCGGCCCCCTGGACACCCTGGGGCTGTTCACGCGGGAAGCCTGGAGCGAGATCAAGGACCTGTTGCGCATCCGCCGTCTGGACCACCCGGAACTGCCTCTGTTGACCCCGGCGCAAAGCTACTTTCTGCACCAGAACCTCAAGCTGCGTCTGCTCTCTGCCCGCATCGCCCTGCTGCAAAGGGACGAACCCAGTTTCCAGGCGGACCTGGGCGCCGCCCGGGACTGGGCAGGCCGTTATTTCTCCAGCCAGGACCCGGCCACCCGGGCCTTCCTGCAAACCCTGGAAGAATTGATCAAGGCCCCCCTGGCCCTCAAGGACGCACAGATCCAGGCCAGCCTGAAGGCCATCCAGGCCGCCCGGGAGCGGGGCGAATGAGATTCGCCCTCTGGATCGTGGGCCTCTTTGCCCTGGCAGTAGCCATCGCCCTGCTGGCGCGGCTGGACCAGGGCTACGTCATCGTCGTGTTTCCCCCCTGGCGTCTGGAGATGTCTTTCCTGATGACCGTGGTGGTGCTGGTAGGGGGCTTCATGCTGGCCAGCTTTCTTTTGCATCTGGCCCGCACTGCACTTCGGCTCCCCAGGGACCTGAAGGCCTGGCGTCAGCGGCGCCACCAGGCCGCTGCCGACCTGGCCCTGCTGGAGGCCCTGCGGGCCCACTTTGCCGGGGATGCCCGCAGGCTGGATAAACAACTGGACAAGGCCCGGGACTGTGCTGCCCAGGACCTGCTGGCCCACCTCAAGGCAACCCGGGAACCCGCCCCGGCGCCCGGGCAGGATCTGGTGCCTGCCCCGGCAGCAGGTGCACCCCAGTCAGGTCAAGGCGCCGACTGAAAGTCGAAGGCGTCCGAGAAGAAGGCGTCTTCCGGCAGACCCCGGGCGACAAAATCCTTGCGGGCGGCATCCACCATGGGAGGCGCGCCGCAGGCATAGACCTCGTAGCCGGACAGATCCGCGAAATCCTCCAGCACGGCGGCATGCACCATGCCGGTACGTCCCGGCCAGGCAGGCTCCGGGGCGGGGGCGGACAGGACGGGGATGAAGGTGAAGTTCCTGTACCCCTGCTGCCAGTCGGAAGGCACCTGGGGCTGATACAGGTCCGGCAGGGTCTTGGCCCCCCAATAGAGCACGAACTCCCGCTCCACGCCGTGGTGGAAGGCATGGGCCAGCACGCTCTTGATGGGCGCGAAGCCGGTGCCGCCGGCCAGGAAGATGGCCGGCTTGTCCGATTCCCGCAGGAAGAAGCTGCCGAAGGGGCCGGAAATGCGCATGATGTCCTTCACCTTCATGGTGTTGAACACGTGGTCGGTGAACTTGCCGCCGGGCACATGGCGGATATGCAGTTCCAGCAGGGCATCCGCCTCCGGCGTGTTGGCCAGGGAGAAACTGCGCCGGGTGCCGTCCTTGAGCAGGAAATCGATGTACTGCCCCGGCAGGAACTGAAGCCGCTCGTTGGAGGGCAGCTTCAGCCACACCGCCATCACGTCCGGAGCCAGCTTCTCCATGCGCTCGATGCGACAGGGCAGGGTCTTCACCGGTATATCCTTCACCGCCCCCACTTCCTTCACCTCGATGGTGAGATCACTCTTCGCCGTGGCGCAACAGAACAGGGCCAGGCCCTTGGCCTTGTCTTCCGGGGTCAGGGCCCCTTCCTGATGCACGCCATAGTCCACGGCACCGGCCAGCACCTTGCCCTTGCAGGCCCCGCAGGCCCCGTTCCGGCAGCCGTAGGGCAGCGCAAATCCGGCATCCAGGGCAGCCGCCAGCAAGGTCTCGCCCTCGTTGACGGTAAACTCATGGCCGCTCGGCTGTATCGTCACCTGATAAGACATCCACCTATCCTCTCAAACACTGTGTCCATGCGAATTCTCATCGTCGGCTGCGGCGACATCGGCCTGCGCGCCGCAAGACTTCTCCACGGCCGGGCCCGCATCTATGCCCTGAACCGCTCCCCGGAACGCCAGGCCGAACTGCGGGCCGCCGGCATCATCCCCATCACCGGGGATCTGGACAACCGCAAAAGCCTCGCCCGCATCACCGCCCTGGCCGACCGGGTACTGCACTTTGCCCCGCCCCCCGGAGAAGGTGAAACCGACCCCCGCACCACGCGGCTGCTGGCAGCCCTGGGGCGGGCCAGTGTAGCAGTGTCCCTGGTCTATATCAGCACCAGCGGCGTGTATGGAGACTGCCGGGGCGAAGTGGTTCCCGAAACCCGTCCCGCCCGGCCCAACAACACCCGGGCCCGGCGCCGGGCCCATGCCGAAGCCCGCCTTAGGCGCTTCGGCAAGACTGGTCACCGGGTCCGCCTGCTGCGGGCGCCCGGCATCTATGCCCAGGACCGCATGCCCGCAGAGCGGGTCAGAAAGGCCCTGCCCGCCATCGTCCCGGAAGACGACGTCTACACCAACCACATCCACGCCGAAGACCTGGCCCGCCTGGCCCTGGCCGCCCTGTTCCGGGGCCGCCCCAACCGGCTCTACAACGCCGTGGACGACAGCGGCCTGAAGATGGGCGACTGGTTCGACGTGGTGGCGGACCACCTGGGCCTGCCCCGCCCCCCCCGGATGAGCCGGGAGGCGGTCATCGCCGCTGTCACCCCCGCCATGCGCACCTTCCTCACCGAATCCCGCCGACTTTCAAACCGGCGCATCAAGACGGAACTGGGATTCCGGCTGATGTACCCGACTGTGCGGGAGGGGCTCAAACCTTCCCGGAAGTAGAGCCCCGGCAAGTTCCCAAAACCCAAACAGAACCGCCCCAGGCGACATGTTTCAACTGATCAGGCTTTCCAGATGGCGCCGCAATCCGGACTCATTGACGAAGGTCAGGTCATACATGCTCCCCAACCCGACGGCCTGATCTTCCGGCAGCCCTGCCACGCAAATGACGAATCGGGAGGGGTCCAGACCCAGGCGCTTACGTAAACCAACATACTTGTCGATAGTCGGCCGGAATTCCCCGGACTTGCATTCGATACAAACAGGCTCATTGCCATTGAGGACGAAAAACACATCCAGCTCATGGATATCCTCATTGGGAAAAGTCAGCGTCAGGTTTCTGGCGCAGGAGACCTGTTTACGGGCAACCTGACAGACCTCCAGCACTTGCATCAGTGCAAACCATTCCAGCCATTCCCCGGCAAAGAAGCCTTGAATCTGGGGCGACCCCTGTACGCCCAAACGCACGATCTTCTCCGTCTTCTGATAGAAATATTTGGAGACGAAGGAGTAGTCGTAGAGCTGCCGGCAGAAAGCCACGATGGCCTGCGCCTCTTTCTGGGCACGCTTTGAAAGGTTGAAATTGACACCGCTGTGGTTCTTGGACTGGGCATATCGAAGTTGATCCACCACCATCTTGAACAACTCGTAGTTCCGGCCGATCTCGACGGCCACCTCATCATAGAACCCGGTGGTATCAACCGCCTTATGGTTTGGCTGGATATCGATCTTTCTATCGGAAAACCAGGCGTAGATGGGCCCGTGCTGTAAGTCCGAACTGATCAGATTCGTATTGAAAACATTGATCCCTTCCAGTCCGGTTGCTGAGCCTCCAGGCTGTGCGGGCGGGGAGATCGTCTGCCCCTGGGGCTCTTCGGCGACCGATTCCGCTTCTGCGCGTTTCAATGAAGTCTGGAGAGCGAAGTACTTTTCCAGCACCTTGCGCACAAAGAAAACCGTGTCGTAGACAGTGACTGGCTGGCCACATTGACGACAATCCATGGTGGTCCCCACAGCCTCCTGGGGTAGTTCCGACGCACTCCCGCATTTATTGCATCGATAAATCGCCATTTGTTCTCCTTTTTGATGACCACCCACATTGTTCTTGATGCAAGCGCACAGCTTGGGCATGTGCCTTTACGCTCAGCGGTAAATCAGAAACTCCCGCCGATGCTCGTCCCATGCCAGTTCATCACCAGTTGCCAGGACATCCAGATCCCCTGCCAGGGCCTGGGGATCATCCACCCAGAGTCGCAAGGACTCGCTGCCATTAATGAGGTCGATGGCCAGCCGGTCGTGTTCGTATTCGTAGGGGAAGTCCCGCCACAGGGGATAGTCCGGGTACAACTGGCGGATGGCCTTGAAGGCCAGGGCCTGGAGGCGCCAGGGGCGGAAGGCGGCGTGGTCGTAGTGCCCTGCTTCCACATGGATCTGCACGCCGGTACAGAGCTTGCCCGCGTGTTTGTGGAAGGTGGGCTCGAACCAGCATTCCCGCAGTTTGCAGCCCTGCAGCCAGGCGGGGGCCAGGGCCTCCATGCGGGTGATGACCTGGCGAGCGTCGATGTCCGGCGCGCCGAACAGTTCCAGGGGGCGGGTGGTGCCCCGGCCTTCCGACAGGGTGGTGCCTTCCAGCATCACCGTGCCGGCGTAGCAGCGGGCCATGGCCAGGTTCGGTGCGTTGGGGCTGGGGTTGATCCATTCCCGCTGCCCCAGGGGCCAGCCGTAGCCGGGTGCGGCTTCCGGCTGCCAGCCCTCCATGGCGATGACCCGGTAGTCCAGGTCCAGCTTGAAATGGCGCATGAACCAGTGACCCAGTTCCCCCAGGGTCAGGCCGTGGCGCATGGGCAGGGGGCCGGCACCGACGAAGCTTTCCCAGCCCGGCCGCAGGGTCAGGCCTTCCACGGGCCGGCCGGCGGGGTTGGGGCGATCCAGCACCCACACCGTCTTGCCCTGCTTGGCCGCCGCCTCCAGCACATACAGCAACGTGGTGATGAAGGTGTAGATACGGCAGCCCAGGTCCTGGAGGTCCACCAGCAGCACGTCGAAGCTGTCCAGCATGGCGTCCGTAGGCCGGCGCACCGTGCCGTACAGGCTGAACACCGGGATGCCGTGGGCCGGGTCGAGAAAATCCGCCGACTCCATCATGTTGTCCTGCTTGTCGCCCCGCAGGCCGTGCTGGGGGCCGAAGGCGGCCGTGAGGTGGATATCCGGCAGGGCGGCCAGGGCATCCAGGGCATGGGTCAGGTTTGCCGTCACGGAGGCGGGATGGGCCAGCAGGGCCACCCTTCTGCCTTTCAGGGGCGCACGCAGTTCCGGGTCTTCCAGCAGGCGGTCGAGGCCGAATTTCATGGACGTTCGAGGGTCAGGGCAAAGCCGTGAGTATGGTGGAAATCCGGTTTTCCCGGCGGATGCCGCAAGGACCAGTAGGACAAGCTCCCGTCCGCGTCTTCCAGCACCGCCGTGAGCCCAAGCCTTAGCTGCCCTCCCCCGGGTAATGCGGCGGCAGGGAGGGTACAAGTCAACACGAGCCGGCCCGGTGCATCATCCCGGCTCATGCTCGGTGCGGGAACGGATTCCAGCAACCCGCCATCCCGATAGGCGGTGAATACGTAGGCCTGCCATTGGCCGGAGGGTGAAAAGTTGAATTCCCGGTAACCGGGCCCCCTGTCTGCCTGGACAAAGACCTCCAAGCAGGTGTGGCGCCAGAGGCCGTCGGCCCGGGCAGGCTGCACGGATTCCGGGATGCGGAGTTGCGCCAGGTCGGCAGTGAGGAGGTAGGCGAGGCTCAGCCCGCCGTCATGGGTGAAGGCTGCCTCCACCTCCAGGGCGGTAACAGCTGGAGCCGGGTAGTCGGGGTGGGGAAGGAGCTTGAGGGTCGGCATGGGGTGATGATGTCAGCCCCCGCTCATTACAGAGCCGGACAAAAACAAACCCCGCCAAAGGCGGGGCTGTTCGCTCACCGGGATCACCCGGGCTTACCAGACGCCCAGGAACGCCAGCATGCCCTTGGCGGCTTCCCGGCCTTCATACACGGCGGTCACCACCAGGTCGGAGCCCCGCACCATGTCGCCACCGGCGAATACCTTGGGATTGGCGGTCTGGTAGGCGTGTTTCTGGCCCTTGGCGATGACCCGTCCGCCCTGGTCCGTGGTGATGCCCAGGTCCGTGAACCAGGGCTGGGGATTGGGGCGGAAGCCGAAGGCCACCACCACCCGGTCGCAGGGGATGATTTCCTCGGAGCCTTCGATCACCACGGGGGTGCGGCGGCCCCGGGCGTCGGGGGCCCCCAGCTCGGTGGTGACCAGCTTGATGCCTTCAACCTTACCGTTGCCGACGACCTCCACGGGCTGGCGGTTCCACAGGAACTGCACCCCTTCTTCCTTGGCGTTGGCCACTTCCCGCTTGGAGCCGGGCATGTTGGCCTCGTCCCGGCGGTAGGCGCAGGTGACGCTGGCCGCACCCTGGCGGATAGAGGTGCGGTTGCAGTCCATGGCGGTATCGCCGCCCCCCAGCACCACCACGTTCAGGCCCTGCATGTCGATGAATTCCTCCTGGGGCAGGCCCAGGCAGTGATTCACGTTGGAGATGAGGAAGGGCAGCGCGGGCATGACGCCAGGCAGGTCTTCGCCGGGAATGCCGGCCTGCATGTAGCTGTAGGTGCCCATACCCATGAAGACGGCGTCGTATTCATTCAGCAGGTCAGCCATCTGCACGTCTTTACCGACCTCGGTGCTCAGGCGGAACTGGATGCCCATGCCTTCGAAGATGGCGCGGCGACGCACCATCACGTCCTTTTCCATCTTGAACTCGGGGATACCGAAGGTGAGCAGGCCGCCGATTTCCGGGTGCCGGTCGAACACCACGGCCTGCACGCCGTTGCGGGCCAGCACGTCGGCACAGCCCAGGCCGGCGGGGCCGGCACCGATGATGGCCACCTTCTTGCCGGTGGGCACCACCTTGGACATGTCCGGCCGCCAGCCCTGAGCGAAGGCGGTATCGGAAATGTATTTCTCCACCTGGCCGATGGTGACGGCGCCGGCGGCCACCTGGTTCAGGGTGCAGGAGCCTTCGCACAGGCGGTCCTGGGGACACACCCGACCGCAGACCTCCGGCAGGGAGTTGGTCTGGTGGGACAGTTCCGCCGCCTCGAACAGCCGCCCTTCATCCACCAGCTTGAGCCAGTTGGGGATGTAGTTGTGCACCGGGCATTTCCATTCGCAGTAGGGGTTGCCGCAGGCCAGGCAGCGGCCCGACTGCTCCTGGGCCTGGTCGGCGCCGAAGGGGGCGTAGATTTCCTTGAACTGGACCTTGCGGACTTCCGCCGGGGTCTTGTCACCGTCCCGGCGGGGGATGTTCAGAAATTGGAAAACGTCAGACATGGCATCAATCCTTCAGCAGGCTGTCCAGGGTGAGGGCCTTGGGCTTCACCAGCCAGAACCGGTTCACCGCATCTTCAAAATGCTCCAGCAGGGAACGCGCCCGGGCGGAACCGGTGTAAAGCAGGTGCTTTTCCAGTTTTTCCCGCAGGTAGGCCCGCAGCTCGCCGGTCTTTTCATCGTTGATGCGGTTGACGTCCACCAGCTCGTTGTTGACCTTGTCGGCAAACTGGCCCTGGCTGTCCTCGTCGTAGATCAGGGCAAAGCCGCCGGTCATGCCAGCCCCGATGTTCAGGCCGGTGGTGCCCAGGACGATGACACTGCCGCCGGTCATGTATTCGCAGCAGTGTTCGCCCACGCCTTCCACCACCGCCAGGGCGCCGGAGTTGCGCACGCCGAAGCGCTCGCCCGCCATGCCTGCGGCGTAGAGCTCGCCACCGGTGGCGCCGTACAGGCAGGTGTTGCCGATGATGCTGGCTTTGTGACTTTCAAAAGCGGAGCCCTTGGGCGGGTAGACCACCAGCCGGCCGCCGGACATGCCCTTGCCCACGTAGTCGTTGGCGTCGCCTTCGATCTCCAGGGTGAGGCCCTTGTGGTTCCACACGCCGAAGCTCTGCCCGGCGGAACCGTTCAGCTTGATGTGCAGGCAGTCTTCCGGCAGGCCTTCGGCGCCGTGGAGCTTGGCGATTTCGCCGGACAGGCGGGCGCCGATGGAGCGGTTCACGTTGCGCACGGCATATTCCAGACGCTGGGGCCGCTTGGCCTGGATGCCTTCCAGGGCATCCTTGACCATCTGCTCCGCCAGTTCCCCCTTGTCGAAGCTGGGGTTGCGGTCTTCGACGCAGAAGCGGGGCTCGGCGGCGTCGATGCTGCCCTGGGACAGGAGCACGTCCAGCTTGAGCTTGCCCTGCTTGTCCGACTCGCCAGGCAGCAGGTCCAGGAGGTCGGTACGGCCGATGAGGTCCTCGAACCGGGCAATGCCCAGGGCGGCCATCCACTCCCGGGTTTCCCGGGCCACGAAGGTGAAGTAGTTGATGACCATTTCGGGCAGGCCGATGAAGAACTGCTTGCGCAGCCGGGCATCCTGGGTGGCCACGCCAGTGGCGCAGTTGTTCAGGTGGCAGATGCGCAGGTATTTGCAACCCAATGCAATCATCGGCGCGGTGCCGAAGCCGAAGGACTCGGCGCCCAGGATGGCGGCTTTCACCACGTCCAGGCCGGTCTTCAGGCCGCCGTCGGTCTGCACCCGCACCCGGCCCCGCAGGCCGTTGGCCCGCAGCACCTGCTGGGCTTCGGTGAGGCCCAGCTCCCAGGGGGTGCCGGCGTATTTCACGGAAGTCAGGGGCGAGGCGCCGGTACCGCCGTCATAGCCGGAGATGGTAATGAGGTCGGCATAGGCCTTGGCCACGCCGGCGGCGATGGTGCCCACGCCGGGCTCGGCCACCAGTTTCACGGACACCAGGGCCTGGGGGTTCACCTGCTTCAGGTCGAAGATGAGCTGGGCCAGGTCTTCGATGGAGTAGATGTCGTGGTGGGGCGGCGGGGAAATGAGGGTGACGCCGGGCTTGGTGCAACGCAGCTTGGCGATGTGGGGTTCCACCTTCTTGCCGGGCAGCTGGCCGCCTTCGCCGGGCTTGGCGCCCTGGGCCACCTTGATCTGCAGCACTTCGGCATTCACCAGGTAATGGGCGGTGACGCCGAAGCGGCCGGAGGCCACCTGCTTGATCTTGGACATCTTCACCGTGCCGTAGCGGGCCGGGTCTTCGCCGCCCTCGCCGGAGTTGGAACGGCCGCCGATGCGGTTCATGCCTTCCGCCAGGGCCTCGTGGGCCTCGGGAGACAGGGCCCCCAGGGACATGCCGGCGGAGTCGAAGCGCTTGAGGATGGCTTCCATGGGCTCCACGTCATCCACGGCCAGGGGCTTATCCGCCAGCTTCAGCTTCATCAGGTCCCGGAACATGGCCACGGGGCGATTGTTCACGCTGGCGGCGTATTCCTTGTAGGCCTCGTAGGAGCCGGTCTGCACCGCCTTCTGCAACTGCTGTACCACGTCCGGGTTGTAGGCGTGGTATTCCTCGCCATGCATGAACTTCAGCAGACCACCGGCGGACAGGGGGCGCAGGGGGTTGAACGCGGTGCGGGCCAGTTGCTTCTGGTCGGCCTCGAAGTCGGCGAAATGGGCACCGGAAACCCGGGACACGGACCCCTTAAGGCACATGTCAACCACGTCCTCGTGCACGCCCACCACCTCGAACAACTGAGCGCCCCGATAGCTGGCAATGGCGGAAATGCCCATCTTGGACATGACCTTCAACAGGCCCTTGTCGATGCCCTTGCGGTAATTGGACAGGGCCTTGGCCAGGGGCAGCTTCACTTCGCCGGAACGCACCATCTCGGCGATGGACTGGTAGGCCAGGTAGGGATACACGGCAGTGGCGCCATAGCCGATAAGGGCAGCGATCTGATGGGGGTCCCGGGCGGCGCCGGTCTGCACCAGGATATTGGCGTCGCAGCGCAGGCCCGCGTGGATGAGGGCGTGGTGCACGGCGCCGGTGGCGAACAGGGCCGGGATGGGCAGCTTGGCCTTGTCGATGGCCCGGTCGGACAGCACCACCACCACCTTGCCCGCCTTCACGGCCGCCACGGCTTCTGCAGAAAGCCGTTCCAGGGCGGCCTTGAGGTCCAGGGCCGCAGGGTCGTAATGCAGGTCCAGGCTGACGGCGGCGTAGGCCGGGTCCGGGCTGGTGGTCACCGCCACGAAGGTGTCGTGGGACAGCACCGGGGAGTTCAGCTCCATGCGGTGGGCGTGTTCCGGGGTTTCCTGGAACAGGTTCAACTCCCGGCCCAGCACCGTGTGCAGGGACATGACGATGGCTTCCCGGATGGGGTCGATGGGGGGGTTGGTCACCTGGGCAAACTGCTGGCGCAGGTAATCGAAGGGGGAACGCACCTTCTGGGACAGCACCGCCATGGGGGTGTCGTCACCCATGGAACCCACGGCCTCCTGGCCGTCTTCGGCCAGCACCCGCAGCACCTGGTCCAGTTCCTCGAAGCTGACATTGAACAGCTTCTGGTGGGTGGTGACGGAAGCGGCATCCATGACCGGAGCGCCCGCGTCCTGGTCCAGGCCCAGTTCCACCTTCTGGCCATGGGCCTTGAGCCAGTCCTTGTAGGGCTGGGCGGCCTTCAACTGGGCATCGATGTCTTCCGGCAGCAGGAACTTGCCGGTTTCCAGGTCGGCGGCCACCATTTGGCCCGGACGCACCCGGCCCTTGGCGACGATGTTGTCCGGTCCACCGTAGTCCCAAACACCCACTTCCGAGGCGATGGTGACGTAACGGTCCTTGGTGATGACGTAGCGGGCAGGACGCAGGCCGTTCCTGTCCAGCATGCAGACGCCGTAGCGGCCGTCGGTCATGACGATGCCGGCGGGACCGTCCCAGGGCTCCATGTGCATGGAGTTGTATTCGTAGAAGGCCCGCAGGTCCGGGTCCATGTTGGTGACGTTCTGCCAGGCCGGGGGCACCATCATGCGCATGGAGCGGAACAGGCCGGCGCCGCCCATGAGCAGGCCTTCCAGCATGTTGTCGAAGCTCATGGAATCGGAACCCCGGGTGCCCACCATGGGACGCACGTCCTCCATGTTGGGGATCAGGGGGCTGACGAACTTCTGCTCCCGGGCCCGGGACCAGTTGCGGTTGCCCTGCACCGTGTTGATCTCGCCGTTGTGGGCCAGATAGCGGAAGGGCTGGGCCAGGCGCCACTCGGGCCAGGTGTTGGTGGAGAAACGCTGGTGGAAAACCGCCAGGGCCGACTCGAATCGGGCGTCGTTCAGGTCCGGGTAGAACACCGGCAGCCAGGACGGCATCACCAGGCCCTTGTAGGAGATGACCCGGCCGGACAGGGTGGGCATGTAGAAAGTGGCATCGTCGCCGGCCACGGCCTTCTCCACCTTGCGACGGGCGATGTAAAGCTTGCGCTCGAAGATGTCGGAGGCCACGGCCTCGGGGCAATTGACGAACAGCTGCTCGATGACCGGCAGGCTCTTGAGGGCGTATTGCCCCAGGGCGGAGTTATCCGTGGGCACCTTGCGGAAACCGGCGGGCTCCAGGCCCTCGGCCTTCAGTTCCTGCACCAGCAGATCCCGGGCCCGCTGGGCCTTGGCGGCATCCTGGCTGAGGAAGGTGAGGCCGGCGGCAAAACGGGGGGCAAGCTGTATGCCCGCCTCCGCCGCCACGGTGCGCAAGAAGCCTTCCGGCATCTTGAACAAGAGGCCGCAGCCGTCACCGGATTTACCATCGGCCGCCACCGCGCCCCGGTGGGTCATGCAGGCCAGGGAGGAAATGGCATTCTGGACCAGCTTGTGGGAGGGCTGGTTGTCCAGCTGGGCAATCAGGCCGAAGCCGCAACTGTCCTGCTCGAAATCCGGGCTGTAGAGCGTGCCGCACAGGCGGCTCTGACGATCATCCATCGCGACCTAACTCGTTCATTCGTCGGGAAAAAGGGCAGGAATTCTAGCTTGAAGGACCGGCGTGCGCCAGCCAGGGCACCACCAGGGGCCTACAGGGCAGCCCCGGGGGTTGCAGTCCCCAGCAATATGCCCTCCGCCCGCCAGGCGTGCAGCAGTTCCCGGGCATGGCCGGCCAGGCTGGCCTCCGGGTGCCCCAGGGCCTGGGCCAGCTCACTGGCGGCTGCCTGGCCGGTGCAACCGGATCGGGAAACGAGCAGATCCAGAAAACGGGCCGCAGCCGGATTGAGCTGCTGGAAACGGACGGACAGGGATGCATCCCGCCAGGCCACGATAAAAGTGGGGGTTTCCGGCGGCGAGGCCGGTTTGAAACGCGGCGACAGCCGGTGCACCGGCCAGCGATAGGCCAGCACCCGCAGGACCGGGTTTACCAGGGGCACTCCCAGCCACAGGTCCCCGTCGGGATCATGCCCGGGCAGGTTCCGGTCGCTGTCCGCCACATCCAGGCTAAGCTCCACCCATTCATAATGGACCAGCTCCGGCAGAAAGGCGGGGAAGTCCTCCGGAGCCGCCCATTCGTCCTGGATGTATTTCAGGAATTCCTCGGGTATCTGACGAAAATACGGGGTATGGCAAGCATGATCCCGGAAAAACGCCCGCACCAGCCGCTTCCAGCGTCGGGCACCGAGGATTTTCCGGCTCACGGGGAAGCACCCCAGCAGGAAGCCTTCAAGATTGTTATAGAGCAGGCCTTCGTAGACCTTCATGCGCCGGGCCGAGGCCCCCGGCGGACGAGGCCGGGCCTGGGGGTCCCGGATGCGGGCGGTGAAGGCGCGCTGGTAGTCCTGGAAATCCATGTCAGGCCACCGCCTGGACCGGCGACCGGCAGATTTTTTGCAGGGCGGCGATGCGAGCCACCTCCGGCATCAGTTCCAACAGGGGGGGAATATTGAAATCCCGCTCCAGACAGGTGGGATGCACCCCCACCAGGCCGTAGGTGGTTTCCAGCAGATCCCACACGGGGTCAGCCACCCCGGCCCCATGGGTGTCGATGATCAGGTCGTCCGCTTCCCGGTAATGGCCGGCCATGTGCATGTAAACCACCCGGTCTGCGGGCATCCGGCGGATGTATTCCACCGGATCGAAGCCGAAATTGACGCTGTTCACGTAGACATTGTTCACGTCCAGGTGCAGCCAGCAGTCCGCCTCCTGCAGCACCGCGTTGATGAATTCCGGCTCGCTCATCTCGTTGATGGGGGCGGCCACGTAATAGCTGGCGTTTTCAATGGCGATACGCTGACCCAGGATGTCCTGGACCTGGCGGATGCGCCCGGCCACGTATTTGACTGCTTCCCAGGTTGCAGGGATGGGCATGAGGTCGTAGAGATGGCCGTGGTCGGAACAATAGGACAGGTGTTCTGTATAGAGGCCGATGCCATGCTCGGCCATGAAGGCCTTGATCTTTTTCAGCAAGACCTGGTCCAGGGGCGTCATGCCCCCCAAAGACAGGGACAGGCCATGGCATACGAAGGGCATGCGCTCCGTGAAGGTGCGCAAGTCCCGGGCGTGACGGCCGCCCTGGTCGATCCAGTTTTCCGGCGCCAGTTCGAAAAACCCGATCTCCGGCGGTAACCCTGAATCCAGGGCCGCCCGCAGGTCGGGAACCAGATCCCGCCGGAAGCCCAGCCCCGCACCCTGGATGGGGCGCGGGGCATTCAGGCCGGCCCGAGGCTTACTTCTTGCCGCCACACTTGCCCTCGCCGCACTTGCCTTCCTTGGCCTTGGCACCACCACACTTGCCCTCGCCGCACTTGCCTTCCTTGGCCTTGGCGCCGCCGCACTTGCCTTCGCCGCACTTGCCTTCCTTGGCCTTGGCACCACCGCATTTGCCTTCCTTGGCCTTGGCACCGCCACACTTGCCTTCACCGCACTTGCCTTCCTTGGCCTTGGCGCCACCGCACTTGCCCTCCATGGCCACCATGTAGCCCTTTTCAAGGGACTGGGCGGCAAAGGGGCTTTCGCTTGCAGCGATGGGCGCAGAAGCCAGGGAAGCAGCCAGGGCGGAACCCAGGGCCAGGGTCAGGGCGGTATGTTGTTTGCGTTTCATGGTCATATCCTCTCGGGGTGATTGATGATCTTTTCTGGCACGAGGCCCGGTTGAGCGGCATTTTTTCCACCCTTCCACCGGATGCCTCGGCTGGTTGCAATGTAGGGACCCCACTCTCCCCCGGCAAGTAAATTTTCGTTTAGGAATTAATGGGATAGAGATGTCCTGAGTGA
Source organism: Pseudomonadota bacterium (assembly GCA_040757575.1). GTDB lineage: Bacteria > Pseudomonadota > Gammaproteobacteria > Burkholderiales > Thiobacillaceae > PFJX01. The sequence goes on from JBFLXA010000013.1 coordinate 18,181, forward strand.
GCTTGAATGTTCCCCGGAAAGGTCCATATTGAAGTCAGAGGGGCATGTTCCCCAAGGACGATTCCGAAAGGAGGACATCATGAGCAGCATTGTCAGACGTGATCCCTTCGCCATGGATGAATTGTTCGACGATCTCATGAAAGGGTACTGGGTGCGGCCCATGCAGTGGCCGAAGGAAATGCCCGACATGCAGTCCATCCGTATGGACATGAAGGAAAACGAAACCGCCTACACCATCCACGCCGAAATGCCTGGCGTGAAGAGAGAGGACATCCACGTCACCATGGAAGGCAACCGGGTTTCCATTACGGCCGAAGTGAAGAAGGACCGCGAAGAGAAAGAAGGCGAGAAAGTCCTGCGCAGTGAGCGTTATTACGGGAAGGTGTCGCGCAATTTCGTGCTGGAGCACGAAGTGGACGAGGCGGGCGCCAATGCTCATTTCAGCGATGGCGTGCTGGAACTGGTTTTGCCCAAGAAAGCCATGGCGGCCCAGCGCAAGCTCGAAATCCACTGATTTCCCCCTGATTCCGGAAGGGCGGCACCGCCGCCCTTTTTATTGACGCCGGCTGGCCCGCCGGGCGGTAAAATCGCCCCGTTTTTCGCCTCGGAAGCCTGCCATGTCCCCAGTCGATCTGCCTCCCACCACCAAAGCCCGGGTCATCGCCGAAGCCCTGCCCTACATCCAGCGCTTCTGGGACAAGACCGTGGTCATCAAATACGGCGGCAACGCCATGACCGACCCCGCCCTTAAGGCGGCCTTCGCCCGGGACGTGGTGTTGCTGAAGCTGGTGGGCCTAAACCCGGTGGTGGTCCATGGCGGTGGCCCCCAGATCGAAGACCTGCTCAAGCGGGTGGGCAAGAAGGGGGAGTTCATCCAGGGCATGCGGGTCACCGATTCAGAGACCATGGAACTGGTGGAAATGGTGCTGGGGGGCCAGGTGAACAAGGATGTGGTGAACCTCATCAACGGTGCTGGCGGCAAGGCCGTGGGCCTGACGGGCAAGGACGGCCGATTCATCCGGGCCCGGAAACTGATGATGGAATCCAGGGACAAGCCCGGCGATCTCATCGACATCGGTCAGGTGGGCGAAATCACCAAGATCGACCCCTCCCTCATCGCCTTCCTTGATTCCGGCGACTTCATCCCCGTCATCGCCCCCATCGGCGTGGGCGAGGAAGGGGAAACCTACAACATCAACGCCGATGTGGTGGCGGGCAAGCTGGCAGAAGTCCTGAAAGCCGAAAAACTGGTGCTGCTCACCAACACCCCCGGCGTGCTGGACAAGGACGGCAACCTGCTCACCGGCCTCACACCCCGCAAGATCGACGAACTGGTGGCGGACGGCACCCTATCCGGCGGCATGTTGCCCAAGATCGGTTCCGCCCTGGATGCGGCCAAGAGCGGCGTTCCCAACGTCCACATCATCGATGGCCGGGTGGAACACGCCCTGCTGCTGGAAATCATGACCGACCAGGGGGTGGGCACCCTGATCAGGTCGTCCTGAGGGACTCCGGTTCCAGCAGGGCCTCGATGGCATTGCCCACCGAGTCCCCCTGGCGCCGGTGCAGGGCCAGGAAGGCCATGGCCTGGTCCAGCCAGCGCTGCCGCCCACTGGCGACTACCAGCCGTAAGGGCAACAGGTCCCCGGTTTCCAGCCACTCCTCATAGGCCACCGCCAACTCCGGAAACAGCTTTCGGCGCATGCCGGTGAAGTTGGCGAAATAGAAGTGGATCACCGCCGGGTCGGCCTGCTCCAGGATGCCAGGCAGGGTGGACAAGCAATCCGCATACAGGTCCCGCACCGCCCGGGCCATGATCTCCGCCCGGCTTCGCAGCACATCCGCCAGCAGGGCCGACCAGGCCTCCCCCAGTTCACTGCCCACCCGGGCCTCCCCGAGTTCGTGGAGGATGACCGACTCCGTCTCGGCTTCCGTCATGGCCGCCAGGGCCGCTTCCGGGTCGCCGACAAAGTCGTAGCTCGCCAGGGCCCGGCCCAGGGCGGCGTTGCGCTTGTTCCAGGTCCATTCCTCATAACGCTCCCAGAGCCAGCGGCGCAGGGCTTCTGTGCGCACGAAGATGCTGTCGTTGAGCAGCATGCCAGGGGGCGCGTCCAGGTCCCGGGCGTATTCGCAGTCGGATACGTAGATATGAAAACCGTGCCGATCCTCCTGACGTGCCAGTTCCGCCAGGAAAAAATGGGGCTTGCAGGCGCGACCATAGCCACCGGAATAGATGTATCCACGGGGCGCCAGGGCCCCGTTGATGGCGTCCACCTCGAAGGGGTCCACCGCCCCGCCCGGCAGGGGAAGCGGGACGTAGGAGGCGGCCTCCACCCCTTCCCAGAGCTTCTCCCGCTCGCTCATCCAGTCGCCGATGGCTGACTTGGACAAGGCCCCGGTGAAGGGCAACTGGTTCTCCCAGCGATACAGTTCCCGCATCTTCAATAGAAAGGTGCACATCGTCAGATCGCCGGCAAACTGGGCATCGGAGATGTGACAATTGGCCTGCACGGCACTGACGACAGGACCTAGGTTGAGTTCTGGCTTGAAGGCGGCCCCCACGATCAACTCCTTGAGTAGTTGAGTGATTTTGTCGGATTATGCGCCGGCCATTTTTGAAGAGGAATAGGCAGGTGAGATATAGGCTGAGTAACACGTATGTTGCTTCGATAATCGGCGCCATTCCCTCGCAGATACTTGGATTCTCAGCTGTCTATTGATTTGGCTAAATTGAACCGCCCCCGGGTTTTGAGGCGGTTCAGCCTGCAGTTCCAGGGGGGGGAACCGAGCCAACGGTGCACAGGGCATACATTTCCCGCCTGGTCATCATTTCGCCCCAGGCTGTTGAGTGAATGCGTGCCTGTACCAAGCCTCGGCGCGGTAATCCCCCTTTCCTTTGGCAAGAACGCATTCGATATAGCCAGGGTAGGTTTTGTCGCGGCTTTTCCCGAATACCGTCCAGCCGCCATTCTCGGTATTTGCGTAGATCTCTATGTCCCAGCGCGCATTCGTCGCTTTGATGCCAGTCGCAAGCTGCTTGAGCGTTTTCAGCGTTATGTCGTAATTAGCGGAGCAGAACGGGCTCACACGTAATCCCAGCGCGTCCACACCGTCGTTCGGGTCGAAGACCGCCGTTCCGCTCCAATGCACGTTCAACTGCGCGCAAGGTGCCTCTTTGCCTCGCGGGCATTCGAAAAACAGGCTGCTTTCGATACGCTTGTCGATGCGGAAATCCCAATCCATATGCCTGTCGCCGTACCAGATGTTCGATGGTGTGCCCAGGATGCGGATGATTTCTTCCTGAGCCAGCGGCATGAACTTCAACAGGTACTCTCCAGGCGCACGGGCCGCGACGAATCGCGCCCCATCGGTGCCCGAAACCTTGAAACCATCGATCAAGCCGTTGTCTTTCCGGTAGCCGACTACGAACTGCCCGCTCGCCCATACGAGCTTGGTGGAAGCGGTTGCGTCGTCAATGCTTTCTGGCTTGCCAAAAAGCCTGATGGCTTCCTGATACGGCGCGCCGTAGCGCAGACCGGCGAAGACCCAGGGCGAGTTGTCCAGATTCCGGTTCCGTTCGGTCGCCGTTGGGGCGTTTTCGCACGCCGTGCCCTCACAGTAGGGTTTGGCGTACACCGGGCGTTCAAGCGCGGCACCGGCCTCCGCGATGCCCGCTTTCGCCGCTTCGGCGAGCAGCTCGCGACCGCGCGCAAGGTCCTGCGCGATGCCTTGCCCGTGGAGCAGGCGCTCGCCCGCGAGATACCTGGAATACGCATCGCCGCGCCCTGCGGCCAGGAGGAACATGCGCGTCGCCGCGTTCAGGTCTTTCGGCCCGCCGCGACCGTGCTCGTGCATGAAGCCGCGCAGGTAATACGCGTAGGGGTCGTCGTGCACAATGCCTGTTTCCAGCGCTTGCGCCGCCGCATGATCGCTCTCGGCGGTCTTGTCGTCGAGCAAGAGATTGGCCCATTGCGCATGAGCCGGTTCGGAGCCGGCGTCGGCGGCGCGCCGGAACCAGCGCCGAGCTTCTGCGAGGTCTTTCCGGGCGCCCAACCCGTCGCGATGCGCGAAGCCCAGCAGCAGCATGGCGGCGGGCGCGCCGGCATCCGCCGCGCGGCGGGCGATGGGCACCGCGCGCGCCGGGTCGGCGCGCACGCCCGTGCCGTGGTAATAGATATACGCAGCGACGCTTCCGGCGCGCGGGACGCCACGACTGATCGCTGCCTCGGCTTCCCGGATCGCAAGCGGCCCGTCGGCTGCCATGCCCCAACCGTTGCCGGCCAGCCTCGCCAGCAGGTAATTCCCCAGCCCCTTGCCCTCCCCGCCCAGTTTGCGGGCATAGGCCACCAGCGATTCTTCTTCGGCGATGGTGCCGAGATCGTTGCGTTTCAGCCGGGGGATATGCTCGCCGAGCCTGGCGTAGGTGCGTTCGCGCAGGTCAGCCGGGATGCGCCTGGTCGCGGCGAGCGTCAACGACGCCTCGGTCTTGCGCACGGCCAGATCCTTGAAAAACTTGAGCACGCGCGCTTCGTCGGAGGTGTCCAGCGTATAGCCGCCGACGAGGCTGGGGGGCTTCGCGGCGATGCCGTGCGCCTTTGCCAACGCGAGCGTCGAGGATTGGCTCATCGGTTCGAGCACCTGGAAGCGTCCCGATTCAATCCGTACCAGCGCGTAGCCTTGTTTCGAGTCTTCGCCAATCCGTTTCCAGAACAGCGCGTGGTGTGCGCCGCCCAGCGGCAGGAAGAGCGCGTGCGCGGGGGCAAGCGCCATATCCTCGCCTTCCGGCATGACGAGGTAGTGTTCGACGACGTACTGCGCAGCCCCGGTCTTGACGAAACGCAGGGTGATTTCCCCGCCCTTCTTCGGGTCGGCTACGCCCTTGAACATAGCGCCGTCGGCGAGCGGCGCGGTGGCACCGGCGTGCTTGGGCCGATAGTCTTCGGGCAGCTCGAAGCGTTCGAGAACGCAGCCGGCGAGCAGCCACGGCAACAGCACTATCGGCAACCAGTTTTTCATCGTGGGTTCCCCTCGCAGGCCACGGCTTCGCTGCCCCACTGGTGGGCGTAGAGCCGGTCTCTACAGCTCGTGTCGTAAAAGTCGATCTCGCCCCAGGCGGTGCGGTAGCGGCAGGCGCGCGCGCCAGGCGTGAGGCGTTCGGGTGCGGCGCGCTCGGACACGAGGCAGGCGGTGACGCGCGGTCGCGCACTCTGGCCGCGACGCCATTGCGCGATGCCTTCCTCGTGCGGCCCGCAGGTGTCACCACCGAACTGATTGAACCAGGCGTTCTTCCCGACGAAGGCGCTCGCCCGCGTGGCGTCCAGCACGGCGGCATTGCGAAAGCGCGTGGCGTCCTGCGATATCGCCGAGAACTGGCGCACGTAACAGCCACACCAGGCGTCGGCGACGCCGTCGCCGGCCTGCTGGCGGCAGTTGTCGAACAGCGCCGTCAGTTCGCGCCGGCGCGGATGATTCGCCGCCCAGTTCATGCTGCCGCGCGCGGCTTCGTCGAGAAACAGCCAGCTGACGAGACGCTGGCCGAAGTGCGTGGTGGCGGGGCTGGTGCAGGCGTTCTTCGCCAGCCAGCGGCGGGCGTCGTGCTCGCCGTCCGGCGACGGCGGGGTGTTACGGCGCGTTTCACGGTCGCGCTCGCATTGTTCGCGTTCGTAGGAAAACGCCGGTTTGTTCTCGCAATTCTCCAGCCCGCCGAAGGTCGCGGCGAGGTCGATCAGCAACTGCGCCGGATGGCTCGCGCGCGCGCGACTCAGATGATCGGCCAGCTGCGGCGTCACCTCGGCGTAACCCAGATTCGGACACGCCGCGCCCAGCCGCACGAACAGGGTCACGCCGTAGTCGCGCTCGGCGAACGGCGCATTCGCCCACTCGCGCTGGTGGATCGCTTGCAACACTGCGGGCTTGCGATAGCCCCCGAAATCGACGCGCGGCGGGGCGCGTTCCGGCTTGCGTGAGACGATGCGCGAGCTGCTCACCCGGTCGCGGATGGCGTGCGCTTCGAGGCAGAGGTTCACGGCTTCGCCGCCCTTTTGCTGCGCGTGCAGGCAACGCTCGTAGGCCGGACGCGCGATCTGCTTTTCTTCCAGCGCGCGCTCGATCACCTTTCGCGTGCAGTAGCCGCGCTCGCTGCGCGCGAGCGGATCGCGGCGCGCGCACTGTTCGTGGGCGCGGCTCTCCCAGTGCTCGTAGCCGGGTTTGACGAGCGCTTCGGCCAGGTCGCAGCGCGGCGGATCGACGACATTCAAGCCGCAGTCGCGGTCGCCGGGCGTCGCCGCCACCTTCTGCATCCGGCTGGGGATGCGGTTGCGGTCGGTGAAACTCGCGCTGACTTTGGTTTCGAGTTGGCAATCTCGCGTGTTCAGTCGCCAGATATCCCATGCGCCGCGCTGACCGTTGCGCCGGGATTCCGGCAGCGTCTCCATGCGCCGCTTCTGGATTTCGGCGGCGCGCTCGCTGCTCGGGCGTTTGACGACGGGCGGCGCGCGGCAGGCGTCGACTTCGGCCTGCGCGAGCCGCCCTTCGGCCAGCGCGGTGGCGATGATCTTCTCGGCGCAGGCGTCGCGCTCAGCGTTTCCGCCCCGGCAACCATGGCCATCGAAGGCTTCGAGCCAGTCGCCGTAGGTGCCGGGCGTGCGCACGCGCTCGAAGCCCGCCGGGCCGCGTGCGTCGCGTTCGTGGTCCCAGGTTTGCCGCGCGGCGCGCGCCTCGTCCGGGCATTCCTGCTGAAATCGGCGGATCGCCGGGTCGGGCCCGCTACGCGACGGTGGCGTGTTTTCCGCGCGCCGCATCGCCGCCGCCCAGTCGCGTTCGAGTTTTTCGCAGTCGATCAGCGCGCCGACCTGCGGCACGAATTCGGGCTCGGGCCGGGGTTGGCGCGCGACAGGCTGCTCGGACTGACAGCGTGCGGCGTAGTCGCGGCGCAGCTTGTTGAACTCGACACGGTCCCGGAAACCGCCCGATGCGGCAGCGCGTTCGGCATCGTTGAGTCGCTCTTCGAGGCGTGTGCATTCAGGTGTGGCTGATACATTGGCTGGGTTGGCTTGCACGTGCGCAGCTGTGGCAAAAAAGAGGGCGCCCCATGCCCATGCATGACCCGACAGGTGCCGCCAGAAGGCAGACAGCACAGTCTGATTCACGGAGCGCGATGCAGAGGTGACGTGGGGGACACAGGAGCACTGACCCTTGGCGAGACTGAAGCCTGATGACCGAACAAGCCAGGATGTTCGGCGGCGTACAGTACGCGAAAGCGGAAGGATTCCTCGGGTGTAAGCGCGTTGCCGACAGGACTCACCTTGTCCAGGTATGTCTGAGCGGGCGAGGAAGAGGCTGTATGTTTCATGTCGGCTTCTTGTCTATGTCATCACTGTTGTGGGTACTCTAAACAAGAAGAGCCGTGCCATCCACCTCACCTGGGTTCGGCTCAGACAGCCAGCGGATCGATATCCAGAGGCCAGCGTGTCACACGCGGGCGGCGAGTCTTCCCATATCGGTTTCTCAGGGGGGATTTGGGTGGGAAAATTGCAAGGCTTGGGTTTGATTTACGGGCCTAGTCAGGAACCCCCAAACCAACACTAAGCACATAGACTGCGCCGTAAAGTACATCCTTGGATTTTGGAGAATCTAGTATGCGTTACTGGCTGATGAAGTCCGAGCCATCGGAATTCAGCATCGACGACCTGGAGCGGGACGGCCATGTGGCCTGGTTCGGGGTACGCAATTACCAGGCCCGTAACTTCATGCGGGACCAGATGGAAGTGGGCGACCCGGTACTGTTCTACCACTCATCCTGCGACGAGCCCGGCATTGCCGGCCTGGCCGAAGTCTCCGTCAAGGCCTACCCGGACGAGACCCAGTTCGAGGCCGGCGGCAAGTATTTCGACCCCAAGGCCAGCCGGGAGGCCCCCCGCTGGTTCAACGTGGAAGTCAGGTTCAAGAAAAAGACTCGGCTCATGCCCATCGCCGAACTGCGGGAATACCCGGAGCTGGCCACCATGCGCATTCTGGCCAAGGGCAACCGGCTGTCCATCACCCCGGTGGACCCGGAGGAATGGAAGTTCATCCTGAAGAAGCTGGGCTAAGGACGCCCCATGGAATGGCTGCTGGCCTATGCGTTGCTGGGCCTGGGTACCGGGGTCATCGCCGGCCTGCTGGGGGTGGGCGGGGGCCTCGTCATGGTGCCGGCCCTCACCTGGGCCTATGCCCAGCAGGGCTTTTCCGCTGAATACAACATCCACCTGGCCCTGGGTACCTCCCTGGCGGTCATCATTCCCACCTCGATTTCCAGCCTGCGGGCCCACCATGCCCACGGCGCGGTGGACTGGGCGGTGGTGCGTCGCATCACCCCCGGCATACTGCTGGGCACCCTGGTGGGGGGCGGGATTGCGGTACTCCTGCCGGACCGGAACCTGAAGCTGTTTTTCATCCTGTTCCTGCTCTATGCCGCCACCCAGATGCTGCTGGGCTTCAAACCCCGCCCCAGCCGCACGCTGCCAGACTCGGCGGGCATGACCCTGGCCGGCAGCGTCATCGGTCTCGTTTCCAGTTGGGTGGGCATTGGTGGCGGCACCCTTTCGGTCCCTTTCCAGACCTGGTGCAACGTGGGCCTGCACCGGGCCATCGGCACCTCGTCCGCCATCGGCCTGCCCATCGCCCTGGCGGGCATGACGGGTTACGCCTTGTCAGGCCAGGCGGCGGCAGAACTTCCGGCATGGAGCATGGGCTTCGTCTACCTGCCCGCCTTCCTGGCCCTCGCAGCCGGCACTGCACTCACCGCGCCCCTGGGGGCCCGGATGGCCCACCGCCTGCCGGTGGCACGCTTGAAGAAAGTGTTTGCCGGCCTGTTGTATTTGCTGGCGGTACGGATGGCCTATAGCCTCTGGCTGGCATGAGACGCCAAAGTCACGTCTAATTTAAAAGAAATAGAGGAGAGCAACATGAGCACCTGCCGTATCTTTGCCGCCGGCCTGTTGGCCCTGGTATTGGGTGGTCAGGCCTGGGCCAGCGATCACGCCCGGGAGAAAAAATGGGCAGATGAAATCCTGCCTGCCGTGCTGGTGGGGGACCCGGTCTGGCTGCACGGCAGCGGAGACCACAAATTCCTGGGCATCTACAGCGAAGCCCCCAATGCCAAAATGGCGGTGATCCTGGGCCACGGCATCGGCGTGCACCCTGACTGGGGCCTCATCAGCATGTTGCGCCAGAGCCTGGTAGACCGGGGCTATACCACCCTGTCCATCCAGTTCCCCGTCCTCGCGACGGATGCCAAATCAGATGCCTACGAACCCACCTTCGATGACGCTGCCGGGCGCCTGGCCCAGGCCACGGCCTATTTGAAGAAAAAAGGTTATACCGCCATCGCCCTCGTCACCCACAGCCTGGGCTGCCGCATGGGCTACCGTTACCTGAGCGACAAGCCGGACGCCGCAGTCAAGGCCTGGGTGGCCATTTCCACCTCCGGCCTGGAAGACATGGGCAAGCTGAAGATGCCGGTACTGGACCTATATGGCCAGAACGACCTGCCTGCCGTGCTGAAAAACGCCCCGGCCCGGGCTGCCGGGCTTAAACAACCCGGTTCAGCCCAGAAAAAGCTGGCGAATGCAGATCACTTCTTCGAGGGCCAGGACGGCCCCCTGCTGGAGGCTGTGGCGGGGTATCTGGATCAGCGCCTGTAAACAGACAGGCAGGCGAGGCAATGCCCCGCCCGGGCCTCAGATGAGGTCCAGATGATCCAGACCGGACAAGGGCGCCTCTCCCTTGCCGTCCCGCACGTGGAGCTTGATCTTCAGACGCAGGTCGTTGAAGGAGTCGGCGTTGCGCAGGGCATCTTCTGCGCTCACCACACCGTGGGTGAACAGGTCGAACAGGTGCTGATCGAAGGTCTGCATGCCCATGTCCCGGGACCGGGTCATGACGTCCTTCAGTTCGTCCAGGCGCCCTTGCAGGATCAGGTCGGCGATCAGGGGAGAGTTCAGCATGATCTCCACCGCCGGCACCCGGCCCTTGCCGTCCATCCGGGACAGCAGGCGCTGGGAGACAATGGCCCGCAGGTTCATGGACAGGTCCAGCAATAACTGCTCCCGCCTTTCCTTGGGGAAGAAGCTGAGTATGCGGTCCAGAGTCTGGTTGGCGTTGTTGGCGTGGATGGTGGACAGGCAGAGGTGGCCGGTTTCTGCATAGGCCATGGCGTACTGCATGGTCTCCCTGTCCCGGATCTCACCGATCATGATCACGTCCGGAGCCTGACGCAGGGTGTTCTTCAGGGCGGTTTCCCAGGTGTCCGTATCGATGCCCACTTCCCGCTGGGTGACGATGCTCTTGCCGTGGACATGCACATATTCGATGGGGTCTTCCACCGTGATGATGTGTTCCTGGGCCGACTGGTTGCGGTGCCCCACCATGGCTGCCAGGGTGGTGGACTTACCCGAGCCCGTGGCACCCGTGACGATGATCAGCCCCCGGGGCATCATGGTGATGTCCTTCAGGTTCCTTGGCAGATTCAGATCCTCGATGCGGGGGATGTTGGTGTTGATATGCCGAAACACGATACCGGTACGGCCCTGCTGCACGAAAACGTTGACCCGGAAACGGCCCACACCATCCACGTGGATGGCGAAGTTGCAATCATGGGTGGCCTCGAATTCCTTCTGCTGGCGCTCGTTCATCACCAGCTTGGCAAGAGTCGCGGTATCTGTGGGGGTCAGGGTGGTCTGGGTGATACCGGTGACCTTGCCGTTGAGTTTGACCGCCGGAGTAAAACCCGCCGTCAGGAACAAGTCCGAAGCCTTACGCAGCACCATGAAGCGCAGCCATTCGTGAACCGTCTCCAGCGTATTCATGGTCTCACCCCAGGAAGATGTCTTTGTTGACGGCCACAGCCCGGGCCTCGGCAGAAGAAATCACGTTGCGCCGCACCAATTCCGTCAGCCCCTGGTCCAGGGTCTGCATGCCGAGGCTCTGGCCAGTCTGGATGGAGGAATACATCTGGGCGATCTTGTTTTCCCGGATCAGGTTACGGATGGCCGGCGTACCAATCATGATCTCGTGAACCGCCACCCGGCCCGTGCCGTCCTTCTTTTTCAGCAGGGTCTGGGAAATCACCGCCCGGATGGATTCGGACAGCATGGAACGCACCATTTCCTTTTCCGCCGCCGGGAACACGTCCACCACCCGGTCGATGGTCTTGGCCGCCGAGGAGGTATGCAGGGTGCCGAACACCAGGTGGCCGGTTTCCGCCGCCGTCAGCGCCAGACGGATGGTTTCCAGGTCCCGCATTTCCCCCACCAGGATCACGTCCGGGTCTTCCCGCAGGGCGGAGCGCAGCGCCTGGGCGAAGCCGTGGGTATGAGGGCCCACTTCCCGCTGGTTGATCAGGCACTTCTTGCTCTTGTGCACGAATTCAATGGGGTCCTCGATGGTGAGGATGTGGCTGAACTGGTTTTCGTTGACGTAGTCCACCATGGCCGCCAGGGTGGTGGACTTGCCCGAGCCGGTGGGGCCGGTGACGATGACCAGGCCCCGGGGGTTCTCGGAAATCTCCTTGAATATCTTCGGCGCCTCCAGTTCCTCCAGAGTCAGCACCACGCTGGGAATGGTCCGGAACACCGCGCCGGCGCCCCGCTCCTGGTTGAAGGCGTTGACCCGGAAACGGGCCACATCCCGCAATTCGAAGGAGAAGTCCACTTCCAGGAATTCTTCATAGGTCTTGCGCTGGGCATCGCTCATGATGTCGTACACCATGGCGCGCACCTCCTGGTTGGACAGGGCCGGGACGTTGATGCGGCGGATGTCGCCGTGGACCCGGATCATGGGAGGCAGCCCGGCCGAGAGGTGCAGATCGGACGCCTTGTTCTTGACCGAGAAAGCAAGAAGCTCGGAAATATCCATTATAATTCCCTGAGTTACGTGATTTTCTAGGGAGTTCGGCCCATTATGGGCGCAATTGCCGAAGCCTTGCAAGCTTGCGAAATCCGCATTCAAGAGGCGTGCACGGCAGCCCACAGGCCCACATCCTGCGCGACTCTCCTGGCAGTTAGCAAGACCTTTTCCGCATCCGCCGTCCGGGAGGCCTGGGAAGCCGGCCAGCGCCGGTTTGGCGAAAGCTACGTCCAGGAAGCCCTAGACAAGATGACGCACCTGGCGGACCTGGATATCGAATGGCATTTCATCGGCCCCGTGCAGGGCAACAAGACCCGGTCGGTGGCGGAACAATTTGCCTGGGTCCACGGCGTTGAACGGGAGAAGATCGCCCGTCGGCTTTCCGAACAACGGCCCGACGCCCTGCCCCCCCTCCAGGTCTGCATCCAGGTGAACGTAAGCGGCGAGGCAAGCAAACACGGTGTTGCCCCCAGCGAAGCCCTGGATCTGGCCCGGCTGGTGGCCACCCTGCCCCGCCTGCAACTGCGGGGCTTCATGGCCATTCCCGAACCCACCCCCGACGAGGCAACCCAGCGGGAACGCTTCCGGGTCGTAGCTGGTCTGCTGGACCAGGCCCGTCAGGCCGGCCTGACGATGGACACCCTGTCCATGGGCATGTCCGCAGACCTGGAAGGCGCCATCGCCGAAGGGGCCACCCTGGTCCGGGTGGGCACCGCCATCTTCGGCGCCAGGCATTACTCTAAGGAACAAGCAACATGAAACTCGGATTCATCGGCGGCGGCAACATGGCCGCAGCCATCATCGGCGGACTGGTTAAAAAAGGCTTCGCTGCCCAGGACATCACCGTGGCCGAACCGGCGGAGCCCCGCCGGGCCTGGCTCACCCGGGAACTGGGCGTGCAGGTGGAAGAAAGCGCGGCCACCGCCCTGGCAGCGGACGTGGTGATCCTGGCCGTCAAACCCCAGCAACTGGCCGGCGCCCTGGCCGCCGTGCCCCCCCTCCGCGCCAGCCAGCTGGTGCTGTCCGTGGCCGCCGGGGTCCGGGCCGCAGACATCAGCCGCTGGCTCCAGGGCCATGCCGCCGTGGTCCGTGCCATGCCCAACACCCCCGCCCTGGTGGGCCTGGGGGCCACAGGCCTCTACGGCCTGCCGGCCACCAGCGCCGCACAGCGGGCCCAGGCCCACCAGATCATGGAGGCCGTAGGCCTGGTGGTCTGGGTCGAAGAAGAGGCCCAGATCGATGCCGTCACCGCCATTTCCGGCAGCGGCCCAGCCTATGTCTTCTATTTCATCGAAGCCCTGGAACAGGCGGGCATCGACCTGGGCCTGGCCCCGGAAACAGCCCGCCAGCTCACCCTGCAAACCTTCCTCGGCGCCGCCAGCCTGGCGGTGGCGGATGCCACGCCGCCTGCGGAACTGCGAGCCCGGGTCACCTCCAAGGGCGGCACCACGGAACAGGGCATCCTGGCCCTGGAGCGGGCGGACGTGAAGGTGGCCATTCGCCAGGCCGCCCAGGCGGCAGCCGCCCGGGCCGTGGCCATGGGAGACGAGCTGGGCTGCACACCGGGCGACAAACCGGCAGGCAACCCCGCCACCCCTGCCCGGGAGGCATGATGCTGGCAGACGCCCTGCAATTCCTGGTCCGCACCGCCTTTGATCTCATGGCCTGTGCGTTTTTCCTGCGTTTCTGGATGCAATGGGCCCGGGTGCCTTTCCAGAACCCCTTTGCCCAGTTCCTGGTGAAGGTCACGGACTTCGCCGTGCGACCGGCGCGCCGCTTCATCCCGGGTCTGTTCGGCCTGGACTGGGCCAGCCTGGTCCTGCTGATCCTGGCGGAGACCCTGTCCGTCCTGGCCGTGGCCGCCCTGATGGGCTACCCCTTCGGCGTTGCCGGCCTCCAGGTCATGCCAGGCTTCCTGCTGCTGGCCGTCGCCGCCGCTCTCCGTCTGGCCCTGTACGTGCTGATGGGGCTGATCCTCCTCCAGGCCATCTTGTCCTGGGTGAACCCCTTCTCACCCCTGGCGCCGGTGTTCTACGCCCTGTCCCGGCCGGTGCTGGCCCCTTTCCAGAAGTTCATTCCCCCGGTGGGCGGGGTGGATCTGAGCCCACTGGCGGCCCTGGTGGTGATCCAGCTCCTGCTGATTGCCCCGGTTTCCGGTCTGGAACGGGCAGCCCGGGCCATGGTGTGGTAATTGGAGCCCTATCTACACAGCACTGCCGGCGGCTGCGAACTCCAGGTCCATATCCAGCCCGGGGCCAGCCGTTCGGAAATCGTCGGCCTGCATGGCGACGCCCTGAAGATCCGAATAGCGTCCCGGCCGGTGGAGGGGGCGGCCAATGCCGCGCTGCTGGATTTCGTTGCTAACATGCTTTGTATAAGCCGGCGGGAGGTTAAAATGCTGCGGGGTGAAAAATCCCGCCGCAAGACCTTGGGTGTTGCCCTGTCGGCAACCCGGGCGGAAGAGTTGATCGCACAATCATTGGCGCAAGGCGTAACAGGCAAGGTGGGAGAGCATTCATGAACTTCGGTCTGGAAAGTGGGATTTCCCGGTTCAAAAACCGGCGCGACCGACTGGTCAAGGTCATTGGCGACTTCAAGGACTGGACCGAAAACTACACCCAGTTCGAGCCGGAACTGCTGCTACGCATCTTCGACCTTTCTGAAACCCTGAAGCAGGACCGGCTGATGCTGGCCTTCGTGGCCGAGTTCAGCCGGGGCAAGACGGAACTCATCAACGCCCTGTTCTTCTCTGATTTCAAGCAACGCCTGCTGCCTTCCGACGCCGGCCGCACCACCATGTGTCCGACGGAGATCTACTACGAGACCGGCACGGAACCCTATATCCGCCTGCTGCCCATCGAAACCCGCTTCCGGGACGACAGCATCACCGCCCTGAAGCGCCTGCCGGTGGAATGGAACACGGTCAAGCTGGACGTGACCGACCCCAACGCCATGACCACCGCCCTGCGCAAGCTGGCCGAAACCAAGGTGGTGTTCAAGGTGGAAGCCCGGGCCCTGGGCCTGTGGGACGAGAACGACCCCAACCTGTCCTACATGGTGAAAGACCAGGACCGGGTGGAGATTCCCGCCTGGCGCTACGCCATGATCAACTACCCCCATCCCCTGCTGGAAGCGGGCCTGGCCATCCTGGACACCCCGGGCCTGAACGCCATGGGCGCGGAACCGGAACTGACCGTTTCCGCCATTCCCAATGCCCACGCCCTACTGTTCCTGCTGGCCACGGACACCGGGGTGACCCAGTCCGACTACGAAATCTGGAGCAAGCTGGTTTCCAAGCACGCCGGCCAGCACTATGCCGTGCTGAACAAGATCGACATGCTCTGGGACGACCTGAAGACGGACGAGGAAATCGGCCGCACCATCCAGCTCCAGATCGAATCCACTGCCGCCCAGTTGAAGATCAACGCCTCCAGCGTGCTGGCCATTTCTGCCCAGAAGGCACTGGTAGCCAAGGTGCGGTCCGACGACGGCCTGCTCAAGCGCTCCGGCATCCAGGCTCTGGAAGCGCTTCTGGCCCGGGAAATCATCCCTTCCCGGGAAAAGATCATGCGGGAATCCGTCATGCGGGAAATGGGCCCCCTCATCAACGAGGCCCGTGAAACCGCCTATCACCGGCTCATGGCTGCCAACCAGAGTCTGCATGACCTGCAGGCCCTGTCCGGCAAGAACCAGCAGATCATCGGCCAGTTGCGCGAAAAAATGCTCACCGACAAGCAGAACTACGAGGTGACCATGCGCAACTTCAACGTCACCCGCAAGATCATCGGCGAACAGGGCCAGGAACTGCTGGGCCACCTGGAAGACACCCGCCTGGAAGCCATCATCGAAGCCTCCATGCTGGCCATCAGTGACAGCTGGACCACCGCCGGCCTGGTGAAGGGAATGCAGACCCTGATCCAGCGCATGGGGGCGGAATTCGACTTCGCCCACCAGCAGTGCGCCGCCATCACCCGCCTGCTCAACACCGCCTACCAGCGCTTCCACGAAGTCCACGGCCTGGAAGAAGCCGACCCGCCCGTGCTCAACCTGAGCCGCTACCGGGCCCGCCTGGACGAGCTCATGGTAAGCACCGAGGATTTCTGCGCCGACCCGCTGAACATCATGCTGGAAAAGCGCTTCATGATTAAAAAGTTCTACATCGCCCTGGTGGCCCAGGCCCGCATCGTCTTCCGCCAGGTGCGCATGGAAACCGAAACCTGGCTGCGCCTGACCCTGGACCCCATCGTCTCCCGCATCCACGAGCACAAGGCCCAGCTGGAACGCCGCCTGGAAAACCTCAACAAGGTCCACGCCAACCTGGGCTCCATCCAGGAACGCAGTTCGGCGGTGAACACCGAAATCATCAAGCTGCGCCACCAGCTGGAACTGGTGGAAGGCATCGTCAAGGAATTCTCCGTCCTCACCGGCACCCCCTTCCGTCCCATGGACGCCAAGGCTGGAGACCAGGCCGTCGCGGCCTGACGGAGGCTTTCTGCCGGCCCCTACAACAGGATGATGTCGTACTGCTCCTGGGTGAACAGGGTTTCAACCTGCAGGGAGATGGGCTTGCCGATGAAGTCGGACAACTGGGCCAGGCTCTGGGATTCCTCGTCCAGGAACAGGTCGATGACCGTCTGGGAGGCCAGTATGCGGAACTCCCGGGCGTTGAACTGCCGGGCTTCCCGGATCAGGCCCCGCAATATCTCATAGCAGGTGGTCTGGGCGGTCTTGATCTGTCCCCTGCCCTGGCAGGTGGGGCAGGATTCGCACAGCACGTGGCTCAGGCTTTCCCGGGTGCGCTTGCGGGTCATCTCCACCAGCCCCAGTGAAGTGAAGCCGTTGATGGTCATGCGGGTACGGTCCCGGGCCAGGGCCTTGGTCAGCTCCGCCAGCACCGCCTCCTTGTGCTCGGCGCTGTCCATGTCGATGAAGTCCAGGATGATGATGCCGCCCAGGTTGCGCAGGCGAAGCTGACGGGCGATGGCCTGAGCCGCCTCCAGGTTGGTCTTGAAGATGGTCTCGTCAAAGCTGCGGCCGGAGACGAAACCGCCAGTGTTCACGTCGATGGTGGTGAGGGCCTCGGTCTGGTCCACCACCAGGTAGCCGCCGGACTTCAGGTCCACCCGCCGTCCCAGGGCCCGCTCGATCTCGTCTTCCACCCCATACAGATCGAACAGGGGGCGTTCCGCCACGTAATGGCTCACCTTGTCCGCCACGTTGCGGGTGAACTCCTCGGCAAAGGCCTTCATGCGCACGTAGGTTTCCCGGGAATCCACCAGGATGCGGTCGGTTTCCGTGGTGGAGAAATCCCGCAGCACCCGGTGGGCCAGATCCAGCTCCTGGTAGATGGCCGCTGGCGCGGCGGTATTCTCGGAGCGGGCCTGGATGGCATCCCACAGGGTATGCAGGTATTCCACGTCCGCCGCCAGTTCGGACTCGTCGGCGATGTTGGCCATGGTGCGGATGATGAAGCCCCCCCGGCCGTTTTCCGGCAACAGGCGATTCAACCGCTCCCGCAGGATTTCCCGCTCTGCCTCGTCGCCGATCTTCTGGGAGATGCCGATGCGGGTTTCCTGGGGCAGATAGACTAGAAAACGCCCCGCCATGCTGATCTGGGTGGACAGGCGCGCGCCCTTGGCGCCGATGGGGTCCTTGATCACCTGCACCAGGATGCTCTGGCCCTCGTGCAACACTTTCTCAATGGGCCGCTGGGTATGATCCCCCCGGGCGTCCACGATGTCGCCCACGTGCAGGAAGGCCGCCCGGTCCAGGCCGATGTCGATGAACGCCGACTGCATGCCCGGCAACACCCGGCTCACCTTGCCCAGGTACACGTTGCCCACCAGGCCTCGCTGGCTGATGCGCTCGATGTGCAGTTCCTGCACCGCGCCCAGGTAGCTCACCGCCACCCGGGTTTCCTGGGGCGTCACGTTGATGAGGATCTCTTCGCTCATGGCCATTTTCTAGGTAATAGAAAGTGGAAAGCAGGCGCCGGCAACCCTTTGCCCACTTTCCACTGCCAACTACCCACCTACTGTCACTGGTTATTAACCGATCTCGAACCCCACTTCCTTCAACAAAAGTCCCGTTTCGTACAAAGGCAGGCCCATGACGCCGGAATAACTGCCAGAAATATGCTCGATGAACAGGGCCGCCCGCCCCTGGATGCCGTAGCCCCCCGCCTTGTCGAAAGGCTCCCGGCTCTGGGCGTACGACTGGATCTCCGCCTCGGTCAGGGGCCCGAAGCGCACATGGCTGATGGAAACCGCCGTCTTCAGTTGCCCCTGGTAAGAAACCGCCACGGCGGTCAGTACCCGGTGGCTTCGGCCAGCGTAGGCCCGCAGCATGTCGGCCGCCTCCTCCAGATTAGCCGGTTTGCCCAGGATGCGACGATCCACGCTCACCGTGGTATCCGCCGCCAGCACCGGCCAGGGGGGCAGATTGCGCCCCGCCAGGGCCCGGCAACCCGCCTCCACCTTGAGGCGGGCCAGGCGCAGCACATAGGTCTTGGCTGCCTCCCCTTCCAGAGGGGTCTCGTCCACATCCGCGCGGCCGCCCGCATGGCGCAGGGGCAAAACCATGGCCTCCAGACCGATCTGCCGCAGCAATTCCAGGCGGCGGGGCGATTGGGAGGCAAGGAAGACGCGTTTACTCATGGCCGCCGAGTTTAACCGCGAATGCCCCGGACACCGCCACGGCTACCTCACTCCGCCCTCAGTGCCACCACCGGGTCCATGCGGGCCGCCCGTCGGGCCGGGGCCACACCCGCCAGCAGGCCGATGCCCACGGCCACGCCTTCTGCCGCCAGCACGTAATCCCAGGACACCTGCACCGGCAGGGCCGGCACCAGCAGCGCCAGCATCTGGGCCAGGCCCAGGCCCATACCCAGCCCCGCCAGGCCGCCCAGCAGGGCGAGCCCCGCCGCCTCCGCCAGGAACAGGGCCATGATCTGCCCCTGCCGGGCCCCCAGGGCATTGAGCAGGCCGATCTCCCCGGTGCGTTCCGCCACGGCAATGGTCATCAGGGTCAGAATGCCCACGCCCCCCACCAGCAGGGAAACGCCGCCCAGGGCCCCCACGGCAAAGGTCAGCACCCCCAGCACCGAATCCAGCACGTCCAGTTGCTGCTGCTGGGGCGTGACGGTGAAATCCTCCGCCCCGTGGCGGGCGGCCAGCAGGCGGCTGACGCTGGCCGCCACGGCGGACGGGGCAGCCTCGGCCCGGTGCACCACGTCGATCTCCATGAGGCCTTCCCGGTTGAACAGCTCCAGGGCCCGGGCGGCGGGCAGATACACGGTGTCGTCCAGGTCGAAGCCCAGCACCTGGCCCTTGGCCGCCATCACCCCCACCACCCGGTAGCGCTGCCCCCCCACCCGCAACAGGGCCCCCAGGGGGTTCTGGTCGGCAAACAGTTCCTGGCGCACCTTGCTGCCCAGCACCACGAAGGCCCGGGGACGTGTGAAATCATCCCGGGGCAGAAACCGCCCCAGGGCCACCTGCATGCGGAAGGCCTGGGCGAAATCCGGCCCCACCCCGTAAAGGGTCACCCGCCGGGCCCGGCTGCGGCCATCCACCTCGGCCTCCACCTCCACGTTGCCCTGCACCACCGGGTTCACCGATTCGACCAGAGGCAACTGGGCCAGGGCGGCGCTGTCTTCCAGGGTGAGGGGCCGGGTGCTGCCGAACATGCCCACGGAGCCCCCATGGGTCTCGGTCTTGCCCGGGGTGACGGCGACGATATGGGTGCCGAACTGGGTGAATTCCGCCAGCACGAAGCGGTGCAGCCCTTCCCCTAGGGCCGTGAGCAGGATCACCGCCGCCACCCCCACGGCGATGCCCAGGGCAGACAGCAGGCTACGCAGGGGGTGGTGGGTGATGGCGCTGCCGGCCAGGCCCAGGAGGTCCCGTATCTGCATGGCTCAGCGCCGGGACAGGCTCAGGGCCGGGTCCACTGCCGCCGCCCGGCGGGCCGGCAACCAGGCGAACAGCAGGCCGAACACCAGGGCCGTGGCCAGGGAAACCCCCACCGCCCAGAGGGGGGGCGTGAAATCCAGGTCTGGGTAGAACTGGCCCAGTGCCAGGCTGGCCCCCAGGCCCAGGACAAGGCCAGCCAGCCCCCCCAGCAGGGCGATGAGGGCCGCCTCCGTCAGGAACAGGATGCGGATGTGGCCCGCCGCCGCCCCCAGGGCCTTGAGCAGGCCGATTTCCGCCCGCCGCTGACTCACCGACACCAGCATCACGTTCATGATCAGCACCCCCGCCACCGCCAGGCTGATGGCGGCAATGCCCGCCACCGCCAGGGTCAGGGCGGTCAGGATGCGGTCGAAGGTGGCCAGCACCGCATCCTGGGTGATGACCGTGACATCCTCTTCGCCATCGTGCCGGGCCTTGAGCAGATCCCGGATGCGGGCCTTCACCCCGTCCACCGCGGACCGCCCCCGGGCCTCCACCAGGATGCGGAACAGGGACGGGGTATTGAACAACTGCTGGGCGGTGGCCACGGGCACCACCACGGTCTCGTCGGTGTTGAAGCCCATCTGCTGGCCCTGGGGCGCCAGGGTGCCGATGACCCGCATGCGCCGGTCGCCGATGCGCACCCACTGGCCCAGGGGGCTGGCGTTGCCGAACAGTTCCCGCCGCAACTGGTCGCCCAGCACGCACACCGGATCGGCCCGGTCCAGGGGCCCCGCCGGCAGGAAACGGCCCTGGCCCAGACGCATGTTGCGCACCGGCAGCAGGGCGTCTGAGGAACCCAGCAGCACCACCTCCCGGCTCAGCTTGCCGGCGGAAACCTGCACGGAGCCCACGTTCAGGGGCGCCACCCGGGCTACCCCGGGCAGGCGGGACACCGCCAGGGCGTCGTCCAGGGTCAGGTCCCGGGTGGTCTGGCCCGACAGCACCCCCGGCGCGGCCCCCGTGGTCTCCGCCCGGCCGGGCAGGACGATCACCAGATTGCTGCCCAAACCGGCGAACTGATCCAGCACGTAGCGACGGGCCCCCTCGCCCAGGGCAGTGAGCACCACCACCGCCGCCACGCCGATGGCCATGGCCAGGGCAATGAGGGCAGTACGCCGTCCCTGGTGGGCCAGGGTGTTCCAGGCCAGGGACAGGGCATCCCGGCTTCTCATGGCCCCTGGTCCGAAACGATGTGGCCATCTTCCATGACGATGCGCCGGGGGGCCTGGGCCCCTACCTCCGGGTCGTGGGTGATGACCACCAGGGTGGTGCCCTGATCGTTCAGCTTGCGCAGCAGGGCCATGACCTCCCGGCCCGTGGCCCGGTCCAGGTTGCCTGTGGGCTCGTCCGCCAGCAACAGGCCCGGCCCCATGCACATGGCCCGGGCAATGGCCACACGCTGCAACTGCCCGCCGGACAACTGGCCCGGCAGATGGTCTGCCCGTTCCGACAGTCCCACTTCCGCCAGCAGTCGGGCCACCTGCTCCCGCCGCCGGGCCACCGGCAGCCCCGCCAGCATCATGGGCAGTTCCACGTTGCCGGCGGCGGTAAGCCTGGGCACCAGATGGAAAAACTGGAACACGAAGCCGATCCGCTCCCGCCGCTGGCGGGCTGTTTCGCCTTCATCCAGGGCCGTGACATCGTGGCCGTCCAGCAGGTAGCGGCCTTCGCTGGGCCGGTCCAGCAGGCCCAGGATATTCAGCAGCGTGGATTTGCCGGACCCGGAAGGCCCCATGATGGCCGCGAACTCCCCGGCGCCGATTTCCAGGTTCACCCGGTCCAGGGCCCGCACCCGGGTCTCCCCCACCTGGAAGACCCGGCTCACATCCTCAAGCAGGATCATGCCGGCCATGGCGTCAGGGGGCCGGCTCGGCCACCGCCCGGGCCCCGGCCACCACCCCGTCCTTTTCCAGGGAGGTCACCACCCGATCGCCCGCCGCCAGGCCCTGCTTCACCTCGCTGTAGGCCCAGTTGCCCAGGCCCAGCTCCAGGGTGCGGGCCTCCAGCACGCCGTCCTTGCCCAGCACCAGGACCCGGGTGTTGTCCATGAGGGCCTGGGTGGGCACCCGGATCACGTTATCCCGGGTTTCCAGCAGAATCTCCGCGTCGGCGCTGTAGCCTGCCAGCAAAGCCTGCACAGCCTCAGGCTGGATGAACTCCACCTCCACATCCACGGTGCGGGCCTGCTTTTCCACCTCCAGCACATAGGGGGCGATACGCCGCACCCGGCCCTCGAAATGGCGTCCGGCAAAAGCGTCCAGGGCAATGCGGGCCGGCATGCCCACCCGCACCCGGGCGGCGTCCACCTCGTCGATGGGGGCCGACACATACAGGCAGCGGTCGTCGATCAAATCCACCGCCGGGGGCGTGGGAATGCCCGGCGGGGAAGGCGTGGTGTATTCGCCGGTCTCCCCGGTCACCTCGGCGACGATACCGGCGAAGGGTGCCCGCAGCACGCTCTTGTCCAGGGTGGCCCGGGCCGTCGCCAGCCGCGCCCGGGCGGCCTCGATCTCCGCCGCCGCCGCCAGGCAGCCCGCTTCTCGCACCTGGGCGTCGCTGGCCACCGCATCCACCCGGGCAGGGCTGACGAAACCGTCCTTCGCCAGCCGGGTCTGACGGTCCGCCTCCCGCCGGGCCGCCTCGGCGGCGGCACAGGCCTCCCGGTGCCGGGCCTGGGCTGTACGCACCTGCTCTTCCGCCAGCCGGCGCTGGGCCAGCAGATCGCTGTTCCACAGTTCCAGCAACACCTGGCCCGCCTGCACCCGGTCTCCCTCCTTCACCAGCAGCCGGGCGATCTGCCCGCCCCCCTGGGGCGCCAGCTTGGCCCGCCGGCAGGGCTTGATGGAGCCGGCCCGGGTATTGGCCACGGTGGACTCCACCCGCCCCAGGCCAATCTCGGCCACAGTCACCGGCACCGGGTCCGGCATGGAAAACCGCCACCAGGCCAGGGCCCCCAGCCCACTCACCAAGACCAGGACCAGCAGACGGACAACCCAGCGGCGCGTGACAGACTCGGCCATGATCATTCCCGATGATAAGGATGGTTATGGAGCAGACTCACGGCCCGATAGATCTGTTCCGCCAGCAGTACCCGGGCCAGGGCATGGGGCAGGGTCAGGCGCGAAAGGGCCAGCTTGGTTTCCGCCCGGTCCAGCAGTTCCGGCGCCAGACCGTCCGCGCCGCCGATCACCAGCACCGTGTCCTTGCCGGATTCCAGCCAGCGGGCCAGCAACTCCGCCAGCTCCTTGGTGGTGACCTGCTTGCCGTGTTCGTCGAGGGCCACCAGGCGACTGCCAGCGGGCACCTTCTCCAGCAGCCGGGCGGCCTCGGTGCGCTTGATGGCCTCGGCGGACTGGCCGGCCCGCTTCTCCGGCTTCACCGTCGCCAGGGCCATGGCCGCCTCCCGGGGTAGGCGTTTCAGGTAATCCGCCGTGGCAGACTCCGCCCAGGCGGGCATCTTGTCCCCCACGGCCAGCAAGGTCAGGCGCATGGCAACAGGGCCGCCACGGCGGCCGCCTCCCGCTCCGGCGCAAACAGGGGCGCCCGGGCCCCACACTGGCGGGCCAGGGTGCGATAGAAATCCGCATCTTTCTCTGCCCGGTACAGCAACCGGGCCAGGGCCACCTCATCCCCTAACGGGAAATAACCCGCGTAATCCGCCCCCAGCATGCCCACGTTGCCTGGTATGTGGGAGGCCAGTACCGGCGTACCCGCCACCAGGGCTTCGCAGATCACGTTCGCCCCCCCCTCCATGCGGGACGGCACCACCAGCAGATGGCTGCGCCGGATTCGCCCCAGGGTCTGGCCGTGGGGCAGGCTGCCCAACCAGCGCCAGCGGGGCTGGGCAGCGGCCAGGGCCTCGGCCTGGCGGGCCATGCCTGGCTGCAATTCCCCCCCCGCATGCCAGAGACGGATGCGGCTGTCCGCCGGCAGATGGGCCAGGGCCAGGGCGGCGCGGAAAGGGTCCTTCTCATCCCGCAGATGGGCCACCACTCCCACGCTGAAATGCCGCACCGGTCGGAGCTGGGGCGCCGGCGTGTGGGAAGACTGGTAGATCACCCGGACCTTGCCCCGCAAGTCTTCCGGCAACTCGGCCCCCCCCGCCTCCTGCAACACCACCAGGGTGTGGGCCAGCCCAAGGGAAGCCTGGGCATCCGCATCGGTGCGGATATCCCGATACAGATCCGTACCCGTCAGCACCAGAATCAAGGGACGATCCGGAAAAGCCCGTGCAAATCGGGCCACCGACTCATGGCTGCGCCGGGCATGCAGGGCCACCAGTGCATCCACCGGCGCCTCCGCCGAGCTGCCCTCCCCCCACGCCACGGCCACCGACACCTTATGCCCGGCCTGGCGCAGAAAACGCCGCCAGCGCACCGCCGTATGGGCATTGCCATTGCGCACGGAGGGCAGGTAGGGAGTGATCAACGCGACATGCATGTCCAGACTATAAGCCAGTTGGCAAAGATGCGATTTACCTCTTTACAAGCCACAAAACCGTCACTAGAATGCGCGACTCTCGTGTGGGGGTATAGCTCAGCTGGGAGAGCGCTTGCATGGCATGCAAGAGGTCAGCGGTTCGATCCCGCTTACCTCCACCAAGAATCGAGAGAGCACGGCATACCGGGCTCTCGGCCTCATAAGTCCCTATCGTCTAGAGGCCTAGGACATCGCCCTTTCACGGCGGTAACCGGGGTTCGAATCCCCGTGGGGACGCCAGTAAAACTCAAAAACGGCTTGCAGCGATGCAAGCCGTTTTTGTTATGTGTAGCGTCAAGGCCCATAGCTGCCCAAGTCCCTGCGTCTCTGCTTAAGCCTGATGCAGGCGGCTAATCATCTCAATATCGTCATCGCCAGATCTACTGACCCGCCGATCCACTGGCCAAGCCTGCATATCCTCTGGCGCGATGATCACCGGCATACGGTCATGGATTGCAGCCATTACGGTATTGGACGCAGTGGTAATCACACAGCACGTGCGCAGAATTTCTCCCTCCGGCGATCTCCATGACTCCCACAGGCCAGCCATGGCAAAGGTGGAAGGCAAGCTGATGTAGTAGGGCTGTTTGATCTTGCCCTCGGTCTTCCATTCGTAAAACCCATCAGCCGGGATCAGGCAGCGTCGACGTTTGAAAGCGTCTCTGAATGACGGTTTCTCGGCCACCGTCTCGCCCCGGGCGTTGTTGAGCTTGTTGCCGATAGACGGGTCTTTTGCCCAGTTTGGCACCAAGCCCAAGCGAAGGTTGTGGAGGACGCGCTTGCCTTCGGGTGACTGGCGAATGGCGGCAATATCACTCCCGGGTGGGATGTTGTAGCGGTGCTTCAGATCTGCGCACTCGTCCAACCCAAAGATTTTGGCGAGGTCGTGTGTCTTGGCCTTCAAGACAAAGCGGCCGCACATTTGCTGACTCTAGCGGACGGTAGCCGAGCACTTATATCTCATCTGGCGCTTCAAGTTGGAGAGTCTGGGCGCATTCGAGAACATTTGGGAACCCTGCGACCTGTTGGTCACATTTCTGGGCTAGACGCAGTTTCCCGTCATTGAATTCGATTTCCGTGGTCAAGAAGAAACAAGCCGCACAGGCCTGAGAAATCTGATCCACATCCAGTAAGGCCATTGCGTTCTCCCTGTGTAGGCAAAACATCAAGAGGGACTGCTGTGGCAGTGAGCATACGGCATGCAAGGGTGCGCCTGTATGACTGTTAGGCGACAGTTAACTGGATGCCTCAGAATGAAGCTGAAAACGGCCCCCTCCAGCCATCGCCGCGCTGTCATCAAGCCATCACAAAACAGTCACTCACCTTCTTCGCCCATGGCCTAGGGTGAAGAACACGACTTCACGTTGATGGATAACGATCATGCGGTGTGTACTCAAGGGACTTATGGCGCTGCTGATTGTGTTGTTGTCCGGCCAGGCGTGGGCATGGTGGGACGATGCCTGGCCCTACCGGATGAAAATCCAGGTGGACAGCGCTAGGATTACTGACCCGCTCAGCCAGGTTGCTGTGGCTGTTAGGCTGCACAATGGTAATTTCCCATTCAGCGGATGCAAGCCAGACGGCTCAGACTTGCGCTTCGTGGCCACCGACGAGACCACGTTGCTGCCCTTTCATCTAGACAAGTTCGACTCTATCTCTGGAATCGCGGTGGTGTGGGTGCAACTGCCGACCCTGGGCTCGGAGGATGCGCCGGACCATTTCTGGCTGTATTACGGCAATGACCAGGCCGTTTCGGTCCAGGATGCTGCACGCACCTACGATCCACACCAGAGTCTGGTCCTGCACTTCGGCGAACAGGAGACCAACCCGAGAGACAGCAGCGGCCATACCCAGCCGACACGGGCCACCGAGCTAGTGGTAACTCCTGCCGGCGTGCTGCACGCCGCCGCGCGGTTTTCCGGTGCTTCGGCGATCAAGCTGCCCGCCTCCGACGCTACTCGGCAAAGCGCCAATCGGGGCCTGTCCTTCTCCACCTGGATCAAACCCGATGGCGTCCAGCCAAACGCTGTCCTCTTCGAGCAACGGGACGGCGCACTTGCCCTGGTCATCGGGGTGGCCTCAGGAAAGGTCTACGCTCGTATCGAACGGGGCTCCGGCAAGGCAGTGGAAACGCCACGCGCCGAGCTGACGCCCGGAAAGTGGCAACACCTGGGCCTGATCGCCGCGGATCGGCTCACGCTCTATCTGAACGGCCAGGAGGTGGCCTCTGTCACCGCCCGGCTGGACGATCTGGGTGGCGACATTCACTTGGGCAATGACGCCACCGGCCAGCGCGGATTCATAGGCGAGATGGACGAGACGGGACTCGCCAGCGTCGCCCGCCCAGCGGCCTGGATGCAGGTCGCCAGCGCCCTCGGACCGGATGGCAACCTGCTTGTCTACGGCGAGGAGGAAAACGAAGAAGCTGCTGACGGTGCCTACCTGGGCATCGTCAAGATTCTGGTGAACTCGGTCAGCCCCGAGGGCTGGGTAGTCATTGGGCTTATCGGCCTGCTGGGGCTGGTAAGTCTGGAGGCGGGCGTCAACAAGTCCATCTATTTGGGGCGCACGGAACAGGCCAACCGCGTCTTCCAGAGCCGTCTGAAGGGGCTTCCCGTGGGCGTCTCGGGAACGGTAGACGCCCCTCTGGCTAAGGGTGAACCGTCAGACGACATTCGACACGCATCCCTGCTGCGCCTGTACCGGCACGCCATGGAGGAACTCGGCCGCATTCTGGATCTGCACGAGCAAAGCGGCTACGGCAAGCATCTCAGCCCGCAGGGGATGGAGGCTCTACGTTTCAGCCTAGACGTGGTCATGGTGGACGAAGTGCAACGCCTGAACCACAAACTGGTACTGCTGACCCTAGCGGTAAGCGGAGCCCCCTTCCTGGGCCTGTTAGGCACCGTCGTGGGCATCATGATCACCTTCGCCACCATCGCCGCCACCGGCGACGTAAACGTCAACACCATTGCCCCGGGGGTGGCGGCGGCCCTGACCACCACGGTAGCCGGTCTGATGGTGGCCATCCCGGTCATGTTTGCCTACAACCACCTGACCCTGCGCATCACCAACATGACCAGCGCCATGGAGGTGTTCGCTGATGAACTGGTTGGCCAGTTGGCACTGGCGCATGCTTTGAAAGGAAGGGAACATGCGTCGCCGCATCCGGGCAAATAGCCGCATCTACGATGAACTAAACCTCACGCCGCTGATGGATCTGGCGTGGAACCTGCTGATCGTATTCATCATCATGGCCACCGCCTCGGTGCAAGGCATCACCGTGGACCTGCCCCAGGCCAGCGAGACCCCCAGCATGGCCAAGCCCAAAACCAAGGCCATTACTATCACCGAGGAGGGCCACATCTACCTGGACACCTACCAGGTCAGCTTGGAGGAGCTGGAGCAACGCTTGGCTGCCTACAAGGCCGCCGATCCTTCTTTGCCCGTGGTGGTCAAAGGGGATGCCCGCATTCAATATCAGGTGGTCATTGAGGTGCTGGATGTGGTCAAGCGTCTGGAGATCAAGGAACTGGGCCTGGTTACCCAGCGTTTGGTGAAATAGGCCGCCCACCATGTCCAATACACTCAAACGCTGGCTATTCCGATTGCTTGTCCTGGGGACGGTGGCTGGTCTGATATTACTGGCCCGCGATCAGTTACGGGACGGTCAGGTGGAAGTGGATCGTTTTACTCAGCGCGTGCGGCTGGTGGAACTTCCGCCACCGCCGCCGCCCAAGAAGATCGAGCTGCCGCCGCCTGAAGTGATGGTCAAGGAGGAGGACAAGTCCGAACCTCCGGACCCCGCCGATACCATCGATGACCAGCAGACCATGGACGACCGGTTGGGGGTGGACGCGGAGGGCGCTGGTGCCGGCGATGCCTTTGGGCTTGCGGCCAAGAAAGGCGGTAAGGACCTACTGGCCACCGCCAAAATCGGTGGTGATGGCGGTCAAGGCTTCCGTTACTATGCTACCCAGATCGAGCGCTTCCTTGAAAGGGCCCTGGCCGGGGACATGCAGTTGCGTCGGGGCAGCTACAGCGCCATCGTCTGGCTGTGGGTCGGGCCGAGCGGTAGCTTGGAGCGCTATGAACTGACGGGTTCCAGCGGCGATGCGGTTATTGATGCGCGTCTCAGGGAGGCCTTGGCCGCGCTGAGGGATCTGGGTCTGCCACCGCCTCGAGATATGCCCCAGCCTGTGCGTTTGCGAGTGAGTTCCAGGGAAGCGGGCTGAACAAATCTGCCCACTTCCTCCGGCCCAGCCACCATTGG
Source organism: Pseudomonadota bacterium (assembly GCA_040757575.1). Taxonomy (GTDB): domain Bacteria; phylum Pseudomonadota; class Gammaproteobacteria; order Burkholderiales; family Thiobacillaceae; genus PFJX01. The sequence continues at coordinate 46,774 of JBFLXA010000013.1, forward strand.
AGTTTGAATTAGCCACGATTCCATGGACACTACAGCCTTCGCAAAAGTAATTTGCGCGACGACCTAGACCGGGTTCTGGTGTTTTGTGCCTGACCAAGGAGGTCAAGGCGTTCAAGGATTGTCAGGTCAACCAGCATGCGAGGCAGCTGGTGGTTTCAGTTTGAGCGGCAGGGCGAAGGGCTGATATTCCGGGATTGTTGACCTAGGGCGGTAGTGGATTGGGTAACGACAATGGCCGAACTACAGACATCAACACCTCTCGCCACTGATGACCGCTCCAGCTTCTTAGCTGACCTTCCCCAAGCCGAATTCCTCGATCACTGCAGACCCCCAAAAAAACAATCCTGGGTCTGTCAAATAGCGGCTTCAAGTTACGTGCACGTACTCAAGCGCATACGGGCGGCCTTGCAGCCCGTCTTCGGGGTAATTATTGCAGCGTAGCCTGCATGGCATGCAGGCACAAAGCCACCAGGGGCTGGGGCAGTATGCCCAGGATAAGTACTGCCAGGCCGTTGGCCGACAGCAGGGCCTGGATGTCGCCGGTGGACTGGATGGGCCGGGCGTCTGCCTTGGGGGCGTCGAAGTACATGAGCTTGATGACCCGCAGGTAGTAGAAGGCGCCGATGAGGGAGAACACCACCGCCACCACCGCCAGCCAGGTCCAGCCGGTGCCCACCAGGGCCTGGAGCACGGACAGCTTGGCGTAGAAGCCGATGAAGGGGGGAATGCCGGCCATGGAGAACATGAGCATGGCCATGAGGGCGGCCAGCCAGGGGCGGGTCTGGTTCAGGCCCTTGTAGTCGTCCAGGCTGGCGGCTTCAAAGCCGTGCTGGGACAGGTAGACCACCATGCCGAAGGTGCCCAGGCTCATGAGCACGTAGGCGATGACGTAGAACAGGCCGGCGGTGTAGCCACCGAAGGTGCCGGTAAGCACGCCCAGCAGCAGAAAGCCCATGTGGGAGATGGTGGAATAGGCCAGCATGCGCTTGATGTCGGTCTGCATGATGGCCGCCAGGTTGCCGATGGCCAGGGACAGCACGGCCATCACCGCCAGCATGCCCTGCCAGTCGCCGATGGCGGGTTGCAGGCCATCCACCAAGATGCGCATGGTGAAGGCGAAGGCTGCCAGCTTGGGGGCAGTGGCGATGAACAGGGTGACGGCGGAGGGGGCGCCCTGGTAGATGTCCGGCACCCACATGTGGAAGGGGGCCACGCCCAGCTTGAAGCCCAGGCCCGCCACCAGGAACACCAGGCCAAAGGCCAGGATCAGGTCGTCCTTGCTACCCTCGTGCAACACCTGGGCCATGGCCGGCAGGTCCAGGGTGCCCGTCAGGCCGTAGATGAGGGACATGCCGTAGAGCAGCAGGCCGGAGGCCAGGGCGCCGAGGATGAAGTACTTCATGGCGGCTTCGGTAGCCACGGCGGAATCCCGCTGGAAGGCCACCATGGCGTAGAGGGACAGGGACAACAGTTCCAGGCCCACGTACAGCACCAGGAAGTTGTTGGCGGAGATCATCACCATCATGCCCAGCAGGGCCAGCAGGGCCAGGACGAAATATTCGCCCCGCAACAGGCCCCGTTCTGCCAGGTAATTGCGGGAGTACACCACCACCGCCAGGGTGGCGAAGTAGGCCATGATCTTCAGCACGTCGCCCATGGCGTCGTCCACGAACTGGCCGCTGAAGGTGTAGTGGGTTTCAGGCGAGGCGGTGAAGGCGGTCAGGGCGGCGGCGCCCACCAGGGTGATCAGGGTCAGGCCGTAGGAAAGCTTGCTGTCCTTGGTGATGACGTCCAGCAGCAGGATGGCGCAGGCCATGGCCAGGATGAGGATCTCGGGCAGGGCCGGGGCCAGTTCGGGCATGGTGAAGGTCATGGCGTCCATTGCGTGGCGTCGATTCTTGAGCGTGGATTCTTAATAGAGCAGCTTGCTTTGGCCCACGTGGGCCAGCAGGTTGTTCACGGATGCGTGCATCACCTCGGTTAGGGGCGCAGGGTAGAGACCCATGGCCAGAACGCACACGGCCAACACGGCCAGCACGATGAATTCCCGGGAGTTGATGTCGGTGAGCTCCGCCACATGGTCGTTGGCCACGGGGCCGAAGATCACCCGTTTGTACATCCACAGGGTGTAGGCGGCGCCGAAGATCAGGGTGGTGGCAGCCAGGAAGGCCCACCAGAAGTTCACCTGCACGGCCCCCAGAATCACCATGAACTCGCCCACGAAGCCGGAGGTGGCTGGCAATCCGGCATTCGCCATGGCAAACAGCATGAAGAAGGCAGCAAACTTGGGCATGGTGTTCACCACGCCGCCGTAGTCGCTGATCTGCCGGGAATGGACCCGGTCGTACATGACGCCCACGCAGAGGAACATGGCCGCCGAGATGAAGCCGTGGGAAATCATCTGGATCAAACCGCCTTCGATGCCCAGGGGGTTGAACAGGAAGAAACCCAGGGTGACGAAGCCCATGTGGGCGATGGAGGAATAGGCGATGAGCTTCTTCATGTCGCTCTGCACCAGGGCCACCAGGCCGATGTACACCACGGCGATGAGGGAGAAGGTGACGATGAGCCAGGTGAGTTCCTGGGCGGCGTCCGGGACGATGGGCAGGGTAAAGCGCAGGAAGCCGTAGGCGCCGACTTTAAGCGTGATGGCCGCCAGCACCACGGAACCGCCCGTGGGGGCTTCCACGTGGGCGTCCGGCAACCAGGTGTGCACCGGCCACATGGGCACCTTCACCGCAAAGGCGAAGAAGAAGGCCACGAAAAGCAGGATCTGGGCGCTCATGGCCAGGGGGACCTTGTGCCAGTCCAGGATCTCGAAGCTGCCGCCGCTCTGGAAGAACAGGTAGACCATGGCCACCAGCATGAGCAAGGAGCCCAGCAGGGTGTAGAGGAAGAACTTGATGGCCGCATAGACCCGGTTGGGGCCGCCCCACATGCCGATGATCAGGTACAGGGGAATCAGCATGGCCTCGAAGAAGACGTAGAACAGCACCCCGTCCAGGGCGCAAAACACCCCGTTGATGAGGCCGGACTGGATCAGGAAGGCGGCCATGTACTGGCCCACCCGCTCCTTGATCACCTCCCAGCCCGCCAGCACCACCAACAGGGTGGTGAAGCTGTTGAGGATGACGAAGGGCATGGAGATGCCGTCCACCCCCAGGTGGTATTGGATGTTGAAGGCCGGAATCCAGGCCGCCAGTTCCTCGAACTGCATGGCCGGGGTGGTGGCATCGAAGCCGGTCCAAAGAGGCAGGGTCACCAGGAAGCCCAGGCCGGCCCCCAGCAGGGCCAGGGTGCGCTGGCCGTCCCGGTTGCCGTCACCGCCGGTGGCCAGGATGAGCACGCCGGCCACGATGGGCACCCATATGGCGAGACTGAGGAGACCGATACCTTCCATCATGGGATTGTCGCTTTCGTCCTATGTTCTTTTGTCAGCCCCGGGCGAACCAGGTGGCCAGCAGCAACACCCCCACCAGCATGGCGAAGGCATAGTGGTAGATGTAGCCGGATTGCAGGTGGCGCACGACGCCGGCAAGACGGCCGATGAGCCGGGCCGAACCGTTCACCAGGGCGCCATCGATGGCTGCCACATCCCCCCAGCGCCACAGCTTGCCCCCCAGCAGGCGGGCGCCGCCGGCGAAGAACCAGTCGTTGAAGTCGTCGAAGCCGTATTTCTTGTCCAGGATCACGTACAGGATGTTGAACTGCTGGCGGATCTTCTGGGGCAGGGCAGGGTTCACCATGTACAGGTAGTAGGCGGAGCCCACCCCCGCCACCGCCAGCCAGAAAGGCAGGGTCTGCAAGCCGTGCACTGCCATGGCGGCGGCGCCGTGGAAGTGCTCGGCCAGGGAGGCCATGGCCGGGTGGGCTGCCCCATTCACGGTGATGGCGTGGCCGAACCAGCCGCCGAACAGCATGGGCTCGATGGCGATGTAGCCGATGACCAGGGAAGGAATCGCCAGCAGGATCAGGGGCAGGGTCACCACCCAGGGGGATTCGTGGGGCGTGCCGTGGTGGCCGCCATGACCGTGTTCGTCGTGGCCATGGTGGGCGTGGGCGTTATGGAACCGCTCCTTGCCGTGGAACACCAGGAAGTACATGCGGAAGGAATAGAAGGCGGTGACGAACACCCCGAACACCACGGCGAAGGTGGCAAACCCGGCCCCGGACAGGTTGGACGCCTCCACCGCCAGGATGATGGAATCCTTGGAATAGAAGCCCGACAGGAAGGGGGTGCCGATCAGGGCCAGGGAACCGATCAGGGCCGTGATCCAGGTGATGGGCATGTACTTGCGCAGGCCGCCCATGTTGCGGATGTCCTGGTCGTGGTGCATGCCCATGATCACCGAACCGGCAGCCAGGAACAGCAAGGCCTTGAAGAAGGCGTGGGTCATCAGGTGGAAGATGGCCACGGAGTAGGCGGAGGCCCCCAGGGCCACGGTCATGTAGCCCAGCTGGGACAGGGTGGAATAGGCCACCACCCGCTTGATGTCGTTCTGGATGATGCCCAGGAAGCCCATGAACAGGGCGGTGATGGCGCCGATGACCATGACGAAGTTCAGGGCGATGTCCGACAGCTCGAACAGGGGCGACATTCGGGCCACCATGAAGATGCCGGCAGTCACCATGGTGGCGGCGTGGATCAGGGCGGAGATGGGGGTGGGGCCTTCCATGGAATCCGGCAGCCACACGTGCAGGGGGAACTGGGCGGACTTGCCCATGGCGCCAATGAACAGCAGGATGCAGATCACCGCCAGCAGGGGCCAGGTGTAACCCTCGATGAGGGAAATGTTGTGGTTGGCCAGGTGGGGCGCCATCTGGAACACCTGGGCGTAATCCAGGCTGCCGGTGTAGGCCAGCACCAGGCCGATGCCCAGGAGGAAGCCGAAGTCGCCGACGCGGTTAACAAGAAAGGCCTTCAGGTTGGCGTAGATGGCCGTCTCCCGGGTGTACCAGAAGCCGATCAGCAGGTAGGACACCAGGCCCACCGCCTCCCAGCCGAAGAACAGCTGCAGGAAGTTGTTGCTCATCACCAGCATGAGCATGGAGAAGGTGAACAGGGAGATGTAGCTGAAGAAGCGCTGGTAGCCCGGATCTTCCTGCATGTAGCCAATGGTGTAGATGTGCACGCACAGGGACACGAAGGTCACCACCAGCATCATCATCACCGTCAGCCGGTCGATGAGGAAACCGATCTCCAGGGACAGATCCCCTACCGTCAGCCAGGTGTAGATGCTGCCGTTGAAGGTGTTGCCCGCCTGCACGTCCTGGAACACCAGCACGGAGGCAATGAAGGAAACCAGCACCCCCAGGATGGTGACCGTATGGGCGCCGGCCCGGCCGATGGCCTTGCCGAACAGGCCGGCGATGATCGCGCCGGCCAGGGGGGCCAGGGGCACGATGAGGTAGAGGGTCTTCATGTCCATGATGTCCATGCCGGCTTATCCCTTCAGGCGGTCCAGGTCTTCCACGTTGATGCTCTTCAGGTTGCGGAAGAGCACCACGAGGATGGCCAGGCCGATGGCGGATTCCGCCGCGGCCACGGTAAGAATGAAGAACACGAACACCTGGCCGGCCATGTCGTTCAGGTAGGCGGAGAAGGCGACGAAGTTCATGTTCACCGCCAGGAGCATCAGTTCGATGGCCATGAGCAGGATGATTACGTTCTTGCGGTTCAGGAAAATGCCCACCACGCTGATGGCGAACAGGATGGAACCCAGGATGAGGTAATGGGAAAGTCCGACGTCCATGTTTTTCAGTCCTCGTCTTCGTCGGATTTGGCCTCGGGCTTCTGAGGCTTCACGTTCACCAGGCGGATGCGGTCCGCACGCTTCACCTTCACCTGCAGGCCCGGGTTCATGGACTTGTTGCCGGCCCGCTTGCGGTGGGTGAGGACGATGGCGGCGATCATGGCCACCAGCAGCAGCACGGCTGCCAGTTCAAAGGGGTAGACGTACTCGGTGTAGAGCAGCAGGCCCAGTTCCCTGGTGTTGCTGTAATCCGCCGCCTTGGCCAGGGGTTCCGCCAGGCCCAGGTCCTTGCCGCCCAGCACCAGGGCCATTTCCACCACCATCAGGCCGCCTACCAGCAGGCCGGCAGGCAGGTAGGTCCAGAAGCCCTTGCGCATTTCCTCCAGGTTGATGTCCAGCATCATCACCACGAAGAGGAACAGCACCATCACCGCGCCGATGTAGACCAGCACCAGGGTGATGGCCAGGAACTCCGCCTGGAGCAGCATCCACAGGCCGGCGGCGGTGAAGAAGGCCAGCACCAGGGCCAGAGCCGCATGCACCGGGTTGCGGGCGGTGATCACGCGCAGACCCGCCAGCAGCAGGATGGCGGAGAGGATGTAGAAAACGAGGTCTTGGAAGTCCATTCAGCGTCCCATCAACGGGCCATCAACGATATTTGGCGTCATCCGCCCGGTCCTGGGCGATCTGGGCTTCGTACTTGTCCCCCACCGCCAGGAGCATGTCCTTGGTGTAGTAGAGGTCGCCCTTCTGCTCGCCGTGGTATTCCAGGATGCGGGTCTCGACGATGGCGTCCACCGGGCAGGCTTCCTCGCAGAAGCCGCAGAAGATGCACTTGGTGAGGTCGATGTCGTAGACCGTGGTGCGGCGTGTGCCGTCATCCCGCTGTTCCGATTCGATCTTGATGGCCAGGGCCGGGCAGACTGCTTCGCACAGCTTGCAGGCGATGCAGCGTTCCTCGCCGTTGGGATAACGGCGCTGGGCATGGAGCCCCCGGAAACGGCCGGACTGGGGCGTCTTTTCTTCCGGGAACTGCACCGTGATCTTGCGGGCGAAGAAATGCCGGCCGGTGAGGGCCATGCCGCGCACCAGCTCGGTGAGCAGGAAGGTGTCGAAAAAGGATTTGATGGATTTCAGCATGGTGTATCCCTTCGCCTCCTCAGTGGAACAGATAGCCGAAAGGCGTCTGCATGGCAGCCCCCACCACGAGGATCCACACCAGGGTCACGGGGATGAACACCTTCCAGCCCAGGCGCATGATCTGGTCATAGCGGTAGCGGGGGAAGGTGGCCCGGAACCACAGGAACAGGAAGAGCACGAAGCTCATCTTGGCGAACATCCACAGGATGCCGTCCGGCAGGAAGGGCAGCGGCGACAGCCAGCCCCCCAGGAACATGACGCTGGTCAGGCCGGCGATGAGGATCATGTTGGCGTATTCCGCCAGGAAGAACACGGCGAAGGCCATGCCGGAATATTCCACGTGGAAGCCGGCGACGATCTCCGATTCTCCTTCCGCCACGTCGAAGGGGGCCCGGTTGGTTTCCGCCACACCGGAGATCAGGTACACCAGGAACAGGGGGAACAGGGGCAGCCAGTACCACTGCCAGAAACCGCCCTGCTGGCCGTTGACGATGTCGATGAGGTTGAGGCTCTGGGAGGACATCAACACCCCCACCAGGGCAAAGCCCATGGCGATCTCGTAGGACACGATCTGGGCGGAAGAACGCAGGGCCCCCAGGAAGGCGTACTTGGAGTTGGAAGCCCAGCCGGCGATCACCACGCCGTACACCCCCATGGAGGTGATGGCCATGATGTACAGCAGGCCGGCGTTGACGTTGGCCAGCACCAGCTCGTCGGTGAAGGGGAACACCGCCCAGGCCGCCAGGGCCGGGGCGATGGCCAGCACCGGCCCCAACAGGAAGAGGCCCTTGTTGGCGCCGCTGGGAATGACGATTTCCTTCATCAACAGCTTCAGGCCGTCGGCGATGGGTTGCAGCAGGCCGAAATAACCCACCCGGTTGGGGCCGATGCGCACCTGCATGTAGCCGATGACCTTGCGTTCGGCATAGGTCAGGTAGGCCACGCCGATCATCAGGGGGGCGACGATGAGGACGATCTTCACCAGGGTCCAGAGGGGCAGCCAGGCCGGACCCAGCAGATCCGCAACGGGGGCAAGCAAGGCATCCATCAGGCACGCTCCACGGTAATGGCACCGAACCGGGCGCCCAGGGTGGCGCTAGCCGGCACCCGCACCACGCCATCGGCCAGGCGGTCATCCCGGTGCAAGGTCATTTCCGCCATGGCATCTCCCTGCCGCACCCGCACGCGGACGCCGGCTTCCAGCCCCAGCCGGCCCAGCAGGGCGCCGCTGACATGGGCCTCCGGCTGGACACCGGCCGTGGCCTGGAGGGCGGGTGCCCGGCGGGTCAGAGGGTCCAGGCCGTACAGGGGGGTCTCGCCCAGGCGGCTCACACCCTCCACAGGGTCCAGGCTACCCAGGCTCACCCCGGCAATGGCATTGCTCAGGTGGGCCGCAATGTTCTCCTGCCCCTGGGGCAGGGCATCGGCCCGCACGGACTCCACGCTTTCGTAATCAAAGCCGTTCAGGGACAGCAGGTTGCCCAGCACCCGCAGCACCTTCCAGGCGGGACGGGCTTCGCCCTGGGGCTTCACGGCGCCGTGGAAGGTCTGCATGCGGCCTTCCATGTTCACGTAGGCGCCACCGGTCTCGGTGAAGGGGGCGATGGGCAGCAGCACGTCGCAGTCTTCCAGGGCGGCGCTCTTGTAGGCGGTGAGGGCCACGGAGAATTCGGCGGTCTTGAGGGCGGCCCGGGCGGCGGCGGCGTCGAAGGCGTCCAGTTCCGGTTCCAGGCCCATCAACACATAAGCTGAGCGGGGCTGGGCCAGCATGGCGGCGGCGTTGAGGCCGCTGGGCCCTGGCAGCACGCCGGCCAGTTGGGCGCCCACGGAGTTGGCCGCCACGGACAGGAATCCCAGGGAGGCGCCGCATTGCTCGGCGATGGCCTGGGCCAGGGCGTGGAGGCGGTCCGCGTCCGGGTGGTTCTGGGCCAGGGCGCCCAGCAAAACGGCTTTCCTCTCGCCGGCCATCAGGCTGTCGGCTATGGCGCGGGCGGCGTCGGACACCTGCACGTCCCCCACGTCCACATTCATTGCCTTGGCGATCTGGGCCAGGGCGTTCACCCAGCCGGCGGGGGGGGCGATGAGCTTGCCCTGGACCGGGCAGAGCAGGTTGTCGTCGGCGGCATGCACCAGGTTCAACTGGCCGCCGCATTTCACGGCCTTGCGCAGGCGCCGGGCCACCAGGGGCTGCTCCTGGCGCAGGGTGCTGCCCACCAGCAGGACCCGTTCCAGGTTGTCCAGTTCGGCGATGGGCAGGCCCAGCCAGCGGGCCGTGGCCATGCCCGCCTGGCCGACCGTGCTACCGGCCTGGGCCAGGCGGTGGTCGATGTTTTCCGTGCCCAGGCCCCGCAGCACCTTGGTGAACAGGTAGAGCTCTTCCACGGTCTGGTGGGCCGAGGCCAGGCCGCCGATGGCAGCGCTGCCCTTTTCCTGGCGGATGCGGGCCAGGTTTGCGGCCACCTTTTCCAGGGCGTCCTGCCAGCCCACGGCACGCCAGGCGCCGTTGTCCTTCACCAGGGGCTGGGTCAGGCGTTCTTCGCTGTTCAGGGCCTCGTAGCTGTAGCGGTCCCGGTCGGCGATCCAGCACTCGTTCACGGGTTCGTTTTCCTGGGGCACCACGCGGAAGACCTTGCCGTTCTTCACGTGCACCTGGACGTTGGCGCCCAGGCCGTCATGGGGGCTCACCGACTTGCGCCGGGACAGCTCCCAGGAACGGGCAGCGTAGCGGAAGGGCTTGCTGGTCAGCGCGCCCACGGGGCATAGCTCGATGACGTTGCCGGACAGTTCGTGGGTCACCTGGGCTTCCAGGAAGGGCATCACCTCGGTGTGCTCGCCCCGGCCCGCCATGCCCAACTCCATGAGGCCGGCCACTTCCTGGCCGAAGCGCACGCAGCGGCTGCAATGGATGCAGCGGGTCATGTCGGTGGCGATGAGGGGACCCAGGTCCTTTTCCTTCACCACCCGCTTGGGCTCGCTGTACTTGGAAGCGGAACCGCCATAGCCCACGGCCATGTCCTGGAGCATGCATTCGCCGCCCTGGTCGCAGATGGGGCAATCCAGGGGATGGTTGATGAGCAGGAACTCCATTACACCCTTCTGGGCCTCGATGGCCTTGGGGGAATGGGTCTTCACCTTCATTCCGTCGGTGACCGGAGTGGCACAGGCTGGCAGGGGCTTGGGGGCCTTTTCCACTTCCACCAGGCACATGCGGCAGTTGGCGGCAATGGACAGCTTCTTGTGGTAGCAGAAATGGGGAATGGCAATGCCGGCCTGGTGGGCGGCATCCATCACCGTCGCCCCCGGGGCGACTTCCAGTTCCTGGCCGTCGATTTCGATTACTGGCATGTCAGCCACCCACCATGCAACGCTTGTTGGCGATGTGATACTCGAATTCCTGGCGGAAGTGCTTCACGAAGCTAACCACCGGCCCCACGGCCGCGTCCCCCAGGGCACAGATGGTGCGACCGCCGATGTTGCCGCCGATGCGCACCAGCTCGTCCAGGTCCTCGGGCCGGCCCTGGCCGTGCTCGATGCGGTGGACGATGCGGTACATCCAGCCGGTGCCCTCCCGACAGGGGGTGCACTGGCCGCAGGATTCCTCGAAGTAGAAGTAGGACAGCCGCTCCAGGGCCCGCACCATGCACACGGTCTCGTCCATGACGATGACGGCGCCGGAACCCAGCATGGAACCGGCCTTGGCGATGGAATCGAAGTCCAGGGTGCAGTCCATCATCACGTCGGCGGGCAGCACGGGGGCGGAGGAACCGCCGGGGATGACGGCCTTCAATTTATGTCCGTTGCGCACGCCGCCGGCCATTTCCAGCAGGTCCGCGAAGGGGGTACCCAGGGGAATCTCGTAGTTGCCCGGCTTGTTCACGTGGCCGGAGATGGAAAAGATCTTCGAACCGCCGTTGTTGGGTTTGCCCAGCTCCAGGAAGGCCTGGCCGCCGTGGCGCATGATCCAGGGGATGCTGGCCAGGGTCTCGGTGTTGTTGATGGTGGTGGGCTTGCCGTAGAGGCCAAAGCTGGCGGGGAACGGCGGCTTGAAGCGGGGCTGTCCCTTCTTGCCTTCGATGGATTCCAGCAGGGCGGTTTCTTCGCCGCAGATGTAGGCGCCGTAGCCGTGGTGGGCGTGGAGGTCGAAATCCCAGCCGGAACCCAGGATGTTCTTGCCCAGGAAACCGGCGGCCCGGGCTTCTTCCAGGGCTTTTTCCCAGGAGGCGTACTGCTCGAAGATTTCGCCGTGGATGTAGTTGTAGCCCGCCTTCGCCCCCAGGGTGTAGCCGGCGATGATCATGCCCTCGATGAGCTGGTGGGGGTTGTAGATGAGGATGTCCCGGTCCTTGAAGGTGCCCGGTTCGCCTTCGTCGGTGTTGCACACCACATATTTGTCGCCGGGAAAGCTGCGGGGCATGAAGCTCCACTTCAGGCCTGTGGGGAAGCCCGCACCGCCCCGGCCCCGCAGTGCGCTGGTCTTGACCTCGGCGATGATGTCTTCCGCCGGGGTCTTTTCCGCCAGGATCTTCTTCAGGGCCTCATAGCCCCCGTGAGCCGTATAGGTGGCCAGGCTGGCGGGGTTGTCGTAACCCAGGGTCCAGAGGCACACCTGGGTGTCGGGTGTGTTCAAACTCATTTCAAGTCATCCAGGAGTTTGTCCACCGTCTCGGGAGTCAGGTGGGTGTGCATCTTGTGGTTGTTGTGCAGGCACAGGGGACCATGGCCGCAGGTACCCATGCACTCGCCTTCCTTCAGGGTGAAACGCCCGTCCGGGGTGGTCTCGCCGAAACCGATGCCCAGCTTGGCCTTCAGGCGTTCGGCCACCTGGTCCGCACCCTGCAACTGGCAGGGCAGGTTGGTGCACACGGTGATCTTGTGGCGGCCCACGGGTTCCAGATCGTACATGTTGTAGAAGGTGGCCACCTCGTAGGCAGCGATGGCGGGCATCTCCAGGTAATCGGCCACATAGGCGATGGTGTCCTTGGACAGCCAGCCCAGTTCCGTCTGGGCGATGCGCAGGGCGCCCATCACCGCAGACTGCTTCTGGTCTGCCGGGTACTTGGCGACTTCCTGGTCGATAAGGGAAAGGGACTCTTGGGACAACATCAGCGGTCGATCTCCCCGAACACAATATCCATGGTGCCGATGATGGCCACCGCGTCGGCAATCATGTGGCCCCGGGCCATTTCGTCCATGGCCGCCAGGTGGGGGAACCCGGGGGCGCGGATCTTCAGGCGATAGGGTTTGTTGGCGCCGTCGGACACCAGGTAAATGCCAAATTCGCCCTTGGGATGCTCCACCGCCGCATAGGCTTCGCCTTCGGGCACGTGCATGCCCTCGGTGAACAGCTTGAAGTGGTGGATCAGTTCTTCCATGTTGGATTTCATGGACTCCCGGGAAGGCGGCGCCACCTTGTGGTTGTCACTGATCACCGGGCCGGGGTTCTTCTTAAGCCACTCCACACATTGCTTGATGATGCGGTTGGACTGGCGCATTTCCTCGATGCGCACCAGGTAACGGTCGTAGCAGTCGCCGTTGCGGCCCACGGGGATTTCGAAATCCATGCGGTCATAGACCTCGTAGGGCTGGTGCTTGCGCAAATCCCAGGCCACGCCGGAACCGCGCAGCATGGGACCGGTGCAGCCCAGGGCCTTGGCCCGGTCCGGGTCCAGCACGCCGATGCCCACGGTGCGCTGCTTCCAGATGCGGTTGTCGGTGAGCAGGGTTTCATACTCGTCCACGTAGCGGGGGAAGCGGTTGGCGAAATCCTCGATGAAATCCAGCACCGAGCCCTGCCGGTTGGCGTTCATTTCCGCCATGGCGGCCGCGTTGCGGGTGTGCTGGGCGCTGTACTGGGGCATGCGGTCCGGCAGGTCCCGGTAGACGCCGCCGGGACGGTAGTAGGCCGCGTGCATGCGGGCGCCAGACACGGCCTCGTAAACGTCCATGAGGTCTTCCCGCTCCCGGAAGGCGTAGAGGAATACGGTCATGGCGCCGATGTCCAGGGCATGGGCACCCAGCCACAACAGGTGGTTGAGGATGCGGGTGATTTCGTCGAACATCACCCGGATGTACTGGGCCCGCTCCGGCACCGGCAGTTGCAGGAGCTTTTCGATGGCCATGACATAGGCATGCTCGTTGGCCATCATGGACACGTAGTCCAGCCGGTCCATGTAGGGCACGGACTGGAGGAAGGTCTTGTGCTCCGCCAGCTTTTCGGTGCCCCGGTGCAACAAGCCGATATGGGGGTCGGCCCGCTCGATGACTTCGCCGTCCAGTTCCAGCACCAGGCGCAGCACGCCGTGGGCGGCGGGGTGCTGGGGGCCAAAGTTGAGCGTGTAATTGCGAATTTCGGCCATGATCAGCAACCCTCCATCGAAGGCAGCACGCCAACATCCCGAAAACGCAGCTCAACTTCGACGCAGGCTAACCTTTGCGCAGCAAAGGTTAAGGCCGCAGGCCGGCCGGAGACAAAGTTCAGCGTGTAGTTGCGGATCTCAGCCATGCTCAGGCAACCTCAAACGAAGGCACACGGATAGCAAACCCCAGGCGCAGCTGAACTTCAGTGCAGGCCAACCTTTGCGCAGCAAAGGTTAAGCGCGCAGCGCGGCCGAAACTAAAGTTGCTCATGCTTACGCGGATTTCAGCCACGGCCGGCATCTCCGTAATTTTCTTCCCGAACGATGCGGGGGGTGACTTCCCGGGGGTCGATGCTCACGGGCTGGTAGATCACCCGTTTCAGATCCGGGTCGTAGCGCATTTCCACGTGGCCGGAGAGGGGGAAATCCTTGCGGAAGGGGTGGCCGATGAAGCCGTAGTCGGTGAGGATGCGGCGCAGGTCCGGGTGTCCCTCGAAGACGATGCCATAGAGGTCGAAGGCCTCCCGCTCGAACCAGTTCACCGAGGGCCAGACCTCCACCAGGGAACCGATCACCGGCAGGTCGTCATCGGCGCAGAAGGCCCGCACCCGCACCCGCTGGTTCTTGCGCACGGACAGCAGATGGGCCACGGCGGCGAAGCGGGGGCCTTCCCAGGCGCCATCCTTGTAGGCGGAGTAGTCCATGCCGCACAGGTCGACGAGGGTGTCGAAGGCCAGGCCGTCCTCGTCCCGCAGGCGAGTGCAGACCGCCACCCAGTTCTCGGGGCTCACATCCAGGGTCACCTCACCCAGGGCCAGGGTGGCCTTGAGGATGTCATCTCCCAGGGTTTCTTCCAGGCGCGCCAGCAGGGCTTCCGGTGTCAACGGCATGTCATCTGTCCTCGGTCAGCGGGCAATGGTGCTGGTGCGCCGGATTTTCTTCTGCAACTGCACCAGGCCGTAGAGCAACGCTTCTGCGGTAGGAGGGCAGCCGGGCACGTAGATGTCCACGGGCACGATACGGTCGCATCCCCGCACGACGGAATAGGAATAGTGGTAATAGCCGCCGCCGTTGGCGCAGGAGCCCATGGACAACACCCAGCGGGGTTCCGCCATCTGGTCATAAACCTTGCGCAGGGCCGGGGCCATCTTGTTGCACAGGGTACCGGCCACGATCATCAGGTCCGACTGCCGGGGGCTGGGCCGGAAGACGATGCCGAAACGATCCAGGTCGTAGCGGGAGGCGCCGGCCTGCATCATTTCCACGGCGCAGCAGGCCAGGCCGAAGGTCATGGGCCACAGGGAACCGGTACGGGTGTAGTTCACCACCGCGTCCACGGTGGTGGTGACAAAGCCTTTTTCCAGGACGCCTTCGATGCTCATAGGATTTCCGCCTTATTCCCAGTCCAGGGCGCCCTTCATCCACTCGTAGACGAAGCCCACGACGAGGATGCCCAGGAACATCACCATGGCCAGGAAGCCAAACAGGCCGATCTCTTCCAGGACGATGGCCCAGGGGAAGAGAAAGGCGATTTCCAGGTCGAACAGGATGAACAGGATGGCCACCAGGTAATAGCGCACGTCGAACTTCATGCGCGCGTCCTCGAAAGCCTCGAAACCGCATTCGTAGGGAGACAGTTTTTCTGCGTCCGGCCGGTTGGGCGCCAGCAGCCAACCCGCCATCATGGGCAGTATGCCGATGGCCAGACCCACCAGGATGAACATCAGAACCGGAAAGTAGTTATCGAGCATGGTTTAGTGGTCTGAGGCGTGGTATCCGATTGGCTAAACGCACAGGCCACGCCCTAGGCGCAGCAGGAAGGCGGCGAGTTTAGGCGGGATGTCGAAAACCTGTCAAGGAAAGGAATTCCAAAAAACCTATATACATCAATGGGTTAATAATTTTACTAACCGGTGCATAAGGAAATTTGATGCATTAGCCCCCCATTTCGGGGACTACTGACCTCACTCGAATTCCATGGCCCGGAACACCCGGCCGGCATTCAGGCGGGCCAGTTCGTCCGCCGTGTGCAGGTGCAGGTAGGCAGACTGGTCCACCTTGTAGGCCTCATCCAGGCCACCGCCCCGCTCGATCACCTCCGCCACCCGGGCCCGCAGGTGTTGCAGGTAGCCCTTGGTCCATTTGGTCACCGTGGCCATGTCCGTGGGCCCACCGTGGCCGGGAATGACGATTTCCGCCCCCAGGGCCTCGAACTTGTCCCAGATCCGAATCCAGCGGGCCGTGTCCGTGTCCTCGAAGATGGGGGGCATGCGCACGTGGAAGGCTGTGTCCCCGGCAATCACCAGCTTCCTTTCCGGCAGCCAGACCATGGTGTCACCGTGGTGGTGGGCGTTGCCCAGATGCAACACCTCGATCTTCACGCCCCCCATGGATATATCCAGGCGGTCGTCATAAAGGATGTCCGGCATGACCAGTTCGGTGCGATAGGCCTTGTCCCGGGCCCGGGCCCGCATGCCCGCCAGGGCATCGTGGCCGACCCGCTCCATATATTTGGCAGTATCCCGGTGGGCGATGATCTTCGCCCCCTGGGCTTTCCAGTAGCTGGACCCCAGCATAGCGTGGCCCTGGCCATTTTCCAGCACCACGTATTTCACCGGCTTATCGGTGCGCTTGTTGATCTCGTCGTGGAGGCTCTGGGCCAGCAGGTAGTTGTCGCCGGCGTTCACCACCACCACCCCGTCTCCGGTGATCACAAAGGACAGGTTGTTGTTGTGGCCGGAATTCTCATAGGTGCCTGGCGCCGTGGCGCCAATGGCGGACCACACCCCCGGGGCCACTTCCCGGGGCAGGTCGTACAGGAAAGAGCGGGGGGCGGCATCCGTGGGCACCACGGGCCCGCCTGCCCTTTGCCAGTTGAAGAAGCCGTCCCGATAGTTTTTCACGTCCTTGTAGCCCAGCTTCAACAGGGTTTCGGCCGCCAGGGGACTGCGCTGGCTGACGCCGCAATAGACCACGATGGGGGTATCCTTGTCGGGCACCACGGTCTCGATCTGGAACTCCAGCCAGCCCCGCAGCACGTTGGCAAAACGGGGTGCGTCTATACGGCCCCCGAGGATGGCCAGTTCCGGCGCGGTGCGCACGTCGATGACCACAGTCTCCGGCCGGGCCTGCAACTGGGCGGCAAGGCCAGCCGTGTCCAGCTGGTGCACCCGGGCCATGACATCGTCCAGCACCGCCTGGGCTGCCTGGGTCAGGGGCGGCGCTTCCGGGATGGGATACTGGATGGCGGACAGGTTCATGGCCTGGACAGCGCCAGCGGCCAGCAGGCCGCATATATACATAGTGAGTTTCATGGGACGGACCAGTCGAAATTCAGGCCACCAAGGCTACGCTGCGCAGAAAGTGTGCGGAATGGTATTGGGTTACCAGCCCCTTGCCTCAAATGTGCCCCCCTGGTCTGGGCATCTCGAAAAACGTGGTTCGACAAGCTCACCACGAACAGAACTCCATGATTTATATGACACCGTGAGCACTGAGACTGTCGAAGTGCGGCTGTTTTTCGAGATACCCCAGGGTATTACCCCACGCTTTTGAACAAGGCCAGGGCGGTTTCCCGGGCCCGGGCATGGTCCACCCGGGGCAAGGGGTAGTCCCGGCCCGGTACCACGCCGCTATGTGCCTGCTCGGCAGCCGGCAGCTTCCAGGGGGCGTGCAGGTATTTGTCCGGCACCGCCGCCAGTTCCGGCACATAGCGGCGGATGAAGCGGCCCTGGGGGTCGAAGCGTTCCGACTGGGTCACCGGGTTGAAGATGCGGAACCAGGGCTGGGCATCCGTGCCCACGCCCGCACTCCACTGCCAGCCACCGATGTTGGCCGCCTGGTCGTAGTCCAGCAGCTTTGCGGCGAAGTACCGCTCCCCCAGGCGCCAGTCCACGTGCAGGTCCTTCACCAGGAAGCTGGCGGCCACCATGCGCAGGCGGTTGTGCATGTAGCCGGTCTGGTTCAACTGGCGCAGGGCCGCGTCCACCAGGGGGTAACCGGTGCGGGCTTCGCACCAGGCCTCGAAATGCCCCGGGGGGTTGGGCCAGGGCAAGTTTTCGAACTTGGCCTGGAAGGCGTGATCCACCGTATCCGGGTACTGCCATAGCAACATCTGGTAGAACTCCCGCCAGATCAGTTCAGACAACCAGGTGTCCGCCCCTTCCCCGCCCCGGTCCAGGGCATCGCGGGCCAGGGTCCGCACGGACACCGTGCCGAAGCGCAGGTGCACGGACAGATAGGAAGGGCCTTTGACGGCGGGAAAGTCCCGGGTCTCCCGGTAACGGTCAAGCCGGTCCTGGAAATCCTGCCAGCGGGCCATCGCCCCCGCCTCGCCCGGGACGATGCCCAGTTCTTCCAGATTGGTCTTCTCGAACCCCAGTTCGGCCAGGCCGGGTAAAGTGGAATCGCTCCCTGGGGCCAGCCGATGCCACAGCCCGTCACAGATGTGAGGCATTAGATGGACTCCCTCCACCCGCCCCAGCCAGGCCCGCTTGTAGGGGGTGAATACGTGGAACGGCGTGCCGGCGGCAGTGCGCAGCTCGTCGGTTTCGAACACCACCTGATCCTTCACCAGGTGCAACGCCCGGCCCGCCGCCGCCAGGGCCTGGGTCACGGCCTGGTCCCGCTGCCGGGCCCCGGGTTCGTAGTCCCGGGCGGCGAACACCGCTTCCGCCCCCAGCCGGGCAGCCAGGCGGGGAATTTCCAGCCGGGCGGCGCCATGCAGCACATGCAGCCCGCCGCCCCGGGCTTCCAGGTCCGCTTTCAGGGCCGCCACGCTGCCGTGGATGAATTCCACCCGCCGGTCGGCCTTGTCCGCCAGGGCATCCAGGATGTCAGTGTCGAATACAAATACGCAATGCACCTGGTGTGCGGCCTGCAAGGCGGCAGCCAGGGCGGCGTTGTCCGTCAGGCGCAGGTCGCGCCGGAACCAGATCAGGGCGGTTTTCACGCTGGCATTCTGGGGGCGCGAAGGCGGAGTTACAATCCGTCCCAGACTCTGGACACCCCCATGGAAAACGCCAACTTCACCGACCACTTCCTGATCGCCATGCCCAACATGCTGGACCCCAACTTTGCCGGTACGCTGACCTACGTCTGCGACCATGGCGAACAGGGGGCCATGGGCGTGGTGGTGAACCGCCCCATCGAGTTGAACCTGGAGGCCCTGTTCACCCAGATCGGCCTGGACCTGGCGGACGAGCAGATGAAGAAGGCCACCGTGTATTACGGCGGCCCGGTGCAATCCGAACGGGGCTTCGTGCTGCACCGCCCCGTGGGGGATTGGGGCTCCACCCTGGCGGTGAACGACGGCGTGGGCCTGACCACCTCCAAGGACGTGCTGGAAGCCACCGCCCGCCAGGAAGGTCCCAAGGAAATCCTGGTGACCCTGGGCTACGCCGGCTGGGGCCCGGGACAGCTGGAAGACGAGATCAAGCAGAACGCCTGGCTGACGGTGAAGGCAGACCCGGAGATCATCTTCGGCTTGCCCCCGGAGCAACGCTTCTCGGCGGCCATGCACCTGCTGGGCATCGACCTGTCCATGCTCTCCGAGGAAGCCGGCCACGCATGAGCCTGCCCTCCGCCGAACGGTCCGGCACGGCGCCTGATTCGGGCGCGCTGCTGGCCTTCGATTTCGGCCTAAAGCGCATCGGCATTGCCGTAGGCGACCGGGAAACCCGGCTTGCCCACCCCCTGGATCTCATCGAAGCAGAAGACAACGACACCCGCTTTGCCCGCATTGGCGCCCTGATTGCCGAATGGCGCCCCGGGACCCTGGTGGTGGGCCTGCCCCTGTCCATGGACGGTGAGGAGCACGACCTCAGCCGCCGGGCCCGGCGCTTCGCCAACCAGCTCAATGGCCGCTTCGGTCTGCCCGTCGCCCTGGTGGACGAACGCCTCACCTCCTTCGACGCCGACCTGCGCCTGCGGGAAGCCGGCGTGAAGGGGCGAAACCGGAAAGGCCTGGACGACCGCCTGGCCGCCCAGCAAATCCTGCAGGACTATCTGGACCAACATGAATCTACCCACGCCTGAACAATTGATCGACGCCCTGGTGACACGGATCGCCGCGCAAATGGCGCCCGGAGGATGGCAGCCCACGGCCCTGGTGGGCATGCACACCGGTGGCGTCTGGGTCATGGAAGCCCTGGTGGAACGCCTGGGCCTCCAAGCCCTGCCCAGCGGCACCCTGGACACATCCTTCTACCGGGACGACTACGCCCAGCGGGGCCTCCACGACGAGGTCAAGCCCTCCCGCATCTCCTTCGACGTCAGCGACCAGCGCATCCTGCTCATCGACGACGTGCTCAACACCGGACGGAGCGTGCGGGCCGCCATGAACCTGCTGTTCGACTACGGCCGTCCGGCGGGCATCCGCCTGGCCGTACTGGTGGATCGGGGCGGGCGTCAGCTTCCCATTTGCGCGGACTACGCGGGGCTGAGCCTGGACCTGCCCCAGGCGGCGCGCATCAACCTGGCCCGGGACGAGGCGGGCCAACTCAGTCTGGTCGTTACCGAGAGGCAGACATGAGCCCCAAGCTGACCCCCCACCCCCAACTGACCGAAGACGGCCGCCTGCGCCACCTGCTCACCCTGGACGGCCTGCCGGCCCGCATCCTCACCCAGATCCTGGATACGGCCGAATCCTTCATCAACGCCGACACCGGCGAAGTCAAGAAGGTGCCCCTGCTGCGGGGCGTGGCCATCTTCAACATCTTCTTCGAGAACTCCACCCGCACCCGCACCACTTTCGAGATCGCCGCCAAGCGCCTGAGTGCCGACGTGGTGAACCTGAACATCGGCACCTCCTCCCAGAGCAAGGGGGAAACCCTGCTGGACACGGTGGCCAACCTGTCTGCCATGCAGGCGGACATGTTCGTGGTGCGCCACGCCGCCGCCGGCGCCGCCCACCTCATCGCCCGCCACGTGGCACCCCACATCCACGTGGTGAACGCCGGTGACGGCCGGGCCGCCCACCCCACCCAGGGCCTGCTGGACATGTACACCCTGCGCCACTTCAAGGGGGACTTCCACAAGCTGCGGGTGGCCATCGTCGGAGACGTGCTCCACTCCCGGGTGGCCCGCTCCCAGATCCACGCCCTCACCACCCTGGGCTGCCCCGAGGTGCGGGTGGTGGCACCCCGCACCCTGTTGCCGAGGGACGTGGAAAGCATGGGGGTGCATGTGTACGAACGCATAGAAGAAGGCATCAAGGACGTGGACGCCGTGCTCATGCTGCGCCTGCAGAACGAACGCATGCAGGGCGCCCGCCTGCCCAGTGCCGGCGAGTATTACAAGCGCTGGGGCCTCACCCCGGACAAACTCAAATACGCCAAGCCCGACGCCATCGTCATGCACCCCGGCCCCATGAATCGGGGCGTGGAAATCGACTCCGACGTGGCCGACGGCAAGCAGGCGGTGATCCTGCCCCAGGTCACCTACGGCATCGCGGTACGCATGGCGGTGATGAGCCTGCTGGCGGGAGGACAGGCATGAAACTGCATATCAGGAACGGCCGCGTCATCGACCCGGCCACCGGCCTGGACCAGATCCAGGACGTCTTCGTGGCCGCCGGCCACATCGTAGGCCTGGGCCAGGGACCGGCAGACTTCCACCCCAATCAGGTCATCGACGCCACCGGCTTGGTGGTCTGCCCCGGCCTGGTGGATATGTCCCTGCGACTGCGGGAACCCGGGGGCGAACACATGGCCACCCTGGAATCGGAAATGCACGCCGCCGCCGCCGGAGGCATCACCTCCCTGGCCTGCCCGCCGGACACGGACCCGCCCCTGGACGAGCCGGGTCTCATCGACATGCTCAAGTTCCGCGCCAAGCACATGCCCGGCCCCCGGGTGTACCCGGTAGGCGCCCTCACGTGGAAGCTCCAGGGCGAACGCCTGACGGAAATGGCCGAACTCCACGAGGCAGGCTGCATTGCCTTCACCCAGGCCGATGCCAGACTGGAGAACACCGAGGTGCTGCTGCGGGCCCTGGAATACGCCAAGACCTTCGATCTGCCCGTCTGGCTGCGGCCCCAGGACGCCTTCATCGGCCGGGGCGGTGTGGCCCACGACGGTATCGTCTCTGCCCGCCTGGGGCTGCCTGCCATCCCCGTACCGGCGGAAACCGTTGCCTTGTCCACCATCATCCTGCTGGTGCGGGAAACAAAAGCCCGGGTCCACCTGTGCCGCCTATCCAGCCGGGCCGGCATGGAAATGGTGCGCCGCGCCAAGCGGGACGGCCTGCCCATAACCTGCGACGTGGGCATCCACCACGTGCACCTGTCGGAAATGGACACCGCCGACTTCAATTCCAATTGCCACCTGATCCCCCCCCTGCGCAGCCAGCGGGACCGGGACGCCCTGCGCCAGGGCCTGGCGGACGGCACCATCGACGCCATCTGCTCCGACCACGCCCCCGTGGACGAAGACAACAAGCAGCGCCCCTTTCAGGAAAGCGAAGCCGGCGCCACCGGCGCGGAACTGCTCCTGCCCCTGACCCTGAAATGGGGCCGGGAGACCGGGCTATCCCTGGCCCAGACCCTGGGCTACATCACCCATCGCCCCGCCGCCCTGCTGGGCGTACCGGGCGGCCACCTGGCCCTGGGAGGCCCTGCCGACCTGTGCATGTTTGCCCCGGAAGAAAGCTGGACCGTCACCCCCCAAAACCTCGCCAGCCTGGGCAAGAACAGCCCCTTCCTGGGCCTGGAAATGCAGGGCCGGGTGCGCTACACCCTCATAGACGGCCACCTGGACTACAAGCGCTGACCCCTCCGACCCGCTTGAAGTTGGGCGGACCGGCTACATATCTGCTCTATTTACTTCCCCCGGAAAGAACCCCATGAGCCAGTTTGCCTTTGATGTGGATGCCAGCAACTTCCAGAGCGTCGTCCTGGAGGGTTCCATGAACGTCCCCGTGGTGGTCGACTTCTGGGCCCCCTGGTGCGGCCCCTGCAAATCCCTCAAGCCCATCCTGGAAAAGCTGGCCGAAGAATTCCAGGGCAAGTTCATCCTCGCCAAGGTCAACGCCGACGACAACCAGGAACTGGCCGCCCAGTTCGGCGTGCGGGGCATCCCCGATGTGAAAGCCGTCTACCAGGGCAAGATCGTGGACCAGTTCTCCGGCGCCCTGCCGGAATCCGCCGTGCGGGAATTCCTCGCCCGCATCATCCCCTCCCCCGCCGACGAACTGCGTGCCAAGGCCGCCGACCAGCGGGCCGACGGCGACCTGGCCGGCGCCCTGCAAACCCTGGGAGAGGCCTCAAGGCTGGACGCCCAGAACGAAGACGTGCGCATCGACGCCGCCGACATCCTCCTGGACCTGGAAGAAGCCGACGAAGCAAAGCGCCTGCTGGACAGTCTCTCCCCCGTCAAACAGATGGACGACCGGGTGCAACGCCTGCGGGCCAAACTGGCCTTCGCCCAGGGCGGCCAGACCGAAGGCGACGAAACCGAACTCCGCAACCGCATCGCCGCACAGCCCGACGACATGGAGCCCCGCATGGACCTGGCCAACCTGCTCATCGCCAGCGGCCGCCATCAGGAAGGCCTGGACACCCTGCTGGACATGGTGCGCCTGGACCGTACCTGGAACGAAGAAGCCGCCCGCAAGCAGATCCTCGCCGTCTTCAACCTGCTGGGCGCCCACCCCCTGGTATCGGAATACCGGCGCAAGCTGGCGAGCGCGTTGAACTAGCCAAACTTTGAGCGTTTCAATTTCTATTGAAACCGCCCTCCCCCGCTTTAGGGTGAGAACCTGGAGGAGAAGGGGCACTTTACACAGGGTAGCGCCCCCGCCCCACAAGCCCTAAGCTGGAACCTGTTTTCGGGAGGGTTCATGGCTCGTACCGCACAACAAGAGGCCAAGCTCAAGGAGCTGGCGGATTTCCAGCCCCATGGGGCCCTGGAAGACACTTATTACCGGTTGACCTGCATCCTGGGGGATTTGCTGGGGGTGCGCCGGGTTTCGCTGATGTTGCTGGACACGGGGCCGGGGGGTGAAACCCGGTTGCGGCTGGCGGCGGTGTATGGGGAACTGCCGGAAGCGGCCTGGAAGGAAGAGACCCGCCTGGGCCAGGGCATTGCCGGCCAGGTGCTGGCCCAGGGGCACAGCCTGCGGGTGGCGGACCTGGCGGCCTCGAAATGGAAGACCCTGGCCCGGCGCCAGGGGGATTCGGGGCCCTTCATGGCCTGCGGGGTGCCCATCGGCAGCGCGCCGGCAGGCGTTTTGAATTTCAGCGACCCGGTAGGCACAGGGCCCTTTTCCCCCGCCGACCAGCGCCTGGCGGAACTGGCCGCCAGCCTGACGGGCCGGGCCATTCAGCTTGCCCGGGTGGACCGCCTGCTGGATTCCCGCCTGGCCCAGATGGCCTTTGCCCTGGAGGGGGCCCAGGACGCCTGTTCCGTCGTGTCCCTTTCCGCCCATGAGCCGGAGAAGGTGGCCGGCCTGCTGGCCCGGGCCTTTTACAAGGAAATGCGCCACTGCGGCTTTACCCCCAATCAGGTGATCCACGCCGCCGGGGAAATTCTTTCGGAACTGACCCGCAGCCTGAACCGTCACAAGCACCGTGCCAACGATTTGTCCGGGGAAGGCCCATAGGCCTGACGCGGCGGGAGCCTGAAATGTCGAACCCCTCGTATTTTGCCTTTTCCGGCAAATCCATTTTGATCGGGCTTGCCCTGGGGGTCACCAGCACCGCCTGGGCCACCGAACCCCCGTCGGAGGCCAGCGTGCAACGCTGGGCGGACCGCTGCACCAATTTCACCACCAACGGCTGGGCCTTCCGGGCGCCGGCCAATTTCCTGCCCTGGCTGGACGTCTTCAGCGAGCCGGGCATCTGGCTGGAGTTCGCCCGCCGGGCCCAGGATCCACAAAGCTATGTGACCATGGCCAACAGTGCACTGGAACCGGAAGCGGTGAAGAACCAACTGGAATGGACGGACCCCATCATCATCGAAAAATGGTCCCGGGCCCTGGTGGACCCGGAGTTCATCAACGCGGTAGGGGTGCGGGTGCTGGACCCTGAAAAAATGGTGCGCTGGATGATGCTGCCACTGGACGAGCGCGTGTGGAAGCTGGCCTGGAACGGCTTGCAGCCGGACACCTGGATGGCCTGGCTGGCCGCGCCCACCAACGCCCGCACTCAGGCCTTGCTGGCCCGGCTGGTGGACCCGGCCACGGCCCAGGGCCTGCTGGCGGCCCTGCAAAACCCGGACAACTATCCCGGCGGCCTGCTGCCCCCGCCGATGGCCGAACCAGCACCCTGAGGTTCAGGGTTGCAGGTAATCCGCCGCCAGCTTCACGTAGCCGGCGGCCAGGTAGGCGAAGTAATCCAGTTCTTCCTGGCTAAGGGGGCGCAGGGCCTGGGCCGGCCGCCCCAGGTACAGCCAGCCGGATTTCAGCACCCGGCCTTCCGGCACCAGGCTGCCGGCCCCCAGCAGCACCCGGGGTTCCAGCACGGCCTTGTCCATCACCAGGGAGCCCATGCCGATCAGGCACTGGTCCTGGATGGTGCAGCCGTGGAGGATGACGCCGTGGCCCACGCTCACGTCTTCCCCCAGGGTGAGGGGTGCACCTCCCGGGTCGCTGGCCCGGCGGTGGCTCACGTGCAGGATGCTGCCGTCCTGGATGTTGCTGCGGGCACCGATGCGGATGCGGTTCACGTCGCCCCGGATCACGGCGTTGGGCCATACGGAGGCCTGGTCCCCCAGGGTCACGTCGCCGATCACCGTGGCGGTGGGGTGGACGAACACCCCCTGGCCCATCTCGGGCATGAAGTCGCGGTATTTCTCTATGGCCATGATTGAATAAATCTACGCCGGGAAGGGTGGAAAAAAGCCAGAATCGCCGCAAGTATAGAAGCCATCCCATCCAAGCCATTCCCCAGGAAGACCATGAACCCCCTGCTCGATTTTTCCGGCCTGCCCCGTTATGCAGACATCAAACCCGAACACGTCACCCCCGCCGTGGACCGACTGCTGGCAGAAAACCGGGCCCTGGTGGCCCGGCTGACGGACAGTGCCACCGCGCCCACCTGGGCGGATTTCGTGCAGCCCATGGAAGACGCCAACGAGCGCCTGTCCCGGGCCTGGGGCCAGGTTTCCCACCTGCATTCCGTGCTGGACAGCCCGGAACTGCGGGAGGTGTACAACGAAAATCTGCCCAAGATCACCCAGTTCTATGCCGAACTGGGCCAGCACGAAGGCCTGTTCCGCCAGTTCAAGGCCCTGGCCGCCAGCCCGGAAGCCGCCCACCTGACCCTGGCCCGCAAGAAGATCCTGGACAACGAACTGCGGGATTTCCGTTTGGGGGGTGCGGAACTGCCGGAAGCCGACAAGCCCCGCTTCATGGCCATCCAGGAGGAACTGGCCAAGCTCTCTGCCAAGTTCGAGGAAAACCTGCTGGACGCCACCAAGGCCTGGTCCAAGTTCATCGAAGACGAAGCCGAATTGGCCGGCCTGCCCGAAGACGCCAAGGCCATGTTCGCGGAGATGGCCCAGGCCGATGGCAAGACCGGCTGGAAGCTGAACCTGCAAGCCCCCTCTTTCCTGCCCGTCATGCAGTTCTGCAACCACCGGGCTTTAAGAGAAGAGATGTACCGGGCCTACGTCACCCGGGCGTCCGAATTCGGCCCGGCGGAGCTGGACAACACCCCCCTCATCGCCCGCATCCTGGAACTGCGCAGCGAGGCGGCCAAGCTGCTGGGCTTCGACACCTACGCCCAGGTGTCCCTGGAACCCAAGATGGCCCAGTCGCCGGAAGAGGTGCTGGATTTCCTGGAAAACCTGGCCGCCCGGGCCAAGCCCTACGGCGAGAAGGACATGGCAGAACTGCGGGAATTCGCTACCAAGGAACTGGGCCTGGCGGACCTCCAGGCCTGGGACACGGCCTACGCCAGCGAGAAGCTGCGGGAAGCCCGTTACGCCTATTCCGAGACCGAGGTAAAGCAGTACTTCCAGGAACCCAAGGTGCTGGCGGGCCTGTTCCGGGTCATCGAGACCCTGTATGGCCTGGAAATCCGGGAAGACCAGGCGCCCGTGTGGCATGAGGACGTGCAGTTCTTTGCCCTGAAAGACAAGCAGGGCCAGCTCGTCGGCCAGTTCTACCTGGACCTCCACGCACGGGACACCAAGCGGGGCGGTGCCTGGATGGACGACGCCATCACCCGGCGGCGCAAGGAAGCGGGCATTCAAACCCCGGTGGCCTACCTGAACTGCAACAACAGCCGGGGCGTGGGGGGCAAGCCTGCCCTGCTCACCCACGACGACGTCATCACCCTGTTCCACGAGTTTGGCCACGGCCTGCACCACCTGCTGACCAAGGTGGAAGACCTGGGGGTGTCCGGCATCAACGGCGTGGAATGGGACGCGGTGGAACTGCCCAGCCAGTTCATGGAGAACTTCTGCTGGGAATGGGACGTGGTGCGCCACATGACCGCCCACATCGACACCGGCGAGCAGATGCCCCGGGAACTGTTCGACAAGCTGCTGGCCGCCAAGAACTTCCAGGCCGGCATGCAGACCCTGCGGCAGATCGAGTTCGCCCTGTTCGACATGCACCTGCACCACGACCTGCCCCCGGGCCAGACCGCCCTGCAACTGCTGAACGCCATACGCGCCCGGGTGGCCGTGGTGGTGCCGCCGGACTACAACCGCTTCCCCAACAACTTCTCCCACATCTTCGCCGGCGGCTACGCGGCGGGCTACTACAGCTACAAGTGGGCGGAGGTGCTGTCAGCGGACGCCTACAGCCTGTTCGAGGAGCATGGCGGGCTGAACCCGGACATCGGCCGCCGCTTCTGGAGCGAAATCCTGGCCCAGGGCGGCGCCCGGCCGGCCATCGAATCCTTCAAGGCCTTCCGGGGCCGGGAACCTACCATCGACGCCCTGCTGCGGCATAACGGCATGGCCTAGGCGTCGAAATACCTTACATCCCACATCGGAAAAATGGCTATACCCATTTGTTTTCATACTGTTATTGATCTGGCAGGTCACTTGCGTGATGATGGCGCTGCTTAATTTCAGCGCTTCAATCCTTCCAGGAGTTCCACATGCCGTTCAGAAAAGTCGCTTCGATCATCGGTATGCTAGCCATGGGCAGTGGTCACGTAATCGCCGCCACTGAAACCCATACGGCCACTTTCAAAGGTGCAGGCGGCGACGCGAGTTACGGCAACGGCGACATCTACACCAATACCGCGCTCTATGGCGGATTCCTCCCCCTGTTCGACAGCACCCTCGGGACCCTGGAAAAAGTGAGCATCGAAATGGATGGCTGGCGCAGCGTCAGCTTCGATTGCACGACCAGTAGCCATACGCTTGGCAGCTGCAACGCAAGAGCGGACGGGGCATTCTTCCTGCGCGCCGACAGCTACAATCCTTACCAATTCCCGATGCTGGGGGATATCAGGATGAATGCGGGCACCGCAACGGTACTGAGTCCCTACTACAACGAGACGCTTTCCGCCATTTCCTATGCTTCGGCGAACGCTTTATTCGAAGTGACGGACCCTTCCACACTGGCGATCCACTTCGATGGGGCGGGTAAGGACCCGAACTCGACCTACTTGACGCTTTGGTTCGCCAGCTATGACGGGGGGGCCTTTGGCTATGGCGGGGGCTCAGGCATGACCTCACTGTACTGGGATGCCGATGCCACGATCAGCCTTACCTACCACTACGTGGCAGCCGTTCCCGAACCGGAAACCTACGCCCTGCTGCTGGCCGGCCTGGGCCTGGTGGGCTGGACCGCACGCCGTCGCATGGCCTGACACATACCGGAAACACCCGGCCGCGCCGACGTGTTTCCTTCCCGGCTGGCCACCCGGCCTCCTTTCCCGCTTGTGCCCGGCTGGATACGCCACCTAGAATCCAGACAAACGGACGGGAGAACCATGATGATCAGGGCCGCTTCACTTTTTGCGCTGTCGCTGTTGGCCGCCGGGCTGGTCCAGGCGGGCCAAGTCTATCGCTGGGTGGATAGCGCAGGTCGGGTCCATTACACGGACCAGCCGCCCCCCACCGCCGTGAAGGATTTACGCACCCTGTCCGGCAAGGGCAATGTGGTGGAAGTGTCCAAGGAGTCCTTCGATGCCAAGATGGCTCGGGAGAAAAGTCCGGTGGTGCTGTATGCGGGCAACTGCGGCCCGGTCTGCGACCAGGCCCGGGAACTGCTGAAGCAGCGGGGCATTGCCTATACCCACAAGGACCCCAACACGGAGCCGGAATACGCGGTGGAAGTGAAGAAACTCACCGGCACCCTGGAAATCCCGGTCATCGTGGTGGGCAGCACCCATCTCAAGGGCCTGGACCCGGCCGCCTGGGAGCGCATGCTGGATACCGCCGGCTATCCCAAGACGCCCCTGATCCCCCCCAAACCCTGATCCTGGAGTTTTTATGCACCGTCTTGCCGGTTGGCTGGGGCAGGGTGGCCTTGATGCCACCGACACCCTGGAAAAGATGCTCGCCCGATGCAGCGTCGCCCGTCCCCAACACATCCTCGGCGACGCCGGCCTGGGCCTGGCCACCAGCCTGAGCCTGGCCCGGGAAGGCCATCTGGCGGCTGCCATAACCGGCCGTCCCCGTTTCGATGACCCGGAGCTGGCCGCCCTGGAGCCGGCCGCCGCCCTGCTGCGCCTGTGGCAACGCCATGGCCGGGAAACCCCCCGCCACGTCCACGGCAACTTCAGCCTGGCGGTGGTGGATACCGGCGACCAGACTGTGTTCCTGGCCCTGGACCGCATTGGCGCAGAGAAGCTGGCCTATGCGCCCGGCACCGATAGCTGCGTATTTGGCAGCCAGGCGGACATGGTGGCCGCCCACCCGGAGGTGGGGACAGAACTGGACCCCCAGGGTCTGTTCAATTATCTGTATTTCTTTGAAGTGCCCGCCCCAGGCAGCATCTTCCGCAAGGTGCATAAACTGCTGCCGGGCCAATGGGTCCACTGGCGCCAGGGCCAGATTTCCCAGGGCTTCTACTGGGCCCTGCAATACAAGGACGAGCCCCGGAACGACTTCGAGACCCAGTCAGCCCGTTTCATGGCCCTGTTGCGGGACAGCGTCCAGCGGGCCCGGGGCGGCGAGGAGGTGGCAGCTTTCCTGTCCGGCGGCACCGACAGTTCCACCGTCAGCGGCATCCTCAGGGAGCAGATGGAGCGGGTGCGGACCTATTCCATCGGCTTCGATGCCGGCGGTTTCGACGAGATGGAATATGCCCGTCTGGCGGGACGGCACTTCGGCCTGGACATGCGCGAGTACTACCTGCAGAAGGACGACGTGCTGGCGGCCATTCCCCTCATTGCCCGCCATTACGACGAGCCCTTTGCCAACGAATCCGCCGTGCCTACCTACTACTGCGCCAAACTGGCGGCAGAAGAAGGCTTCAAGGTGATGCTGGCGGGGGACGGGGGCGACGAGATATTCGGCGGCAACGAACGCTACGCCAAGCAGAAGGTGTTCGAGGCTTATCATCTGGTGCCCTCCCCCCTGCGCAAGGCCCTGATCGAGCCCCTGGCCCACCTGCCCGGCCTGGCCGCCCTGCCCCCCTTTGCCAAGGTGCAAAGCTACATCCGCCAGGCAAATATTCCCCTGCCGGAGCGGATGGAGTCCTACAACTTCATCTACCGCCAGCCCCTGGGTGACATGTTCACTCCAGACTTCCTGGCCCAGGTGGACGTGGGCGAACCCGCCGCCTGGCTGAAGGAGGTCTACGACCGGGCGGACAGCGACAGCTACATCAACCGCATGCTGCATCTGGACCTGAAATTCACCCTGGCGGACAACGACCTGCGCAAGGTGGGCGGCATGACCGAGGCGGCGGGCATCGAGGTGCGCTACCCCCTGCTGGACGACGCCATGGTGGACTTCTCCGGCGAGGTGCCACCGGACTGGAAGGTGAAGGGCCAGTATCTGCGCTGGTTCTTCAAGAAGTCCCTGACCGGTTTCCTGCCGGACGAGATCATCAACAAGAGCAAGCACGGATTCGGCCTGCCCTTCGGCCTCTGGGCCCGGGACTACGCCCCCCTGCGGGAGCGGATCGAGGCCCGGTTCGAGTCCTTCAAGAAGCGGGGTATCCTGCAACCGTCCTACGTGGACCACATCCGCCAGGAACACATGTCCGGCCACGCCACCTATTTCGGGCGCATGGTGTGGCTGATACTGACACTGGAGGAATGGCTGGCGGAGCGGGGCTACTGACCCAGGTTCACCCCAGGTTGCGAACGATGTAGGGGCCCAGGAAATTGACTACCGGCCTGGGCAGCTTTTGCCAGGCGCGAATGAACATCTGGTACTTGGGATTGTTGGGGTTGTTTTCCGGCACCCGGTCTGCGGTCACCAGGTGGTAGCCATAGTGCAGGGGCTGGGGTTCGAAGCCCCAGTTGCGCTTGAAGTCGTAGGGGCCGGTGCCCACCTTGCTGCGGCCGTAGTCGAACACCCGGATGCCCCGCTCGCAGGCCCGGCGCATGAGTTCCCAATACTTGAAGTCGTTGGCGGCCAGGCCCCGGGCCGCCTCCATGTCGCCGGCGTAATAGGGCAGGATTTCGTCCCGGAAATAAAAGGACAACACACCGCTGATGATCTCCCCCGTGGGGGCGCGTACCAGTTGCACTTCGCAGTCCGGACCGAAAACCTCCCGCAGCAGGGCGAAGAAACGCTTGGGCAGGGCCGGCGTGCCGTGTCGGTGGACGTTGTCGGCAAAGACGTCGAAAAACGCATCCACGCCGTCCTCCAGTTCCGAGGTCAGGCCGTTCTTGATGCCTTTGCGTACCATGGCCCGCTGCTTGCGGGGGATGGCGAGCATGTTCTGCTCCGGGTCCGGGTCCAGGGTCTTGCGGAAGGTGACGTACAGGTCCGTGCCGGGCCAGTCGGCATGGGCGGGGGCATCCCGGTCCCGGTATTCAAGGTGGCCGACCCCCAGTTTTGCTGCCAGGGCCTGGGCGTGGAGGTCCAGGGCTTGCCGGGCCTCCGGCGTGGCGGCAGCGATGCCGCCATAGACGCAGAAGGGAGTGGAAATCAGGCTGTGTCCGAACAGGCGGCTCTTGATCTCCGCCAGGGGCAGCACCCCTTCGATGCGCCCATCCCGTTCCGCCAGCAGGAAGTGGGTGCGGTGGCCAAAGGCCCGTTCCAGCACGGTCTTCCAGCCCAGGCGGTGGAAGAAGGTGGCGCTGGGCTCCGCCTGCACGAAGGCATCCCATGCCTGGGCGTCTAGGGCCCCGGCGGGGCGTACCACCATGTTCATGAGGACAATTCTGCCGCGTAGACCTGGTCTGCCCGGCCCCAGCGGAAATCGGCGCACAGGCGTTCCAGCTTGGCTTCCATGCGGGAGAGGTTCACGTAATGCCGGAACCGGCTTTTCAGGGGTGCGCCAGGAACACGGGGCTGACCCGGATCCACTTCCCAGGGGTGGAAATAGAACATGGCGGGCCGTTGCTCCTGGTCATTCACCCGCTGGATCAACCAGCGTGAAGCCGGATAGGGCAGCAGGCGGAAATAGCCGCCCCCCGCTGCCGGCAGGTTGCGGCCTTGCAAACGGAGCGTGGTGGGCGGAACTTCCAGGAGGGCCGGACATTGCTCCGGCCGATAGGGGAAACGGGGGGCATCGGGCATCCCGTAGTGGTCGTGCACGATGGGGTAGATGCTGGAACTGTAGCGGTAGCCCGCCTGGGACAGGACATCCAGGGCCCAGAGGTTACGGTGGCCGATGGAAAAGCTGGGGGCCCGGTAACCTGTCACTTCCTGGCCGCCGATGTCCTCCAGCAGATGCTTGGCACGGGTCACGTCCTCCCGGAATTCCGCCTCGCTGAGTTGGGTGGCCCGGTGGTGCCCATAGCCGTGGCTGGCCAGTTCATGGCCCCCGGCAACGATGCGGCGCACGATTTCCGGGTAACGTTCCGCCACCCAGCCCAGGGTGAAAAAGGTGGCACTCACTCCCTGGCGTTCGAACATGGCCAGGATGCGCTCCATATTGGCTTCCACCCGGCAGGGCCAGCGATCCCAGTCGCTTCTGGGAATGGTGTGTTCGAAGGCGCCGACCTGGAAGTAATCTTCCACGTCCACGCTCATCACGTTGGTTATCCCTTTGCCCGATGCCATAGCCTGCGTCTCGCCAGAGGTCAGATCCGCACCAGACCGATCACTCGGTCTCTTCACCGGAGGTGACGGTATAGAGCACCTTGCGGACCAGGGGTACGAGCCGGTTGAGGTTGCGCTCGATGGCCTCCAGACGCATGTCCAGGTCTTCGGGCAGGGCGGCAGCGGCCACGGCCTGGCCCACCGGAACAACTGGCAGGGACTGGGGCCGCTCTTCCCGGACCGGTGGCGCCTGGTGGTGGACTTCCTGTTGCAGGTCGCCGATCACCTCCTGTACGGCAGCGGAATCCAGATGCTGGCGCTCCTCCAGATAACCGAACAGCATCAGCCGGTCACAGAGGGTGTTGATGCGCCGCGGCACCCCGCCGGTGAACTGGAAGATGGCGTCGAAGGCGTCTTCCGAGAAGGAAGGGGAGCCCTGCCAGCCCACGGTGTTCAGGCGGTGCATGATGTACTGCACGGTTTCCGGCCGGTCCAGGGGACCCAGATGGTAGGAAGCGATGACCCGCTGCCGCAGTTGCAGCATTTCCGGGCTCTGGATGGTGTCCCGGAACTCGGGCTGACCCAGCAGGAAGCTTTGCAGCAGGGGTTTGTCCCCTTCGTGGAAATTGGACAGCATGCGCAGTTCTTCCACGGCCTTGGGGTCCAGGTTCTGGGCCTCGTCGACGATCAGCAGGGGCCGGCGGTTCTGGCGCAGGGCCAGGCGCAGGTAGTCTTCCAGGGCCTTGAGCAGGGCCGACTTGGACACCCCCTCGGCCTGGAGGCCAAAGGCCAGGGCCACGCTGCGCAGGGTGTCGTCCGCCCCCAACTGGGTGCTGACCAGTTGGGCAATCATGAAATTGCCGTTTTCCAGCTTGCGCAGCAGGCTCTTGACCAGCATGGTCTTGCCGGCGCCCACGTCACCGGTGATGACGATGAACCCCTCCCCCAGAGACAGGCCGTATTCCAAATAGGCAAAGGCGCGCTTGTGGCCCCGGCTGGCAAAGAAGAAGCGGGGGTCTGGGTTGAGCTGGAACGGTTTGTCCCGAAGATGGTAATAACTCTCGTACATGTCAGTTCCCCACGGCCGTTCCGAAGTGACTGACTTCCCCCTTGGGGGGATACGAGCGTAGCAAGTCAGGGGGCTGTTTCATGTCAGAAGCTCATGTTGATCCGGGCGGACAGGGAGTTCTCGGAATAACTCTCGCTGGCCAGGTTGGAATCCCGCTGCTGGTGCCGCAAATCCAGGCTGCCGGACAGGTCCGGCTGGAACTTGCGGGTCGCATTCAAGCCGATGTTCCACAGATCGTCGGACCGATTAGAGCTGGATTGCTCGATCTGGGACGCGCCGCCGGACAGGCTGAACGTGGTGCGGTTGTTGGGACGATAGGCCCAGGTGGCCTGGAAGCCGGTGGTGTCGTCGCTGCCCAGGCCAGATCCCAGGAACTGCCGGGTATTGTCGTAGAAGTTCAGGGTCCAGGTATGCCGGGGCCGGGTGAAACTCACCAGGCCGCTCAGGTTCTGGGCGCGGTAGGTGAGGCTTACTGACGTGTTGGGTAAAGCAAGCGTGCCAGTGGCAATGAGGGTGCACCCCAGGGAAGCAGGCGGCTGATCGCCCGGAAGGTAAGGCACAAGGTTGCCGTTGCAGTCATATAAATCTACCAACCCCTGGAACCCCTGGTACTGCTGCTGGAAAGTCGAAATCTCGTCCGCATAGCGAAGGTTCCAGTTGGAACGCCGGGCCTTGTGGCTCAAGTTAAGGGTATGGCTGCGACCGAAGGACTTCTGGGTGGTGCTGGCACTTACCTTGGTCCGGAGAGTGGGGCTGAAGGTGACGTTGCTGCTCACGAAATTGCCGTTGTCCGAGGTGTTGTAGTACATGTCCAAGGACAGGCGGCGGCCTGCTACGTAGCCCAGGCCCAGGCCGGAGTAGGAATAGTCCTGAAACAGGTTGCTGGCCCCGGTGAATTTGTTCTTGTCGAAGCCGGTCTGGCCCAGCAGAGACCAGCGCTGGCTCAACTGGAGCCGGCCAGTGACCAGGCCATGCTCGCTGCCGGAGTTGTCTACCGTGGAGTTGTCGTTGTCGTCACGGCTGTAACGGAGGCTCCAGGTGAAGGGGGCCAGGGCAGTTCCACTGGTGGCGGAGAGCAGATAGCGGGTGGACTCGGTATCCGTGACGGAGGAGTCGCCGCTGAACACCCCGTCCCGGGTCACCCGGGCTTCCACCGTGGCGACGGAGCCGAAACGATGTTTCATGTAGGGGCTGAGGGAATAGGAGCGGGT
Source organism: Pseudomonadota bacterium (assembly GCA_040757575.1). Taxonomy (GTDB): domain Bacteria; phylum Pseudomonadota; class Gammaproteobacteria; order Burkholderiales; family Thiobacillaceae; genus PFJX01. Next base: position 81,373 of record JBFLXA010000013.1, read on the forward strand.
GGCCGTGGTGTTGTTATTGCCTGCCACGCCGCCTCCCGTACCCACTCCGCCGGAAAAACTGGCCAGTTCGTGGGACATGCGGCTGGTGGCGTCCATGTAGAACCAGTCTTCCAGCAATTCCGCATTCGCCTTGGCATTGAGGCTGTGGCGGATCTGGTCCTTGTTGGTGCCCTGGGCATAAACCAGGCCGCTCAGGCTGTAATCCACCCGCACCTTGAGGCGGGCGCCATCCTTGCGGATATTGATCTTGGGAGTGATTTCCGTAACCCAGTCCGACTGGGCGTTGGCATCCGCGCGCAGGTCAACGTTGTCCGAATAGTGCTCGGACACCGTCAGGCTGGGCGAGAACTTCCAGTCCGCAGCCGTTCCGACGCCGGGAAGCAGCAGACAGGCCAGGACCAGGCCGCGCTTACTGTGTTTTGCCGTACTCGCCATAACTTCCATAACCATAACCGTAGCCATAGCCGTAGTAATCACCGCCCATGGCCCGGCTGGGCGCCTTGTTGAGGATCACGCCCACGGACGGGTGGCCGGCGATATGGGAGAGGGCTTCCTTCACCGCCTCCTGGGGGGTGCGCTCGGCTTCCACCACAAACACGACCTGGCCCATGTAGGTGGCCAGCACGGAGGCCTCACTGGTGGACAACAGGGGGGGCGTATCGAAAATCACGATCCGATCCGGATAGCGGTTGGCGATATCGTTCACGAAGTTGCGCATGGCGGAACTGGCCAGCAATTCGGTGCTGTGGGCAATGTTCTTGCCGGCGGGCAACACGGTGAGCTTGGCGATGTCCGTCTTGATCAGCACGTCAGACAGGGGAATGCTCGGGTCCATCACCACATCCAGCAGGCCCCGGCCGCCTTCCAGTCCCAGGTACCGCATGATCGCGGTCTTGGTCACGTCCGCATCCACCAGAAGTACGGTCTTTTCCATCTCCGTAGCCATGCTGATAGCCAGGTTGATGGAAGTGAAGGACTTGCCTTCTCCGGGCAGTGAACTCGTCACCATGATCATGTTGCCATTGGGAATGGGGGGCGTGTCTCCATGGCCGAAGGCGTTGGTCAGCAAGGGACGCTTGATCAGACGATATTCTTCCGCAATCCGGCTACGCCCTCCCTCCGGGCTCAGGAAGCCCTGTTGGGTCAGGCGGGTAACACTCACCGACCCGGACTGGCTGAGGACCGTGGCCGGTCCGTCTTCATCCGCAGGCGCAACAGGCATGCGCAGCATGGGAGCCGGTTTTTCGGCGACGGAAAAATCCTGGCTGCCAAAGGATGCTTCGACCCGATCGATGGATGCTTCGATGAGGTTCTTTTCCGACTCCGTGCGGGTCGATGCCGGCGCAGTGGGTACGGCAGCCGCAGGTTTCGGGTCGGGGATCTTGCCAGCAGCGCGCTCGATGATGCTCATGGGCTTTTCTCCTCCTTCAAGCGGCCTGGGAGACAAACAGGTAATAGATCATCTGCACCAGATACGCGCCGAGCAAGGCCGCACCGGCAATCGCATAGGTCAGGTTCAGGCGCCGGGCACGCTGGCGCACGGCATCCGTCTCCACCCGGGTCACCATGCCCAGCAGGGGGAATTCGGTGATGGCGCTCAAGTTACGCCGGTTCTCGACCGTGGGCCGCATCTGGGCCAGCAGGAAGGCCAGGGCAATACCCAAGCCAAAACCTGCAATCGGCACGGCAGAAACGAACAGAGGGCGGTTGGGCCAGGCGGGCTTGTTGGCCACCCGGGGCGGGTCCACAACGCGGAATTCCACAGTATCGGTCTTGCTCTCCACCTCGCTGGAAATCACCGCCGTTTCGCGGCGGTCCAGCAGCTTGGCATAGTTGGCCCGCAGCACGTCATAGTCCCGGGTCAGGGAGGTATATTCCGCCTCGATCTGGGGAATACGGTCCACGGCCTGCATGAGTTCGGCCTTCTTCTTGCGCAACTGGTCTACCCGGGCCCGCAGGGATGCGGCGGTGGCGTCCGCCTCGGCGATGGCGATGGTCAGCTGCTGGTAGATGGGGTTCTGGGCCTTCACCGCCGCCGGCGACTGGCTCTTGACCTCCTTCTGCTCCTGGGCTTTCTGCTCTTCGATACGGGCGATGAGCTGCTTGGTGCGGGCGATTTCAGGGTGCAGGTCCGTGTAGCGCAGGCGCAGGTTGTCCAGCTGAGTCTGGAGGGTCGCGATGCGGCCGTCCAGGGCGCTGGTGGTGGCGGTCACCACGGCAGGCGAGGAAACTGTCTCCTCCTGGTCATCCAGCTGGGTTTGCAGCTGCTTTTTCCGGTTCTGGGCTTCGTTCAGCTCGAAGGAGGCCTGTTCCAGACTGACGTTCAACTGGGCAAGCTTGGAATAGAAGTCGCCCCCCTGGCCGGGCATGGTGCCCACGTTGCGGCGTTTGAAATCCTCCAGGGCCTTCTCTTTTTCCAGCAGCTTGGCCTCGTAAGACTTCAACTGGTCATCGATGAATTTCTGGCTGGAGGTAATGTCCTTACGGGTCCCTCCCAGACTGCTTTCGGTGAAGATGGTCAGCAGGGACTGCACCACCCGCTTGGCGAGATCCGGATTGGCATGCTGGTAACCCAGCGTGTAGAGATTCTCCCGATCCGTGCCCTGCATGGTAATTCGGGACTCCAGTTCCTTGTACAACTCCTCCTGCTGCTTGGGCGTCTTGGCCCGCAGGTCCAGGTCCGTCATGCGCGCCACCTTCTCCAGGTTGGGGCGGCTTTTCAGGGTGCGGGTCATCATGGAGATCTGCTGGCCGATGTTCGGCTGCACCGCCAGCCCCGACAGCAGGGGACGCAGCAGGGACTGGGTGTCCACATAGACCCGGGCCTGGGCCTGGTACTCGTTTTCCAGGAAATACACCCATACCCAGCCCACCACAGAGACGAGCCAGGCAATCACCATGACCATCATGCGCCGGCGCCAGACGCCGCGCACGTAGCCGAGAAGCTGCTCAACGGCCTCATTCATGCAGGAAACTCCCTTTCAGGCTCTTCGGCGACAGGGCGATCAGAAGAAACTTTCCGGGATGATGAGCAGATCACCGGGGCGCATTTCCACGTTGGCGGAGATATCGCCATCCCTGACCAGATCTTCAAGGCGCACGCCGAATTGCTGGGGCTTGCCTTCCACGATACGCAGGATGCTGGCCCGGTTGCCGGCGGCAAAGTCGGACAGGCCGCCGACGGTGATCATCACGTCCACCAGGGACATGTTTTCACGATAGATGAGGGTCTGGGGCTTGGCCGCCTGGCCCAGCACGCGGATCTGTTGTCCATAGGGGCCCATGCCGCCGGCAACGGTCACGGTCACCACCGGGTCCTGGATATAGCGGGCCAGGATCTTTTCGATCTCCCGGGCCAACTGGGTGGGTGTCTTACCGCTGGCCGGCAGGTCTTCCGCCAAGTTCATGGTCATCATGCCGTCGGCGCGGATGGGGAAGGAGCCGGACAGCTCCGGGTTACCCCAGACAAAGACGTTTACGGAATCCCCCGGCCCAAGCAAATACATCCATTCGGAGGCGCCTTCCGCCTTGGCGGGCGCGGGAGGATAAACCGGATTACTTGAACAGGCCGAGAACAACCCCACCAGGACAACAGGCAGCAGATAGCGCTTCATTGAGCATCTCCCACGACAAATTTAACTTGGCTGATTATGCCACAGGCCCCTTGTCGGCCATTTCGGGAAAATACTTGAATTTTCCGGGATGTGGTGACGGGCCTTGACGCCGCCGGGCGGTCAGTCGAGCCAGCGTACCAGATAAAAAAGCCGGAAACCTTCAGAGGAGCGGGATGGCCCCGAAGCCACTGCAGCGTGGTATCCCGCCTCGGGGTTGGCAGCAGCCCGGGCCTGGGCTTCGCTCTCGTAGGCGGTCACCACCCCTTCGGGAAAGCGTTTTCGACCGCGCTTGGGGGCGTAGATCACCACGGGCCCGGTGCGGACCACCTGGGACTCCGTGTCGGAGATCAGGCTGGCTATCGCTTCTGCCATCGCCTTTCCCTAGGCCCGCCTACCGCCCATCCTGGCCATCAGTTCAGCTTCCCGCCCACAGGCGGGGTGAACTGCAGGGGCTGGGTGGCAGGCGTCTCATCCGAATAATGGGGACGCTCGTTCCGGGACAACCCCAGGGCTTCGGCCAGTTCTGCTTCCCTGGCTGAAATCAGGCCCAGGCACATACGGATGTTCTCCACGGTACCAGACGTCAGGGGGCTCGGATTGCCGTCCCGGGGGGCGGTATCCCGGACGATGGAAGTCAGGGTCTTGCGCATGGCACGCATGATCTGCTGTTCCTTGCTGAGTTCTTCGTTGCTCATGGAAAATCCTTGCTATTGGGCTGGCCCATTGTCCTCGTCTGCCTCCCCCAGGGTCAACCTTACCCCCAACAGGGCCGTCGTCTGGGACCCACAGGTATGGGAGCGGGTTCTCCGGTCGACGCGACTCAAGTAAACTCGTCACGTGCCGATAAACGGCAGACCTGACAGCGCCTATTTCATCATGACCACCACCCGTTACATCCTTGCCAGCCTCCTGCCCCTGGCCCTTGGGGGCTGCGCCACCCAGGGCGATCCCAACGACCCTCTGGAGCCCATGAACCGGGCCATCCACAGCTTCAACGAGGGCCTGGACAAGGCGGTCATCAAACCGGTGGCCACGGGTTATGACACCGTCATGCCGGGTTTTGCCAAGACCGGGGTGCGCAATTTCTTCTCGAACCTGAACGATGTCACGGTCCTGGCTAACGACATCCTGCAACTGAAGCTGGAACAGGGGACCTCCGACTTCATGCGCCTGGCGGTCAACTCCACCTTCGGCCTTCTGGGTCTGCTGGACATCGCCTCGGAGATGGGCCTGCGCAAGCACGAAGAGGATTTCGGCCAGACCCTGGGCCGCTGGGGCGTGGGCGCCGGCCCCTATCTGGTATTGCCCTTCGTGGGGCCGTCCTCGATCCGTGACACCGCCGGGTTTGTCGTCGACACCGAATACGTGGACCTGGTGCGCAACCATGACCACATCGCCACCCGCAACACCGCGCTGGCACTGCGGGTCGTGAGCCGCCGGGCTGACCTGCTGGATGCGAAGGAAGCCGTGGACAGCGCTGCCCTGGACGGCTACGAATTCATGCGCGACTTCTATCTCGAGCGTCGCCAGGGCCTGGTCTACGACGGAAAGCCCCCGGTCGAGTAGCCATGAGCAAGGCCTTCGTCCGGGAAGACGCACCGGAGGAAGAAGACGAGGATGGGGGCGTCGCCCCCCTGCCTCCTGGCACCCGCAATTACATGACGCCCGCCGGACATGCCCGCATGCAGGCCGAACTGGCCCAGCTGGTGCGCAAGGAGCGGCCCGAAGTGGTGAATGTGGTTTCCTGGGCCGCCGGCAACGGCGACCGCTCCGAAAACGGCGATTACATCTATGGCAAGAAACGCCTGCGGGAAATCGACCGGCGCATCCGCTTCCTGACCAAGCGACTGGAAAACGCCGTGGTGGTCGACCCCCGCATGCAGGAAAACACCGAAACGGTTTACTTTGGCGCCACGGTGCTGTGCATGGATGCCGACGGCACGGAAAACCGCTACAGCATCGTCGGCATGGATGAAGCAGTCCCTTCCCAGGGGCGCATCTCCTGGCTTTCCCCCCTGGCCCGGGCCCTCATCAAGGCCCGCCTTGGGGATACGGTACGCCTGCAGACCCCGGGCGGCCTGCGGCAGATTGAAATCATCGACATCGAATATCTCGACCTGGATTGATGCCTTTTCCGGCCCCCGGGCAGACGTAATTCTCCTGCCCAGCCGGGCCTGATCCGTTAACATGCCTCCGTAGACAAGGAGACCGACCGACCATGAGCGCCATTCGTGTCCTGCTGGTAGATGACCATCCTCTCTTGCGCCTGGGGGTCCGGCGCTCCATCGAAAACGAAGAAGGCTTCATCGTCAGCGGTGAATGCGAAAACCTGGG
>JBFLXA010000014.1:0-82724 GCA_040757575.1 Pseudomonadota bacterium
GGCAGGGGTCGGGGGCATCGGGGGGGATACAGCGCCTACGGGGCCGGGCATCAAGAACCTGATCACGCTCTATGACCAGATGATGGCCTGGGATGGTCTGGGTTCTCCGGCTTGGTGGGTGGGTTTGCAGGGGGATGCCAGCGCTGCAGAGCTGGTTGCCTTCAAATCCGCCGCCGTTTCTTACCCGGGTGTCCCCACCGGCGCCAACATCTATGACAGCGCCAAGAATCGTGCCGCCATGGATATCCTGGCCCATTCGATGTACGCCAGCGGTTCGGGTGGCATCGGCATTTTGCACTTGGAAAGTGCCATCATGAACTGGCTATCCAGCAGCGGTACGGGCCCTTTTGGCCTGAATCCCAATGCGTTCAACAGCTCACTGGCCAAATACAGCGTTGCGGGTTGGAACCGGATTCAACAAATCTACGGCCACGGGGAGTTCTTTGACCCTCAGATGGTTGCCAACAGTGGCTACCATGCGCCGGTGGCCCCCATCTGGATCGAGGACCTGCCGGCCAGTCGCGGCTTGGGCATCCTGGAAATGATCGACAGCCAGACGGTGCGTGACTTGGTGGGCGACTTCGGCGAAACCCATAGCATCTCGCCCCTGATCGACTCTCTGACGGTGCTGGACCTGTTGCAGGGCTTGGACGCATCCATCGACAACCCCCGGTTTACGAAAATCATGAAAACCATGTCGAACCGGGTGGACGAAATCGACAACACCCCCATCCAGACCGCATTGACAGCAGGCCTGGCAACGCTTTCGTCCCTGATTGTGGGTTTACCTCTGACTACGCTCGCCACCTATCTCAATGACGACAAGCTCTACGATGGCGATGCCATGGAAAACTTCGTCAATGCCTTGACCCTGGTCTTTACGGGAAAACCAGGCACATTGAGCCAGAAATTGCGCGCAGATGGCACGGCAGACCCGCTTGCCTATGCCGATATCAATGAACGCAACAAGTTACATGATGCGCTCAAGGCAATTCGTGACTCCCTGGCTTACCAGCAGTCCGCCGGACAAGTCCAGATTGTGGCTCTGGCAAGCCTGACTGCCTCTCAAATTGCCCAACTTGCCAAAACCGACTTGGGGGTGCGCTATGCCCTCAGTGAACTGCTCCCCTTTGCCATTACCGGGAATGACCAGATATACGCGCCATTCAACACCGATGGCGATCTGGATTATTTCAATGAACAGACGGGCACAGGGACATGGACCGATGACTACATCAAAGACCGGGCGGCCATGCTGGCCTGGAAAATCCAATATGACTATGGAAACAGGGATATCGATGATCTCCTGCTGAGCCTGGGCGACAAGCAATATGACGCAGACTGGGATACGAAACTGCAAGGCAACTGGGATTTCGTCGACCTTGGCACAACCTTGCCGAATGGGGATCCGCTGACCTTGGCTATCGACGGAGATGGAGTCTCCTTGCACGATCACCAGATCGTCTTCGGCACGAAATCCAGCGACACGCTCACAGGCAGCGGCGCTGAAGACCGCCTCTACGGCAACGCCGGCAACGATACCCTCCTCGGCGGTGCCGGCCATGACGCTCTGGATGGCGGTCGGGGGGATGACATCCTCAACGGCGGCACGGGACACGACATCTACCGCTGGCGCACGGGCGACGGCAACGACACGATCATCGATCCTGATGGCGGCTGGCTGTTTATTAACAACAGTGGGGTTGAACTCAACGCCGCCGGCGCCTTCATCCGCCAGAAGGATGGTGCGGGCAATCCCCTCGATACCTGGAAACGCACCCTCCCAGATGGTTCCACGCTCTCCATTGTTCAGACGCCAAACGCTCCCTGGAAGCTGGCCCTGCAAGACGGCAGCACCCTCCAGCTGGGTGAAGCGCAAGACGACTTCCAGAGCGGGGATTTCGGTATACAGCTGTTTGATCCTGAATCAACGACTGAAACATACACGGGCGATGCCAGCGCCAATCTACTGATGAATGTGAACATGGCGGGTCTAGGTGAAACACCCAGTTTCGACCTTTATACCCTCCCCGAAGCCCAGGTCGAATATTTGGGGCAAGCGGGCAGCGACTTCATCCAGACCGATCAGGCAAACGACTGGATAGAAGGAGGCGCGGATAATGATTATGTCTTGGCCAACCATGGGGGCAGAGACCTGATTTTGGGGGGCGCTGGAAATGACTACATCCACATCGGCGACCCAGACCCCAAGAACGATGGAGGAGCCAGTAGCAAGCGCATTATTCCCGCGACGAACCAAGCTTACGTCGATGGAGGTGATGGAAATGACACTATCACTGTACTCAGGTCATATCTGCCCATGGCCTTGGCAACAAGTGGGTTAAAGGTTGGCACGGCCTATCAGCTCAGCGACCTTGGCAACTTTGCCTCTTTGTGGGCTGACAGCTACGCAGGAATTGAACGTAGCTGGACAACTTTTTATACCTTCCCGGATACCCCTGCCTTCAGCTTTACAGGCTGGGAGAGAGATGGAGTCGCCCTGGCCATAAACAATGAGGGCGGATTGAATCTCTACGTTTCGTTTCTGGCCCCTGTAGCCAGTTTTTCCACTATTGATCCGAACACGCATGTATTAACTCAGTTTTCTCCTTTCCTGGGTTATCGGAGTATTTGGGATAACGACGATACAAGCACCCATACCCTACTTGGCGGTAATGGGAATGACATGGTTGAAGGAGGGCTGGGCAACGACTTTGTTGATGGCGGTGACGGGGACGATTCCCTGGACGGTGAGTGGGGGGACGACACAATGTTTGGCGGTCAGGGCGCTGATGTGTTGCTTGGCGGAGAAGGCGACGACTGGATGGCTGGAGATGACGATGCCGACTCGCTGATTGGCGAAGAAGGCAACGACATTCTCTATGGTGGCAATGGCAATGATGAGCTGTTTGGTGACACACCTTTCAACAGCACTTACCAGCACGGCGACGATCAGCTTTATGGGGGTGCCGGTAACGACAATCTATATGGAGGCGGAGGAAATGACTGGTTGGAGGGAGGCGCAGACGACGATTGGCTGGAGGGAGGGGATGGAAACGACACTTACATTTTGGATGGCGATAGTAACGATAGGATATTGGATAAATCCGGGACAACCGAAATACGCCTGCTTGATGGGGGAAACCGCACAGAAATTTCGTTGAGTACCACTGGTCCTACCGGAGATATCGAATTCCACCTAAAAAACGGCCACACCATTACGCTTATAAACGGTCTGTTTGCGGAAGCAACATCGATATTTTTCGCAGACGGAAGCAACGTGTCCCTATCGAACTGGGTTGCAACGAGTTTGAAAACACCCGTCAATCTAGTTGCGAGTGGTGACACCTACGTCTTGCAGGGAGGAGCTGCAATAGATGTGCTTACAGGACATAGTGGCCCGAATGTGCTCAGAGGGGGCGGTGGGAACGATATCCTTATCGGCAACCCAGGCAGCCTATCGGCTGTGACCACAGACATCTCCACTCTGGTCATCCACGCCCGTGGTACCCCCGTAGACGGTCTCTACCCCACCATGCAGGTCTTTGTCGAGGGCACCCTGGTGCAGCAATTCACCGTCGATGCCGCAAGCTATACCCCTTACACGGTCAACCCGGCGAACTTGGGCGTCAGTGCCGACCAGATCGACATCGTCTTCACCAACGATGCCTATCGTCCTGATATCGGCCAGGACCGCAACCTTTTCGTTCAAGACATTGAAGTCAATGGACAGATCTACAAGGCTACGGATTCCGGGGTTTTGCTGGATTTTGGGGCTGGTGCGGCCGCTTTTGATGGACGCAACCTGCGCTTCGGGCAGGAAAGCGTTAATTCCAATGGCGCGTTGCGTTTCACCCTGGGCGATAACGATTTTCTGGATGGCGGTTCGGGCATCGACCAGATGACCGGCGGCTACGGCAACGATACCTATGTGGTGGACAACCCAGGGGATGGGGTTACGGAAGCGGCTAATGGTGGCGTGGACACCATTCGTACCCACCTTGACTACACCCTGGGCCAGAACGTGGAAAACCTGTGGCTTACGGGGTCAGCCCATGTTTATGGTGTGGGTAATGCCGAAGCCAACCTGATGATGGGCAACGCTGGCAACAATACCCTGAACGGGGACGACGGCAACGACACCCTGCTCGGTAACGGCGGTAACGACATCCTGTTCGGCGGCGGCGGCAACGACATCCTTTATGGGGGAGCCGGAAATGACTGGCTGTTTGGCGGCCTGGAACAGGATGCGATGTACGGCGGGGCCGGTGATGACAATTACGTGGTGATCCAGCCCGGCGCCACCCTCCAGGAAAACGCCAATGAGGGCATGGACACCGTCCATAGCCAGATCAGTTTCACCCTGGGCAACCACTTTGAAAACCTTCTGCTCACCGGCAGCAGCGCCATCAACGGTACCGGCAATGCCCTGGCCAATACGCTGACCGGTAACGATGCAAAAAACAGCATCCTGGGCCAGGCGGGCGACGACATCCTCTATGGCAAGGGCGGCGACGACTGGTTGGTGGGGGGAGCCGGGGCAGACCTGATAGACGGTGGCGATGGGCGCGACTGGGCTGTCTACAGCGGCTCCAGCCAGGGCGTGAACATCAACCTGGCCTTGAATGCGGCCCAGGGTGGAGACGCCCAGGGGGATACTTTCAACAGCGTGGAAATGGTCTTCGGCTCCAACCACGATGACACCCTGGTGGGCGATGCCGGCAACAACATACTCCAGGGCGCAGCAGGCAATGATTTACTCGACGGAGGGACCGGAAGGGATTCGGCTTCTTACTATTCCTCTCAGGGGGATGGGGTGGTGGACCTGGCCGCCGGGACCGCCAGCGATGGCTATGGTGGCACCGACACGCTGCTGAATATCGAAGACATTTCCGGTTCCAACCTGGGAAATGACCGGCTCTATGGCGATGCATACGCCAACAGCATTTCCGGCAACGGGGGGAATGACGAACTTCATGGCCGAGCCGGAAACGACTGGATGCATGGGGGGCTGGGTAACGATCTACTGGTAGGCGGCACCGGTAACGACACCCTGCTGGGAGCCCAGGGCAACGACATCTATCTGTTCCAGCGGGGGGATGGGTCGGACACCTGGACGGACTACGACACGACCCCAGGCAATGTGGACGTGGCCCGTTTCGGGGCCGGCATTGCCCACGACCAGATCTGGTTCCGGCAGGTGGGCAACGATCTGGAGGCCAGCATCATCGGCAGCACGGACAAGGCCCTCATCAAAAACTGGTTCACCGAAGATGCCTACCATCTGGAGCGTTTCGAGGCGGGGGATGGCAAGGTGTTGCTGGACAGCCAGCTGGATGCCCTGGTTTCCGCCATGGCGGGGTTTGCGCCGCCGGCCGCAGGCCAGACTGTCTTGCCCGGGGCCTATCAGGATGCCTTGGCGCCGGTGCTGGCGACGAACTGGCAGTAAGCCTGTCATACCCGCCTAGGCGGGTATCCAGGAGCTTATGCTTCTGGGTTCCCGTTTACGCGGGAACGACATGCTCGGCGCCTTGAAACCAGAGGTTTGAGAACAACCACCCCGCCTGCATAAGGGCACCTTGAAAAACCCGTCATTCCCGCGCAGGCGGGAATCCAGATCGTTGAATTTACTGGGTCCCCGCCTGCGCGGGGACGACGAATTCACGGTTTTTCGAGGTACCCATAAGAGGGTGGTACAGAAAAAGTTGCTTCACAGGGAATAACAAGATGCCACACCAAGGCGAGGACAACACCCATAGCGGGCCCCATCAGGCCCCCCATGCCGCCCCACCCCCCGGCCTGGCCTGCCTGGCCATGCTGGCCCGTTTTCACGGCGTGGCGGTGGAACCGGCCCAGCTCATGCATGAATTTGGCAATGCAGGCCAGTTTGCTGTGACGGAAATCCTGCTGGCTGCAAAGAAACTGGGCCTCAAGGCCAGGCAGGTCAAAACCAGTCTGGATCGATTGCCCCATACCCCCTTGCCGGGCCTGGCCCTGGGCCGGGATGGCGATGTTTTCATCTTGGCCAAGGCAGAAGCGGAACAGATCCTCATCCATGACCCGGCGGCCGCAAAACCCCAGACCTTGAGCCTCACCGAACTGGCGGCACGCTGGCAGGGTGACCTGATCCTGTTCACCTCCCGGGCCTCCCTGGCGGGTGAACTGGCCAAGTTCGACTTCACCTGGTTCATTCCTGCCGTGGTCAAGTATCGCCGGCTTCTGGGGGAGATTCTGCTGGTGTCTTTTGCCCTCAACCTGTTCGCCCTGGTGACGCCCCTGTTTTTCCAGGTGGTCATGGACAAGGTGCTGGTGCACAGGGGGCTCACCACTCTGGATGTCATCGCAGTGGGCCTGCTGGTGGTGTCGGTGTTCGAAGTGGTGCTCTCGGGCCTGCGCGCCTATGTCTTTGCCCACACCACCAGCCGTATCGACGTGGAACTGGGGGCCCGGCTGTTTCGCCATCTGCTCAACCTGCCCATGGCCTATTTCCAGTCCCGCCGGGTGGGGGATTCCGTGGCCCGGGTGCGAGAGCTGGAGAACATCCGCCAGTTCCTTACCGGCAACAGCATCACCGTGGTGCTGGATGTGTTTTTCTCTGTGGTGTTCATTGCCGTCATGTTGTTCTACAGCGGCTGGCTCACCCTGGTGGTGCTGGCTTCCCTGCCCCTTTACCTGCTGCTTTCCCTGGCCATCACCCCCCTGCTGCGGGCCCGGCTCCATGAGAAGTTCAACCGGGGTGCAGAAAACCAGGCCTTTCTGGTGGAAACCATTTCCGGCATCGACACCCTGAAAGCCATGGCGGTGGAACCCCAGATGACCCGCCGCTGGGATAACCAGTTGGCCGCCTATGTGGCCGCCGGGTTTCGCACGGCCAAGCTTTCGACCCTGGCCCATGAAGGGGTCAACCTGGTGGGCAAGCTGGTGACGGTGGGCACCTTGTGGCTGGGGGCCCGGCTGGTCATTGAGGGCCAGTTGTCCGTGGGCCAGCTCATCGCCTTCAACATGCTGGCCGGCCGGGTGGCCCAGCCCATCATGCGCCTGGCCCAGTTGTGGACGGACTTTCAACAGACAGGTATTTCCATGCAACGGCTGGGGGACATTCTCAATACCCGCACGGAAGTGGCGGGCAACAAGACCGCCCTGCCCGCCTTGTCTGGCTGCATCGAGCTGGATCAGGTGCATTTCCGCTATCGGCCCGATGGCCCGGAGGTATTGCGGGGCATAAGCCTGACCATCGCACCGGGGGAGATCATCGGTGTGGTGGGTCGCTCCGGTTCAGGCAAAAGCACTCTCACCAAACTGGTGCAGCGTCTGTATGTGCCCGAACGGGGCCGGGTACTGGTGGACGGCATGGACCTGGCCCTGGCAGAAGCCGCTTCCCTGCGGCGCCAGATTGGTGTGGTGTTGCAGGAAAACGTGTTGTTCAACCGTTCCATCCGGGAAAACATCGCCCTGGCGGACCCGGGCGCGCCCCTGGAGGCGGTAATGCAGGCGGCAAAGCTGGCCGGCGCCCACGATTTCATCCTGGAACTGCCGGAAGGTTATGACACCCTGGTTGGCGAACATGGGTCAACCCTGTCCGGCGGCCAGCGCCAGCGCATTGCCATCGCCCGGGCCCTCATCACCCAACCCCGCATCCTCATCTTCGACGAGGCCACCAGCGCCCTGGACTATGAGTCGGAACGCATCATCCAGCAAAACATGAAGGCCATCTGCCAGGGGCGTACGGTCATCATCATCGCCCACCGGCTTTCTGCCGTACGGGATGCCCACCGCATCCTGGTGCTGGATCGGGGCCAGATCGTTGAAGCGGGCAACCACGCCGAATTGCTGCAACACGAAGCAGGCCACTACAGCCGGCTCTACCGGCTTCAACACGCATGAGCCCGCTATGAGACTCCATCTCGCCGCCACCCGCGATCTGCTTGGACGGTACCTTCGGGTGTTTCGCCACGTCTGGCGCCAGCGAAAGGACATGGATGGGCACGAACTCCAGGTCCACGAAGTCGAGTTCCTGCCCGCTGCCCTGGCCCTGCGGGATACGCCAGTCCATCCCGCACCTCGGGTTGCCATGGGGCTTCTGGTGGCTTTTGCCGGGCTGGCAGTCCTCTGGGCCTTTTTCGGCCACATCGACATCGTGGCCAGTGCCCAGGGGAAGTTGATTCCCGATGACCGCACCAAGGTCATCCAGCCCATGGAAACAGCCGCCGTGAGTGCCATCCACGTTCGGGATGGCCAGCAGGTGGCCGCCGGCGATCTGCTCATCGAACTGGATGCCACGGCCACCCGGGCCGACAGTGGCCGTATCACCGCCGATCTCGAAGCCGCCCGGCTGGAGGCGGCCCGGGCCCGGGCCTTGCTGGCTGGCCTGGATACCCACCGCAATCCCGTGCTGGCGCCCCTCGACGAAATTGCCCCAACCCGTCTGGCGGATGCCCAGCGGCAGCTGGACGGCCAATACGCAGAATTACAGGCCCGGCTGGAACAACTGGATGCGGAAATCGCCCGCCGGGAAGCGGAACTGCGGGCCACCCGGGAACTGGTGGCAAAGCTGGCCCAGACGGTGCCCATTGCCCGTCAGCGGGCCCGGGACTACCAGGATCTGCTGGAGAAGAATTTCATCTCCCGCCACGGTTACCTGGAAAAGGAACAGGAACGCATTGAACAGGAAGGCGATCTGGCGGCCCAGCAGGCAAAACAGGATGAAATCCAGGCCGCCCTGAGCGAGGGGCGAAAACAACGGGCCGCCCTGGTAGCCGAAACCCGCCGCCTTACCCTGGATACCCTCAACCTGGCAGAACAAAAATCGGCAAGTCTGGCCCAGGAGCTCCTCAAGGCCACCCACCGGGACCAATATATGCGCCTGTCGGCCCCCGTTGGAGGAACGGTACAACAGCTTGCGGTGCACACCGTGGGCGGTGTGGTCACCCCGGCCCAACCCCTCATGGTGATCGTGCCTGCCGACAACACCCTGGAGGTGGAGGCCTTCGTGGAAAACAAGGACATCGGCTTTGTTCATGCCGGACAGGCCGCCGAGGTGAAAGTCGAAACCTTCCCGTTCACCAAGTACGGCACCCTGGACGCCCGGGTGATCCACGTGTCCGACGACGCCATCCAGGATGAGAAACGGGGTCTGGTCTACGCTGCGCGGGTAAAGCTCAGTCGTGCCACCCTGGATGTGGATGGCAAGGCGGTGCGCCTGACCCCCGGCATGGCCGTAACGGCGGAAATCAAGACAGGAAAGCGCCGGATCATCCAGTATTTCCTCAGCCCGCTCATGCAATACGGGGATGAGAGCCTGCGGGAGCGGTGATCCCAGGCATGCATTTGGCTTGTCCCCTCCCCACGCCCCCTGCTAGAATCCGCGTGCTTTGCGTCCGGCATGGTGTCGGGCCGGCAAAAATCCTCACATCCGCACAGTTAAGGTGCTCCGCTTGCCGGGGTTCTTTGCGGATGGCGGTCAAACCTTAACCAAGGAGCAGTTTCATGTCCGTGACCATGCGTCAAATGCTGGAAGCTGGTGTGCATTTCGGCCACCAGACCCGCTACTGGAATCCCAAGATGGCCCCCTTCATCTTCGGCCATCGCAACAAGATCCACATCATCAACCTGGAAAAGTCCCTGCCGATGTTCAGCGAGGCCGCCAAGTTCGCGCGCCAGCTGGCTTCCAACCGGGGTTCCATCCTGTTCGTGGGCACCAAGCGCCAGGCCCGTGAAATCATGGGCGAAGAAGCTGCCCGTTGCGGCATGCCCTTCATCTCCCATCGCTGGCTGGGCGGCATGTTGACCAACTTCAAGACTGTCAAGCAGTCCGTGAAGCGCATGAAGGACATGGAAGCCCAACTGGCGGATTCCACCCTGTCCAAAAAAGAAACCCTGCGTCTCCAGCGGGAGTACGACAAGCTTGTGACCAGCCTGGGCGGCATCAAGGACATGGAGCGTCTGCCCGACGCCCTGTTCGTGGTGGACGTGGGCTACCAGAAGATCGCCATCACCGAAGCCAACAAGCTGGGCATTCCCGTGATCGGCGTGGTGGACTCCAACAACACCCCCGAAGGCGTGGACTACGTGATCCCCGGCAACGATGACTCCGCCCGGGCCATCCGCCTGTATGCCCGTGGCCTGGCCGATGCCATCCTGGAAGGCAAGGCCAACATGGTGGAAGAACTGGTGGCCGCTGTAAGCGAAGACGAATACGTCGAGGTGGAAGCCGGCGAATCCTCTGCGGGCTGACCCCCGGCGGGCCCTGCCCCCCGATGACAGAAATTTGACGCCCCGCACCCCGGGGCGTTTTTACAGACTTTAGGAGAATGAAAAATGGCTGAAATCACCGCTTCCATGGTGAAAGACCTGCGCGAGCGTACCGACGCGCCCATGATGGACTGCAAGAAGGCCCTGACCGAAGCCGGCGGCGACATGCAGAAGGCCGAGGAAATCCTGCGGGTCCGCTTTGGCAACAAGGCTGCCAAGAGCGCCGGCCGGGTGGCTGCAGAAGGGGTTGTGGCCATCAACATCGCCGCCGACGGCAAGTCTGCCGCCATGGTGGAAGTGAACTGCGAAACTGACTTCGTGGCCAAGAACGACGACTTCCTGGCCCTGACCCGCGCCCTGGCCGAGATGGTGCTGATTCAGAACCCCGCCGACGTGGCCGCCCTGTCCGCCATGCCCTACAACGGCAAGAGCGTGGAAGAGGCCCGCACCGAGCTGGTGGGCAAGATCGGCGAGAACATGTCCATCCGCCGCTTCGTGCGCATGAATGCCACCGGTAAGTTCTCCAGCTACATCCACGGCAGCAAGATCGGTGTGCTGGTGGACGTGACTGGTGACGAAGCCCTGGCAAAGGACATCGCCATGCACATCGCCGCTTCCAAGCCCAAGTCCCTGGACGCTTCCGGGGTGTCCCAGGACCTGATCGACACCGAGCGCCGTGTGGCCATCGAGAAGGCCAAGGAAGCCGGCAAGCCGGAAGCCATGCTGGAAAAGATTGCCGAAGGCACCGTGCAGAAGTTCCTCAAGGAAGTCACCTTGCTGTCCCAGCCCTTCGTCAAGGACGACAAGCAGACCGTGGAACAGGTGCTGAAGGGCAAGAATGCCCAGTGCCACGGCTTCACCATGTTCATCGTCGGCGAAGGCATCGAGAAGAAGGTCACCGACTTCGCTGCCGAAGTGGCTGCGGCTGCCAAGGTCTAAGCCCGACATGGCCACCCCGTCCCCTGCAGTCACCCGGGTATTGCTGAAACTCTCCGGCGAGGCCCTCATGGGCCCCGACGCCTTCGGTTACCACGCCGACACCCTGGCCGGCATCGTCGCCCAGATCAAGGATGTGGTGGCCCTGGGTACGGAAGTGGGCATCGTGGTGGGGGGCGGGAACCTGTTCCGAGGCGCCACCGGCGCCCTGGGGGGCATGGACCGGGCCACGGCCGATTCCATGGGCATGCTGGCCACGGTGATGAACGCCCTGGCCCTCAAGGACGCCCTCCAGGCGGCCGGTGTGGAAGCCCGGGTGCAGACTGCCGTGACCATCGCCCACGTGGGCGAGGCCTTCGAGCGGGACAGCGCCGTGCGCCACCTGGAAAAAGGCCGGGTGGTGATCTTCGGCGGCGGCACCGGCAATCCCTTCTTCACCACGGATACCGCCGCTGCCCTGCGGGGCGCGGAGATCGGCGCGGACCTGATGCTCAAGGCCACCAAGGTGGACGGCGTCTACACCGCCGACCCGAAGAAGGACCCGACAGCCACCCGCTATGACAGCCTGACCTTCGACGAGGCCATCGCGAAGAACCTGGGGGTGCTGGACACCGCTGCCTTTGCCCTGTGCCGGGAGCAGAAACTGCCTCTGGCCGTGTTCAGCATCTTCAAGGCCGGTGCCATGAAGCGGGTAATCCAGGGCGAATCCGAAGGCACCCGGGTCCTGCCCTGAAATGACGCAAGTCCCTGACTCGCTACGCACGTTTCCCCCCCGGGGGAAGGCCGGTTCCAGTGGAACGGCCGGGCGGAACTGACAAGGAGAGAGACATGATTGCCGACATCAAGAAATCTGCCGAAGACAAGATGAAGAAGTCCCTGGAGGCCCTCAAGGTGGACTTTGGCAAGGTGCGCACCGGCCGGGCCCACGCTGGCATCCTGGATCATGTGAAGGTGGACTACTACGGTTCGGACATGCCCATCAACCAGGTGGCCAACATCTCCGTCCTGGACGCCCACACCCTGGGTGTGCAGCCCTGGGAAAAGCCCATGGTGGCCAAGGTGGAAAAGGCCATCCGGGATTCGGATCTGGGTCTCAACCCTGCATCCATGGGCGACATCATCCGCGTGCCCATGCCCCCCCTCACCGAAGAGCGCCGCAAGGAACTGGTGAAGCTGGTGCGGGGCGAAGCGGAAAACGGCAAGGTGGCCGTTCGCAACATCCGCCGGGATGCCCTCACCCACGTGAAGGAACTGGTGAAGAACAAGGAAGCCTCCGAGGACGACGAGCGTCGGGCCCAGGACGACATCCAGAAGCTGACGGACAAATATATCGCCGAGATCGACAAGGCCACGGCGGACAAGGAAAAGGATCTGATGGCGGTTTGATTCAAGTGGGCAGCCTTCAGTCATCAGTTTGCAGTCCACTGATCCCTGCCGACTGCCGACTGCCGACTTGAGACCATGATCAAACGCTTCCTCAGTTCCACCACCACGGTCCCCGAAGCCATCGAGGTGCCCCGTCACGTTGCCATCATCATGGATGGCAACGGCCGCTGGGCGAAAAAGCGCCTCATGCCCCGGGTGGCCGGGCATGCCCAGGGGGTGGAACGGGTGCGGGACATGGTGCAGGCCTGCATTGAACGGGGGGTGGAATACCTGACCCTGTTCGCCTTCAGCTCGGAAAACTGGCGCCGCCCCGCCGACGAGGTCAACCGCCTCATGGAATTGTTCGTCATGGCCCTGGAGCGGGA
The DNA here is from genome assembly GCA_040757575.1 of Pseudomonadota bacterium. Taxonomy (GTDB): domain Bacteria; phylum Pseudomonadota; class Gammaproteobacteria; order Burkholderiales; family Thiobacillaceae; genus PFJX01. The sequence continues at coordinate 12,939 of JBFLXA010000014.1, forward strand.
AGTGGGCAAGATGCACAAGAACGGCGTGCGACTCAAAGTGGTGGGTGATCTGGGACGATTCGATGCCCGCCTGCGGGAACTCATCGCTAAGGGGGAGGCCACCACCGAAGCCAACCATCGCCTCACCCTCACCGTCTGCGCCAACTACGGCGGCCGCTGGGACATCCTGAATGCAGTCAATACCTGGCGCCAGGCCCATCCGGACAGCACGGAACTGACCGAGGACGCCCTAGCCGGTTACCTTTCCATGCCCTTCGCGCCGGAGCCGGACCTGTTCATCCGCACCGGGGGCGAGAAACGCATCAGCAATTTCCTGCTCTGGCAACTGGCCTACACCGAGTTGTATTTCACCGACACCCTGTGGCCGGATTTCGATGCCCAGGCCCTGGACGCGGCCATCGCTTCTTACAGCCAGCGGGAACGCCGCTTCGGCCGTACCAGCGAGCAATTGCAGTCCAATTGATGGCCCGGCAGGTTACAGCCGCCCGGTCGCGGCACTTAGATCAAGCAGCGGTTTCCCGCTAAACCCCCTTGCTTACCCGAATCCTCACCGCCTTGCCCCTGATCGCCGGCTTCGTGGCGGCCCTGCTTTGGGCGCCAGCGGAACTCTGGCTCGGGCTCATGGCCCTGATCGTCTTTCTGGGGGCAAGGGAATGGGCCGCCCTGGCCCGTCTGTCCGGTATGGCAGCCCTGGCCTACGCTCTGGGCCTCACCTTGGCGGGCCTGGCCCTGCACCTCATGAACATTCATGCCCCGTGGGCCTATCTGCTGTCACTGGCCTTCTGGCTGCTGGCCCCTGGGCTGCTGTGGCGGGGGGTACCCCTGGCCGGTCCCGGGCCCCTGCTGCCACTGGGGCTGGTGGTCCTGATCCCCACCTTCCTGGCCTTTGTGGAACTGCGGCAGTCCGCTCCAGGCTTGCTCCTGGCCCTGGTGGCTCTCGTGGCCATTGCCGATAGCGGCGCCTATTTCTCCGGTCGCCGCTTCGGCAAACACAAGCTGGCCCCCGCCATCAGCCCGGGCAAGACCTGGGAAGGCGTGGCAGGCGCGGCCCTGGCGGTGATGTTCTACGTGCTGCTGCTGGTGTGGCAGTTCCCCACCTACCTGCCCGTGGGTTTGCCGCTGCTCCTGCCTATGGCCCTGTTCCTGCTGGCGGTTTCCATCGTCGGCGACCTGCTGGAAAGCTGGATCAAGCGCCAGGCCGGCGTGAAGGACAGCGGTACCCTGCTGCCCGGCCACGGCGGCGTGCTGGACCGCATCGACAGCCTCACCGCCGCTCTGCCTGCGGCGGCCCTCTTCTATGCGTGGATGTCATGAAGAACCTGACCGTACTCGGTGCCACGGGCACCATTGGCGTCAACACCCTGGACGTGGTGGCGCGCCATCCTGACAAGTTCCGGGTCATCGCCCTCACCGGCCAGAACCAGCTGGACAAACTGGCGGAACAATGCCGCCGCTTCCGCCCGAAATACGCCGTGGTGCTGGATGCCGACAAGGCCCTGGCCCTGCGGGAACTGCTGGCGGACGTGGACACGGAGATCCTCGCCGGCGTGGAGGCCCTGGAACACGTGGCTGCCTTACCCGAGGTGGATAGCGTCATGGCCGCCATCGTCGGCGCGGCAGGCCTGCGCCCTGCCCTGGCCGCCGCCCGGGCGGGCAAGCAGGTGCTGCTGGCCAACAAGGAAACCCTGGTCATGGCCGGCCAGTTCTTCATGGACGCGGTGCGGGCCCATGGCGCCACCCTGCTGCCCATCGATTCGGAGCACAACGCGGTGTTCCAGTCCATGCCCGACAGCTATGACGGCGATCTGCTGGCCCATGGGGTGCGCCGTATCCTGCTCACGGCTTCCGGCGGCCCTTTCCGCACCCGGGCGGTGGATACCCTCAAGGACGTCACCCCGGAACAGGCCGTGGCCCACCCCAACTGGGTCATGGGGCGCAAAATTTCCGTGGATTCCGCCACCATGATGAACAAGGGCCTGGAGGTCATCGAGGCCAGCTGGCTGTTCAACGCCCGGCCGGAGCAGATCGAAGTGGTGATCCATCCCCAGAGCATCGTCCACAGCATGGTGGAATACCTTGACGGCTCCGTCCTGGCCCAGCTTTCCAACCCGGACATGCGCACCCCCATCGCCCATGCCCTGGCCTACCCGCAACGGGTGGAGGCGGGAGTCAGCTGGCTGGATCTGGCGAAGATCGGCAGCCTCACTTTCGAGGCCCCGGACACGGCCCGTTTCCCCTGTCTGAAGCTGGCCTACCAGGCCCTGGCGGCAGGCGGTGCGGCCCCCGCCATCCTCAACGCAGCCAATGAAGAAGCCGTGGCGGCCTTCCTGGACAAGCGCCTGCCCTATCTGGGCATCGCCGCCACCCTGGCCGGGGTGTTGGACAGGCTGGCCGACCAGACGGCCGGCAGCCTGGAAGACCTGATGGCCGCAGACCAGGCCGCCCGGGATGTGGCCCGCGAACTCATTGCGGCCTGAGACGTCCATTCCAGGCCTCATTAAATCGGACCCCGCCCTGGGGGCTGCCCTGACATGACCACCCTGCTCGCCTTCCTGATCACCATCGCCGTGCTGGTGGTATTCCATGAACTCGGCCACTACTGGGTGGCCCGGCTGGCGGGGGTCCGCATCCTGCGGTTTTCCGTCGGTTTCGGCCAGGTGCTGGCCCGGCGCACGGACGCCCGGGGCACGGAATGGGCCCTGTCGGCCATTCCCCTGGGGGGCTACGTGAAGATGCTGGACGAGCGGGAGGGGGATGTACCCGCCGACCTGCTGCCCCAATCCTTCAACCGGCAATCCCTGGGGGCCCGGGCCGCCATCGTCGCCGCCGGCCCGGTGGCCAACTTCCTGCTCGCCATTGCCCTGTTCTGGGCCTTGTTCATGGTGGGTGTGCCGGCATCCAAACCCATCCTCGGCTCGCCACCGCCGGACACCCAGGCCGCCGCTGCCGGCATTACCCCGGGCATGACCGTGACTGCCGTGGCGGGAGAAACCCCGCAAAGCTGGCAGGACCTCCATTGGCTTGTCCTCAAGGCCCTCTTGCGTGACCAGGCCGTCACCCTGGAAACACGGGATGAGAAGGGCTATATCGCCACCCACCAGCTGCTGGGCGACGCCACGGACGAGTCCATGGAAAAAAGTCCCCTCTCCAGCCTGGGACTGGTCCAGGCCCTGCCTCCCCTGCCCCCTGTCCTGGGCAGCGTCATGCCCGACAGTCCCGCCGCCAACGCCGGCTTGCAGACGGGAGACCGTATCCTGTCCGTTGATGGGCTGGCGGTGGAAACCTGGCAGGCCCTGGTGGAATACGTCCGCAAATCCCCTGGCCAACCCATACAACTGTTGCTGGAGCGCAACAGCGTGCAAACGAGCGTGGATCTGACACCGGAGGCCATCGAAGAAGGCAAGCGCACCATCGGCCGCATTGGCGCAGCCCCCCAGGTGGATGAGGCCTTGCTGGCCCCCTACCGCACCCTGGTGCGGGAAGGGCCCATCGATGCCCTGGGCCATGCCCTGCAACGGACCTGGGAGCTTTCCGCCTTCAGCCTGGAGATGCTGGGACGCATGGTTATGGGTCAGGCTTCCCTGAAAAATCTGTCCGGTCCCATCACCATCGCCGATTACGCCGGCCAGTCTGCCCAGAGCGGCCTGACCAGCTTTGTGGCCTTCCTGGCCCTGGTGAGCATCAGCCTCGGGGTGCTCAACCTCCTGCCCGTGCCGTTACTGGACGGCGGGCACTTGCTGTATTATTTCGCGGAATTTGTGACCGGCCGCCCCGTGTCGGAAAAAACCCAGGAAATTGGCCAGAAGATCGGACTGCTGCTGCTGGGCACGCTGATGTTTTTTGCCATGTACAACGACCTAGAACGACTATTCGCCAGATGACAGATCCCATGCGTGCCTTCCGACCCAGTCTGCTTGCCCTGGCCCTGTGGGGAAGCATCATCGCTCCAGGTGCCCAGGCCCAGGCTTTTGAGCCCTTCGAAGTCAAGGACATCCGGGTCGAGGGCATCCAGCGAACGGAAGCCGGTACGGTGTTCAGCTACCTGCCCGTCAAGGTGGGCGAAACCCTCACTGCCGACAAGGCCTCCAACGCCATCAAGGCCTTGTACGCCACGGGCTTCTTCAAGGACGTGCGGCTGGAAGTCACCAACGACGTGCTGATCGTCATGGTGGAAGAACGCCCCGGCATCGCCAGCGTGAATTTCTCCGGCATGAAGGAGTTTTCCAAGGACGAGATCGTCAAGGGTCTGAAGGACCTGGGTCTGGCCGAAGGCCGCATCCTGGACCGTTCCCTGCTGGACAAGGCGGAGCAGGAACTCAAGCGCCAGTACTTCAACCGGGGCATGTATGCGGTGGAAGTGAAGGCCACCACCACCCCCCTGGAACGGAACCGGGTTGCAGTCACTTTCGACATCACCGAAGGCGAAGTCGCCAAGATCCGCGCCATCAACATCATCGGCGCCCAGGCCTTCAAGGAAAAGGCGCTACTGAAACTGTTCAACCAGGGCACGCCGGGCATGATGTCCTGGTGGACCAAGAACGACCAGTACTCGAAACAGAAGCTGGCCGGCGACCTGGAAACCCTGCGCTCCCACTACATGAACCAGGGTTATCTTGAATTCGCCATCGAATCCACCCAGGTTTCCATCACGCCGGATCGCAAGGACATCTACATCACCATCAACATCAAGGAAGGCGAGAAATACACCGTCTCCGACCTGCGCTTTGCCGGCAACACCCCGATTCCCGAAGAGGAACTCAAGAAACTCGTCTCCCTCAAGGTGGGAGATGTCTTCTCCCGTGAAAAACTCACGGAATCCACCAAAAGCCTAGGTGATCGCCTGGGCAACGACGGCTACGCTTTCGCCAACGTCAACGCCGCCCCGGAACTGGATACCGGCAGCAAGACCGCAGCCTTCACCTTCCTTGTGGACCCGGGCCGCAAGGTCTACGTGCGCCGCATCAACGTCACCGGCAACACCAAGACCAAGGACGAGGTGATCCGCCGGGAAATGCGCCAGATGGAAGGCGGCTGGTATGCCGTAGACAAGATCAACCGCTCCCGGGAGCGGGTGGACCGCCTGGGCTACTTCAAGGAAGTGACGGTGGAAACCCCGCCGGTACCCGGCACCACGGACCAGGTGGACGTGAACGTGAACGTGGAAGAACAGGCCACCGGCAACCTGCTGCTGGGTGCGGGCTTCTCCAGCTCGGAAGGCCTGGTGTTGTCCGGCTCCGTATCCCAGAACAACCTGTTCGGCACCGGCAACCGCCTGTCCCTCAACCTGAACAGCGGCGACGTCAACACCCACTACGGCATTTCCTTCACCAACCCGTACTTTACCCAGGACGGTGTCAGCCTAGGCTACGACCTGTACAAGAAGGATGTGGACACTTCCAGTTCCAGTCTCTCCGCCGTGGCCGACTACAGCACTTCCACCCTGGGCGCCGGCCTGCGGCTTGGGGTGCCGCTCACGGAATACGACACCGTCCACTTGAGTGCCGTGTATGAAAACGTGGACCTGAAGCTGGACAATGATGCCCCCCAGATCTACCGGGATTTCTCTGCTGAATACGGTGGCGACAACAACGGCGTAAAAACCGACACCCTGCGCCTGGAAGCCGGCTGGGCCCGCGACTCCCGGGATAGTCTGTTGTTCCCCACCAAGGGCGCCTACCAGCGGGTATTTGCCGAATGGGGTACCCCCGCCGGCGACCTGGAGTACTACAAACTCAACTATCAATACCAGTGGCTGAAGCCCCTGTCCCGCAACGTCACTCTGATGCTCAACGGCGAGATCGGCATCGGCGACGGCTTCAAGGGCAAGGAACTGCCGGTATTCAGGAATTTCTTCGCGGGCGGCATCGGCTCCGTACGGGGCTTCGATTCCAGCGCCCTGGGCCCAAAGCAGAAAGACTCCAGCGGCGATCCCTTCTCCATCGGCGGCGATACCCGCATCGTTGGCAACGCGGAATTGCTGTTCCCCTTCCCGGGCATGGGCAACGACAAATCCGTGCGGCTTTCCACCTTCATGGATATCGGTCAGGTCTTCGGCCCGAAAGACTACCAAGGCCGCTACGACAAGCTCAATTTCTCGGACATGCGTTACTCCTTTGGTGCCGCAGTCATCTGGTACTCGCCCATGGGCCCCATCAAGATGTCTCTGGCCAAACCCGTCAACGCCGCATCGGACGACGAGGAGCAAACCTTCCAGTTCCAACTGGGTAACGTGTTCTGATGCAGGAGAATCCCTTGAAACACTACGCCATCCTCTCCCTGTTCCTATGTGCCCTGCCCCTTTCCCTGGCCGCCTGGGCAGAAACAAAAATCGGCTTCGTAAACACGGAACGGGTTTTCCGAGATTCACAACTGGCTGTCAAAGCCCAGAAGAGGCTGGAAAAAGAGTTCCAGACGAGGGAACAGGACATCCAGAAGATGATCAAGCAGGGCCGGGATCTCCAGACCAGCCTTGAACGGGATGCCCTGACCATGTCGGAGGCTGACCGCAACAAAAAGCAAAAGGACCTTGCCAATCTTTCCAGGGATATCCAACATGCCCAGCGCTCGTTCCGGGAAGACCTGAACCAGCGCAAGAACGAGGAGTTCAACACAGTGCAGCAACGGGCGCGCAAGGTGATCATGGAAATCGCCGAACGGGAGAAGTTCGACCTGATCCTGGAGAACGTCGTCTACGCCAGCCCCAAGGTGGACGTAACCGAGCGCGTATTGAAAGCCCTGGACAAGTAAACCTGTCCATGCCCGCCCTGACCCTGGCCGAACTCCAGGTCCAACTGGGGGGCACCCTCCGCGGCGACGGCAGCGTCCTCCTGGCTTCTGCCGCTTCTCTGGAGCAAGCCGGGCCAGGCCAGTTGAGCTTCGTGCTGGGCCAGAAATACCTGCCCCAAGCCCGGGCAAGCCTGGCGGGCGCTCTGGTGGCACCCGAGACCCTGGCTGCTGATCTCTCCGGCAATCTGCTATTGGTAGCCGACCCCCATGCCACCTTCGCCCGGGCCCTGGCCCTGTTGTATCCGGAACCCAAACCGGACTGGTCCATCCACCCCGGCGCCCACCTTGCTCAGGATGCGAACATCGGCGAAGGGTGTCGCATAGGACCTGGTAGTGTGGTGGAATCCGGCGTCGTGATTGGCCCCGGCTGCCAGATCGGCCCCCAGTGCTACATCGGTCCTGGGGTCCGACTGGGGGCAGACTGCCTGCTTCATGCTGGGGTGCGCATCCTGCGTGACTGCATCGTGGGCGACCGGGCCATCCTGCATCCTGGCTGCATCATCGGCTCCGACGGCTTTGGCCTGGCCTGGGAGGCGGACCACTGGGTCAAGGTACCCCAGGTAGGCCGGGTCGTGCTAGGGGATGATGTGGAAATCGGCGCCAACACCACCATTGATCGGGGCGCCCTGGACGATACAGTGATCGAGGACGGGGCCAAGCTGGACAACCAGATCCATGTGGCCCACAACTGCCGCATCGGTCGCCACACTGCCATTGCCGGCTGTGTCGGCATTGCCGGCAGTACCCGTATCGGAGCTTATTGCCAGATCGGGGGTGCCGCCATGATCATCGGCCACCTGGAAATCTGTGACCGGGTCACCGTATCCGCCGGCAGCTTCGTGGCCAAGGACATCCGCACGCCCGGGGTCTATACCTCCGTGCAGCCCCTGATGCCCCACGAGGACTGGAAAAGAAACGCCGCCCACCTGCGCCATCTGGACAGCCTGACCAAGCGCATCAGGGCATTGGAAAAGTTATTGAAAGACAAGGCATAGAGAAGGAAGCCGCTGATGGAAACCATGGACATCACCCAGATCATGAAGTACCTCCCCCACCGCTATCCTTTCCTGCTGGTGGATCGGGTGCTGGAGATCGTCCCCAACGAGCGAATCGTCGCCCTGAAAAACGTCACCATGAACGAGCCCCAGTTTCCCGGGCACTTTCCCAACCACCCGGTCATGCCCGGCGTGCTGATGATCGAAGCCCTGGCCCAGACAGCCGGCCTGCTGGCCTTCAAGAGCGGCGGCAAGGAAGTGGGACCCAACTCCGTGATTTATTTCGTCGGCATCGACGGCGCCCGCTTCAAGCGTCCTGTAATGCCCGGCGACCAGTTGCGCATGGAAGCCACCATCCTCAAGGTGACCCGGGGCATCTGGAAGTTTTCCGCCAAGGCGACGGTAGAAGGCCAGACTGCCTGCGAAGCGGAACTGATGTGCACCCTGAAAGAACTGGACTGACACCCCATGGCCCGCATCCACCCCACTGCCCTGGTTGATCCTGCCGCCCGGCTGGGCGAGGACGTGGAGATTGGCGCCTTCACCGTGGTGGGCCCCGACGTTGAAATCGGTGCCGGTACCCGGGTGGGCCACCATGCCGTCATCACCGGCCACACCCGTATCGGCCAGGGCAATCGCATCTTCCATTTCGTCTCCCTGGGAGAAGAGCCCCAGGACAAGAAATACGCTGGCGAACCCACCCGCCTTGAGATCGGCGATTTCAACGTCATCCGGGAGTTCTGCACCTTCAACACCGGTACCGTGCAGGATGCGGGCGTCACCCGCATGGGCAACCACAACTGGATCATGGCCTACGTGCACATCGCCCACGACTGCGTGGTGGCCAACAACACCATCTTCGCCAACAACGCCTCCCTGGCGGGCCACACCCACGTGGACGACTACGCCATCCTGGGAGGTTTTACCGGCGTGCACCAGTTCTGCCGCATCGGCGCCCATGTCATCACCGGCATCGCCTCGGTGATCCGCCAGGACGTGCCCCCTTACGTCACCGTGGCCGGTTCCCCCGCCGCCCCCCACGGTATCAATTCCGAAGGTCTGAAGCGACGTGGCTTCTCCCCGGAAGCCCTGAGCGCTCTGAAACGGGCCTACAAGACCCTGTACAAATCCGGCCTCGGCCTGGCCGAGGCCCAGCAGGCCATCGCCCGGGAAGCCGAAGCAGTACCGGAACTGCGTTTGCTGGCGGATTTCCTGGCAGTAACCGGGCGCGGCATCATCCGTTGAATGGAGCGCGGAACGGTGCCGGGCCGTAGCTCCCATCCCCCATCCCCCATCCCCCATCCCCCCCAGATCGCCATCGTCGCCGGGGAAGCATCGGGTGACCTGCTAGGGGCCCTGCTGATCCAGGGGCTGAAGACCCATGGCATCCAGGCGGATTTCTACGGCATCGCCGGACCGAAGATGCAGGCGGCCGGGGCCCGTTCCCTGTTTCCCATGGAGGCCCTGTCCGTGCGGGGTTACGTGGAAGCCCTGGGCAGCCTGCGCAAGATACTGGGCATCCGCAAAGCCCTGGCCCGCCTATTGCTGACCAAGCCGCCCCGGCTGTTCGTGGGCGTGGATGCCCCGGACTTCAACCTGGCCCTGGAACGTCGGCTGAAACGGGCGGGAACAAGAACGGTGCATTTCGTCAGTCCCTCTGTCTGGGCCTGGCGCCCAAAGCGCATCATCAAGGTGCGCAAGGCGGTTGACCACACCCTGCTGATCTTCCCCTTCGAGGAAGACCTCTACCGCCAGGCCGGAATTCCCGCCACCTATGTGGGCCACCCGATCGCCCACGCCCTGCCGGAACCCGATCGCAAACGGGCCCGGGAACGGCTGGCCCTGGAGGCCGGCGTCGAATGGGTAGCGCTGTTACCGGGTAGCCGCCCAGGCGAACTGAAGGCCCTGGCGGATCTGTTCGTGCAGACTGCCAGAAAGCTCCACGCAGCCCGTCCCCAGGTGCGTTTCCTGGTCCCCCTGGTAAACAGGGAAACCCGCCAGGCTTTCGAAATCGCCCTGCACAGGGCCGAAGCCCATGAACTGCCTATCCGTATCCTGTTCGGCCATGCCCACGACGCACTCCAGGCGGCGGACTGCGCCCTTATCGCCTCTGGCACTGCCACCCTGGAAGCCCTGCTTCTGGATTGCCCCCATGTCATCACCTACAAGGTGCCCTGGCTGACTTACCAGATCATGAAACGCCAGGCCCTCCAGCCCTGGGTGGGACTGCCCAACATCCTGGCCGGACGCAACCTGGTGCCGGAAATCCTCCAGGAACAGGCCACCCCCGAGCAACTCAGCCAGGCTCTGGATAACCTCCTTGCCAGTGCCGATGCCCGGCAAAGCCAGATGGAAGAATTCGCCGTGCAACGGGCTCGTCTGAAGCGGGATACCCCCCGCCTTATTGCCCAGGCCCTGGGGCCATTTCTGGCATGACGCCACCTGCTCTGCAACTGATCTGCGGTGTAGACGAAGCAGGCCGCGGCCCCCTGGCGGGGCCGGTCTGTGCGGCGGCGGTCATTCTGGACCCGGCCCGCTCCATTCCCGGCCTGGCGGATTCCAAGAAACTGAGCGAAGCCCGCCGGCTGCACTTGGCTCTGGAAATTCAGACCCATGCACTGGCCTGGCATGTGGCCTGGGCTTCCGTGGCAGAGATCGAACAGTTGAACATCCTGCATGCCACCATGCTGGCCATGACCCGCGCCGTCCAGGGGCTGGCCCCCGGGGCCGAACTGGCCCTAATCGACGGCAACCGCTGCCCGCCCCTCGCCATCCCCGCCCGGGCCATCGTCAAGGGCGATGCCCTGGAGCCCTGCATCTCTGCCGCTTCCATCCTGGCGAAGACGGAAAGGGATAAAGTTATGCGCCAGCTTGCCGATAGATACCCGCAATACGGCTTCGAGCGCCATGCTGGATATCCGGTACCGGAACACCTACAGGCCCTCGAAACCCACGGCCCCTGCCCGGAACACAGGCGTGGCTTTGGACCGGTTAAAAAACTTTTACAAAAAGCGCTCTATCAATAGGAGAACCAGACCATGTTTGTGATTATCGGCTGGGTGATTGTCATGGGCAGTATCTTCGGCGGCTACGTGCTGGCCGGAGGCCATCTGGGCGGCCTGTGGCAACCCCTGGAGGTATTGATGATCGCCGGCGGCGCCATCGGCGCTTTCGTGGCGGCCAACTCCATGCCCGCGATCAAGCACACCATGGGCGGAGTGGCGGGTTGCTTCAAGGGATCCAAGTTCACCAAGACCTATTACATGGAGCTCATGGGTCTGCTCTTCGAACTCCTGGCCAAGGCCCGCAAGGAAGGTCTCATGGCTTTGGAAGGCGATGTGGAGGAACCGGAAAAAAGCGCCATCTTTTCCAAGTATCCGAATATCACATCGGACCATCATCTGGTGGACTTCATCACCGACTACATGCGCATGATGGTGGGCGGCAACTTGAATGCCATGGAAATCGAAAACCTCATGGATGCGGAATTGGAAACCCACCACCATGAGGAAATGCATCCTGCCCACGCCATCCAGAAACTGGCGGATGCTACCCCCGCCTTCGGTATCGTCGCGGCGGTGATGGGCGTGGTTCACACCATGGAATCCCTGCACCTGCCGCCGTCCGAACTGGGGGTGCTGATCGGCCATGCCCTGGTGGGCACCTTCCTCGGTATCCTGATTTCCTACGGCTTCTTCGCCCCCCTTTCCACCCTCATGGAATCCAAGGCTGGCGAAGCCAGCAAGCCCTTCCAGGTGGTGAAGGTGATCCTGCTGGCCTCCATGAACGGCTATGCCCCCCAGACCTGCGTGGAATTCGGCCGCAAGGTGCTGTTCTCCGGTGAGCGTCCTTCCTTCAAGGAAATGGAGGAAGACATCAAGAACCGGAAAGGCAAGTAATACTGAGCAGGTAGCCGGTAGCTTGTAGCCAGCAGCGAAATCGAGCTACAAGCCACCCGCTACGAGCTACCCGCTAGCAAGGAAATCAAATGGCTGACGATTCCCAAAGACCCATAGTCATCAAGCGCATCAAGAAGGCGGGCGGGGGTGCCCATGGGGGTGCCTGGAAGATCGCCTATGCCGACTTCGTGACGGCCATGATGGCCTTTTTTCTCTTGATGTGGCTGCTGGGTTCCACCACCAAGGCCCAGATGGAAGGCATTGCGGAGTACTTCAAGACCCCGCTCAAAGTTGCCATGAGCGGTGGTTCCGGAGCTGGAGATGCCTCCAGTGTCATCAAGGGCGGCGGCGAAGACCTGACCCGTAAGGCCGGCCAGGTTAAGAAAGGCGAAACCGAGGCTGAAAAGAAAACCATCAACCTGGAAGCCTCCAAGGCTGAACAGGAACGCCAGGACGCTACCCGTCTGAAAGATCTCAAGGCCAAGCTGGAAAAAGCCATCGAGATGAACAAGAACCTCAGCCAGTTCAAGAAACAGCTCAAGATCGACATCACCCAGGAAGGCCTGCGCATCCAGATCGTAGACGACCAGAACCGGCCCATGTTCGATTCCGGCGGGGCCGTCATGAAAGCCTACACCCGCGTCATCCTGCGGGAGATCGGCAAGACCCTCAACGAAGTGCCCAACAAGATCAGCCTCTCGGGCCACACCGATGCCGTGCCCTATTTCGGAGGCGAAGGCGGCTACAGCAACTGGGAGCTCTCCGCCGACCGGGCCAACGCCTCCCGAAGGGAGCTGGTGGCCGGAGGCCTGGAAGACGGCAAAGTGCTTCGCGTGGTGGGCCTGGGATCTGCCATCCCCTTCGACAAGGCCAACCCAACCGCCCCCATCAACCGGCGCATTTCCATCATCGTCATGAACAAGCGGGCGGAAGAAGCCATCACCAAGGAATCCCGCCAGATCGAAGCGGAGACCGCCCAGGAAGTGGCGGAGAAGCTCAATGTCAAACCCTGAAACCTTCTCCCTAGGCCTGATGCAGCGTATACCGCCAGCCCTGGCGGCCGGAGTTGCCCACTTGCCAGCCCTGGCGCTGGGCGCACTGCTGGTCACCTCTGGCATGCCGCTTCAGGTAGTCCTGGCCGGGGTCGGCATCACCGCAGCCCTGGTGGCCTGGTTCTGGCACTTGCCCGTCTGGTGGCGATACATCAACCTGGGCTTCGTGCCTCTGCTGGGCCTGGCCTTGGCGTTTCCCATTGACGCCCACTGGTACCTGGCCGGATTCATACTCCTTGCGGCCACCTCCCTGGGAGCGATCCGTACCCGGGTGCCCCTCTTCCTGTCCAGCCACAAGGCTGTGCAGGCCGTCGCAGAGCGAATCCCCCCCCAGGGCCGTATGCTGGACATGGGGTGTGGCCTTGGGGGCCCCATGGCCGGCATCAAGAAGCAGCGTCCCGACGTGGAAGTGGACGGCGTGGAAGCCGCCCCCCTCAACTGGCTGCTGGCCCGCCTGCGTCTGGCCGGCAAGGCCCGGGTCCGGCTGGGTAGCCTCTGGGACACAGACCTGGGGGACTACGACGTGGTCTATGCCTATCTTTCCCCGGCCCCCATGGCCCGACTATGGGAGAAAGCCCAGACGGAGATGCGCCCGGGCAGCCTGTTCATCAGCAACACGTTCAGCGTCCCCGGCGTTCCCCCTGCTGAAATCATCGAACTGCATGATCTTTCCAACGCCCGTCTCTTGATCTGGAGGCTGTGATGACCCTGGACCAGTGGCGCGACAAGCTGAAACCCGGCGAGATTCCGATCTTCCGGCACACTTATGAACGCTTGCGGGAACTCTCGCCCCGGCGGGAGGAGATCTCCGCCCGGGATGTGGCCGGCGTAGTGTTATCGGACCCTCTTGCCACGTTCCAGGTCCTGCACGTGCTGAACAAGCGGGTATTCGAACGTTACGGCACCGAAGTACTGACGGTGGAGCACGCCCTGATGATGCAAGGGTTGGGTGTCTACCTGGACGCCGCCCGCCGTCTGCCGGTGCTGGAAGACACACCGGCCGGCAAGGACGCGAAATCCCTGGCTGCCCTCCAGGCCGTCGCGCGCCGGGCCCAGCACGCCGCCTGGCAGGCCCGGGATTTTGCCGTGCTGCATGCCGACATCCGGGCCGAGGAAGTGGAAGTAGCCGCCCTGCTGGCCTATGCACCGGAATGCCTGCTCTGGCTTCGGGCCCCGGACACTGCGGTCAGCCTGAAACGGGCCCGGCGGCGGCTGCCAGCGGAAGCCGCCTCCCAGGAGGCTCTGGGGGTATCTCTGAAGGCTCTGCGGCTTGCACTCTTGGAAGACTGGAGCCTGCCTCCCACCACCCTGGACTTGCTGGACGACAAGAACGGCGAACGGGCCCGTCAGATCATCCTCAGTTCCAGCATCGACATTGCCGACCGAAGCGAAAGAGGCTGGTGGGACGAAAACCTCATGCCCGACTACGTGGCCCTGGCCGGGGTGGAAAACATTCCTCTGGAAGTCATCATATCCAACACCCACGTTAACGCTGCCCGGGCGGCCCGGCATGTGCACTGGCTGGCCCAGCCTCCTGCAGCAGCCTGGGGTCCCATGATCCCCGGCCCCTGGCCCCGGGACGAATACGACGAGGAAACAACCGTCCCCGCCAATGCGCCAGTGAAAAATACCCAGGCGCCTGATGCCGGCACTGTTGTCACCCCGCCTGCGCCGACGGCCACTCCGTCCATCCAGCCGGCCACTGTGGCGCATGCACCGAAGCCGACCCCCGCGCCGGCCAGCGAAGATACTACCCACACGGTCTGCCCCATGCCGGACAAACAGGTGTTGCGTGAGGCTCTGCAAGGCATTGAAGGCCACCTGGACGGCAGCCTGACCTTGAACCAGATGTCCGCCATCATCCTCAAGGGCCTGCACAGCGGTCTGGGGCTGTCCCGTATCCTGTTCGCCATGGTCACCCCGGACGGCAAGCGGGTGAAAGCCCGCTTCACGCTGGGCATCAAGGCGGAAGAGCCCCTGCGGCATTTCGAATTCAGCCTGGACGGCAAGGACCTCTTCTGCCAGCTCATGGGCAAGATGCAGGGGGTGTGGATCAACGAAGGCAACCGGGCCAAGCTCTGGCCCATGGTGGCACCCGGCATCCAGCAGATGGTGGGCGCCGGGGATTTCTACGCCATGAGCCTGCATGTCAACAACAAGCCCCTCGGACTCATCTACGCCGATCGGGGCCACGGCGAATGCGGCCTGGACCCCATGACCTACACGGATTTCAAGATGCTCTGCCTGCAGGCGGCCCGGGGTTTGGGGAAAATCAAGGGATGAGGGGATGGGTAATGGGGTAACCCCATCCCCCAAATCAAGCCGCCAGACGCACCGCGTCATCCACGTCCACCGCCACCGGCCGGGACACGCCGGGTTCCGGCATGGTGACCCCCACCAGATGCTGGGCCATTTCCATGGTGAGGCGGTTGTGGGTGATGAACATGAACTGGGTTTCCGCCGACATCTTCTTCACCATGTTGCAGTACCGCTCGGTGTTGCTGTCATCCAGGGGGGCATCCACCTCGTCCAGCAGGCAGAAGGGCGCCGGATTCAGGCGGAAGAAGGCGAACACCAGTGACAGGGCCGTAAGGGCCTTCTCGCCACCGGAGAGCAACTGGATGGAACTGTTCTTCTTGCCCGGGGGCTGGGCCAGCACGGTGAGGCCCGCATCCAGGATTTCCTCCCCCGTAAGGCTGAGTTCCGCATGGCCGCCGCCGAAGAGTTCCAGGAACAGACTCTGGAATTCCCGGCTCACCTTGTCGTAGGTTTCTTTCAGCCGGGTACGGGTTTCCGCGTCGATGCGGCGGATGGCTTCTTCCAGGGTGTTGGCCGCCGTTTCCAGGTCCGCCGCCTGGGCATCCAGGTATTGCTTGCGCTCTTCAGAGGCCTTCAGTTCCTCCAGGGCGGCCATGTTCACCGGCCCCAGGGCGGTGATGGCGGACTCCAGCCGATCCAGCTCGCTCTTTAGCCAGGCGTCGTTGCGGCTGGCAATGCCGGCCTGTTCCGCTTCCGCCGTCAGGGCCCCCTCGTCCACCCCTTCCAGTTCCTCGCTGAAGCGGGCTTCGTTGAGGCGGGCCTCCTGGAGTTTCAGTTCCATGGCCTGGACCCGTTCCTTCAAGGGCTCCAGAGCCCGCTCGGCCTGCATGCGGCCCCCTTCCAGATCCCGCAGTTTCAGGTTGGCCCCTTCCAGGCTGTCCCGGGCGGCAGTCAGGGTGGCTTCTGCCGCCTGACGCTGGGCCAGGGCCGCTTGCAGGCTGTCCTGAACCGGCGAGGGCTGGGCCTGGTCCAGCTCCGCCTCCAGCCTGGTCTGCTCCTGGGCCAGCTCCGTCAGGCTGCGCTCGCCCCGGGCCACCCGCTCCGCCAGTTCCTTCAGCCGGTTGGCAAGGGCCCGCACCTGGAAGGTGGCTTCCTGGGCCTCCCGCTCCGCGCGACGTTGGGCTTCCCGCACGGTCTGCACCTTCTGGTCCAGGGCCTGACGGACCTGGCGGGCGTCGTCCAGGCGTTCCTTGGCCGCGTCATAGGCCTCCTGGGCCGTCATCTGCCGGTCCCCGGCGTCGTTCCAGGCCTCTTCTTCCCGGGCCATGTGTTCGTAGATTTCCTCCAGGTCCTGCTCCACCTGGGCCCGCCGTTCGTTCACCCGCCGGGCGGCTTCCTGGCCCCGGGCCACCTGGGCCCGCAACTGGCCAGCCTGGCTCTGGGTCTGGGCAATCTGGGCCTGAAGGGCTTCCACCTGGCGGCGCCCGGCCTGGAGGGCTTCTTCCGCCCGGGCCACGTCTTCCTGGACTTCCTCCAGCCGGGCCTGGCCCAGTTCTGTTTCCTCCGCCAGGCGCTCGATCTCCCGGGTCCGGGCGATGAGGCCCTGGTGTTCCTTTTCCGGGGCGTTGAAGATCAGGCTGTCCCGGCCTACCCGATGGCCTTCCCGGGTGGCGATGAAACCGCCGGCAGGCAAGCGGTGCCGCTGGGCCAGGGCATGGTCCAGGTTGTCTGTGGCGTAGGCCAGGGCAAGCCGGTCCGCCAGGAAGCGGGCGATGAGGGGATTGTCGGTGTGGATCAGCTCCACCAGGGGGTTCAAGTCCCCCTCCCCCTGGGGGGGAGGGGTTAGGGGAGAGGGCGAGTGTTCCGCGTGGGTGTAAGACTGACCCTCTCCCCCGCCCTTTATGCCCGAAACGGGTGCTCCCCCGCTTGCGGGGGAGGGGAGCAGGAGTTCGAAGCGGGCTTCTGGGGGCTGCTCCAGCCAGTCGGTCCGGGCTTCGGCGGCCAGGGCGGCCATGGCCTCGCCCAGGGCGGCTTCCACCGCCGTCTCCCAGCCCGGCTCCACACGGATGGCCTGCCATAGGCGGGTGGCCTGCTCCAAACCAACCCGGTTCAGCCAGGCCGCGCCCTCCCCTTCCGATTTCTGGGCGCTGTCCTGCAACTTGCGCAGGGCAGAAAGCTGGGCTTCCAGGCGATGCTGTTCCCCCCGGGCGCCATCCAGCACCTGGCGGGCCTGGCGCAGGCCCTGGTCCAGGCCCGGCAGTTCGGCCCGGGCATTTTCCATGTAATCCGCCAGGCTTTCCGCCCGTTCCTCCAGGGCTTCCAGCTCCATCTGCTGGCGTTCCACCTGGCTGATGTCCTGGGCGGCCAGGCTGTCCTTTTCCTGCATGAGCCGCAGTTCCCGGGCCTTGAGCTGGTCGATGGCCCGTTCGGCATGGCCCCGGTTGGCCTCTTCCAGCTGGATGGCCTGCTCCGCCTGGGCCATCTCCCGCTGTACCGCCGCCACCGCACCCTGGGCCTCCCGCCAGGCGGCGTCCACCTCGGGCATCTCCTCGCCGGCCATGACGGCCCGTTCGTGGAGGATTTCCGCCTGTTCCTCGCCCCGGGCATGCTCGTCCTGCCGCAGGGCGATTTCCGTCTGGGTGGCTTCCATTTCCGCCCGGGCCGCATCCTGGCGGGCGGCGTTGAGCTGCAATTCCTGGGTGAGCCGCTCCCGGGTGGCGCCCAGATGCTTCAGTTCCTGTTCTACCCGGGCCACTTCCGCGCTGGCCTCGTAGAACAGGGCCTGGGCCTGGTTCATGGCCTCGGTGGCTTCAAACTGGGACAGCCGTTGGGTTTCCAGTTCGGATTCGATGCGCCGCAGATCGGCGATCTTGGCCTCGATGTCGTTCCGGGCCGCCTCCATCTGGCGCTCCAGGTCCGCCTGGCGGGCCTGGGCATCCCGGCGCCGCACCAGGGAAAGAAAACGGGTCTTCAGGGTGCGCTCCGCATCCAGGGCAAAGAAGCGCCGCGCCACTTCCGCCTGGACCGCCAGTTTTTCCAGTTGCCGGCCCAGTTCTTCGCGGATGTCGGAGACCCGGTCCAGGTTCTCCCGGGTATCCCGCAGGCGGGATTCGGTCTCCTTGCGGCGCTCCTTGTACTTGGACACCCCCGCCGCTTCTTCCAGGAAGCCCCGCAGTTCCTCAGGCTTGGCCTCGATGATGCGGGAGATCATGCCCTGTTCGATGATGGCGTAGGCGTCCCCCGCCAGGCCGGTGCCCAGGAACAGGTCCATCATGTCCTTCTTGCGCACCTGGACGTTGTTGATCCAGTAGCTGGAATCCCCGGTGCGGGTCAGCACCCGCTTGACGGCGATTTCCGCATATTGGGACCACTGGCCCGCCGCCTTGCCGGCGCTGTTGTCGAACAACAGTTCCACCGAGGCCCGGCTGGCGGGCTTGCGGGCGACGGAGCCATTGAAGATCACGTCCTGCATGGAAGCGCCACGCAACTCCCGGGCCTTGGACTCTCCCAGCACCCAGCGCACCGCGTCGATGACGTTGGACTTGCCGCAACCGTTGGGGCCCACCACCCCGGTGAGCTGGGCGGTGGCGGGAATGGTCACCGGATCCACGAAGGATTTGAAACCGGCGATATGGATGTGCTTGAGGCGCAAGGGGGATGAAAAGCGAGATTTATAATCCGACCGCGATTCTAACTTCGGATGCCAATTCCATGCCCAGCCAACCCACCAAAGCCCTGGAAACCTTCGACAACCCCCAACCGGCCCGGGACTACCACATCCACATCGAGATTCCCGAATTTACCTGCCTGTGCCCCAAGACCGGCCAGCCGGATTTTGCCACCCTGTTCCTGGATTACATCCCGGACCAACGCTGCGTGGAGCTGAAGAGCCTGAAGCTCTATATCTGGTCATTCCGGGAGGAAGGCCATTTCCATGAGGATGTCACCAACCGCATCCTGGACGATCTGGTCAAGGCCACGGACCCCCGCTTCATGCGCCTGACCAGCAAGTTCTACGTGCGGGGCGGCATTTTCACCAACGTGGTGGCGGAACATCGCAAGGCCGGCTGGAACCCGGCCCCCCGGGTGGAACTGACCCAGTTCGCCGGCAATTCCAACACACGGGGCTGAGCCCTCATCGACCAGGCGGCTTTGCGGGGACGATATTCCGCGGCACCTTGACCAGCACGTAGCCAAGTTCCAGATAGCTGCGCACTTGGGCCGGGCCGGTGGGCGCCACGTCGATGTATCCCGGAAAGTCTTCAGGCATTACGCCGCGCCAGCCGGCATGGGTTTCGCACACATGAATGGGGATGCCCTGTCCCTGACCCAATTGCCGGGCCAGATCATGCACCTCCGGATTCTCGGCCCGGGCGCTTTCCTGAAACGCGAACATTTCTCGGCCATGGCTCACCACCGCCATGGACAAGTTGGGATGCCGTTCCCGCAGGCGTGCAGCTGCCTCGGCGACCCAGGGCAAAGCCCGCTTCAGGGCTGCTCCGTCCCGATCGGCAATTTCGAATACCACGCCGGGCGGGGCGGGATGCGCGGACAAAACCGCATCCACGGTCAGGGCCACGGCGGGAGCCGCCGCCAACGCCGGCAAGACCGCACCGGGAAAAACCAACGCGATGCCAAGCAGGACACACGAAGCGCGGAACCAAGCCATTGCGTACACCCGATCAAGTAATTTCACGGGATTTTTCAGGCTTTAAGCCCGGATTGGAATAGTACGTGGATCGCTTTTGTCCCACCTGCCCGGCCAGGTCCACGGCGGGATCGGATGCAATACACTTCTGCCATGTCTTCCCCCTGCTTCCTCGGCCTCGACTTTGGCACTTCCGGTGCCCGGGCCTGCGTTATTGCCCCCCAGGGGCAGATCGAGGACATGGCGCGGCTGGATTACGGCGATCTGCCGGAACACGAGGCCGCCGCCACCTGGCTGGAAACCCTGTTCGAGCTCATCGCCCAGATTCCGGCAGGCCTGCGCCGGCGCCTGGCGGCTGTGGCGGTGGATGGCACTTCTGCCACGGTGCTGGCCTGCGACGAAGCCCTGGCCCCCACCTACCCGCCCCTCATGTACCACGACGCCCGAGCGGTGGACGAAGCGGCCGCCATCGCCCGGGCCGCCGGGGCGGAACACCCGGCGGCCATGACCACCTCGGGCCTGGCCAAGGTGCTGTGGCTCAAGAAGCGCCTGGGGCTCCAGCGGGCCAGGCTGTACCTGAATCAGGCGGACTGGCTGTCGGCCCATCTTTCCGACCGACCGGTGAGCGACTTCCACAATGCCCTGAAAATGGGGGTGGACCTGGAAACCGGCGCCTGGCCCGCCTGGGTGGAATATCTTGCGGATGTGGACTACCTGCCCATTCCCGTGCCCCCCGGGGCCGACGTGGCCCTGCTGGCCCGCCCCCGGGCCCGAGCCCTGGGGGTGAATCCGGACTGCCTGGTTCGGGCGGGCACCACCGACAGCATCGCCGCCTTCCTGGCGGCCGGGGCCAGCGCACCGGGCGAAGCAGTGACCTCCCTGGGCACCACCCTGGTCCTGAAGCTGCTTTCCGACACCCGTGTGGACGACGCCCGGTTCGGGGTCTACAGCCACTGGTTCGGCCCCCGCTGGCTTACCGGCGGGGCCTCCAATGCCGGCGGCGGCACCCTGCGCCAGCATTTCAGCGATGACGAACTGGCAGCCCTGTCCGCCCACATGGACCCCGACCACGACACCGGCCTGAACTACCTGCCCCTGCCCCGCCCCGGCGAACGGTTTCCCGTCAACGACCCTGCCCTGGCCCCTCGCCTGGAACCCCGGCCCGAATCCCGGGTAGAGTTCCTGCAGGGCATGCTGGAAGGGCTGGCGGACATCGAAGCCCGGGGCTACAACAAGCTAGTGGAACTGGGTGCATCACCAATAAACAAAGTCATCACCACTGGAGGAGGAGCCAGGAATGCCGTTCAAACCCGAATCCGCGCCCGACGCCTGGGCGTGTCGGTGACCGTGGCCGAGGAACAGGAAGCCTGTTACGGCACCGCCCGACTGGCCTGCCTGGGTAACGGCCTATTTCTGGGAGCCAGAAATGCTTGAAGGCGTTGGCTGCGATTGCCGCATGCCTTTTGCCTGGCATCCGGCCCCCCAGGCCGATCAGGACGCGGCCGGGCTGTGGCGGGAAGCGTTGATCCTGCTCACCGCCTTTAACCACATGGAGTCCCAGACAGACATGGGCCACGGGGAGGCCATGGCCGGCGAAAGCGCTCGCCTGGCCCGGGTGGAAGCCAAGCTGGATCTGGCCCTGTACCTGCTGGCCCGCACCCTGGCGCCCGCCGACCCGCCTCCATCCCGGGATGTCTGGCTCTCCCCTGCCCTGCTGCGCTGGAAAGACAGCCAGCCCCCCCAGGCCGGCCAGCCCCTGGTCCTGGAATTCGTGCCTTCCAGCACCCTGCCCCTGGCCCTGCGTCTGCCAGCCCAGGCCCTGGCGGCCGAAGCAGGGGAGGGACAGGCCCGGCTGCTGGCCATGCCCGAACCCCTGCAGGACGCCCTGCACCAGCTCGTTTTCCGCCGCCACCGGCAAGCCATCCGCGACCGGCACCTCGCCCCCCATACAGCGGATTCACCTCCGCCCTCCCCCGGGTCTCCATGAACCCCGCCTGGACCCGGCGACGGATGGCTCCCTGGCTGCTGGCCTGCCTGCTGGTGGTTCTGCTGGGAGGGCTGCTGGGCAGCTCCGTCACCTGGGCCCAGGTGGTACGGGTGGGCGTGCTGTCCTTCCGTTCCCTGGAACAGACCCAGGCCCAGTGGGCTCCCACCATGGCCTATCTGGAAACCCGAGTGCCGGGCTACCAGTTCCAACTCGTGCCCCTGTTCTACCCGGACCTGGACCTGGCCGTGGCCCAGTCCGAACTGGAGTTCGTCTTTACCAACCCTGAACATTTCGTGCTTCTGCGCTCCCGGCACGGCCTTGCCGCCATGGCCACCCTAATGGCCCTGGCAGAAGGCCGGCCGGTCAACAGCTTCGGGGGCGTGGTCGTGGTGCAGGCCGGACGAGGCGACCTGAACCGCCTGACGGACCTGCGGAACAAGGTGGTTGCCGCTCCCAGCCCCCAATCCCTGGGGGGCTACCTGATGCAACGCTGGGCCCTGCACCAGGCCGGGCTGGAAGACGCGGACCTGAAGGAAATCCGCTTCCTGGGCATGCCCCATGACAAGTCCGTAGAAGCCGTATTGCAGGGCAAGGCCGATGCCGGCTTCGTGCGCACCGGCGTCCTGGAAGCCATGGCCCGGGAGGGCGCCCTGGCCATGCATGAAATCAAGGTACTCAACCTGCAACCCGGAAGCCGCTTCCCCCAGTTGTTGTCTACAGAGCTCTATCCGGAATGGCCATTTGCCGCCATGAAAAGCG
Source organism: Pseudomonadota bacterium (assembly GCA_040757575.1). GTDB lineage: Bacteria > Pseudomonadota > Gammaproteobacteria > Burkholderiales > Thiobacillaceae > PFJX01. Next base: position 35,324 of record JBFLXA010000014.1, read on the forward strand.
TGCCGAAGCCCTTACAGAAACAGGTGGCCCTCGCTCTGCTCTCCGTCCCTCCCGACTCTGACGCAGCCCGGCAGGGGAAATACCATGGTTTCGCGCCCCCAGGTGATTACAGCCCCATCGAGGCCATCATGCTCCGCCTGCGAGTGCATCCGGATCGTCTGACCCATTTCGAATTGAAGGACATCATCGAGAAGTACGCCGTCTGGATCGCCGGATCCCTGGCGGCCGTCCTGCTACTGGCCCTGGTGGTCACGGTGCGGCTCTATATGGCCCACCGGCGGGTCAAGCAGGCCAATGCGCAAATCCACACCCTGGCCTTCTACGATCCCCTCACCCGGCTCCCCAACCGGCGGCTGCTGCTGGACCGCTTGCATCATGCCCTCACTGCCAGCACCCGCAGCCTGAACTATGGCGCCCTGCTGTTCATCGACCTGGACGATTTCAAGACCCTGAACGATAGCCTGGGCCACGACAAAGGGGACATGCTCCTGCAGGAAGCAGCCCGACGCCTGGAAACCTGCGTGCGCAAGGGTGATACCGTGGCACGCCTGGGCGGCGACGAATTCGTCATCATGCTTGCCAATCTGAACCCCAATGAATCCCAGGCGGCCACACTCGCCCAGGCAGTGGCCGACAAGATCAAGGCCGGCAACCGCATACCCTACACGCTCGACGGCCATGAGCGCGTCCTGACCGTAAGCATCGGCGTCACCCTGTTCAGCGACAAGTCCGCCTCTGTAGACGAACTCCTCAAGCAGGCGGACATGGCCATGTACCGGGCCAAATACGCCGGCCGGGACAGCGTGTTTTTCTTCGACCCGGCCATGCAAGCGGCCCTCGAGGCCCGTACGGCCCTGGAAACGGAACTGCGCCAGGCCATACAAGCGGCTCAGTTCGCCCTCTTTTACCAGCTCCAGACCAGCCCCGAAGGACGCCCCCTGGGCCTGGAAGCCCTGTTGCGCTGGAACCATCCCACCCGGGGCTGGTTGCTGCCGGAACACTTCCTGCCCCTGGCGGAAGAAACGGGCCTGATCCACCCCATCGGTAACTGGGTACTGCGCCAGGCCTGTGACCAGGCCGATACCTGGCGCAGCCATCCCCGCCTGGCCGGCCTGGCCATGGCAGTCAATGTGAGCCCCCGCCAGTTCCGCCATCCGGCTTTCCAACCGGATCTGGAAGCCCTGCTGACCAGCGGCTGCATCCGCGCCCGGCAGCTCAAGCTGGAATTGTCCGAAGACCTGTTCCGGGAAAGCCCACAGGAGAGCATCCAGAAGATGGAAGCCCTGCGCAAGCTGGGGGTGCGTTTCTCTCTGGACAATTTCGGCGTGGGCTGCGTCTCCCTGGGCCACCTGAAACGGCTACCCCTGGAGGAAATCAAGATCCATCCCTCCTTCGTCCGCGGCATGCTCACCGACGCCAACGACGCCGCCCTGGCCCAAACCCTCATCGCCCTGGGCAAAACCCTGGGCCTGGACGTGGTGGCCGAAGGCGTGGAATCGGAAGCCCAGAAGAATTTCCTCATCCAGCAGGGATGCAGCCGCTTCCAGGGCTATCTGTTCGGAGAACCCCTATCCGCCCATGACTTGGAGCGTCGGATCAGCCTGTACCCGGATGACCTGGAAGCCTGGATGGACAGGCCATCGGCCACCTAGTGTGGGGCACCTTGGAACCTCCAGGATACGTCGTCCTCGCGCAGGCGGGGACCCAGTAAATCCAACGATCAGGGTGCTCCTCGAAAACCCCGCACTTCGTCAAGCTCAGTGCGAACGGTGTCATATTAATCATAGAGTTCCGTTCGTGATGAGCTTGTCGAACCACATTTTACGAGGTGTCCCATGGTCCCACCTGTGCGGGCATGACAGCTATTTAAAGGTGACTTCGTACTGCTTTAGTCAAACCTCAAATTGCTCGCTGATTGACACAGTTAGCCGATCTGATTTACGCCCACACCGGGCGATTCGAGTAGGGTGTCTCCAGCCCCAGCGAGGACACCCTCAAATGCTTTGCTGACCCTCTGGGGGTGCCCAACGATTACCTCCCGGGTGGCGCCACCGATGCGGCGGCCAAGGCCTGGAGCACAGATCGGGAGTTGTTCAAGCAGATCCAGGAGGTGGAGGATTTCATCGAGTTCCTGACCGGCAAGGCCAGGCGTCGCGCGGCCCTGGATCGGCTGCTGGCCATCGCCCCGGCGCTGGAAGTGGCGGGGGCCGAGCCGATCACGGAAGAAGAGGTCGCTACCGAGATCAATGCGGCCCGCGCGGAGCGCCGGGCGCGGCAGTCAACCAAGGTGCCGGGTGCGGATCATCCTTGATACCAACGTGGCGGTGTCGGCGCTGCCCTGGCAGGGCACGGCCCACCAGCTCTTGCAGGCCATCCGCCAGCGGCAAGGCGCCCAACTCTTCAGCAGCACGGCACTGTTGGCGGAGTTGCTCGATGTGCTTTCCAGGCCGTTCGCGGTGAAGCGCCTGGCCCTGATCGGCAAGACCGCCCGGGAGGTGTTGGCCGATTACCTGGAGGCGGTGGAACTGGTGGAGCCCACATCTCCTGAAGCGCTTGCGTGACCGCAAGCCCAATCCCTCGACAGACCTTGCTGCTGGCCTTGAGGCAACCAGGTTTCTTGAGGTTGTCGCGAATCCGCTGGAGATCCTGGGGGTCTGCGGTTGCGTCTATGTGCCGGTAAACGAAGCGGAGGAAGGATGGGTCTTTCTTGGCAAGTTTCCCTAGGCCCCCTAGAGAGGTCCAATGATCCACGAGGATCCTGACCACACTCTCAGTAAATCCTTCAGCTATGGCGCCATCGTCACAGGGAAGGAAACGCCCGTAAGCTGCATGAAGTGCCTCCCAGTCCCTAGGTGTTGAAGCAACATCAAGCGCTTCTTTCTCCAGAGCCATCGGGCAATCAGCCACTTTGCCGACTCCATCACCCCAGGCAGCAATGCTGCTAGTCAGGAGCAGGGTTAGCAGGAGAACGCTCAGACACGGCCGCATCAGTGCACCATGATGTCTGTGATAGGCGTTTGCCCGTGCAGGCGATTCAGGACGTCCATACAGGGGTCTGTCGTTCGGGCACAGCCTTCTGTTCTCGATTCCGGACCACGTCTGCCTGAGTGAACCCCCACCCCAGACCTGCCTGGCACATCGAACACGAATATCCCATGTGATCCGTAAGGCCCCGTCGGCCCACTCTCCAAATGCCGGTTGTAATGGCTGTACGGAAAGAAACCCATTGGCCACGGCCCACGGCTTGCGCGTGTGGTGTTGTTGCCGGCTTGACAGGCAAACATGTATTCGCCGAAGTCATCGTAGACGTACAGACTTCCCGTCTCGCGGACGAATTCCAAACCAATCAAGCCACTCGGATCAATCCTCGAAACCGGATTCCCACCCACGTAGCTGTACAAATTCAAGCCCCCCGCCAACCCAATCGGGTCCCCCTGCGTATACCGCCCCGTTCTCGGTTCATACCCATCCCTGTAGTAGTTGTAGTGCATGCCGCTTTCGGCATCGTACACCTGCCCCGGGAACCGGGGGTTGTATACAAACCTGCCCAGGCCGCTGGGGTTTTCGTCCGGCTGGCCTACCCCAAAGGGGTCGGCGTTGTCCCAGCGCCAGCGGGGGCGGTTTTGGGGGTCCAGGATGGCTCGGGGGGTGTGCAGGTGGTCGGCATGGATGTAGTGGAGTTGGCCTTGCTTCACTACGCCTACGGGTAGGTCGTCCAGCCAGATGGTGTCTTGGCTAGCTACGTTGCCTATGTCCCGTTCGCTTAGCAGGCGGCCGGTTTCGTCGTAGGCGTAAAAGATGACGCCGGCCGCATCGCCGCCCTTCATGAAGCGCTGGCCCAGGCCGTCGTAGGTGTAGCCCATGGCCTTGACGGTAAGGACGTCGCCCGATTTTTTGCCCTGGCTCATGCCGCCCAGTCGTCCCAGGTCGTCGTAGCGGTAGAGCAGGTCCGGGCCATCGCTGGTGATGTTGCCTGCTGCGTCGTATTGGTAAAAATAATCGTGTCCGACCCCATTTCCGCGCCAGGTTGTCCAACCCATCCCGGGTGTAGGCGGTGGTGAGGCCCTTGGGGTCGGTGACCTGGGATGGCGCGATACCGAGCATGGGTGATATACCGCGCAATTCCCTTCGGTTATTGCGCTATACGCGGGTTTGGTGGTTGGGGAGAACCGCTTGCATACCACTCCCGCCATTTACCAATCATCTCCTGCCGGACTTTCTCGTCTTTCTCTGTATATGTTTCGACAAATTTCTTGTCGTAACCGCTACCAACACCAGTAATCACGTAGAGGATTTCTGCGGTTGGTAATGTGTCCTTAATGAATATTTGCTCATCGATAACTCGAATCAATACTGGCACTGAACGGACGTCAGTAATACCTCTATTTGCCAGATTGTAAAGATGTGAAATCGAAGAATTTATCTTTCCATAGTTAAAAACGCTGTATCTCTTTTTCAAAGAGTCATCGAGTACATCAAGAAAAATCGGAATGGCTTTAGCTCCCCGTAGGCTAACGATTGATGCGTATCTATTAAACTCTGCCATGTCGTCTGCACGAAGTAAGTCTTCTGTAGTCACGCTTGAAATGTAAACCCAGGCTGAAATAGCTAGGGCAGCCAAACCTCCAGCGATTGCAATAATTAGCTTCATTAGGATATCCGCCTTATTTCTGGGGTGTAACCGTAATGTATCTGCCGCCAGGGTCCGGAACCATGTATATGGGACCCCGGTAATTGCCAGGTACGATCCGTGGAAGTCCTTGCCCAGGTTTCCCGTTTCGGACACCAGAGAATTGCGCGCCAACTGTTGACGCGAGAACGTTACGTTGCAGATGATTCGCCATCAATTGTGCAAGAGAGTTGCTGCCACCTTTCGCCGCCTTGCAACCCCTAAGATCAATAGCTGCGCCCGACTTGAACCAGTTCGGGTCTATCGACTGCATTTGAGCAATGGGTTCTGATTCGCATACCCATAGAGATTCAAGCCCCTCCTCTATCGTTTTTTGCCGCGATAGCCGTTCCTTACAGTACGCTTTCTGCTCAAAAACTCCTTTGTGGCAAGGGCAAGAATCCCGAAAGTGGAGATACCGATTACCACGTAGCCCTCGTTTCCAGGAAAGAGCTCTCTAGTCACCATGATGGCGACCGCGAAGATCGCGAATACGCCTCCAACACGCAAGAAGTAGCTTGACCACGTTGGCTTACTCATAGAACTCACTTGCACTCACACGGGTCGCCAATGCGGATGTGACGATCATCTGGGATCAGATTACCCAAAAGTTCCGCTCCTGCTTCGATGCCAGCCCATGAAGCACCTTCTTTCCAAGCAATACTGTTGTGTTTGTCTCCGCGCTGTGCGGTACGTCGAGCAGCACGGCCACCTGGGCGTAAGCCCTTAGCTCGCGCCCACTGCTTTTCGGCTTTCAGAGCAGAACTCAGCGCCGACAATTCGCTGAATGGGTTAACCGCTCCGGCTAGTGCCGAGATTGCGACTACATCCCACTTGATACAGCGGAACCTGCCACCGTTAGACATCAACTGAATCCCTATGTCTATCCCGGCGCCGACAAGTGCTCCCCCAATAGCAAATTCACCTGTGGGGTCCGTATACATCAGCGGATTCCCGTTCACATACGCATACAAATTCACCCCCCCCGCCAACCCAATCGGATCCCCCTGCGTATACCGCCCCGTTCTCGGTTCATACCCATCCCTGTAGTAGTTGTAGTGCAAGCCGCTTTCGGCATCGTACACCTGCCCCGGGAACCGGGGGTTGTATACAAACCGGCCCAGGCCGCTGGGGTTTTCGTCCGGCTGGCCTACCCCAAAGGGGTCGGCGTTGTCCCAGCGCCAGCGGGGGCGGTTTTGGGGGTCCAGGATGGCTCGGGGGGTGTGCAGGTGGTCGGCATGGATGTAGTGGAGTTGGCCTTGCTTCACTACGCCTACGGGTAGGTCGTCCAGCCAGATGGTGTCTTGGCTAGCTACGTTGCCTATGTCCCGTTCGCTTAGCAGGCGGCCGGTTTCGTCGTAGGCGTAAAAGATGACGCCGGCTGCATTGCCGCCCTTCATGAAGCGCTGGCCCAGGCCGTCGTAGGTGTAGCCCATGGCTTTGGTGGTTATGGCATCGCCCGTTTGTTTCCTTTGGCTCATGCCGCGCAGTCGTCCCAGGTCGTCGTAGCTGTAGCTCAGGCCTTGGCCGTCGCTGGTGATGTTGCCTGCTGCGTCGTACTGGTAGGTCTTGGGTACCGGGCCAGCGACGCTTTGCAGGCGGTTGTTGCCGGTTTTGTAGCCGTAGGCGTAGGTGGTGCTGCCGCTGATGTGTTTGTTGCGGTTGCCGTTGTTGTCGTAGCGGTAGCCTTGGCTGCCTTGGTAGGTGGTGGTGCTGTAGAGCTGGTCTATGGCGTTGTAGTTGAAGGTTTGATCCAGGTTGGCCTGGCCGGGGTGGCGGTAGGCGGTGATGCGTCCGGCCCGGTCGTAGGCGAGGGTTCGGTTCAGGTTTGCTACCGGGTACTGCTTTATCCAGCCATTTTCCTCATAGCTGCGGGCGTAGGTCTGGCCGTTTCCCCAGGTCCAGGTCTGGGCGGGGCCGAAGGGGGCGTAGCCGATGTGGTCCAGTAGTATTTGGCCGTTGACGGTGATGCGGCTGATCCGGCCTTGGGTGTAGGCGTATTCCACCAGGGTGCCGCTGGGGTAGGTGAGCCGGGTGAGGCGGCCGGCGGGGTCGTGGGCGTAGGTGGTAACGCCTCGGTCCGGGCTGAATGTGGGGATTACCATGGCCGAAAACGGGAACGTGTTGGGCTTGTCAGCCCAACCTACCGCGCTCTTATCGCTTGTGATGTTTGCCGCCGAGAGAACTCCCGCATGAGTAGCACTTCACCGATGGCAAACGTAAATCGAAGATGGAAATCCCACGAAAGATTTGGTGCCGACCACAAACGGGGCACCGAAGCGAATATGCGTAGAAAAGCATGGCGACGAACCAAATCAGGTTCGGATAAAACAGCCACTCATAGCCAAGCCTGTACGCCAAAATCAGAACGACTTGCCCCACTATAAAAAGAAGTATCAATGTTCTCGATGACATATTCATTGTTGGCATCCACAGCTATTACTACCGCCAGCGCCATGAACTAGCTTTGCCAGGCCACGCGCCAAATCTCCAACAGTCAATGAGGTCGTTTGAGTCAAATCAGCTCCGAAACCAAGCTGAGGACCTACATCAAAACCCAATGAAGTTGGTCGGCCTCTCTTATTAAAACCCCCAAGGCTGCCACCCACACTGCCAAGACCAAGATGGAGTTCAGCATCGGTGCCATCAAAATTACACCTACCGCCCAGAGTCTGGGAAATGCCCACTGTAGTCTTAAATCGCCCTACTCCCTTGTAGTTCTTGTTGATGGTGCCGAAGACCCCCAAGTCAGGCAGGTAACTACTTTCACCCATCCCTGTGTTGTAAAGCAGACCAACATCAAAGCCTCCAACTAGCGGCACGCTGACCCCAACATGAAATGTGTATATATCTAGCCCAAGAGGATCAACCCACCGCGTCGGGTTCCCATTGACATAGCCGTAGACGTTAACGCCCCCCGCCAACCCAATCGGATCCCCCTGCGTATACCGCCCCGTTCTCGGTTCATACCCATCCCTGTAGTAGTTGTAGTGCAAGCCGCTTTCGGCATCGTACACCTGCCCCGGGAACCGGGGGTTGTACACAAACCGGCCCAGGCCGCTGGGGTTTTCGTCAGGCTGGCCTACCCCAAAGGGGTCGGCGTTGTCCCAGCGCCAGCGGGGGCGGTTTTGGGGGTCCAGGATGGCTCGGGGGGTGTGGAGGTGGTCGGCATGGATGTAGTGGAGCTGGCCTTGCTTCACTACGCCTACGGGTAGGTCGTCCAGCCAGATGGTGTCTTGGCTAGCCACGTTGCCCACATCCTGCTCGCTTAGCAGGCGGCCGGTTTCGTCGTAGGCGTAAAAGATGACGCCGGCCGCATCGCCGCCCTTCATGAAGCGCTGGCCCAGGCCGTCGTAGGTGTAGCCCATGGCCTTGATGGTTATGGCATCGCCCGTTTGTTTCCTTTGGCTCATCCCACTTAGTCGCCCCAGGTCGTCGTAGCTGTAGCTCAGGCCCTGGCCGTCGCTGGTGATGTTGCCTGCTGCGTCGTACTGGTAGGCCTTGGGTACCGGGCCGGCGACGCTTTGCAGGCGGTTGCTGCCGGTTTTGTAGCCGTAGGCGTAAGTGGTGCTGCCGCTGAGTTGCTGGGTGCGGTTGCCGTTGTTGTCGTAGCGGTAGCCCTGGCTGCCTTGGTAGGTGGTGGTGCTGTAGAGCTGGTCTATGGCGTTGTAGTTGAAGGTCTGATCAAAATTTGCCTGGCCGGGGTGGCGGTAGGCGGTGATGCGGCCGGCCCGGTCGTAGGCGAGGGTTCGGTTCAGGTTTGCTACCGGGTACTGCTTTATCCAGCCATTTTCCTCATAGCTGCGGGCGTAGGTCTGGCCGTTTCCCCAGGTCCAGGTCTGGGCGGGGCCGAAGGGGGCGTAGCCGATGTGGTCCAGTAATACTTGGCCGTTGACGGTGATGCGGCTGATCCGGCCTTGGGTGTAGGCGTATTCCACCAGGGTGCCGCTGGGGTAGGTGAGCCGGGTGAGGCGGCCGGCGGGGTCGTGGGCGTAGGTTACGACGGATTCCCCCACTTGTTTGCGGGTGACTGCGCCCTGGGTGTCGTAGGACCAGGCGGTGTTGGCTACGCCGGTCAGGGCCTGGGCCAGTCGGCCCAGGCCGTTGGCGGCAGTGTCGTAGAAGTACAGGGCTTCTCCATCGTTGCGCTGGCTGCGGGTGAGGCGGTTGAGGGCGTCGTAGGTGTAGGTGACGGTTTTGCCCCGGGCATCGGTGCGGGTCTTGAGGTTGCCGGCGGGGTCGTAGGTGTAGGTGGTGATGCCTCGGTCCGGGCTGGTTTCTTTGCGTACCTGGCCGAAGGCGTCCACGTCGTAGTGGGTTTTAAGGCCTTTGGGGTCTGTGACGGCGGTGATCTGGTCGGTTACGCCGTGGGCTACCTGGGTCTTGCGCTGCATGGCGTTGTCTTGCTGGGTCAGACGGTCCAGGGCGTCGTAGCGGGCCAGGGTGGTGTGGTTCAAAGGGTCGGTGCGGCTTGTGGGGTTGCCCTGGGGGTCGTAGGCGTATTCGGTGACGGCGGCCTGGCCGTTGATGCTGCGAATCTCTTTCCAGAGGCGGCCCAGGGCGTCGAATTGCTGGTTGAGGCTGCGTACGGGGTTGCCTTGGGTGTCGTAGACGGTTTCCTGCAGGGGGTTGCCCAGGCCGTCCAGGGTGTAGGCGATGCGGTTGCCTTGGGGGTCGGTGATGCCCGTGAGCCGGTGGGCGGCGTCGTAGCTATAGGTGGTGGTGGTGCCGTCCGGTTGGGTGAGGCCGGTGAGGTTGCCGGCGGCATCGTAGGTGTAGGTGGTGGTGCGGGTGCCTACGGTGCGTTGGGTGAGCCGGCCACGGGGGTCGTAGGTGTAGGTGGTGATCAGGCCGTTGGGGTCGGTGGTGCGGGTGACGTGGCCGTGGAGGTCGTAGTCGTCGTAGGTGGTGATGTGGCCCAGGGCGTTGGTGATCTTCCACAGCTGGCCCCGCCGGGCAGGGTCCGGGTCGTCGTCCGGGTGGTAGGTGTAGGTGGTGATGTCGGCTACGTCGGTGCGGGGGCCGTCGGCGCTGGCGATGCGACCCAGGCTGATGTAGGTGTAGGTCCAGGTACGGTTTTCGTTGCGGAGGTTGTCGGTTTCAGTGCGGGTGAGCAGGTTGCCTTGGGGGTCGTAGGTGGAGGTGACGGTTTTTACCAAGGTGCCCAGGGGGGTGCCGTTGCTGTCGGCGCCGCCGGTGTAGGTGCGTTCTTCCGTGGGCAGGCGCCAGTCGGGGTGCCAGGCGGTGGTGGTGGTGCGGGTTTCGGGCTGGATCTGTTCGCTGCCGTTGACGATGGCCAGTCCTTCCACCCGGGTGGTTTCCAGGTTGCGGGCCGGGATTGCGCCTTGGTCGTACCAGTAGCGGGTGCGGTGGCCGTTGAAGTCGTCCCGGGTGGTGGGGTTGCCGTGGGCGTCGTGGCTTACGGCTGAGGATGCCGCGCCGCAGCCGGCGCCGCCGGGTTGGCTGATGCCGGTGCCTTTGACGACCCCCAGGACGGTTGTGAAGCCCTGGGTGCGGGGGGTGCCCAGGGCGTCGGTGACGGTGGTGGTGCCATCGGGGTTGAAGGCCAGGTCCACCCGTTCGGCGCCGCCGGCGTGTTCGCTGGAGATGGCCCGGCCTTCGGCGTCGTAGGACCAGGTGGCGTAGCGCTGGCCGTTTTCGTCGGTGATGCCCGTCAGAGCGTGGGGGTGGGCGGGGTCTTCGTAGTGGTAGGTCTTGGTGGTGGCGTCGGGGTAGGTGACGGTGCTGAGGTTGCCGGCGGGGTCGTAGGTGTAGGTGGTGATGCGGCCTTCCGGGTCGGTGAGGCGGGCCAGGGTGTCATTGCTGTCGAAATCGAGTGTCAGGCTGCGGCCGTGGGCATCTGTCAGGCGGGTTTGGCTGGCATTCGCCCCCGTGACGGTGATGGCCTGGCCGGTTGGATGGCGATACCCGGTGAGGGCGCCGCTGGCGCTGTAGGTTTCCACCCCCCCATCCGCCAGGGTGAGTTGCCAGTCGCCAGGGTTGCCGGCGCCATCGGTCAGGCGGACCAGTTTTGCGCCCACGTCGGCGTCGGTCTGCCATTGGCCGTTCTGCAGCAGGTACTGAAACCCCTTCATGTCCGGACGGATGGCCTGCACCGCAGCACTGGCAGTGATCAGCCGGGGCAGGATGTTCCAGTTGTGACCCACCCGGCCGGGTTGATCGGCCTGGCTGTTGTAATGGCGGACAAGCTTGAGGGGGAAGGGGCCGCTGGCCTGGTAATCCACCTCGGCCTGGTATTTGTTGCCTGTGCCTGTGTGAAGCGGGTTGCCTTGGAAGAGGCCGTCATCGGGGCATTGGGTGGGAGCGCCGAGGGTTTTATTGGCGTAGGTGCATTGCGTGGGTTCTGTGCAATCGGGGTCGAGGGGGTCTTGCTCAAGGGTTCCATCGGATTGGCTTCGTAAAAAACACACACCGTCAGAAAGCTTGGTAGTAGAGGAAACATTATTGTTCTGCTTACCGCAGTAATAGCCACTGCCAGCCCACATCCAGTTTCCGAGTAATGCACATTTGCCTGAATCAGGCTGGAAATAATCCGGGTTTTCTGTCTTCCAAAGTACCTCGACCATATTGATGTTATAAGGTGTATCACCCCATAAACACGTAGCAACACCAGGATTTGTACCCTGTCCTCCGTGCCATCCCCCTTCAAGGCAGGCAGCCTTTCCCGCTGCAACGTATTCCGATAGGGCAAACCATTGCCCCCCAAAGTAATAGCCCATCGTGACCGGCCAGGCTGAGGGGGCCTGAGGATGGCAATCCCCATCCGTATCCGGAATCCAATTGGTGGGGGTCGGCCAATAATTACTCCCTTGGCATTCATTTGCATAGGGCATCACATTACAATGAACTGCGATTGCCCAAGGCGCCGCCAATGCTAGCGCGAGGCCACTTAGACCAGAGATCAAACTGTGGTGAAGACATAATCTGAAAGCCGAGCGCGAACTGACTGCGCTTTTAGCCATGGTCTTAGCAACCATTGGTCTACTCCCTAGTGTTTATTTATTGGGCGGAAATATACCCCAGCCTTGTAGTGGCATGGCAAGCGCTGAATGGCTCGGATCAGCGCCCGAGTTGTCCAGCGTACCGAAGGGCATCGCGGAAAACCCCGCACTTCGACGGGCTCAGTGCGAACGGTGCCCTATAAACCAGTGCGTTCCGTTCGAGGTATGCGATTCGTTCCGTTCGTGGTGAGCCTGTCAAACCACGTTTTTCGATGTGCCCTGAAGTAAGAGCCCAACCGAACTAACCCGGGTCCAGGGACACCAGCTCCAGCGTATTGCCGTCCGGGTCCCGCAGGAACAGGGCCGGGCGGCCGGAGCGGCTGCGGGTGAAGGGGTGGCCTGCCGCTTCCAGACGTGCCACCAGGGCTTGCCAGCCCTGGACTCCCAGGGCGGTGTGCCGGTCCCGGCCTCCGTGTTCCGGGCGGCCCGTCACCGGGTCTGGGTTGGGCTGGCAGATGAGGTGTATCTGGCCTGGGCCAAGGTCGTACCAGACACCGTCGAAATCCATCTTCGGCCTGTCGGGGCTGGGGCGCAGACCCAGCAGGCCTTCGTAAAAGGCCCGGGAACGGGGCAGATCGGCGCACAGCAGGCTGGCGTGGAGCAGTTGGGTGAGGCGGGGTTCAGTCATGGTGTTTCAGTTTCAGGGTGACCAGGGTGGCGGCGGCGATCATGGTACCGCCCAGCCATTCCCGGGGGCCCAGGGTCTCGCCGGCCCAGTAGTGGCTGGACACGGCCGCCACCACCAGTTCAAACAGCAGAATCACCACGGCGGGGGTGGCGGGGGTATGGGCAAGGCCATACTGGACGGTGAAGGTGGCCAGCAGCAAGGCCAGGGTGATGCCCGCCATCCATAGCCAATGGAGCGGTGTCAGCTGGGCCATGGCCTGGCCGACGGCCTGGCTTGCTTCCAGTTCGCCACCGACGAACAGCAGGGACATGCCCATCACCCCGGCAAACACCCAGAGGGAACGGGTTTCGATGGGGATATCCCGGGCCTTGCGGGTCAGCACATTGGTCAAGGCAAAACCGATGCCGGAGGACAGTCCCAGCCACTCCGCGCCGGTGGCCGGCAGGGGCAGCCCCCAGGGTCCGGAACGCTCACCCCCCAGCATGACGTAGGCCCCCCCCAGGGCCAGGGCCGTCACCGCCCATCCCCAGGCCCCGGCCCATTCCTTGAGGATCAGCCAGGCGAAAAACAGGGTCCAGAGGGGGGCCAGGTAGAACAGCAGCATGACCCGCATCACCTCCCCGTGGATCACCGCCAGCACATAGGAAAGATTGGTCCAGCCCGCCGTCAGGGCCACCGCCAGCAGCCAGCGGCGCTGGCCGCTCTGGCGCAGGCTGAGGGCGATCTGCCCCCGGGCCAGGACCAGCCAGAGCAGGAAGGGCACCCCCAGGGCATAGGTCAGCAGGGACGACAGGCTGCCGGACAGGCCCGCTTCCTGGAGCAGGCGATAGGGATACCAGACCAGCCCCCAGACGGTGGCGGCCACCACCAGGCTGAGGGGGGAAAGAAGGCGTGTAGATGGGGGGGAAGGCATATAATTCGCGACTTTCCTGATCGCTACCCGGGCTGACAACCCGTGCATGGATCTTCGTTTATGAATCCTCGTTTAACTCAACTCCAGCCCTACCCGTTCCAGAAGCTCCGGGACCTGTTCGCTGGCGTCACCCCCAACCCGGCCCTGACGGCCATCAATCTTTCCATCGGCGAGCCCAAGCATGCAACGCCGGATTTCATCAAGCAGACCCTGACGGACAACCTCCAGGGCCTGGCCCACTACCCGGTCACCCAGGGCAGCGAGGCCCTGCGGGAAGCCATCGCCGACTGGGCCCGCATGCGCTACGGCGTCGAACTGGACCCGGCCACACAGATTCTGCCTGTGAACGGTAGCCGGGAGGCCCTGTTTGCCTTCGCCCAGGCGGTCATCGACCAGACCAGGCACGTGAAACGGGTACTGTCCCCCAACCCCTTCTACCAGATCTACGAAGGGGCCGCCCTGCTGGCAGGTGCCAAACCCTATTTCCTCAACACCCTGCCGGAAAACGGCTTCGGGATGGATTTCTCCGTCATTCCGGAAGACCTGTGGGAAACCGTGCAACTGGCCTATGTGTGTTCCCCCGGCAACCCGACGGGGAAGGTCATGGACCTGGAAGGCTGGCGCCGGGTATTCGAACTGTCCGACCGGCATGGTTTCGTGGTGGCGGCCGACGAGTGCTACTCGGAAATCTATTTCGACGAAGGCCACCCGCCTCTGGGTGCCCTCACCGCCGCCCGGGAACTGGGCCGGGATTTCCGTAACCTGGTGGTGTTCAACAGCCTGTCCAAGCGTTCCAACGTGCCGGGCCTGCGCTCCGGCTTCGTCGCCGGCGACGCGGACATCATCAAGCAGTTTCTGCTCTACCGCACCTATCACGGCAGCGCCATGAACCCCGCCGTCCAGGCCGCCTCCACCGCAGCCTGGAAGGACGAAGGCCACGTGCACGAGAACCGCCGCCAGTACCGGGAAAAGTTTGCCGCCGTCATGCCCCTGCTCAAGGGTGCCCTGGAGTTCGACGCCCCGGATGCCGCTTTCTATATCTGGGCCCGGGTGCCCGGCGGCGACGATGCCAGGTTTGCCCGGGACCTTTATGAACAACAGCACGTCACTGTGCTGCCCGGCTCCTTCCTGGCCCGGGAGGCCAAGGGGGTGAACCCGGGCCAGGGCTTCGTGCGCATCGCCCTGGTGGACGGCCTGGGGCCATGCGTCGAAGCGGCCAGACGCATTGTTGAATACATCCATAGTTTAGATAAGTAACATTCAAAACACGCAACAACCCATTGAAGGAAAAAGACATGCAAGATTTACAAGCCACCATCGAAGAAGCCTTTGAACGTCGCGCCGACATCACCCCCCGCAACGTGGAACCCCAGGTGAAGGATGCCGTCATGGCCGTCATCGACCTGCTGGACATGGGCCAGTTGCGGGTGGCGGAACGTACCGAAGGGCAGACCTGGGTCACCCACCAGTGGATCAAGAAAGCCGTGCTGCTCTCCTTCCGTCTGGAAGACAACAGCTTCATCAAGGGCGGTTACACCAACTACTGGGACAAGGTGCCCAGCAAATTCGCCGACTTCAACTCCAAGGATTTCCGGGAAGGCGGTTTCCGGGTAGTGCCCCCCGCCGCCGTGCGCAAGGGTTCCTACATCGCCCGCAACGTGGTGCTCATGCCCAGTTACGTGAACATCGGCGCCTATGTGGATGAAGGCACCATGGTGGACACCTGGGCCACCGTGGGTTCCTGCGCCCAGATCGGCAAGAACGTGCACCTGTCCGGCGGCGTGGGCATCGGCGGCGTGCTGGAGCCGGTCCAGGCAGGTCCCACCATCATCGGCGACAACTGCTTCATCGGCGCTCGCTCCGAAGTGGTTGAAGGCGTCGTGGTGGAAGACAACTGCGTCATCTCCATGGGCGTGTACATCGGCCAAAGCACCCGCATCTACGACCGGGAAACCGGAGAAGTCCATTATGGCCGGGTGCCCGCCGGCTCCGTGGTGGTAAGTGGCAACCTGCCCTCCAAGGACGGCAAGTACAGCCTCTACTGCGCGGTCATCGTCAAGAAGGTGGACGAGCGCACCCTCTCCAAGGTGGGCATCAACGAGTTGCTGCGCGGCATCTGACCCACGGCAGGAAATGTAGCCAGCCATGACGGAACTGACCCGGCAAGCCGCGGAAAAACTGGTGGAATCCATCGGCATTCCACCCCGTCCCGCCGTTGTCCTGGCGGTCATGGACGAGAAGGCCAAGGATGAGCCGGACCAGAAGGTGGTGGCCGATGCCATTGCCCGGGACGTGGGTCTGTCGGCAGCCTTGCTGAAGACGGTGAACTCTCCGCTGTTCGGCCTTCGCCGCCAGGTGCAATCCATACCGCTGGCCGTTGGCATGCTGGGCATTCCCCGGGTGGCCACGGTGGTCAACTGCCTGGCCCTCAAGGCCTCCCTCAACGCACAGGGAATCGAACGTTTCTGGGACCAATCCGCCCGCACCGGTCTGCTTTGCGCCTGGCTTGCGGGCAAGATGGGCCATGACCGGGACGCCGCCCACTTGTTCGGCCTCTTCCGGGATGCGGGGCTGCCCCTGCTCATGAAGCGGTTTCCCGATTACCGGGACACCTTGCGCCTGGCCAACCAGGACCCCCGGGGCTTCACGGCCGTGGAGAACGAGCGCCACGGCATGGACCACTCCATGGTGGGCGCCATCCTGGCCCGCAACTGGTGCCTGCCGGAGGTGATCCGGGAAGCCGTGCGCCAGCATCATGAGCCGGATATCTTCAACCGGGACACGGACCATCAGGTCCGTACCCTGGTCGCCCTGAGCCACCTGGCGGGCCAAATGGAGTGCCGTTATTCCCGACACCAGGACGATGGGGAATGGGGGCGCTTCGAAAGGGCCACCACCACCTGGCTGATGATCGACCCGGATGACCTTGCGACCCTGACCCAGGAAGCCGAGTCCCTGTTGCTGGAATCGGGGTTGTAACCCCTTTCCACAGGCATACCCCCCATGGCCTGGCAGTTCTGGATCGACCGTGGCGGCACGTTTACCGATATCGTCGCACGCCACCCGGATGGACGCCTCAGCCAGGCGAAGTTCTTGTCCGAGAACCCGGAAGCCTATAGCGATGCGGCTATAGCAGGTATCCATGCGTTGCTGGGTATTGCGCCAGGTGCGCCCATCTCTGTCGACCTGGTCGCCGAGGTCAAGATGGGCACCACGGTGGGCACCAATGCCCTGCTCACCCATCAGGGCGAACCCACCCTCCTGCTGGTGACCGCCGGCTTTGCCGAAGCCCTGGAGATCGGCGACCAGGCCCGGCCGGATATTTTTGCCCTGGATATCCGCAAACCCCGCCCCCTCTTCGCCCGGGTAGCCGAAGCACGGGAGCGGATGGCGGCGGATGGCACTGCCCTCCTCCCTCTGGAGACGGAAGCCCTGGCCCAGACCCTGACCGAAGCCCGGCAGGCGGGCTACCAGGCCTGTGCCATCGCCTTCCTGCATGCCTGGAAAAACCCTGCCCATGAGTTGCAGGCCGGGGAAATGGCCCGGGCGGCGGGCTTTACCCAGGTCAGCCTTTCCCATCAGGCCAGCCCCCTGATCAAGTTCGTACCCCGGGCCGAAACCGCGGTGCTGGACGCTGCCTTGTCGCCACCGGTGCGCCATTACGTATCCCAGGTGGCGGCAGCCCTGCCCGCCGGCACACGCCTGGAGTTCATGCAGTCCAACGGCGGCCTGGTGCCGGCAAAGGATTTCCAGGGCAAGGACAGCGTGCTGTCCGGGCCGGCCGGCGGGCTCATGGGCATGGCCAAGGTGGGCCGGGCGGCGGGGTTCGACAAGCTCATCGGCTTCGACATGGGCGGCACCTCCACGGATGTCTCCCTGTATGCCGGCGAATTCGAGCGCACCCTGGATGCCCGCATTGCCGGCCACCGGTTGCGGGTGCCCATGCTGGGGGTACATACCGTGGCGGCGGGGGGCGGCTCGATCCTGCGTTTTGACGGCAGCCGACTACTGGCGGGACCGGAATCTGCCGGCAGCCTGCCGGGTCCCCTGTGTTACCGGCGGGGCGGCCCCTTGACGGTCACCGACGCCAACCTGCTGCTGGGTCGCCTCCAGGCAGACCACTTCCCGGCCCTGTTCGGGCCCGGCGGCGACCAGCCCCTGGACCGGGACGGCGTGGCGCAGGCCTTCGACCGCCTGGCTGGTGAAGTGAACCAGGCCTTGGGCCTGGACTACACCCCGGAACGCCTGGCGGAAGGCTTCCTGGCCATCGCCGTGGAGCACATGGCGGACGCCCTGCGCCACATCACCCTGGCCCGGGGCGTGAACCCGGCGGATTACACCCTGGTGAGCTTCGGCGGCGCCGGGGGCCAGCATGCCTGCGCCGTGGCCGAAAGACTGGGCGTGGGCCAGGTGCTGGTATCTCCCTTCGCCGCCGTGCTGTCCGCCTACGGCATCGGCCTGGCGGAAAGACGGACGTTGCATTTGGAAGCGGTGGAAGCGCCTTTATCTGCACTGGACCGGCCCCTGC
Organism: Pseudomonadota bacterium; assembly: GCA_040757575.1. Lineage (GTDB taxonomy): Bacteria > Pseudomonadota > Gammaproteobacteria > Burkholderiales > Thiobacillaceae > PFJX01. Next base: position 53,084 of record JBFLXA010000014.1, read on the forward strand.
CTGATTCCGGGCCCGGAGTCAGTCACCGTGCCCTGCTGCGCTTTGCCGGCGCGGATACGGTACTGGCCATACCCCTGGATTCCCCGCCGGCCATGGCCGCCGCCTTCCACCGGGAGCACCAGCGCCGTTTCGGCTTTGCCGACCCGGATCGGGAACTCATCTGCGTGGCCCTGGAAACAGAGACCATCCGGGGCGGCGGCGAACCCCAGGCCTGCCCCGGTCCATCAGCGCCAGCCAGGCCCCTGGGGCAGCGCCCCGTCTACCTGGCCGGCGCCTGGCAGACGGCAGCCCTGTATGCCTGGCGGGACCTGGCCCCGGGCCAGGTGGTTGCCGCCCCGGCCCTGCTGGTGGAGCCGGGTTCCACCCTGGTGTTGCCCCCGGGCTGGCAGGCAGTAAAAACCCAGCGGGGGGACCTGCTGCTCACCGCCCTGCACCACCGCCCCCTACGGCCCGACCCCCACAGCCCGGACCCCGCCTGGCTCACTCTCTTCAACCGCCGCTTCATGAGCATTGCCGAGGACATGGGGCGGGTACTGCAAAACACCGCCCGCTCGGTGAACATCCGGGAGCGCCTGGATTTCTCCTGCGCCCTGTTCGATGCCGGGGGCAATCTCATCGCCAACGCCCCCCACATACCGGTTCATCTGGGCAGCATGGGAGATTCTGTGCGGGCCATCCTTACGCGCTTTGGTACGGAACTGCGGCCCGGCGATGCCTACCTGATCAACTCCCCCTACGCCGGCGGCACCCACCTGCCGGACATCACCGTAGTCAGCCCCGGGTTTGATGCCGCCGGCCGACTGGCCTGGGTGCTGGCCTCCCGGGCCCATCATGCTGACGTGGGAGGCATCAGCCCCGGCTCCATGCCCGCCACCAGCCGCCACATCGACGAAGAAGGCTGCCGTTCGGAAGGCCTGGCAATCGTTTCTGACGGGCATTTCCTGGAAGCCCAGGTGCGCGCCTGGCTGGCAGATTCACCCGACCCCGCCCGCAACCCCGACCAGAACCTGGCCGACCTTCAGGCCCAGGTGGCTGCCAACGCACTGGGACAGCGGCTTATGCTGCAACTGGCCGAGGAAGCGGGCACCGAAGCGGTGCTCGCCTACATGGACTTCGTTCAGGACAACGCCGAAGCCGCCGTCAAACGGCTGCTGCCCAGGTTGCAAAACGGCCATTTCGAGCTGCCCCTGGACGAAGGTTCCGTCATCCGGGTGGCGGTCACCCTGGACCGGGCCGCCGGCCGGGCCCGCATCGACTTCACCGGCACCAGTTCCCAGCAGACGGGCAACCTGAACGCTCCGGCCAGCATCACCCATTCCGCCGTGCTCTATGTATTCCGCACCTTGATCGACGAGGACATTCCCCTCAACGCCGGCGTGCTGCGCCCGCTGGACATCGTCATCCCCACGGGCAGTCTGCTCAACCCCGCCTGGCCAGCCGCCGTGGTGGCCGGCAACGTGGAAACCTCCCAGAACATCGTCGACGCCCTTTACGGCGCCCTGGGCCGGCTGGCCGCCAGCCAGGGCACCATGAACAACTTCAGCTTCGGCAACAGCCGGCACCAGTATTACGAAACCCTGTGCGGGGGTACGGGCGCAGGCCCCGGTTTTGCCGGTGCCTCCGGAGTCCACAGCCACATGACCAACTCCCGGCTGACCGATGTGGAAGTGCTGGAATTGAATTATCCGGTACGGGTGGAGCACTTCGGCCTGCGGCGGGAGTCCGGCGGCACCGGGCAATACCCCGGAGGTGACGGGGTGGTGCGCAAAATCCGCTTCCTGGCCCCCATGCAGGCTAATCTGCTGGCCTTGCGCCGCCGGATAGGCGGATTCGGCCTGGCCGGTGGCAGCCCGGGCAAGCTGGGCCGGCAATGGATCGAACGGGCCGATGGGCGCCGGGAAGACCTGGACGGCCTGTGCGGATTTACCCTGGCAGCGGGAGACTGTATCGTGCTGAAAACCCCAGGCGGAGGCGGTTACGGTGCTCCCGCAGATTGAGGTTTAATTTTGCGGAATATCGCCAATAAATAGATTAAAACCCAACACAAAGGACGGGGCCCGCCATGATCAACCTACACCAATACAAGGTCCGCACCCAGCTCGTCATCCTGTTGACCGTGACCTTTGCTCTTTTCCTGGTTTCCGCCTTCGTATCCCACCAGGCCTTGGACCGGGCCAAAACAGAATTCAACGATTTCATCCAGCAGGATCAGCAGTTGCTGCTCAATTACACCGGGCTCTACGCCAACGGCCTGCAGATGGGCCAGGCGTTGCGCAACATCATTCTGGATCCTGCCAATCCCAAGGCCTACCAGAACTTCGACAAGGCCAGCCAGGAGATGGACAAGTTGATGGCCGAAACCCGTGAGTTGACGACTGACAAAGCGGAGCAAGCCGCCACCCTGGAAAAGGTAGGAACATTGCGTGACAAGCAAAAAGCCCTCCAGGCAGCCATTCAGGACCAGGTCAAGAACGGCCTACTCGATGAAGCAAAAACCCAGCTAAATCAGGCGGAAACCCCGGTCTGGCGTGAAATCAGGCAAACACTGAGGGATGCCATCACGGCCCAGAAAGCCGCGATACAAGCCCGGGAGGCTGAAGTTCAGGCGGCGACTTCCCGCTCCCAGGCCATCGCACTGGCCCTGAGCGCACTGGCGGTGGTGGCCGGACTTGCCGTGGCCGCTGCCATCGTCACCAACATACTTAGACAGATCAACATGCTCGGCACCTCCCTTGAGGCCCTGGCCCAAGGGGAAGGCGATCTCACCGCCCGTCTGAATGTTCAGGGAAACAATGAGTTGTGCCGGGTCTCGGCGGCCTTCAATACCTTCGTGGAACATATCCAGGCCATGGTTTCGAGCATCAAACTCAATGCAAACCAGCTGCACACACTGTCCGGCACCCTGGCCCAGGCTTCCGGCAGCTTGCGTTCCGTGGGCGCGGAACAGGCTGGCGCCCTCACCTCCACCGCCGCTGCGGTGGACGAGATGACAGCCAGCATCGCCTCCGTGTCCGACGGTGCGGAGCGGGTGAAGTCGGTATCCGAGGAAAGCGCCCAGCATTCCGGCGAAGGCCTGGCCATGATGGGCCAGCTCAGCGGCGCCATGGCCGGCGTACAGCAGGCCGTGCAGGACATGTCCGGCTCTGTCAGCCAGTTTCTGGAAAACACCCAGAGCATCATCGGCGCCACCCAACACGTGAAGGACATTGCCGAGCAGATCAACCTGCTGGCCCTCAACGCTGCCATTGAAGCCGCACGGGCCGGGGAACAGGGCCGGGGCTTCGCCGTAGTCGCCGACGAAGTGCGCAAGCTGGCGGAAAAGACTGCCCAGTACGCCAACGAGATCAACCGCATCACCGCCGAGCTGGAAACCAATTCCACCCACGTGGAAACCACCATCCGCAAGGGTGAAGAAGCCCTCGAAGACACGGCCCGGCGCAGTCGGGAAGTCTCCACCGTGGTGGAACAGGCCCATAGTGCCGTGGAAGGCGCCCGCCAGGGTGTGGAAGAAATCGCCGCCTCGGTGAAGGAACAGTCCCTGGCCAGCAGCAGCATCGCCGAGAACCTAAACCGGGTAGCGGATTTTGCAGTGCACACCGAACAGGCCATCGAGGCCTCGGATCGCACTGTCCAGCAACTACGGGCCCTGGCTGACACCCTGCATGAAACCGTCTCCCGCTTCCGGAGTTGAGGGTGGCCGCCATTCCTGGGACTTGTCCGTGCCGGTTTAAAGCCAGCCTCGGAAAGGAGGGATCATGAGTTGTCGGCCTCACCCGGATGGGGCGCGGTGAACTGCTAAGATGCCACCTGCATTGTTGATTTCACCGTGACCTTCACGCCACCCATGCTTCGTTTCCTTTCTACCGCCCTTTCAGCCCTTCCCTTCCTGATCCTGGCCTTGCCTGCCACTGCCTTCGAAGTCGCGGAGTTCAAATCCGGCATGGCCCAGAGCGAAGTCAAGAACCAGCTCATTGCCAATTGGAACTTCGACCGGGTGGTGGAGCCCTCGGACGACGTCATCCTGGCCTACGACAACGATCCCAGCGTTGCCCGCCGTTACCAGTTCCGCTTCTGCAAAGGCAAGCTGGTCGGCTTCGAACAGGACGTGCGCCCTTCCCTCAAGTCACTCATCATCACGGTGAACAACTACAACAACAAGCACGGCCAGCCCACCCGGGTGTATTCCAACACTCACGTTGTCAGCAACGGAGAAAAAGCCGTGTTTGCCATGTTCTGGAAAGACGGTCAGGACGTGGTGGGTGTGAAATACATCGTGCTGCCCAGCGCCGAACAAATGAGCCTGGCTTTCGACACCCAGAACCTCTGCTACCACACGCCGCGCATGTAATCTGAGGCACCCGCTTCGCAAACAGGCAAACGGGACTGCGCATTTCGTCAGCCATGTCTCCACTCGAAGCCACGAGTTGGCTGAGTATTGCCCCCATGCTTTGGGATGAGGCTGGAGCCTAGCCTTGCGGGGAGTATCGCTGCCGGGAGAATAACGGCGAAAAGAGCATAAAGCGGCCCGCATACAAGGTGAGCCACGAACTGCAAAAGTCCGCAAGATCACTCGTGAACCACACTGACAATTTGGGCTAAAAAAAAGACCAACCGGAAAAAGGGTTGGTCTCGTCTACTGGTGGTGGGATGGTACCCCGCATCAAACGACTATTGAAAGTACGGAATCGAATCGCTGCGGGTTGGTGCGAACCGGATCGAAAAGCCTGCCGATACGGCCATCGGCCGTGGACGATCAAGCAGGTTTTTCGCGCTGATTGGTTGCCCGGAATGGCCGCTCAACCTCGTCTGCTTTCCGGGGGCAGTTCAATTCCCGAAACGGGAATCGAACCCGCGTCCCGCAGTCCCTCAGCGCAGGCCGTACCAAACTCCACGGCCACTGCCGTGCTGATCAAGCGTGCCGCGTTCGACCAGTGCCCGGAAGTGCTGCTTGAGCATATTGCGGCTGGCCCCGGTCAGTTTGATGGCCTCGCCGATGGTGACGCGGCCGTGCTCGCAGGCGAACTCGACGATCTGTAGCTGCAGTTCCGGCATGGCCGCCAGCACGATCTTCTCGCGCTTGACTTTTTTCTCCAGGCGCCGCACCTGTTCGGCCAGGGAGCGCAGGAAGAAAACCAGCCACGGCTGCCAGTTCGGTGCCTGGGTGCGGATCGTGCCCTGCGTCTGCCGCAAAGCCAGGTAGTACGCCTCCTTGCTCTGCTCGACCACGCTTTCCAGCGAGCTGTACGGCACGTAGCCGTAACCGGCCTGCAGGAGCAGGAGCGTGGTCAGCACCCGAGAGAGTCGCCCGTTGCCGTCCTGGAAGGGATGGATCTCCAAGAACACGACGACGCACAGGGCGATGATCAGCAGCGGGTGCAGACGGGCTGTCTCGCGCTCCTGATTCACCCAGGCCACCAGTTCCGTCCTCAGGCGAGGCGTATCCAAGGGCGACCCCATAGACTATGGCACGGAAAAGACTATGGCACGGAAACCGATCCAATAACGACGCCTGTGACCAAGGCGATGGTCTCGGTTATTTCCAGAAGGGCGCCGGCGGTATCGCCGGTGGTGCCGCCGAGACGCTGCAACATGAATCGGCGTAGTGCGAGAAACACACCAGACACAGCTGCCAATAGCCACGACGCCGCGAGCCCGACGAATGCGAGTACGGCAACCAACGTTAAAACGACGGCGAACATGCATGCGCGGCACGGCAGATGGCCGGCGAGAATACTTCCGAGTCCCTGGGGCCTGACATAGGGTGTGGTGAGAAAAAGCGTCACCAGCGCGGTACGACCTAGGATGGGAATCAGAGCAATGATATCCCAAGCGCCATTCGATACGAGCTGCGCCAGCGCGGTGAATTTGATCAGGAGGACCAGGAACAGGGCGACAACCGCCATCGTGCCGCTGCGGGGGTCTTTCATGATGGCGAGCGTCTTATCGCGGTCGCCGTGCCCGCCTACCCAGGCGTCTGCGCTGTCGGCGAGCCCGTCGAGGTGCAGCGCGCCGGTGACCGCTACCCAGACTGCGAGCAGCACGGCGGAGGCGAGCAGCGGCGGCGCATTGCCGAGCGTCCATGCGAGCACAGCAAGCAGCGCGCCGATGAGTAGTCCGACCAGTGGATAGTAGAGTAGTGAATGCCCGGTCGCCGTGGCATCCGGCGGGTGATTGAGCCGGACAGGCACGGCGGTGAGAAACTGCAAGGCGATGAGGAATGGGCGCAACATGAGTACGTTACTCCATGACGTACGTCACACCATCGAGCCGTACTGAGCCGTCCCTGTCGATGTGCATGCTGTGCAATTGGCCGTGTCCGATACTGAATTCTTGCAGTTGTGCCACGGAAACGCCCGTTACTTGACAGAGCAGCACGCGAATGACGCCGCCGTGGGTGACGATCAGTACCCGCTGCCCGGCGTGACCAGCAACGATATCCTTCCAGGCGTCGAGCACGCGCGCCTGGAATTGTGACAGTGGTTCTCCCCCGGGCGGCGTGTTGTGGAGCGGGTCGTTCCAGAAGCGGGTGAGGGCATCGGCATTGGTTGTCATCAGTTCGGCGGCAGTGCGGTCTTCCCAGGCGCCAAAGTGCATTTCCATCATACGTGCGTCGAATGATAGTTGCGACGAATACCGCCTGGCATATTCCTTGGCGAACGCGGCGCACCGCGCCAGCGGCGAGCTGACCACATGTTCCCAATTGCCGCTGTCGGCGATCGCGGCATGCATATGTGCCAGACCGGTGGCGGTCAGCGGGTCGTCCGTGTGACCCCGGAAACGGCTGCCGCCCTCGACCTCGCCATGGCGCAGCAGGCCGACGCGCAGGGATGTGCTGGTGTCGCGGGAGGCACGACGTCGGGAGCGACCGATCAGCATTGCGAACTCTTTTCCGATACGCCCGCTTCGGCGAAGGTGGCCATTTCGTTGTGCAGCGCGCAGGACATGCACAACAGCGGCACGGCGACGGCGGCGCCACTGCCTTCGCCCAGGCGCATGCCCAGATCGAGCAGCGGTCTTGCGTCGAGGGCCTCGAGCACCGTCCGATGTCCCGGTTCGGCGGAGGCATGCGAATATAACAGCCAGTCCCCGGCGCCGGGGCACAGTCGCGCGGCGGCGAGCGCCGCCACTGAACTAATGAAGCCATCGACCAGTACCGGCAGGCCTATGTGGGCGCAGGCGATATAAGCACCGGTCAAGGCGGCGATCTCGAAACCGCCGAGACGCCGCAGCGCCTCCAGTGGCGTGCCGTGGTGCGTGCTGTGACAGGCCAGCGCGCGGTGAATGACTTCGGTCTTGCGCGCTACCCCGTGAGCATCCAGGCCGGTGCCCGGGCCGGCGAGGCGTTCCGGCGGCGCATCGAGCAGGGCGCAGGCCAGGGCGGAGGCGGCGGTGGTGTTGCCGATACCCATCTCGCCGCCGATGAACAACTGCGCGCAATTCAATCGCGCCCGTTCGGCGGCATGGCGGCCGACGCCGAGGGCACGCGCGAGTTGGTAAACGTCCATCGCGGGTTCAAGCGTAAAGTTGGCGGTGCCTGGACCGAGGCGGCAGTCCTTCACGCCGGCTAGCGAACCGGTGTCGTGTGCCGTGCCGAGGTTGATGACTTCGAGTGAGGCGCCGAGGGTGCGCGCCGCCACGCAGATCGCCGCGCCGCCGCGCGCGAAGTTCTTCACCATCTCGGCGGTCACAGCCTGGGGAAAGGCCGATACCCCTTCGGCCGCCACGCCGTGGTCGCCCGCGAATACCGTGATGTGCACCTTATCCACACACGGTTGCTCCGTGCCTTGAAGGGCGGCGAGCTGAATGGCGATCGCTTCCAGCCGGCCAAGTGCGCCGGGCGGCTTGGTGAGTTGCGACTGCCGCGCTTCGGCGGCCTGGCGCGCGCCGGCATCGGGCAGCGCCGCCGGGATGGCCAGCCATTCGATGGTTGCACCTTCATTCATACAGGCATGCATACGGGTTCTCCTTTCAAGACATGGGGCAGGCCCGCCACGGTCAGGATCACGCGCTCGCAAATCTGCGCCAGATCCTGGTGTAGCCGGCCTGCTTCGTCACAGTAGCGACGGCTCAGTTCCCCCATGGGCATCACGCCCATGTTGGTTTCATTGCTGACCAGGATGAGTTGGCCGGGCAGACTCGGCAGTGTGCCGAGCAGCGCCGCGCGCTCGCGCTCCAGCGAGGACGGGTCCTCCGCCATGAGTAGATTGGTGAGCCACAGCGTCAGGCAATCGACCAGGATGCAGCTGTCCGACGCTGCATGCGAGTGCAAGGTCGCGGCAAGTGCATAGGGTTCTTCCACCACGGACCAGGCCGCCGGGCGGCGCGCGCGGTGTGCCGCGATGCGCGCCCGCATTTCGTCGTCCCCAACCGTGGCGGTGGCGATGTAGGTGACGGGCAGGCCGCTCTCAAAGGCGAGGCGTTCGGCCAGGCGGCTCTTGCCGGAGCGCACGCCGCCGAGAATGAGTGTTCTGCATGTGCTCATGCCGGCACCGCCGTATGCTTGAAGATCGATCGCAGCCGGGCGGTGTCGAGGTGCGCCGCCACGGCATCGGCCAGGCGCTCGATGGACGCTTCGCGTTGCGCGTGGTAATCGATGGTTTGCGCGTCGTCCAAACCGGACCAGGCGAGCAGCGCGGTGCAGGCCGGTGGTGATTCGAACAGGCCATGCAGATAGGTGCCGAGGATCTGTCCGTCCCCGGAAAGTGCGCCATCGCTGCGATCCACTAGGTGCACGGCGGGGCATGCAAGCGCGGGCCCCGTGGTCACACCGGCGTGGATTTCATAACCGGTGATCGGGGCATGCGCCAGCGCCAATGTGCCGCGCACGTTACGCAATTGCTTGTCGCGTTCCAGCGTCGTCTCAACATCGAGCAGCCCGAAACCGTCGCCGCTGCCGGCCTCGCCTTCGAGACCGTAAGGATCGTGTAGCGACAAGCCAAGCATCTGAAAGCCGCCGCAGATGCCGATGACCTTGCCGCCGTAACGCAGGTGCCGGTGGATCGCCGTCTCCCAGCCGTGTTCGCGCAGCCAGGCGAGATCGGCGCGCACGCTCTTGGAGCCGGGCAGGATGATCAGGTCGGCGGTTGGAATGACTTCATCGGGACCGATAAAACGCAGATTCACCTGCGGGTGCAGGCGCAATGGATCGAAATCCGTGTGATTGCTGATGCGCGGCAGGACCGGAACCACGACTTGCAACGCCTTGCCGTGCTTCTCGGCCTGGTGGGTTATGACGGCATCCTCGGCTTCGAGATGCAGACCGCGCAGATACGGCAGCACGCCCAGCACCGGCTTGCCGGTGTGCTGCTCCAGCCAGTCGAGGCCCGGTTGCAGCAGGGCGATATCCCCGCGAAAGCGGTTGATGACGAAGCCGGCGACGCGTTGCCGCTCGGTTTCGCTCAGGAGTTCGAGCGTGCCGATGAGGTGCGCGAAGGCCCCGCCACGGTCGATGTCGGCGACGAGGATCACCGGGCAGTCCACGGCCTCGGCGAAGCCCATGTTGGCGATGTCGTTGTGGCGCAGATTGATCTCAGCCGGCGAACCGGCGCCTTCGACAATGACCGCATCGTAGCGCGCGGCGAGTCGCTGGTAGGATTCCAGCACCGCCGCCCGGGCGACGCGCTTGTAGTCGTGATAATCGCGCGCGTTCATGTTGGCGACCGCGCGGCCATGGATAATGACTTGTGCGCCAGTGTCGGTATTGGGCTTGAGCAACACCGGGTTCATGTCGGTGTGCGGTTCCAGACCGCAGGCCTGCGCCTGTACCGCCTGGGCGCGGCCGATCTCGCCACCGTCAATGGTCACCGCGCTGTTCAACGCCATGTTCTGCGGCTTGAAGGGCGCGACGCGCACACCCTGGCGCGCCAGCCAGCGGCACAGGGCCGTGACCAGCAGACTCTTTCCGGCGTCCGAGGTGGTGCCCTGCACCATCAGCGTGGGCGTACTCATAAAACGGCCTCGGCGGGATGCTGCACAGTCAGGCCGGATAGCGCCGCATCCAGGCGCGCCCACGCGATTTCATCACCCGGCAGGCCGAAGCGCAGGCTGGAGGATTCGATAAACAGGCGAGTGAGGATGCCCTGGCGCGCCAATGCCTCATGCAGCTGTTGTGCGTCCGGCGTGCGCAGCCATTGGAACAAGGCGCAACCGCCATCGGGATTGTGCCCATGTCGTGCGAGCAGGGCCTGCAGTCGTGTGCCGTCAGTGCCAAGGCGTTGCCGCGCAGCGTCCTGCCAGGCGCGATCCGTGAGCGCGGACGTTGCGACCAAGCGCGCGGGGGCGCTGACACTCCACGGACCGAGTATGCCGTGCAGTTGCGCGAGCAGTGATGCTTGCGCGCACACGAAGCCCACCCGCGCCCCGGCCAGGCCGAAGAACTTGCCCAGCGAACGCAACACGATCAGGCCTTCGCGCGCAGTGTGGCGGCACAGGCTGTGTTCGGGCGTGACGTCCATGAACGCCTCGTCGACCACCAGCCAGCCACCGCGCGCTGCGACCCGTGCGTGCCAATGGAGCAGTTGCTTGACGGGGAAGCGTGCGCCGGAAGGATTGTTGGGATGGATCAGCACCAGCACGTCCGCTTGTGCCACCGCCTCCTCCACACGTTCCGCGGTGGCAAGGGAGACGGCATGACCGGCGCGCCGCCAAGCGCAAGCATGTTCCGCATAACCGGGATCGAGCACGGCGACGCGCGAACGCGGGCGCAGGCGCGGCAGGGCCTGAATCGCCGCCTGCGAACCGGCGACCGGCAGCACGTACTCGGCCTCGTAATAGATTTGCGCGGCCTGTTCCAGTTCGTCATCGTCTTCCGGCAGACGCGCCCAACACGCTGCTGGAATCGCAGGCACCGGCCAGCCGTTGGGGTTGATGCCGGTGGACAGATCGAGCCATTGATCGAGCGCGATACCGTAACGCGCTGCAGCGGCGCACAGGCGGCCGCCATGGTGTAATGGCAAGTGTAACGGCGGGTGCAGCGGTGCTGTTTGCTCAGGCAGGGATGACATAATCGACAAGACAACCTCCTGTAAACAGAATGAGCACCCAGAGCAACACGGTACGCCGGATCAATCGCAAGGCGCGTTCGATGTCACCGGTCCTTGCGCCATGTCCTTCACCCAATGGCGGCCGCGCCTGCATAGCGCCGTGGTAAACCGCCGGTCCGCCGAGCAACACGCCGAGACTGCCCGCGCCCGCCGCCATCACCGGCCCGGCATTCGGGCTTTTCCACAGCGCGCCTTGGGACCGCCAGCAGCGCAGCGCGCGGGTGAAATGGCCGACCAGGGCATAGCTCAACGCCGTCAGCCGCGCCGGGATGAAATTCATCACATCGTCCAGGCGCGCCGCGGCCCAGCCGAAACGCGAATAGCGCGCATTGCGGTAGCCCCACATCGCATCCAGCGTGTTGGCCAGGCGGTACAACATCACGCCGGGTGCGCTCGCGAGGGCGAACCAGAAAATGGCGCCGAAGATGGCGTCGTTACCGTTTTCCAGCACCGATTCCACCGTCGCCCTGGCGACGCCCTCGGCATCCAGCGGTTCGGTGTCGCGGCTGACCATGAAGCCGACCCGCTGTCGCGCCATGGGTAAGTCATCGCGGCGCAAGGCGTCGCGCACGCGCCCGGCGTGTTCGCCGAGGCTCTTCCAGCCGATGGCAAGATAGAGCACGGTCACGTCGAATACGCTGCCCCAGGGCAGCGCGTTGAACAGCAGCGCGAGTAGAGTGAACGGCGTGAGCAGCAGCGCCACCGCGATGCAGCCGCGCGCACGCGAGTCGGCATGGAGGCGCCGTTCCAGCGCCTGCGCCAGCCGCCCGAACCCGACCAGAGGGTGGAAGCGGCGTGGTTCGCCCAGCCAGGCGTCGAGCGCGAGGGCCGCGAGAATCACGTAAGCGGTGATCATGCACGCATCTCCGTCCGTCGCGGCGTGTCGCCCCAGCCGTTCTCAAACATCATCTCGTGCAGGGGTCGTCCGTGCCGCCAATTCTCCTGCTCCAGCATGGGGCGGGAATAAAACGACTCCACCGGCCCCAGGCACAGGATGGCGACGGGCTTGGCTTGCGCAGGCATGTCCAACAACCGGGCGAGCGCGGCGGGATCGAACATCGACACCCAACCCAGGCCCAGATTCTCGGCGCGGGCGGCCAGCCACAGGTTCTGGATGGCGCAGGCCACCGAGCAAAGGGCCATCTCGTCGGGCAGGGTGCGGCGACCGAACACCGTACCGTCGTCGGGGGCAAGTGCCGCGACCAGCAATTCCGCGCATTCGCGGATGCCTTCGACCTTCAGGCGCAGAAACTCTGCGGCACGTTCGCCCAGCGCCACCGCCGTGGCATCGCGTTCCACCGCCACCAGGGACGCGATGCGCTCGCGCAATGCCGCATCCGTTACCCGAATGAAGCGCCAGGGTTGCATGAGGCCCACCGAGGGCGCCTGATGCGCGGCGGCGAGCAGTCGCTTGAGGGTTTGATCGTCGAGCGACGTTCCGGGCGAGAAGTGCCGCATGTCGCGGCGCGCGGCGATGATGCGGTAAAGGCTGTCCCTGTCGGCTGTGGAAAAACGCGCCGTCACCGGGGAATCCGGATCATTACTCGCAGACGATACTTGGTAACGGGGGCTCAGCTTCACCGTTTCACTCACGATCACCAGTCCGGGTACGGCGTGATCGATTTCAGATTGCAGCAGCGTGCCGAGGGTTGCGAAAAGGACGCGTTGATCCGGCAATGTGCCGTTCTGGATGACGGCCACGGGGGTGGCCGGGGACATGCCGTGGTCGAGCAGGCGCGCGCGGATCTTCGCCAGGTTGTAGACGCCCATATAGAAGACCAGAGTCTGGCCGGGCTGGGCCAGGGCGCGCCAATCGACACGGGTCTCGCCTTCGGCGAAGTGGCCGGTGAGGAAAATGCAGGCGTGCGCCATATCTCGGTGGGTCAAAGGAATCCCCGCATAGGCGGCGCAACCGGTGGCGGCGGTGACGCCCGGCACCACCTGAAAGGGAATGCCCGCCGCCATCAGCGCTTGGATCTCCTCGCCGCCGCGCCCGAACACGAAAGGGTCGCCGCCTTTCAAGCGCAGTACGCGTTTTCCGGCACGCGCATGTTCCACCAGGAGTTGGTTGATCTCTTGCTGAGTGCAGGCATGGTTGTCGCGCGCCTTGCCGACGTAGTAGCGCGCGGCGCCGGAGCGGATCAAATCGAGAATGTCCGAACCGATCAACCGGTCGTACACGACGACATCGGCTTTCTGCATCAGGCGCAAGGCGCGCAGCGTCAGCAGCTCCGGATCGCCGGGGCCGGCACCCACGAGATAGACCTCGCCCGAGGCGGGCGGCACACCCTCTCGGAGGCCATCGCGTATTAACTCTCTCGCCAAGGCATGTCGGCCGGCGAATACCTGTTCCGACACCGGGCCATCGATGATGGCATCATGAAAGCGGCGGCGTTCGTCGGTGCCGGCGAACCGAGCGCCGATCTCGTCTCGGAACTCGGCCAGCAAAGTGGCAAGCTCCCCGTACGCTCGCGGTATGAGCGCGTTTAGATGGCGATTGAGCTGGCGCATCAGTGCGGGTGAGGCGCCGCCGCTCGCGACGGCGATCTGCACGGGCGCACGATCAATCACCTTGGGCAGAATCACGGTGCTCAAACGGCCCGGTGCCGCGACGTTGACGGGAATGTCCAGTTCACGGGCGGCTTGGGCGATGGCGGTATTGATGGCTTCATCGTCCGTGGCGGCCACCACCAGTTTCTGTTTCCCTAGGTCGTCGAGATGAAACGGGCGCCGATGAATGATGATGTCGCCGCCTTCGACCAACGCGGCGATCGCCTGCCCGAACGTGGGGGCCACCAGTGTGACGCGCGCGCCGGCCGCCAGGAGCCGGCGTGTCTTGCGCGCGGCGACGGCGCCGCCGCCGACCACCAGGCAAGGCTGATCCGCGATATCGACGAACAGGGCGAGCCAGGCGCGCTGATCAGGTTTCGACATGTGCGGGTCCGCGGTGGTAGATCAGGTCCTCGACCGGCCGGCCGCCGACCAGGTGCTCGGCGATGATGCGGTCCAGATTCGCTTCCGTGACGTTGTAGTACCAGATGCCGTCCGGCTGCACGCAGACGATGGGGCCGGATTTGCAGGTGGCGAAACAGTGGGTGCGGGTGCGTTTGACGCGCGCCTCGCCGCCGTCGATGCCGGCGGCCTTGAATTTCTCGCCCAGCATCTCGAACAAGTCCTGCGACTCGCCGTCCTGGGTGCAACGCGGCCCCACGCACACCAGCAGGTGGCGTTTGTACATGCCCATCTTGGGTTTTTCCAAGGGGATCACTTCGTTGTTACTCATTGCTTGCCGCCTCCAGTTCGTAGTCTCTCGTCAGCGTTTGCCATGCCTGTTCGAATCGCTGCTCCGCTTCCTCGCCGAAGCGCTCGTCCAGGCGCACCAGCGACAGGTTGAACACCGTCTCGCCCGCCGCATCGATGAAATACAGGCGGCGCAGGCTATCGCCGCGGCGCAGCAGCCAGGCTCGGTGGATTCGCGAGGCGTCGATATGCAAATGAAAGTGTTCGTTCTCGATGTTGAGCCAATCACCGCGTCGCTTGAATTCAACGCCGTTCAGCAGCAACTCGCTCACCGCGCCGGCCTCGCTGCGCACCACGATACGCACCCGTCCCCATTGGCGGGCGGCATCGAGAAGGACATTGAGGTCTGCCTGTGCCATAGCGGCTGTGTAGTCGCCCGCGCGGTCGTCGGCGCCGGCCTCGCCGATGGCCGAGAGGATCTCGCCCACGGGCGCGTCGAAGTGCCGCGCCACGTCGCGTAGCGATTCCGCGCCGTGGTCGCGCAGGTGCTGGCGCACGCAGGCCTTCCAGCCTTCCAGGCCCATGCTCAGGGAGCGCCCGGCCTTTTCGCCCGCTTTCGCCTCGCCGGTGATGCCGTCGTATTTGTTGGCGTAGCCGCGCGGTGTGATCATCAGACCTTGTTGCAGGTAGCTGCTGCTGTTGCCGATCAGCACCGTGGTCAGCATGCCGATCTTGCAGTCCTTCATTTCGTCAAGGCGCACCCTCTGGATGTCTTGCGCTTCGCGATAGGCCGACTTGACGATGGCCACCGGCGTGTCGGGTTTGCGGTATTGCAGCAGGATGCGCTGTGCCTCGACGATCTGCCGCGTGCGCCGCCCGCTCTTGGGGTTGTACAGGGCGACGACGAAATCGGCGCGCGCGGCGGCCTCGATGCGGCGGGCGATGGCCGGCCACGGGGTCAGCAGGTCCGACAGGGATATGGAACAGAAATCGTGGGTCAGCGGCGCGCCCACCAGCGAGGCGCAGGCGGAGAGCGCGGTGCTGCCCGGGATGACCTCGACGCCGATATCGCCGCCCGGGGTCCAGCCCGATTGCAGCAGCACCTCGTAGGTCGGGCCGGCCATGCCGTAGACGCCGACGTCGCCGGAAGACACCAGGGCCACCGTTTTGCCTTGTTTGGCGTGCTCGTAGGCCTCGACGCAGCGGTCGATCTCCTCGGTCATGCCCTTGCGAATGACCTCCTTGCCGTCCAGCAGGTCTTGCACCAGCTCGATGTAGGTGGAATAGCCGATGACCACGTCGGACTCGGCGATGGCCTGGCGCGCGCGCAAGCTCATGTGTTCTTCGGCGCCAGGGCCGAAACCTACCAGCAGAATCTTGCCCTTGTTCATTCCTCTCTCCTCTTGGCGATGGAAACGGTGGCGTGCTTGCCGTCACTTCCCTTGTATTTGAATTTCTCCAGCAGCAAGTCGCCCCTATGTGTGCCGGCGGCCAGCAGCGCCGCCGCTTCGGCCACGGCCGGTGTGCCCATGTATTTGCGCACCGTCTCCGAGGGACTGGGCACTTCGACTTGAGCGAGCGCCTCGGCGCTGAAAAACCGCAGCGGCCAGCCATGTTGGCTTGCCAACTCCAGGATAGCCGCCTCGTCGTGTTTCCTGTCGATGGTCGCGGCGCCGGCGACGGCCTTGAGTTCGATGTTCGCGGCGGCCAGCGCGTGCGTCACCGCCGCAGCCAGGGTGTCGAGCGAGGTGCCGCGGTCGCAGCCGAGGCCAAGCATCACGCGCGTCATGCTTGGTCCTCCGGCGGCCGGTACACCACCAGGCGCTCTTCCAGCGTTTGCCATAACGGCGGCGGAATCTCGCGCCGCGTCACCCACAGCACGGCGCGGTAGCGATCCAAATCCATGTCCTCGAATCGGTTGAATAAGCGGATGTTGCCGGGCAGGGGCGTGGCACGGGTCCACCAGTTTTTCGCTCCGGCTTCCTGTACGAAGGCGATGGGCTCGCCGTTCACCACGTGGGCGGAGACGCGGGTGATGTTGATCTTCGGCGCCTCCACCTGCCAGCCAAGTTCGCGGCCGAGGATGTCGACGGGAATGGTCTTGCCCACGTCGGAAGCGGTGGTGAGCACGGGCGTGGCCCCCAGCAATTCGGCCAACTGTTCGGCGTAAGCGTTGGCGCCGCCGACATGACCCGACAGCACCGGGATGACGAATTGCGCGGCGTCGTCCACCACCAGCACGCCGGGGTCATCGTCCTTGGATTTCAAGTGCGGCGCGATCAGGCGCACCACTGCGCCCAGCGAGACGAAGAACACGATCTGGTCGTAGCCGGAGAACAGCGCGGCGATCTGCGCGCTCAAGGCGCCGTTGTAACCGTGCACCGTATTGGGTAGGCCGGCCATGATAGCGGCGAATTTATCAGCGACCACGACATCGGCCTGCGGCAGGCGTGGAGCCAGATCCGCCACTTGCTCGGCGCCGTGTTTGGTGATGGCGACCAGGGCGACGCGGGGTGTATTCATGTTCATGCGCTGACCTCGTTCGTTTGCGATTTCTTGCGGCAGCCCCGCACCAGCTCGCCGCGCGGACGGTGCGGGTTGCGCACCAGCAGCAGCGACAGATAATTCACCTTGGCGTTGCGCAGCGTGGCCACATCCGTGACGGTGCGCTCCTGGGGCGCGCCGACCTTTTCGATGAAGCGCGCGTGTTCCAGCAGGCCGCGGCGTTCCAGCAACGCGATGATGTCATCGAGCAGCGGTTTGACCTTGAGCAACACCAGCGTGTCGAACTCGTTCAACAGGATCTCGATGGTGGCGATGCCGTAGGCCGCCGGGATGATGGCGATGGCATCGTCAGTGTCGGCCAGCGGCATGTCCAGCCGCGCCGCCGCCGCATGGTAGGCGCTCACCCCGGCGATGGTCTCGATGCGCGCGGTTTCATTCAGCGCGGCCAGGGTGCGGGCGAGATGGCCGAAGGTGGAATAGGTCGAGGCGTCGCCCTCGACGAGAAAACACACGTCGCGCCCGGTCTCCAGCAGCCGCGACACGGTCTGCGCCGCCGCGAGCCAGTACTTGGCGAGGATTGCCGTGTCGTGGGTCATGGGGAATTGCAAGGCCGTGGCCGTGTCCGGTATCGCGAGACCGGCGCGCCGGGCAATGTCCAGGGCGTAGCTGTCGTCGCCCTTCTTGCGCACCGGATAGGTCCACAGGGCATCGCCGTGCAGCAGCGCCCAGGCGCGGCGCGTGATCAGTCCCGGATCGCCGGGGCCGAGGGAAACGCCATAGAGCGTGCCTTTTGTAAACCGTTTCTTGTCAGTCATGGTGCTCTCCACGGGTGGCGCACACGACCCACACCGGGTTTTCGGCGGCGAGGCGGTGCATGTCGAGGATGGGGCGGCCGCGCGAGGCTTGGAGCTGAGTGATGTCCCACTGCGCATCCGATTCTTTCAGCACGGCCATGGCGGCGGCGACATTCTCGAAAGTGACGAAGTTCATTACCAGCCAGCCATGGGGTTTGAGACGCGCCAGAACGAGTCGAATGAGTTCGGCCAATTCGCCGCCCGAGCCGCCGATGAAGACGGCGTCGGGGTCGGGCCAGTGCTCCATGCCTTGCGGCGCCCTGGCGTGGATCAGCGTGTAGTTGTGCACGCCGAGGTCGCGCCGATTGGCGGCGGCGATGGCGGCGTCCTCGGCGTTCTTCTCGATGGCATAGACGTAACCGTCGGGACACAGACGCGCCGCCTCCAGGCCAACCGCGCCCGAGCCGGCGCCGATGTCCCAGACGATGCTGTCGGCGCGCAATTGCAGGCGCGCCAGCGATACCGCGCGCACCTCGCGTTTGGTGATCAGCCCCTTGTCGGGGTGGCGCTGGCGATAGCTGTCGTCGGCCAGGCCGAAGGTTACGTTGCGCGGCATGGGCGCCATGCGCCACAGCAACACGACGTTCGGTTCGGCGAACCGCATACGGGCCGCGTCGGCGATGGCGCAATCGGCGACCACGCGTTCCTCGGCCTGCAACAGCCGCTCGGCCACCGCCATGCGCCACGCATCGTCCAGACCTTCCGCCACCAGCATGCGGGCGATGCGCTCGGGGCTGTTGTCGGGGCTGGTGAAGATGGCGAGCCGTTCGTGCCGTTGCACCGCGCGCAGAATCGGGTACAAGCCGTGGTCCGGCCCCGCGCCTTCGTGCCATTCGCCGGCGTCGCGACTGTGAACGGAGAGGATTTTCATGTCCTGCCACGGCAAGCCGAGGCGGGCGCAGGCCAGCTGCACCGTGGAGACGTTGGGCAGCACCTCGCAGGACTCGATGCACAGTCGCGACTGTAAGAACGCGGCGATGCCGTGACACAGCGGGTCGCCGGTGGCCAATACCACGACGCGTTTGCCCTGCGCCTGCGCCGCGCGTATCCACTCCGGTACCTGCATCAATTGGCCGGTGAGATCGCGGCGCTCGGCACGGGCCGGGATGTGCGCCGCGAACAACTCCAGGGTGCGCGTGCCGCCGATCGCGAGGTCGGCCTGCTCGATGTGAGCCAGCGCGCGCGGCGCGAGTCCGGCGGGGCCGTCGTCCAGCACGCCGATGATGCGGCAGGGTTCGGTGAATACGCCGGTCATTGAACTGAAACTCTCACTCATCTATGTTGCCTTCCGCCTCGGCGATCTTGTTGCCTTCGAAGTCGCATACCGAAACCTTCAAGGTGAATTTTCCCGGATAGCGGGCCGCAAGCGTCTGCACCACTCGCCGCGCCAGGGCGTGATGGAACGCGTCGACCAGGTCCAGTTCCGCCATGCGTTCGGCGGCGTAGCGCGCGGTTTCAGCCTGGCGGATGTCGTCGCAAACCGCTGTCGGCGCGCCGACCTCGCAGGCGAGAACGGCCAGCAGGTTGGTGTCGACCTCGGCGCGCCCCGCGTGGGTGATGGTCTCGCCCTGAGCCATCTTGGTGAGCTTGCCCACCATGCCGCCGATTACCACGTGGCGAATGCCTTGCGTGACCACGGTATCCAGGGCGTAGCGCAGAAAGTCGCCCATCTGCACGAAACAGGCGGGCGCGAGATGGGACAGTTCCCGCATGACGAATTTCTCGGTGCGCCCGCCGGTGGTCAGCACCACCGTGTCCTGTCCCTGCGCCGCCGCGACTTCGATACCCTGAATCACGCTGGCGCGGAAGGCGGCGGTGGAATAGGGGCGCACGATGCCGGTGGTGCCGAGGATGGAGATGCCGCCGACGATGCCCAGGCGGGCGTTGAGGGTCTTCTTCGCCATGTCTTCGCCGCCGGGCACGGAGATGGTTACCTCCAGTCCCTGATGTTCCAGCAGGGCGCCGGCGGCGGCGCGTACGTTGGCTTCGATGTTTTGCCGCGGCACCGGGTTGATGGCCGGCCCGCCGACCTCCAGGCCGAGGCCTGGCAGGGTGATGGTGCCCACGCCCACGCCGCCCTTGAGGCGCACTTCGCCCCCCGCCTCGGGCAGCGGGCGGACGTCGGCGGTGAGATGGGCGCCGTGGGTGCAGTCCGGGTCGTCGCCGGCGTCCTTGACCACTACGGCATGGGCGCAGCCGCTTCCCACGCGGCCATCGGTCACCGTGAAATCGACGAGATCGCCGTTGGGCAGCAGGCATGTCACCACATCGGGTACCTGGCCGTGCACCAGCCCCTCGGTGGCGGCGCGGGCCGCGGCGGCCGAGCAGGCGCCGGTGGTGAATCCGGTGCGCGTACCCTTCTGTTTGGTTTTCTCCATCAAGGCCCGTGTGCTCCGCTGCGTTACGCCTTCTGCCGCGCTTCGGCCAGGGCCAGCAGCGCATGGATCGCGGCCACCACCAGCGTCGAACCGCCCTTGCGGCCCTCGGTGATGATCCAGGGGATCGCCGTCAGTCCGCTCAACGCGGCCTTGGACTCGGCGGCGGAGACGAAGCCCACCGGCATGCCGATGATGAGCGCCGGGCGCGCCTGTTCCTCGCCGATCAAGCGCACCACCTCCAATAGCGCGGTGGGTGCATTGCCGACGGCGACGATGGCGCCGTCGAGCAGCCCCAGGCGCTGGGCCTTGCGCATGGCCTGCACGGCGCGGGTGCTGTTTTCGGCGCGCGCCTGGGCGATGACGTCGTCGTCGCCGATGAACTGATGCGGCTCGACGCCGAAATGGGCCAGGCGAGGCCGCGACACGCCGACGAGTATCATCTCCACGTCGGCAACGATGGGTCGGCCCGCCAGGATGGCGGCCACACCGGCGGCGACCGCATCCGGGTGAAACCGGGTCAGGCCGTTGAACTCGAAATCGGCCGTGGCGTGGATCATGCGCCGCACCAGCGGCCATTGCTCGGCGGTGTAGCCGTGCGCGCCGGCCTCGCGGTCGACGATGGCGAAGGAGTCGTGCTCGATCCGTTGGCCGGCCTGGGTCAGTTGTTCGGTGATGGTGTTGGTCATATCGTTTGCACCGCCCTCGCGTGGTCATGTGCCTGGTGATCGTCGTGCTGATGATGACCATGGCCGTGGTCGTGAGCGATCTCGCGATACTTGCAGCCGTCGCACGGCATACGTCGCGCGTCGTCGTATCCGGCTTCGCTCACGCTCTGTTCGAGCAGGGCGAAGATCTCGTCTTCGAAACCGAAATACTCGCTGCGGGCGAAGCGGATGTGGGGATATTGCTGCCTCAGGTGCTCCACCTGGCGTTTGATGCGTTCCATGAGCGTGCCGGTGAACAGGTAATAGGGCAGCACCACGAGCTGCGTCATGCCCAGTCGTGCGTGGCGCTGTGCCACCCGTTCCAGGCGCGGGTGGGTGATGCCGGTGAAGGCGATGTCCACCAGTTCATGTTCGCCGGCTTCCTGCAGCCAGCGTGCCATCTTCGCCACCTCGCCGTTGGCCATGCGATCCGACGAGCCGCGGCCGAGCAAGATGACGCCAGTGGTCCTGGGGTCGGGCATGTCCAGCTCGCGCATGGCCTGGTGCAGGCGCCGTTTCAGAATGGCGAGTATGGGGTCGCAGGCGCCCAGGTGCGGCGCGTAGATGAACTCGGTTTGCGGATACCGGGCGCGGGCCGTTTCAATGTGTTCCGGTATTTCCATCTTGACGTGCCCGGCCGCGTTGAGAATCAACGGCACCACGATGACCCGCCGCGCATCGCGCGCCGCCCGCGCCAGCCCGGCCTCCACCAGCACGTCGGCGAATTCGATGAAACAGACGTCGATCTTCCAGTCGGGCCGGCGCTCGCGCCATTGCCGGGCGAACGCCTCGATTTCGCGGTTGCCGGCAGGGTCACGGGAGCCGTGCCCCACCAATAAAACGGTGTCCTTCATGTGTGTTCCTCCGGTTCCGATTTGATGCCGCGGCGAAAACGGTGGGTGAACGCGGCGTCATAGAGTTTCGATTTTTTCAGTTCCGGCCAGTACCGCGCGCCCAGTGTGGGGCTGGCGATGATCATGGCCTGGCTGTTGACCCTGGCGGCGCGGCATTTTTCGCGAATGTCGGCGAGAGTGCCGCGCACGGTGATTTCTTCCCCCGGCCAGCTGGCCTTGTGCACCACCAGCACCGGCGCGTCCTCGCGCCAGCCCGCCGCCCGCAGCTCGGACTGCACGGTCTTGAGCAGGGTGATGGAGAGGAACAGGCACAGCGTGCAGTGATGCCGCGCCAGCTCTGCCAGCGATTCGCCCTCGGGCATGGGCGTGCGGCCCGCGACGCGGGTGAGGATCACGGTCTGCGTCACTTCCGGCAGGGTCAGGCTCTCCACGGCGGTCGCCGCCGAGGCCAGAGCCGAGGAGATACCGGGCACCACGCCGACCTCGACGCCCGCCGCGTCCAGCGGCTGCACCATCTCGATGAGCGCGCCATACAATGTTGGATCGCCGGTTTGCAGGCGCACCACCGTCGGATACGCCTGCGCCTTGTCGATCAGCCAGGCCGTGATCGCCTCCAGGGTCATGTCCTTGGAATCGGCGACCTCGCAGCCGGACGGTGCCCAGCGCAGGGCGCTCTCCGACACCAGCGAACCGGCGTAGAGAATCGCGGAGGCAGCAGAGATCAGATCTCGGCCCTTGACCGTGATCAGGTCCGGATCACCCGGACCGGCGCCGACGAACCACACCTTGCCCATGTTCAGCGTGCCAGCCTGAGCGTCTTCACGGCGAAACAGGTATCGACCAGTCGCGTGTGTTCGTAACGCTTGAGCAGGCGCACGGCACCATAGGTGATGAGCGGCTCGACGGCGACGATGGCCAGATACGAACCGGCGAAGGCCGCCCAGGCGGCAAACGGCGTGGCCACGTCGGAGATGAGCAGCCAGAAGCCGACCATGGTGGTGACGCCGCCGTAGTACAGGGCGTCGAGCTTGAGGATGGACGCCCAACCGACGCGCTGGCCGCCAGCCGCGTCACGCAGCTTGCGGCCCACGGTGTAGTGCACCGCGATCAAGGGCAGCATCAGGGACAGCGAATTGACCGCCAGGTGCGGCAGGTCCACGGGGTCGAATAGCAGGCCCTGCAACAGCAGGCCGATGGCGAAGCCGATCAGTGTCGGCAAGAAGCCCAAGGTGAGATACATGGCCATGGCGCCGACGAAGTGCAACTCGGATGGCCCCACGGGCGTGGAAAAGCTTTGCATGAACAGCGAGAAAAACAGCGCCGCGAGCAGCGTGCGGACCACGTCCGCCGGACGTCGAAGAAGGTCCTTGATGTAGAAGCCCAACAGGCCGACAGCCGAGACATTGGCGAGCATGACCTTGGCCTGGGCGATGTATCCGGGTTCGATATGCATGGTGATCTCCTTTACGTGGTTGATGTGGAATTCGGTGGTGCGAACAACCGCGCCGCGGCGAGCGGGTTGGATGGAAAATACAGGTGCAGATACGAGGCGTGCAGGCGCCCTTCGCGATAGACCGGCTCGCCGCGCCGCCCCGCCCGCGCACCAAAGCTCCAGGCGACGGGCGCAAGGGGACAATCCATCCGCGAATAATGGAACGTATGCCCGCGCAGCGTGCCTTCGGGCAGTTCGATGCCGTGCAGGCCGAGGTTGGCGAGTTTGTCCTGCATCGTCGCGTGCCCCGGCAACAGCCCGAGCATCTCGGCCCGCCTGCCGTTAACGTCCGTCAATGACTCCAGCAAATACAGCATGCCGCCGCACTCGGCGACGATGGGACGGCCATGGGCATGATGGGCGCGTATAGCGGTAAGCATCGTTTCGTTGGTAGCGAGCCGGTCGAGGTGTAGCTCCGGATAACCGCCCGGCAGGTAGAGCGCATCGGCAGGCGGCAGCGCCGCGTCATCGAGCGGCGAGAAGAACGTGAGTTCGGCACCGTGCGCTTGCAGCAGTTCGAGATTGGCGCGGTACACAAAGGCAAAGGCGGCGTCCCGCGCCACGGCGATGCGTACGCCCGCCAGGATCGGTTCGACCGGAGAGGCTGCCGGGGCGGCGAATGTGACCGAGGGCGGCAATGCAGTGTTACCACCGTTGAGTGCAGTCGCGGCCCGCGCGATGCGGGCATCGAGATCACCGACCTCGGTGGCCTGCACCAGGCCGAGGTGGCGTTCCGGCAGACTGATGTCGGCGTCGCGCGCCAGCCAGCCATATGTCGCCATGCCCGGCGGCAGGCTCTCGGCAAGCATTTCATAGTGACGCTCGCCCGCGACACGGTTGGCGAACACCCCGGCAAACGGCAGGTCCGGGCGATAGCTCGCCAGGCCATGGGCCACGGCGCCGAAGGTCTGCGCCATGGCGCTGCCGTCGATCACCGCCAGCACCGGGATGTCGAACAGCATCGCGAGATCAGCGCTGGAGCGCTCGCCGTCGAACAGGCCCATGACGCCTTCGATAAGAATCAAGTCAGCCTCGCCTGCGGCTTCATATAAAAGTTGGCGGCAGTGGTCTTCACCGCCCATCCACAGGTCGAGTTGATACACCAGGTTGCTGGAGGCGCGTTCGAGGATCATGGGATCGAGAAAATCCGGCCCGGTCTTGAATACGCGCACGCGTAGTCCCTGGTCACGGTAACGGCGTGCGAGCGCGGCGGTGACGGTGGTCTTGCCCTGACCGGAGGCCGGCGCGGCAATGAACAGCGCGGGGCAGTGATGACTTCCGGTCACAAATCCACCCCCTTTTGCGCCCGCACGCCGTCGCGGAAGGCGTGTTTGACGTCGCGCAATTCGCTTACGGTATCGGCCACCTCGATGAGCACTTCGGGCGCGGCGCGGCCGGTGATCACCACGTGCTGCATGGGAGGCCGTGCCACCAGATCGTCGAGGACGGCAGCAATATCCAGCCAGCCGTATTTGAGCGGATAGGTGAGTTCATCGAGTACCACCAGTCCCAGGGCCTCGTCGCGGAGCATTTCCCGCGCCATGGCCCAACCGCGTTGAGCGGTCTCGGTATCGCGCGCCAGGTTTTGCGTCTCCCAGGTGAAGCCCTCGCCGAGCACGTGCCAGCGCACGTTGGGGTGGGTACGAAAGAAACCTTCTTCGCCCGTATCTGACCGGCCCTTGATGAACTGCGCCACGCCGACTTTCATGCCGTGCCCCAGCGCGCGCGCCACCATGCCGAAGGCCGAGGATGACTTGCCCTTGCCGTTGCCGGTGAGCACCAACAACAGGCCCTGGTCGCGATCGGCGCGTTCGATGGCAGCATCGACCACGGCTTTCTTGCGCTGCATGCGCGCCTGGTGGCGTTGTTCCCGGTCGGTCGCGTTCATCGTCATCGCGCGGCAGTGATCTTGTGCGTGTGGACACCGCGAGCCAGTCCGAACAGCGCATGCACCACGGCGGCGATGCTGACGTAGAAGGCCAGCGATTGCAGATACCTCGGGAAATACGTCACCAACCGCCCGGCGAACTCGGCGAGGGTCGGTTCGGCAAAGCGGCCGGAGAAGAAGTAGAAGCCACCGCTGGAGAACAGCTCGCAGACTGCGGCACCGGCGAAGGCGGCAGTGACCAGCGGTGGCAGCGTGCGCAATGCGAAGCTATGCCGTCCTGCATACCAGCCCCCGGCGAGCCAGAGGGCGCCGTAGGCGGGCAACAGGAAGACGTAGGCGGGGGTCAGACAAAAGGCCTGGCCGCCGTTGACAATCTCCGCCAGGCTGGCACCGCTGAGCAGATGCGGCGCGAAATCCAGCCCCCATACGAAGGCGAGCAGGGCCGGCAGGACCCACACCGGGCGCAGGTACACGCCGACCAGAAAAAACACCGCCCCAGAAGCACCGGGCAGGCTGTGCAACGTGGCAAAGTGCTGGCCCCGGGTGGCGATGAGCAACAACGCCAGCACGGCGCCAATCAGGATTTGATTGCGGTTCGACAATGTCAACATGACGGGCTCCTTGGTGTGGGTTGTTATCGGGGTTGATAGCGCAGGGTCAGATACAGGCTGCGTCCCGGCTGGTTGAAGAACGCGGCGGTCTCATAGTCCTTGTCGAGCAGGTTCTCGACACGTGCCTGCACACGCCAATCCTTGGCCAGGGCATACTCGGTACGTAGATCAATGGTTGCATAACCGCCCAGCTGGCGGGTGTTGGCGAGATCGTCATAACGTTTGCCCGCGGCGAGCAGAGTGGCGCCAAGGCGGTAGCGGCCAAAATCGCGATCGGCGTCGAGGCGCAAGGATTGTCTGGCTCTGCGCGGCAGCACGTTGCCGTCATTGGCGCCCCCGGAACGGTTTTCCGGATCGAGCAACGTCAGGTTCGTGTTCAGGTCCCAGTTTCCGAGCCGGGTGCCGAGCACCGCCTCAAGGCCGCAGATGCGCGCCTGGTCGATATTGGCGGGTGCGAAGGTGCCGGCGTCGAAGGCGATCAGATCATCGATACGGGTCTCGTAGGCGTTGAGCGACCAGTGTCCCCAGACGGATTGACCGCCAAGACCAAGCTCGAAGCTACGTGACTCTTCGGGCCGCAGGTTGGGATTGCCAAACCCCGGGAAGTAAAGTTCGTTGAAGGTCGGTGCCTTGAAGGCGGTGGCATAGGCCGCGGTCAGCCGCAGGCCCTCGCTCAGCGCGTAACCCCAGGCCGCTCCGCCGGTATTTCGGTTGCCGAACTGTTCATTATCGTCCCGGCGCAGGGATAATTGCACATCGTGGGCGCCGAACGCCCCCTGATACTGAGTGAACAGTCCGGTGTTGTCTCGCGAGCTGACGGCATAGGCAGTGGTGCCGTCGACCCGGTCGTCTTGGTAGTCGGCGCCCACCGTGAGGAGATGATCGGGGGCGATGGAAAGGTCGTTCTGGAAAGAGAGCGTATCCCGTTGCGTGTCGAACCGGCTCTGGAAGGTGCCGTCCTTGAAGTTGTCGGACTCATCCCGGCTGCCGCCTGCAGTCAGGGTGATGTGCCACATGTCCACGGGGGAGAAGCGCAGCGTCCCGCCCAGCACCTGTTGCACGGACTCGGATTCGTTGACGAAGCTGCCGTCGAACTCGTTTCTGCCTTCAGCGCGCAGGGCGTGGACGTCCATCTCGAGGCCGTTGTCGAAGCGGTAGCCTGCACGCAGGGAGCCCGACAGATTACGATAGCCGTCCTTGTCCGGCTCGGTAGTGAAACAGCCGGCGCCGCCCGGCGAGGGCTTGCCGTTGCAGGCGTTAAACCCTTCGGTGTCGATACCGCTTGCGCTCAGACTGAACCAGCCGCGCTCGCCGCCGCCCGAGACACCTGCCGAGGCGCTGTAGGTCTGGTAGCTCCCACCGCCGATACTGAAGAATGGCTTGAGCGCGCCGCCGCCCTTGCGGGTGAATATCTGGATCACCCCACCGATGGCCTCGGAGCCGTACAGGCTGGAGCGTGGCCCGCGCACGATCTCGATGCGTTCGATCTGCTCGACGGGAATATCTTGGAAGGCCGCGGTACCCAGCGTCGCCGAGCCGACCTTGATGCCATCGATCAGGACTAGAACATGGTCGGACTCGGTACCGCGCAGGAATATCGAGGTGGCCTTGCCGGGACCGCCGTTGTTGGCGACGTTGACGCCCGGGATACCGCGCAGCAGATCCTGGAGGGACTGCGCCTGCAGGCGCTCGATCTCGTTTCTCGTGATGGCGGTCACCGAGGACAGCGTCTCGTCCGCCGTCTGGGCGGTGCGGGTCGCAGTGACGATTATGGGGTCGAGTTCGGTAGTAAAAGCCGAGGGGGAAGCCAACAGCAGCAGTGCCGCCGCAGGCCGACAGCGTTTCCTCATTCTCGTTTTCCTCTGGCACGCTCACCCGCGCGCCAATCGGTGACACAAAGATACCACGGAGGAAAAAATCAGACGGAAACAGGGGAGAAGAACGACCTGTCAGCCGCAGCATCGCCCTCCGCAATGCCAACTAACGGCTTCAGGCCGGTCTCCGGGCTCGCGAGTGGTCTTGAAAGACCTGGGCGGATCGCCTTCCCACGTCGAAACGCAGTGGCTCGATGATCCGCTTGCTAGTCGCTTACCGTTGCGGGGGCAGCGCCGGAATTGTTCGTTGACGAAATGTCAGGAACGCACCGGCTTCCCGTTTCATCCCTTGGGTGGATACCCTTGGGACACCTGAAACAATATCATACCTTAACTGACGGGCAGATGATCGTCAATAGCAAAAAGCAGACCAATAAAAAAGAGAAGCCTCGGCTTCGCGCCTCACCACCAGTCCCGGCAGCACTTTCCCGCCACCATAGACCCAGCGCCGCAGTTCCTGGCCCGCAGCATGCCAGTCTCGCTGGTTGATTCGCCGCCTCAGCGTTGATGTTTGAAGCTGCCCTGCACCAAGGTTGAAGGTGAAGTCGACAATGGCCGCGAGACGCCCCTCCGGCTCGGTGGCGAGCACCGGGCAGTAGCGCAGAGTGGCGTTCAGTGCAGTTGTCAGGTCGCGCGCCAGATAGAGCTCTGCTTCGCCCTTGGTGATTGGCGGATGTTTCGCGTCGCAGAGGTGGCCGTAGCCAATGGTCCAGTACCCCGCCGGGCAGATATAGGGGTGAGCACGGCCGGGATCGAGCTTCGGCACGCGGTGGAATCCCTCGAACCGCTTCGCCAGGAGGATGGCTGCATGGGGAATCTGGCTCATGGCCGCACCCGGTCGAATACGCGTCCGATGAACCAGAAGTTCAGCACGCCGGCCCACAGGGCTTGGTCGGCTTCAGTCCATGCGTGGAGGATGGCAACACCCCAGTCGGCACCGCCTTCAATAGCAGCAACGAAGGCGGCCGTCTTGGCAGCGCAGTACAGCGCCATGAACCAGTAAGTAATGACTGGGCGCACGCTGCTTGACAGGGCATCGGCCCAGCGGACGCCAGTTTTCTCGCCCTGGGTGCGAACGGCTTCGCGCAGCGTTTCGATTGCGCCCACGTTCCACGCCGCATCGGCTCCGGCGCCGATTTCGTGCATGCGCTGTGCACCCCGTAGCTTCTCGAATTCGAGCGCCTTGTCCTGCATCGACAGCTCGTGGCCGCGTTCGCCCTTGCGGTCGAGCCACTTGAGGAACTCAGGTGCAAGGCGAAACGCGCCGCCGAGCAGACCACCAAGAAGCGTCTCGATCATTGGCCACCTCCGAACACCTTGAACTTAATGAGGGCGCCCGCCACCAGCGCCAGCAGGAATCCGGTGGTGATCATCTTGATGACGGTCTGCCAGGCGGTGTGCTTGGCGGTGTTGAAGGCTTCGAGCAGGCCGCGCAGCTCGCGGATATCGTGGGCGGCGTCCTCGCCGTCGAGGCCGACGTCGGCAAGGGCGCGCCTCGCGCCGCGCTCGGCCGCGCGCGCGAGCAGCTCTTCGAACTCATCGCGCGGCATGACGACCATGCCGTCTTGCAGGGTGGGTGGGCTCATCGTTGGTCTCCGAAAACGAAGAACCCGCCGGGCGGCGGGTTCGGTGGATGCAGTAAAGAGAATGCGATCAGACGGCGATGCCGGGGCTCCAGCCGGTCGCTTTGTAGACGGAGAGCACGCCCTCGTCCTCGACGAAGCAGGTCCAGCCGATCTTGGGGACGTGGTACTCCCACGCACCGGCGATGCGCACCGCGATCTGGTCGGTGCGACCCGCCCAGGCGCCGGTGGCGGTTGCCGGGACGATGTAGCGATCGCCGTCCACGGGTGTCGCGGGTGGGGTGGCGAGATCGCGGTCCTTGACCGACAGCCCCACCACGGCGCCGAGCCGCTTCAGGTTGGCGTCCATGCCGCCGTTCCAATTGTGTTCGCCCTGGGCCCAGCCGTAGGCGAGGCCGAGGTTCGGGTCATTCAAGGCCATCAGACACCTCCGTAGTAGTCGCCGTAACGCAGGCCGTAGCCGGTACGGTCGAATTCGATGACGTGTTTCTGCCAGGACACGTGGCCGTCGCGGCTCGCCTCGATCTCCACCTTGACGTGCGCGTTGACGCGCCCGAGGCCGGAGTCGGCGAGCTCCTGCGCCAGCGGCCAGGTGGTACCGTTGCCGGTGATGCCG
>JBFLXA010000015.1:0-81077 GCA_040757575.1 Pseudomonadota bacterium
ATCGATGGCCACGGTTGTACTAGCATTCATGGCGGACTCCTTTCGTCTCAACCTGATCTCCAACCCCTGGAAGATCGTTGGTGCTTAGACACCGCGATAAGGCGGGGGGAGTCCATCCCATCAGTCAGCGGAGCCATTCGGGGAGATGCCATACAGAAACGCCACTCCGTTGACCGGGCGAACCTCCGGCAACCGCCAGTGGCCGTATGTTTCCTGGGTCAATGGGTTGTAAAAACTCAGGCTGGAGGCCCAGGTCCGGGCCTCGTCCCAGGTCATGTAGCCATCCGCGTCGTAGCCGCTGGTGTAGGCGTAACGGGTGTCCTGCAGCCAGGTAATGTCGAGCACCGTGTCGTAATAGGCCTCAATGGTGGCCAGGTTTCCGTCCAGATCGCGGCCCTGCAAGGCCGCCTGGGCAGGGCCGGCCAGCAGCATGGCGGCAATCAAAGTGCCGGTTAGGCGATGGGGAAAATTCATGGGAATCTGCATTTCATCAATGGATCACTAACGGATGGCATCGGGGACGACGGGCTTGCGGCGCCAGATTTCACCGGCCCCGGTCACCACCCAAGGGTTCCCGGCCACATCCAGGGCCAGGGTTTTTCCGACCCGGTGGGTATCCAGCCAGGACCGGCCAGACCATTTGAAAATGCGCGACTCGCCTCGGTCGTCACAGCCCACCACGTACACATGGTCGCCCCGGGCTGCGATATCCCGCCCGCAGCCGGGCATGGGCGTCCAGACCTTTCCGTCCCGGCGGAAGATGCCCCCGTCCACGCTCACCACCCAAACCTTGTTGCCCACCGCCACTTTCCGGGCTGCGCCACCGGCTTCCTGCCAGCATTGACCGCTGGCGAGATCGTTCATTTTTGCGCAGGGCGCCGCATAGTAGATTTTGTTTCCGCCTGGGCCATTCTGCTCGCCACTGATGACCCAGAGGTTGTCGTGATCCAGACTGCCTCCCACTGCAACAGCAGTAAGTTGCATTCCGTCAAATCCGCTCTGAGTACCAGGAAACTGCTGCCAATCAGTCGAATTCCCCGTGCTGATGGGCTTTTCCGAGCGATATAGCAGGGCATCCGGACCAATGGCATACAGATACCCGCGGGCGTTGATCGCCAGCCAACTGGCAACCGCCGACATGGCTTCCCTCTGGACCCGATCCCGAAACACCCATCTCAGCATCTGGTCACCCCCCGCTTCCGGCTCGAAACGACCTCCCATACCCTGGACCCGCCAGAAATGGAGCTTGTCTGCCGCCAGGGGACCACCACAGCCCACCACCGCCACCTGGTTCACTCCCCCTGCCGCGATGCTCTTGGCACAACCAGGCACCCTCTCCCATTCCTCCTGGGCCAGGCGCACTTCACCCATCTTTACCCCCGCTGCCGGTTTTGCCGCCACAGCCCGACTCCCCGGCAGATCATCCCAGCTGGGGGCGGCATAGCCCCCAGCGGGCCCCAACCCCACCAAGCTCAAGAAAGCAAGCACACATAATCTTTGCTGGGGCATGGCAGGCTCCTGGCGGGCTGAGATGGGAAGGGGCAAACATTGCGATCCTGGAATCCTCATGACAGGATACGTCCAAGCTCCACAAATAAGATACCAATTTAATACCATTACATCAACTCTCCAGAACCATGACCTCACTCGACATCCTTGGCCTCGTAGCCACCGTCTTCACCACCTCCTCCTTCGTGCCCCAGGTTTGGCGCACCTGGAAAACCCGGGATGTAAGCGGCATCTCCCTGCCCACTTACGCCATCATCACCGTGGGCCTGGCCCTCTGGCTGATCTACGGCCTCCTCAAGGCGGACCTGCCCCTGATCGTGGCCAACGCCGTCATGGTGGTGCTCACCGGCGCCATCACCTTCATGAAGATTCGTTTTGAACCCAAGTCTGCATGAGCCCGGACACTGAAAAAGCGGATCTGGCCTCCCGGCTGGCTCCGGACCGCAGCCTGGCGGAGCCCAGCTACCAGCAACTGCGCAAGAAGATTCAGGCCCTGATCGAGTCCGGTGAGATTGCAGACGGCCAAAGCCTGCCCTCGGAGCGGGCACTGGCGGAAACCCTGAACCTGAGCCGCGTCACCGTGCGCCGGGCCTACGAGGAACTGCGCGCCGCCGATCTGCTTGAAACCCGGGGCCGGGCCGGCGTGACGGCCAAGACCCCGCCCCAGCTCACACCCCAACTGGGACGGCTCAAGGGCTTCACCGAGGAAATGCGGGAACTGGGCATGGAACCGTCCACCCGCCTCCTGGAACGCAGCGTGTTATCCGACCGCACCATCGCTTCCATCTTCGGCCGTCCTTCCACCGCCCGCTTCCTGCGCCTGATCCGCCTGCGCCTGGGAGACGGCATTCCACTGTCACGAGAGGTGGCCTGGTATGACCTGACCGCCGCCCCGGAACTGGAACTCTGGGACGTGGAAGGCTCCGCCTACCGCTTTCTCACCGAGCGCAGCGGCATCGCCCTGTCCCACGGCGAACAGACCATCGAGGCGGCCATGAGCAGTCCGGAGGAAATGAGCGCCTTTGGCTATACAGAACCCATGCCGTGCCTGCTGATGAAACGGCGCACGTTCAGCCGCTCAGGGCAGATCGTGGAATATGTGGAAGGCACCTTCCGGGGCGACGCCTACGCCTACCGCCTGACCCTCAAGCTGGACTGAGTTTCAGGTCCCCAGGGCGGGGCAGATGGGCCAGGATGCCCTCCCGGGCGGCGATGTAGGCGCCGCAGGCATTGCCGGTTTCCAGGGCCCGCTGCACCGATTGGCCCTGTGCCAGCGCCCAGACCAGACCACAGCCAAAGGCATCCCCAGCCCCCGTGGCGTCCACTTGGTCGATCTTCGGCGCGGCAGCGGCATGCACTGCGCCCCGGTCATCCAGTGCCACGCTGCCGGCATCACCCAGGGTCACCACCAACACTTCACCGCGCCAAGGGACACGCTGGACCAAGGCCAGTAATTGCGCCGCCCACTCGGCCCGGGACCAGGCCGGCACCACGTCCAGGCCAAACAGCCCGGCCGCCTCGGTTTCGTTGACCACCAGCACATCCACCAGGCCCAGGAAATCCGCATCCAGCGGCTGCCAGGGCGAAGGGTTGAGATAGGTTTTTGTCCCCTGCCCGCGCGCCTTGGCGAAGGCGTGGCGCAGCACCGCCAGGGGCACCTCGAAGTGCCCCAGCACCCAACCGGGAACCGCCCCGGCGGCGAAAATATCGTCGAAGATCGCATCGACATGAACCGGCAGCAGCATGGCATTGGCCCCCAGGTGGGCGGCGAGAAAGTTGCTGCCATCCGGGGCGATGAAGCCGACGCCGAAGCCGGACGTCTCCCCCAACTCAAGCACCTGATCCATCGCCATGCCCTCGGCCGCCAGGGCCCGGCGCACCGACGCGCCCGCCTCGTCCCGCCCAACGGCCATGAGCATATCTACACATATCTCTACACGTGACTCCGCCGCCCCCAGACGGTGCAGGCCCACTCCCAGGTTCAGCCCCTTGCCGCCGTGCTCCTGGAACACCCGCCGCGCCGCCAGGGATTCACCGGCACGGGGCAGACGATCCACATGAATGAAATGGGCATTCATGTAATTGCCTAAAACGACCACGCGCATACCCCACTCCTAAAAAATCTGGGTCTATTGGTATTTTTTTGGTATTTTCTGAAAAACCACCTCACCTGGAGACTGTAATGCCCCACTTACCTTACCGCTTTATGGCAGCCCTTGCGCTTGGACTTAGTCTCGTCGTCCCATCCGCTCAGGCCGTCGAGTCGGCCTGCCAGCCCATTCTCGAGGCAAACAAGGCCAAGTTTTCCGCCCCGGCCTTTCACGACAAGATGTATGACAGACCCAAGGCCAATACGCCCACCGGCGAATTCATCAAGGTTGGCAACAAGGGCTGGATGAAAACCGAACAGGGCTGGATGGCAGTCCCGCCTGCCATGTTAAAAAAAATGCAGAACATCAATGCCGATAACTTTGGCATGCACAACTGCAAGGGGCTGGGCATGGTCGGCATTCGCCCCGCCAGAGTATATGGCTGGGATCTCAAGGTCGCAGGCAAGCTCTACACCGGCAGCAAGCTCACCGTAGCCTATGACGGACTACCTACCAAGGTGGAAACCCCGGAAGGCGCCTACACCGTAACCAGCTACAACGGCGTGGTTGCGCCGATTTCGGGGAAGTGAACATGCAGCGTCTTCGCTCCGCACTGCCCGCCTTGCTCTGCCTGCCCTGGCTGGCTCTGGGTGGCTGCGCCAACGACTTCACAACGGCCAAAACCACGGCCAGTACCGGCCTGAGCAAACTGACACGCAAGGCTACTGACCAGCGTGTCGCCGTCGCCATCTACGAAGTCACCAGCGCCGTGCCGGAACTGACCGTGCGCGGGGCCACGGGGATGTTCAAGACAGCGCTGGTGAAATCCGGCCAGTTCCGCGTCGTCGAGCGGGCCAAGCTGAACCGTGCCTTGATCATTGAAAAACAGATGAATGCCACTGGACAGACCAGCGGCAGCGCGGCGCAATCCCAGTTGCGGGGCGCGGAGTTTCTATTCCAGATGGAGATCACCGAAGTCGCCGCCGGCACCGCCACCGACTCGGGCGGCATCAACCTCGCCGGCCTGCAACTTGGCGGAGCGCGTAACCGCGACCAGATCGGCATCGATGTCAGCATCGTCAAAGCCGCAAATGGCGATGTGGTCGATGCCATCAACGTCCGCAAAGAACTGGGCAGCTCCGCCACCAGCGTTTCCGGCGTCGGCAGCCTGGTCAATACGGTGCTCGCCAACAAGGGCAAAACGCCGTCCCCCTACACCCCGGAGGTGCAATACAAAAACACGCGCAAGGAGAGCATGGATGCCGCCCTGCGGGAAGCCATCGAGGAAGCGGTGCGAGTGCTGGCGCAGCGCTTCGGGAGCGATGCATGAAACTCCGCACCCTGCCGCTTACCCTGCTCTGCACCGCCTGGATCATTCCCGCCGCTGCGGAACCCCTCTCCGCACCTTCCACGCTGCCGGATCAGAGCGCCGCCGGGGAGATCGATGTGGCTCCGCCGGGCGCCCTGCCCATGCCGGTGCTGAAGCCCAGGCGCAACACGCCGGCATATGCCCCGGCCGAGGCAGTCGTCGCCTCGGAAGCTGAAACCCACACCCTCATCGACGTCAATGATGTCCGCTTCAAGGGCCTGGACCTGCCCCGGCTGAAGCAGAATCTGGCCAGCCGCTTTGCCACGTTGGCGCTGGATGAAACAGACCGCGCCGAGCTGAAACTGGATGCGCGGGCTTTTCAGCACCTGCTGACCCCAGCGGAGGCCGTCCAGCCAGAGGCTCAGAGCGAATCATCCAGGCCATTTAATCAGGCCCCGCGCGTCAAGATGCGCCAGACTCTGCCCCAGGCAGAACGGCGGGTGATGGGCCTGCCCAGATCGGGCGGGCTTACGCCGGACCTGACGGCGCGCAGCGCAGGACTGGCCACGCGGGCGATGAACCCGGAACTGTGGTGCAACTCCTATCAGCAGAACCAGCCGCGCCTTTCCAGGGTACTGATTGAAGGCACCCACCTCACCCCGGGCATGGCCTTCGTGCTGAAAGGCACCTGCCTCGGCCAAACCCCGGGCAAGGTCGAAATCCGCTTTGCCGATGACGGCCGAATGGTCGAGGCCCGGGTGCTGGACTGGGCCCCAGACAAGCTCTTCGTGGAACTGCCGGATGTCGGCGGCGTAGCCCCCGGCACGCTGACCATTACCGCCATCACCGCCGACCGGCGCATGACCCAGGCCAAGCCCTTCCCCTTCTGGCCGAACTGGGTGCTGGCGGACGTGCCACAGCAGCGCCTCAAGGTGGACAAGTGCTACAGCTTCGAGGCCAAGCCCTATGTGCGCGCCCGCTGCATTGCCGGCCCGAGCGACGTCAAATCCCCGGGCTATGAAGTGCCGTCAGCACTTTTCGGTGTCGGAGGGGCGCCGATGGGCCGCATGCCGATCTGGACACATCACTACAGCGAAATGGCACTCACAGAAGCGCATGTGGGCTGGGACAGTTACCACCTCAACCTCCCGCCCTGGGCACATCTGCAAAGCTGGAAATACCAATACTCCCGCCTGCCCTGGAGCCCCCAGACTAGTGTGCTGCGGCATGAGTGGGACCCCACTACCCAGCGCATCACTTCCAAATGGCAACTGGTCGCCCCCGAGCAGAAGGGCTTCCTCGAATACTGGTTCACACACATCAAGGCCTGGGTACCTGCCGGCCTGCGCCTGGACTGACCCACACACCGGGATACCGCCATGACCTCACGCCCCCTGCTGCTTGCCACATGCGCCCTGCTCACGGCCGTGCCGGCCCGAGCCGACCTGACGGCCCCCTCCACCTTGCTTGGCCCGGCGACCCAGGCTCCGCTGGCGGCCCCTGCATCCATCGCACCGCCTGCGATGGCGCCGGTGCCACGGCCGCTGTCGCCCCAGACAACGACGGAACGCCCGCAAGCCGGTGCACTCGCTGCGCGCTGTGGGGAAGGCGGAGAAGGGGGTAACGGCATCCCCCGCATTGCGCGGCTGGAAGACAACACACACGCCAAAGTGCTGCGCTTCGATGAGGCCGGCGGCTTGTATGGGGGCTTCACGCCCCTGCAATCGGAGGCACGCCATCTGGCACCGGGTGAAACCTTTACGCTGCAAGGCGGGTGCTTTGGCGACAGCCCGGGCAGCGTCGAACTGGTTTGGGAAAGCCACGACGCCCAGGCCAATACCGGCAACCGCGCGCGCCTGGCCCTGGGTGAACGGCGCATCCCTGCCCTGATAGATAGCTGGCAAAACGGGCTGATCCGGGGGCGTGTGCCCCATGACCTCAGTGGCCTGTTGCCAGGCAGATTGGGACTGACGGTGCGCACGGCCGACGGGCAGCAGGTTTCGAATGCGGTGCACACGGGTTTCTGGCCGAAATGGGTCGAACTGCCCATTCCCCGCGCCAGCCTCAGTCTGGTGCACTGCGAAGATGCCGCCCCCATGATCAACGGCGCCTGTCGTGGCGGCGACGCCCTGTACCAGCCCCACACGACCGTGCCCTACCCCACCCATCCGGAAATTGTGCGCAAACCCATTGCCGGGGCCCACCGCTGCCTGGCGGCGGGCGGGTGCACCAAGAACCGGCGGCCGGAGTACAGCGGCAAGGATGTGTACCGCTTCACCCTGCCCGCCTGGCAAGCCCCGGTCATTACCGCTTACATGGCAGACATTGAGGAACGGCGCGAAAAGAACCGCGCCCGCAGCGCCAAACCGACCCTCACCCTGATCGCCGACGGGCCGGACACGCCCCTGTCACGCCCGCGAAGCTACACCCTCGAAGTGGCGTGGGTGCTTGCCCAGCCCGATAGTTCGGCGTTTTACGCCATCGACCTGGTGAGCCGCACCCCGGCGGGCCTGGAACCGGAGAAACCGATGTTTCAACCTGGGCCGATCACACGCCCCAGCCCGGCGCTGCAACTGCCTGGCGCGCGCGTCAGGATGAAAGACCTGCCCCGCTGACCCACACCAAGGAGCACCTTGCCATGACCACCACAACATCACTGCGGAACCTCGCCTGCGGGGTGCTCTGCGCGCTCCCGGCATGGGGTCTGGCCGATTCGTTGCGCGTGCCGACCACCCTGCCCATGCACAACACAGTACGCATGAATGCGACCACGGTGCCGATGGTGCCCCCTGCTGCTACGACTCCTGCGCCCGTGGCAACGCCTACCCCCATGGCGCGACCGGCCGACCCGCTGCGCGTAGAGGTGGGCGACAAGACCCTCTATGCCGGCACGATGGAGCAACAACTGGCACGCCTGCAGCACAAGGTGGAAGTGCTGGAGCAACGCCTGGCCCAGGCGGAAAAACGCTTGGCGAATCACCGCCACGCCTATCGAACCCCGCGTATCCAATACATGAGTGCCAAATCTCTGCTGGGCATGATGTGGCAAGCAAACGATGGCACCAAAGACTGGCTGATCGGCTTGCCGGACAGCAACGGCCAGGTCGTTGAGCGGGAAACTGGGCCGAGGCTTCTGGACTGAGGCCTCCTCGCGCCTGCCCCCTTAATTTACTGCTTCACGAAATCCGTCAGCACCCCCTTGAGTTCTTCCTCGATGGCCTGGAGCAGGACCAGTCCCGGTGAATCCTTGAACTCCTGCTTCCAGGGCTCCAGATCGTCCGCAACCACCACAATACGCTCCCCCCGCTGCACCAGGCTCAGGCGCAGGGGCAGCAGGTTGAGGAGGCGTGGGTCCGCCGCCTCGGCCCAGCGCACGGCGGTTTCGCTGCCGACGAACACGATGCGCACATGGGGGTCTTCGTAGCCCCGCTTCACCAGGGCCGAGTCAATGGGCTGCACCTTCACCACCTGCATGTCGTGGTTCAAGGCCGCCGCCGTGAGGTCATCCATGGCTTGGCGCATTTCCACGGCTTTGCTTGCGATCAGCGGCGCGGCCAAAACCGTTCCGTTCAGCAGCATGCCCAGCATCAAGAACCATCGGTTCACAACGATGCCTCCTCCAGAATGCCCAGGTAATCCGCTTTAAGTTGCTGGCAATCCTGGTGCAGCAGGGGGTTGTTGAGACTCTCGGAAACCCAGGCCGGGTTCACCACCACCAGTTCCACCCCATCGCCCTTTTCAATGAGGGTGATACGGCAGGGCAGGAACTGGGCGGCGCGCACGTCGATGGCCAGGGCCTGGTTCATTTTTGCGAAGTTGCAGAAGTAGATGATGTGCACCGACTTTGCTTCCCAGCCCTGGGGCACAAGCCGGCTGTCGATGGGCTGCTCCCGCACAAAGGTGTAGTTGTGGCTGGTGATGGCGCCCTGCACGGCCGCCTTGGCTTCATCCATGGTCTTGCCCGGCAGGAACTTGCTCAGCATGGCGATTTCCTGGGCCTGGACCGATGTGCCGGCTCCCAGAAACCCCAGCATACAAAGCGAGACAGCAATGCGTAACCACACCACCATGGCATTTCTCCTGACGACTTCGCCCAGGCTATTGCCCCTCAGTTACGGCATGAGCCTGGCTTGTCTTTAATCCAGCAATCCTCATGCCAGCGTCGCGGCTACGCGACACCAGGCCGGCATCAGGCCACCACCAGGGCCACTCCGGCCACCATCAGGGCTGCGGCGCCCAGGTGCTGGGCCAGGCGGGCTTCCTTGAACATCCAGGCCCCCAGCAGCAGGCCGAAGAGCACCGAAATGCGCTTCACGGCAATCATGTAGGCCGCCGTGGTCTGGGCCTGGGCCCAGAAATGGGTCACCACCATCAAGGCCATCAGAGCGGCCACTGTCCAAGCCCAGCGCCCGCCCCGGAAGCACGCCACCGCTGCCCCCGGGGTACGCAGGCCATACCAGGCAAAGGCCACCACCGAGAGTGCAACGAAGTACACCACGCCGAAGGCCAGGCCATCCATGTAGTTCACCGCGCCCTTGCTCAAGGCAGCCGTCACCGCGTAGATGCTGGCCACCGCCAGCATCAGCCGCGCACCACGCTGGCGCAGCATGGCCCGGAATGGGGACAACCAGGTGCGGGGGTGCCAGCCCGCATGTTCCAGATTCAGCCCCCAGGTGCCGGCAGCCACCAGCAGGATGCCCATCAGGCCCTGCATGCTGATTGTCTCCCCCAGCAACACCCGGCCGGTCAGCACGGTCAGCACTGGGGTCAGGGCTAGATAGGGCAGGGTCTGAGACAGGGGGCTGGCCTGGATGGCCCGGGTGTAGAGGGTGATGGCCAGCACCTCCAGGGGCATGGCCGCCAGCAACCAGCCCCAGAAGCTCATGGGCAGTTGCAGCAGGGGGGTGCTGGCCAGCACCCAGGGCATAGCCGGCAGCAACACCACCCCCGGCAGGGCCGCCCTCACCAGGGTCAGGGTGGGCGTGGGCAGTTGGCTCAGACGGCGCTTGGACAGGGCGTCGGCCAGGGCCAGGGAGAAGGCGCACAGGAGGGCGATGGGGACCCAGGACATGGGTGAAGGGTGAAGGGTGAAGGAGGGAGGGTGCGGGGGGCGTTTGGGGTCAGGGGTGGGGCGGGGTTTCGGCCAGCCTCAGGACTGCCCGGGCATTGGCATGGGTTGCCTGGGCCACCGCTTTTTCGTCAACTCCCCGCAACTCCGCCAGGGTGGCAGCGATGCGGGGCAGTTCGGCCGGCTCGTTGCGGCCCTTGCCTATCCATTCCGGGGGAATGTCCGGGGCATCGGTTTCCAGGACGATGGCCTCCAGGGGCAGGGTGCGGGCCAGCAGGCGCAGGTTGCTGGCCCGCTGCCAGGTGAAGGCGCCGCCGAAACCGAGCTTGAAGCCCAGGCCAATGAAGGCGTCCGCCTGCTGGCGGCTGCCGTTGAAGGCGTGGGCGATGCCGCCCGTGGGTTTGAAGCGGCGCAACTGCTTCAGAATCTGGTCGTTGGCCCGCCGGCAATGGAGCAATACCGGCAGGTCGTAGTCCCGGGCGATGCGCAACTGTTCTATATAAATGTGTTCCTGGGTAGCGAAATCCAGCCCCGGTGCAAACATGTCCAGGCCGATCTCACCGATGGCCACCGGCCGCCAGGCTTCGATCCAATCACGCAGTTCCGCCAGATGGCGCTCTTCATGCACATGGATGTACATGGGATGCAGCCCCCAGGCCGGCAGGCAGACGGGGTAGCGACGACAGCAATCCGCCACCGCGTCGAAATTGGCCCGGGTCACCGCCGGCACCACCTGCACCCCCACACCGGCAGCCACCGCCCGCTGGTAGACAAGGCCCCGATCCGTGTCGAACTCCCCGGCGTCCAGGTGGCAATGGGTGTCGATGTATGCAGCGGCTGCCATGGTCAATGGTCCAGGCGTGCCTCCGGGTTCACCTCGCCACTGCGTTTCAGTGCGTATTCGGTGGCGATGGGGCCGATGGTCTCCAGAATGGCGATGGCCCCCAGCACGATGGCGGTGAGGGTCGTGGCAAAGGCGGGATACAGGGCCGCCGTATTCTGGGTGAGGCCGATGGCCATGCCCGCCATGGGCATCAGGGTCAGCCCCCCCAGGGCCGCCTTCTCCCGGGCCATCCCGGTGCGTATCAGCATCAGGGCGCCCAGGCCCTTGCCGATGAAACGGGCGACGACAAATCCCACGGCGGCCCAGCCGGCAGTCATCAGGTCATGGACGTGCAGGTTGGCCCCGGCCACCACGAACAGGATGACGAAGAACACCTGGCCGCCGTGGCCGAAATCCACCTCCAGCAGGGCCTGGCGGCGGTCCAGATAATGAGCGAAGCCCCCCATGGCCAGCAAGGTGAGCAGGATGGAGGCCTCCAGCACCTTGGCCAGGCCCACGCCCCCGACGATGACGCCGATCAGCAGGGCGAACTGGAGCCCTTCGCTGCGCCCCACCAGCCGCGCCAGCCACAACAGTATCTGGGCCAGGCCCCAGGCCAGCAGTACGGACATGCCCAGCTTGTATACCGGTTGCAGGAAAACCGTATCCCAGTCGGCCGCCTGGCTGTAATGCAGGAAGGGCAGTAGAAGGGTATAGGCCAGGAAGGACAGGATGTTGTTGAAAGCCACCAGCATCAGGGTGCGGTCCGTGAGGGGGCCGCTGGCATTCAGCTCCTTCACCACCATGAATACCACGGCGGGGGAAGAGGATATGCCAATGGCTGCGGCAAGAGCCGCCGGCAGGGGGTCGATGCCCAGGGCCACCAGCACCCCGTACACCAGCACGAAGGACAGGCCCGATTCCAGCACGGAGGCCCACAGCAACCCCGGGGCCCGTACCGCCAGGGGCAGGTTCAGCAGGCGCCCCAACTGGAACAGGATCAGCCCCAGGGCCAGATCCACGAACAGTTTGGCCATGTCCAGCATTTCTGTCGTCAACAGGCCCAGCACACTGGGCCCCAGCAGGAAACCGGCGGCGATGAAGCCGGTGATGCGGGGCAGGAAGCCGGTGCGGAAGGCCAGGTGGCCGCCAGCCACCCCCACCAGGATCAGGGCGCCGAACAGTACAAAACCATTGAGCTCCAGGGGCCAGGCGGGCAGGTAACTCGCCAGCTGCACGTTACAACTCGGACAAGGGCCGCTGGGCGTCCCGGCTGTTGGCCAGATCCAGGTGACCGATCAGCTCGTCCAGATCCCGCCCCAGGCGCGCCAGGGTGTCCGGGTGCAACTGCCCCAAGGCATGGGGCAGAACCCCGGTGAAAGGCTGGGGGGCGGAAGCCAGGGCAGCCGTGCCAGCCTCCGTCAGGTACAGGCGCACCACACGCTGGTCCGTCTGGCCTCGTTCCCGGCGGAGGAGACCCGCCTTCTCGATCTTGTCCAGCAGGTTGCTGGCGGTGGACGCATGGATCGACAAGGCCTCGGCCAGTTCAGTCACCCGTAGCCCCGGCGACTGGGCCAGGGTGGCCAGCACCCATACCTGGGCCCCGGACACCCCGCAGGCCTTTTCCACGGCCCGGAAATGCTGGCGGATCGCGCCGAAGATGATGCGGAACTTCCCCAGCGTGGCCCGGGCCGGGTCTTCGTCGCCCGTTGCTCCATGCCCACCCCGCCGCTCATTTGCCTGGCTATTGCTCACGTTTCGCATCCTCCGGACTGGTCTGGTGCGACCGGTTGTTCTCCCGGCACACCATAACCGTTTTGCACAAAACAATTCAGCTACCTAAAATGGTCCAACCTTGTCCCACCCGGAGTCCCCATGGAACCCCTGACCGTGCCACCGCTGGACCTGACTATCCAATCCCTGCAATCCTTCCTCAACCAGTTAGCCCAGGCCCTGCCAAGCGTGCTGGGGGCCCTGACTCTGGTTTTGGTGGGCTGGATTATCGCAAAGCTGCTCAAGGCTGGCGTGGGCCGGGTGCTGTATTTGCTACGTTT
Organism: Pseudomonadota bacterium; assembly: GCA_040757575.1. Lineage (GTDB taxonomy): Bacteria > Pseudomonadota > Gammaproteobacteria > Burkholderiales > Thiobacillaceae > PFJX01. Next base: position 12,854 of record JBFLXA010000015.1, read on the forward strand.
TCACACCCTCGCCCAGAAATCCGGCATCGAGGCCTTTCTGCGGGAAGGGGGGGTCTCCATGTCCCTGACCGGGCTGCTGTCCGGGCTGGCCTACTGGTTCGTCATGCTGATCACCATCGTCATGGCCGCCAACAGCCTCGGTCTCACCGTGGTAGCCACCCTGTTCAATCAGGCCGCTCTTTACCTGCCCAATGTGGTAGCCGCCGTGCTGGTGTTGGTTCTGGGCATCCTGGCCGCCCGGTTCGTCAACCGGCTGCTCTTTGCATTCCTTCGCAATGCCCGCTTCGAAGGGGCCCTGGGGGTCAGCACCTTTGCGGAATATGCCATCACCGTATTCGTGATCTTCATGGCCCTGGAGCAGTTACGCATCAGCACGGCCCTGCTCCATACCGCCTTCCAGCTAGGCTTTGGCGCCCTATGCCTGGCCTTTGCCCTGGCCTTCGGTCTGGGTGGACGTGAATGGGCCGCCGATATGCTCAGGCGACTTTCAAAAAGAGAGGAAGACTGACGGACGGCAGGCCGGCTGGCCAGGCGACTACTGGCAGACCTGTTGCATGTTGAAGGACAGCAGGTTGGTCTTGTTGATCAGATCCATACCCCCATTCACCACCTTATGCAGAATGATGGTGGACGGGGTATCGATGCCCACCAGTTCCGTGGGGCACTTGAAAGTCACCACCACCAAAGGCTTTTCCCCAGTGGGATAGACCTTCTGGATCTTGGGCAGGATGGATTGCTCGAAGAGACCGATACGCCCCAGATTCGGCATGCTGAAACCTGGTCCGGCGTCCGTCCGGGTGGCACCACCAGGCAGATAGGCGGATGAGGCTGGGGCGCTGGCCACCTGGGCGCTTCGGGGCGCCACATTCACCAAATACGGATTCACGCGGGGGACATAAGCCGGGGCGGCCCCGGCATTGAGAGCTTCCCGGGTCCGGGCGGACACAGGCTCCTGGGTAACCGGCATAGGGGCCAGTTCCGTAGCCACCTGCAAGGCCAGGCCCGGGTCTTCTGCCTGGGTAACGACCGGCAGGACCGCAGCCCGGTAGGTGGCCCCGGAAGTCTTCTTCGCCACCCGTGCCTTCTTGGCGACAGTCGCCGCAGATTTAGACACACCAGCTTTGGCCGATGATTTCTCGATGGCGGCCTGGGCATTGAAAGTCACACCGGCAACCAAGGCCAGTGCAATCCCTGCCAACCGGGCAACCCGGCACCCGCCAAACGAGGGAATCAAGGCTTTCATGTAAGCACCTTTCCTGTGGACACGCCTGCAAGCTATGCCCCACGCCTGGCGCCGTCAACTGCGAAAAAACTTATTAAGTACTTGCTAATACAATGACTTAATATCGGACAACCCGCAAGCCCAGTGGCAGCGGGCCTGGGCTATGATGCGACTGTGACCAGTGCCGAGGGCACCGGTACAAATTCACCATGCCCATTTCTCAAGAAGACCTCCGACTATGCCGAAACAGGCTTGTGCCGGACGACGCGATGATACGAAAAGAAACCGCTCCCCTCTCTCCCCTCAACAGCGTGCTGGTGGTGGATGACACGCCAGAGAACCTGGCTGTGCTGGGGGGAATGCTGCAAGACCATTTCCGCGTCATGGTGGCCAACTCCGGCCTGCGGGCCCTGGCCATTGCCACGCGCCAGCCCCAGCCGGACCTGATCCTTCTGGATGTGATGATGCCCGGCATGGATGGCTACACAGTCCTGCAGCGACTGCGGGACGATCCCCACACCCGCCACATACCGGTCATCTTCGTCACCGCCATGGACACCGACGAGGACGAGGAGAAGGGACTGGCCCTGGGCGCGGTGGACTACGTCACCAAACCCGTGCGTCCGGCCATCGTCCTGGCCCGGGTGCGGGCCCACCTGGAACTGAAAAAGGCCCGGGACTGGCTTGCAGACCAGAACGCCTGGCTGGAAGGGGAAATCGCCCGGCGCATGCGGGACAACCAGCTCATGCAGGACGTGAGCATCCGTGCCCTGGCCAGCCTTGCGGAGGTAAGGGACATGGAAACAGGCCAGCATGTGCGGCGTACCCAGGCCTACGTGGACGTGCTGGCCCGGCACCTGCAAACCCATCCCCGCTTCAAGGACTATCTCTCCCCCGCCATGGTACAGATGGTTGCCAAAGCCGCCCCTCTGCACGACATCGGCAAGGTGGGCATTCCCGACCATATTCTGCTGAAGCCCGGCCGCTTCACACCGGAAGAATTCGAGATCATGAAGCACCACAGCGCCATCGGCGGTGATGCCATCGACATGGCCCTGCGGTCCGAAATCAGCGATGAAGAGTTTGCCCTGCTGCAGAAGCATACGGAGCTGGGCAGCCTGGCCCTGGAATCCGCCCAGGAGGAATTCACCCAGGCACCCCTGGCCTTCCTGGCAGTGGCCAAGGAAATCGCCCTCTGGCACCACGAAAAATGGGACGGTAGAGGTTATCCCCACGGCCTGAAAGGCGACGCCATCCCCATCCCCGCCCGCATCATGGCCGTGGCGGACGTGTTCGATGCCCTGGCCAGCAAACGGCTCTACAAGGAAGCCATGCCCGTGGATCAGGCCATCCAGATGATCCGGGACGGCAGCGGCAGCCACTTCGATCCGGACATGGTGGCCGCCTTTATGGCCAACCAGGAGGCGATGCGGGAAATTCTCGTGCGCTTTGCCGACACGGAAGAAACCCTGGACGCCAAGCTCAAGCACATGCGCGCTCAGGGCATGCTGTAATACTTGCCCATGGCCGAGCCCCCTAACGCAAATCTCGCAGACCTCAGTGCCACTCTGGATAGCCTGGGCGTAAGCGTCTGGACTTACCGCCACGACGTGGACCGCCTGGTTTTCAGTCAGGGGCTCAGCAATCAGCTGGGGTTCCCCCCGCCCGAAGGGGCATCCTTGAAAACCTGGCTGGAACGGATACATCCGGATGACCAGGCCATGGTGCAAAAGGCCATCCACGATGCGGTGACCCTCGATACGCCTTTTACCATTGAGTACCGCTTCATGAACGGGGCTGGTCAATGGCGCTGGCTCAACTCCAGGGGCCATGTCATGTCCCGGGATTCCCTTGGTCAGCCGCTTATCAGTAGCGGGCTTAAAAGTGACGTCACGCTAGGCAAGCGCCAGGAGGAACAACTGCGCATGCAACAGCGATTCACCCAGATCCTGAGCGAATCGCCGGATGGAGAAACCTTAAACAAGGCCATGCTGGACACGGTTCTGGGCCTCTCGGATCTGGATTGCGGGGGCTTGTACTGGCGTCAGAAGGACGGCAGCTTCGAGCTTCTGGCGCACCGGGGGCTGAGTGCGGAATTCCTAGTCCATGCCCAGCATGAGGCCGCCGAAAGTGAACAGGTTCGCATCATCAGTTCGGGAAGCCCGACTTGCAGTTGCCTTGATGGGGGCGCCGCCTGCACCAACCTGGAGTTGATCCGGCATGAGGCCCTGCAACGGGAAGGCCTGACCTCGCTGGTGGTCCTGCCCCTTATAGTGCGGGGCGAAATCCGGGCCTGTCTCAATCTGGCCAGCCGACATATCCGCAGCCAGTCCCCGGAGACAGTGGAATTTCTCACCAGCCTCGCACGGCAATTCAGTCTGGCCCTGGAACGGCTGAGCGCCCGGGAGGAGGCCCAACTGCGGGAGCGCTACCTGCGGGCCCTGCTGGACAACTTTCCGTTCATGGTCTGGCTCAAGGACGATCAAAGCCGTTTTCTGGCCATCAACAAACCTTTTTATGAAGGCGTGGGCCTGTCCTCCCCCGAAGCCGCCATAGGCAAAACGGACCTGGACTACTTCCCCGAAGAAATGGCCCGCCAGTACCGGGCCGACGACCAGGCCGTGCTACGTGCCGGCCAGGCAAAGAACGTGGAAGAGCCCATCCTGCTGGCCGGAGAACAACGCTGGTTCGAAACCTACAAATCCCCCATCACCCTGGACGGCCGGGTCATCGGCACCGTGGGCTTTGCCCGGGACATCAGCGAGAAGATCCAGGCCCGGGAAAAACTGGCCGCCAGCGAAGCCGAACTGCGCGCCGAGCGGGATCTGTTCATGGACGGCCCCGTGGGTGTGCTGATCTGGCGCAATGAAGAAAACTGGCCCCTGGAGTATGCCTCCAGAAACATCCAAAACGTGTTTGGCTACCGGGCCGAGCAAATGCTGGCCCCCGAGTTTCACTACGCCCAGGTCATCCACCCGGAAGACCTGGAGCGCGTAGCCCGGGAAGTGGACGGTTATCTGGCCGACCCAGGACGCCTCACCTGGGAACAGCATTACCGCATACTGTGGCCGGACGGCAGTATCCACTGGCTGTATGACTTCACCACCGCCGAGCGGGACGAAGTGGGTCGAGCCCTGCGCCTGCGCGGTTACGTCATGGACGAATCCGCCCAGAGAGAAATGGCCGTCAAGCTGGCCCAGGTCCGGGAGCAACTCCAGTTCGCCATCCGGGGATCCGGGGTGGGCCTGTGGGACTGGCATGTGCAAACTGGTGAAGCCAGCTTCAACCGCCGCTGGTGCGAGATGCTGGGTTATGCCCCGGAGGAACTCCAGCCCTTCAGCATCCAGACCTGGCTGCGGCTGGCCCATCCAGAAGACCTGCCCCGCTCGGAAGCCGCTCTCCATGCCCACTTTCGGGGCGAGACGGAACGCTATGTCTGCGAGGCACGCATGCGTCACAAGGACGGCCATTTGATCTGGGTGTTGGACCAGGGTCAGGTGGTGGAGTGGGACGATGCTGCTTCCCCCGGTCGCAAGCCCCTGCGCATGGTGGGCACCCACACCGACATCAGCCACCAGAAGCACCTGGAAGCGGAACTGGAGCAGGAACGGAGCTTCCTCAAGACCCTGGTGGGCACCATCCCGGACCTGGTGTGGCTGAAAGACCCCCAGGGGGTCTATCTGGCCTGCAACCCGCAGTTCGAGCGCCTTTATGGAGTCCGGGAGGCGGATATGATCGGCAAGACCGACTACGACTTCGTGGACCGGGAGCTGGCGGATTTCTTCCGGGCCAACGACCTTGCCGCCCAGGCTGCCGGCCACGCACGCAGGAACGAGGAATGGCTCACGTTCAAGGACGGGAGCTACACCGGTCTTTTCGAAACCACCAAGACCCCCATGTACGACACCCAGGGGACGCTGATCGGCGTGCTGGGAATCGCCCATGACATCACCGAGACCCGGCGCCAGGAGCGCTCACTTCGTGAATCCGATGAACGCCGTCGCCAACTCATGGATGTTTCCATGGACGGCATTCTCATCCTCAACCAGGAACACAGGGTGGTGGAAGCCAACGCCACCGCAGCCCAGATGCTGGGCTATACCCCGGAAGAAATGCTCACCCTGCACACATGGGACTGGGAAGCAAACCTGGATGAAACGGAAATCCGTACCGCGTTCGCTGACCTCACGAAGATCGAAGCCCGCTTCGAAACTCGTCACCGGCGCAAGGACGGCAGTGTATTCGACGCGGAAGTGGCTGCCAGGGGCAAGGTGGTGGACGGCCAGCCCGTAGTCATCACCACAGTGAGGGACATCAGCGCCCGCAAGCAGGCCGAGGTCGCCATCAAGGAAAGCCAGGAGCGCCTGGATGCGATCTTCCGCCAGGCGGCTGACGGAATTGTGCTCATTGACAGCGAGACCCTGGGGTTCACCGAATTCAATGATGCAGCCTGCTCCAGTCTGGGATACGAGCGGTCCGAGTTCGCCGCCTTGACCCTATTGGATGTCAATGCGGCCATGACACCGGAAGGCATCCGGTTGGGGTTAGACGAAATACTTGCAAAAGACGGATTGCATTTCGAGACCCGCCATCGCCACAAGGATGGCAGCATCCGTGCCGTACGCACCACCAACCGTCCCGTGCATACCGGTGGGCGCACCTACGTGGTAGCGATATGGACCGATATCACGGAGCGCCTTGCCGCAGAGCAAGCCATGCGGGAACTGGAAGCCCGCTGGAAATTCGCCCTGGAAGGGAGTGGCCTGGGAGTCTGGGACTGGGACATGTCCACCAATGCCACCTATTTCTCGCCCCTGTGGAAAGCCATGATCGGCTACCAGGACGAGGAAATCGCCAACACCTATGACGCCTGGGCCGAGTTGATCCACCCGGACGACACCTCCCCCGTATTCGCGGCACTACAGGCCCACGTCCGGGGCGAGACACCTGACTACGTTGTGGAATTCCGGATGCGTCACAAGGACGGCCACTGGCACTGGATCCAGGCCCGGGGCCTCGTCAGCTCACGGAGCCAGGAGGGCAAGCCCCTGCGCATGCTTGGAGTGCATGTGGACATTAACGTCCAACGCATGGCCCAGGAACGCTTGCGGGCCAGCGAGGCGGCCCTGAAGCTGGCCCAGAGCGTGGGCCGCATCGGTAGTTGGGAACTGGACATCGCCAGCGGGCGGCTGGAGTGGTCCGAGGAAACCTACCGCATCTTCGGCCGGGTCCCCGGCACCCCGGTCACCCTTCAGGACTTCTTTGCCCTGCTGCCGCCGGACGAGGTTGCAGCAGTCCAGCAGGCGTGGCAGGCCGCCCTGCAGGGCGCCCCCTACCACTTCGTCCACCGGGTGCTGGCCGCCGACCTGGGCAAAGGGGAAACCCGCTGGGTACGGGAGCGGGCGAAGATCATCTTCCAGGATGGGCAACCAGTACGTGCCCTGGGTACGGCCCAGGACGTGACCGAAACCAAGGCTGCCCAGGACCTGCTGGCCGCCAGCGAAGAGCGCTACCGCATCCTGGCAGACTATTCCCCGGACTGGCAGTACTGGCTGGATGCCCAGGGCCACTTTGCCTATGTATCCCCCGGCTGCGAGGCCATCTGCGGCCTGCCTCCCCAGGCATTCCAGGCGGACCCGGGCCTCATGGGAGAGCTGGTGGTACCCGAAGACCGGGCCTACTGGCAACACCATGTGCTGGAGGCCATGGACCCCGGATTCGGTCGTCAGCATGCCCACGAGACCATGCAGTTCCGCATCCGCCGACCGGATGGGGAAGTCCGATGGTTGGAACATGTGTGCCAGGCCGCCGTCTCCAGCACCGGCGAGTACCAGGGCCGACGGGGGGTCAACCGGGACATCACCTCCCGCAAGCTGGCGGAACTGGCTCTCGAAGAACACAAGAGCCATCTGGAAGAAATGGTCCAGATACGCACCGCCGAACTGGCTGCCGCCCGGGACGCGGCCGAAACGGCCAATCGCACCAAGAGCGCATTCCTGGCCAACATGAGCCACGAAATCCGCACCCCCATGAACGCCATCATCGGCATGGCCCATCTGCTGCACCGCTCCGAACTCACGGCCAAGCAGGCCGAACAGGTGGAAAAGATCGGCGACGCGGCCCAGCACCTGCTGGCCATCATCAACGACATCCTGGACATCTCCAAGATCGAGGCCGGCAAGCTGGTCATTGACATATCCGACTTCAGCCTGGACCAGGTGTTGGGCAACGTCTGCAACCTGATCTGCGACAAGGCCGAAGCCAAGGGCCTGGAAATGGTCCAGGACATCGACCCGGACCTGCCTTCCATGTTGCGGGGCGACCCCCTGCGCCTGGGTCAGGTATTGATCAACTTCACCAGCAACGCGGTGAAATTCACCACCCGGGGAGCCATCACCCTGCGGGCACGCATCAAAGCCCGGCAGGGGGACGCCCTCCACGTACGTTTCGAGTGCATCGACAGCGGCATCGGCATTACACCGGAACACCAGCAAAAGCTGTTCCAGTCCTTCGAACAGGCAGACAGTTCCACCACCCGCCGCTTTGGTGGCACCGGCCTGGGCCTGGCCATCAGCAAGCGGCTGGTGGAACTGATGCACGGCTCCCTGGGGGTGGAAAGCACCCCGGGCCAGGGCAGCACCTTCTGGTGCGAAATCCCCTTGCAGGCCAGCACCGCCAAACCCCACCGGGGCCTGTTGCGGGCGGACCTTCAGGATATGCTCACCCTGGTGGCGGACGATCTGCCGGAATCCCGGGAGGTGCTGGAAAGCCTGCTCACCGGCATGGGCCTGCGGGTTACCAGCGTGGCAGACGGTGCGGCCGCCCTTGAAGCCATCCGCAAGGCAGACCAGGCAGGCGCCCCCTTCGAACTGGTGTTGATGGACTGGCACATGCCGGGCCTGGACGGCCTGGAGACCGCCCGCCGTCTGCGCCAGTTGCCTCTTGTACACCAGCCGGCCCACCTGCTGGTGACGGCTTTCGGCCACCGGGTGCCCCTGAGCGATCTCGACGATCATGGTTTCGATGGCTTCCTGGCCAAGCCGGTCACTCCTTCCAGCCTGTATGACACCCTGGTGGAAGTCCTGGAAAACCGCCCCCGGGCCAAGGCTGCGTCAGGGACCCCGGAACTGGAACTGGCCCTGCGGGGCCGCGCCCACAACCGCATCCTGCTGGTAGAAGACAATCCGGTGAACCAGGAAGTGGCCCTGGAGCTCTTGAGCGAAGCCGGGCTGCGGGTGGACCTGGCAGACAACGGCGCGGAAGCCCTGGAAAAGGCCCAGGACTTCCCCTACGACCTGATCCTGATGGATATCCAGATGCCGGTAATGGACGGCCTGGCCGCCACCCGGGCCATCCGCCAGCTGGACAGCCACCGCACCACCCCCATCCTGGCCATGACCGCCAATGCCTTCGAAGAAGACCGGGAACGCTGCGAGGCAGCAGGCATGAACGACCACGTGCCCAAGCCCGTGGACCCGGACGTGCTTTACGCCCGGCTGGTGGAATGGTTGCCAAAACCCCGGGCGGATGCCCCGGGTCAGGGGCGGGAGAGGCGCCAGGACCTGGCCCTGCGCCAGGCCCTGGACACCATCCCCGGCCTGGACGTGCGGGTGGGCATGCGCAGCATGCGCGGCAAGATGCCCAACCTGTTGCGCCTGCTGCGCAAATATGCCGAGGCCCATGCCGAAGACATGGCCCTCCTGCGCCAGGCCCTGGCAACCGGCGCACTTGAAGAGGCCCGGCGCCTGGCCCATTCCCTGAAAGGCGCGGCGGGCAGCCTGGGTGCCCTGGAGGTACAGGAACTGGCCACCCGGCTGGAATCTGGCATCCGGCAAAATGATCCCCCGACAGACCTCGACACCCTGTCCCGGCAGGTGGAAGCCACCCAGGCAACGCTTGCCCAGGCCATTCTTTCCGCCCTGCCCAGCGAATACGGTGGCGCCGGCACCCTTGTCGGCCAGGAGCAGGCATCGGCTGCCCGGACCCGCCTGGAAACGGCCCTGTCCCAGGATGACCTGGGCAGCCAGGACATCCTCAGGGAGGTACGACCCAGCCTGGAGTCGGTCCTTCCTCTATCCTTGATGCGGAAATTGCAACGGCAGGTGGATGATTTCGACTTCCAGGGCGCCCTGGAAACCCTGCGGGGCGGGGACGGCCCAGGCAGTATGCCCTGACCCCAGCCGCCAACAGCCCAAACCCGTTCCATGTCCCAGTCGCCCCCCCTTCACCCCCTTTCCGTCCCGGTCTCCACGGAATCCCGGGCCTGGGCCTGGGCGCCCCTGCTGGTCTTCCTGGCCCTGGCCGCAGTGATCCTGGCCGGTGGCACGGCTCTCTACTTCCATCTTGCCCAGGCCCACCAGGACGAGGCCCGGGCCACCCTCCAGGCCCTGGCCCGCAGCAAGCAGCAGACCCTGTCCAACTGGCTTAAGGAACGGCGCGCCGACATCCGCATGTACAGCCAGTCGCCGATCCTGAGCCAGAGCCTGGAAGCCTATTCACGAGGCGACGAAAAGGCCCGCCAGAGCCTGCTGGCCCACCTGCAGGCCCTTACCTTCCACTACGGCTACCGGAACGCCGATCTCCTGGATGCCCGGGGCGCGCCTGTGCTCATGGCCCATGACCGGGAACACACACATCGGACAAGCGGAGACGGTGCTGTCCTGACCCCCTATTTACGTCAGGCCCTGGAAACTGGAGAGGCGGTGCTGGTGGATCTGCATCGCCACGAGGACGGGCTGGTGCACATGGGCTTCGTCGCCGCCCTCCGCCACAGCGCGGACATACAACCCAATTTTCTATATCTGGACCTGACCCCTAAAGACTTCCTCTACCCCCTCCTGCAGGACTGGCCCCTGCCCACCCGCACAGGGGAAACCCTGCTGTTCCGGGTGGAAGGAGACCACATGTTGCACCTGAATGACCTGCGCCACATGCCAGACAGCGCTCTGCGCATGACTCTCTCCTTGGACAGCCCTAATCTGCCGGCTGCCCAGTTTATGCGCGGAGAATCCCTCGAACATAGTCTGGACTACCGGGGCATACCCACTCTGGCCGCCGGGGCCTTAGTGCCGGAGACCGGCTGGAGCCTGATCGTTAAGATGGACCAGGAAGAGGCCTATGCCGAACTGCGCCACATCACCATGATCACCCTGGGGGGCACGGTCCTGGCGCTGGCGCTCACCGGCCTGGCCGTGGTGGCCTACTGGCAACGGCACCGGCTCAGCCATTCGGAACTGGTGGCCCGCTCGGAAGCCACCCTGCGGCAGATCCTGGACAATGCCGCCGACCCGGTGTTCATCGCCGACCCCGCCGGCCGGTACCGCTACGTCAACCACCGGGCCTGCGCCCTGCTGGGCTACCAGCCGGAAGAACTGCTGGCCATGAGCATTCAGGATCTGGCCCCGGCCCCGGCCCGTGAGCGTGCCCAGAACATCTATGACCACGAAGTCATCCCCCGGGGCCGACACGCCTTTGAAATCGACCTGCGGGACAAGGCGGGCAACCTCATCCCCGTGGAACTCAACACGGTGGTGCTGCCCAATGGCGATGTATTCGGCTCCGCCCGGGACATCACCCTGCGGCGCCAGCAGGAAACCGCCCTGAACGACTACCGCAACCATCTGGAAGACATGGTCCAGGAGCGTACTGCAGAACTGGCCCAGGCCCGGGATCAGGCGGAAAAGCTGGCGCGGGTGAAAAGCCAGTTCCTGGCCACCATGAGCCATGAGCTGCGCACCCCCCTGAACGGAGTGCTGGGGTTCGCAGAACTGGGTCTGCGGGCCAGCCCTTCATCGGGCTCCGGCAGCCAGGTAGCCGAAGCATTCCAGCGCATCCTCCAGTCCGGCCGGCTGTTGCTGGGAGTCATCAACGACATCCTGGATTTCTCCAAGATTGAAGCTGGCCAGTTGCGCACCGAAAGAATCCCGGTGGACCTGCATGCCCTGCTGGAACGGTCTCTGGACCTGGTGCGTGCCGCCGCCGAGGCAAAGGGCCTGAAGACCGCCCTGGATCTGGTTCCCGGCCTGCCCCGTACCGTACTCACCGACCCCCTGCGCCTGCAACAGGTGCTGGTGAACCTGCTGGGCAATGCGGTGAAGTTTTCCGAGCGGGGCGAAATCCGCCTGGGGGCGAGTCTGGAAGGCCCGGACCTGGTCTTGCGAGTGGCTGACCAAGGCATCGGCATCGCCCCCCAGCAATTACAACAGTTGTTCCAGCCCTTCACCCAGGCAGACGCCTCCACCACCCGCAAGTTTGGCGGCACCGGCCTGGGCCTGGCCATCAGCCGGCAACTCCTGGAGCTCATGGAAGGCCGCCTGACCGTGGACAGCACCCCCGGTGAAGGCAGTGAATTCTGCATCCACCTGCCTTACCTGGCCTGTCCGGAAAACGAGATGCCAGCCGACTCCGCCCAAGTGTCCGGCGCCCGGGCAAGGCAAACCGATGGCGCCGCCCTGGCAGGCTTGCGCATCCTGGTGGCGGAAGACAACGAAGTGAATCAGGAGCTCATGCTGGCCCTACTGGAAGCTGAAGGCGCCCAGGTCACCCTGGCGGCCAACGGGCTCCAGGCGTTGGAGGCCCTGGAATCAGCCGGCAATTCAGCCGGCTTCGACCTGATATTGATGGATGTGGAAATGCCGGAGATGAACGGCCTGGACGCCACCCGCCATATCCATGCCCTGGCCCCCGACCTGCCGGTAGTGGGCCAGACAGCCCATGCCCTGGTCGAAGAACGGCAGAAATGCCTGGATGCCGGTATGGTGGACCAGATCACCAAGCCCATAGACCCGGATATCCTGGTGGCCACGATCAAACGTTGGGCCAGGCCTGGCAAAACCGAAGCGACCGGGACAGCGCCATGACCCAGCCCACCCTGCTCATCGTCGATGACACTCCGGAAAACCTGGCAGTGCTCAATGCCTTGCTGGAACGCCACTACCGGGTGCGGGCCGCCACCTCAGGCCGGAAAGCCCTGCAGATCGCCGCCACCCCGCCAGCCCCGGACCTGATACTGCTGGACGTGATGATGCCCGACCTGGACGGTTATGCCGTGCTGGAACGCCTGCGCGCCGACCCCGTCACCCGGGATATTCCGGTCATTTTCGTCACCGCCCTGGAAGATCCGGAGCACCAGACCCGGGGCCTGGAAGAAGGTGCCGAGGATTACATCGCCAAACCCATCGTGCCCGCCATCCTGCTGGCCCGCGTAAAAAACCAGCTGGCCATGAAACAGGTGCGGGACTGGCTGAAAGACCAGAACGCCGTGCTGGAACAGGAAGTGAACCGGCGCATCGCGGAAAATCAGCTGGTGCAGACGGCCAGCATACGGGCCCTGGCCCATCTGGCGGAAACCCGGGACCCGGAAACCGGCAACCACATCCTGCGCACCCAGGGCTATGTGAACCTGCTGGCCCTGCGCCTCAGGGATCAGCCCCGCTTCGCCGCCACCCTGGACGACCGCTACATCGACCTGCTAACCCTCTCAGCCCCCCTGCACGACATCGGCAAGGTGGGTATTCCCGACGCCATCTTGTTGAAGCCCGGGCCCCTCACACCCGAGGAACGGATCGTCATGGAAACCCACACCACCCTGGGGCGGGATGCCATCGCCCTGGCGGAGCAGGACATGGCCCAGCCCGTGCCTTTCCTGGCCCTGGCCAAGGAAATCAGTGCCTGGCATCACGAAAAATGGGATGGCAGCGGCTACCCGGACGGCCTGGCGGGGGAGGCCATCCCGGTTTCAGCGCGGCTTATGGCCCTGGCGGACGTGTTCGACGCCCTGGTCTCCCCCCGTGTTTACAAGCAGGCCATTCCCATGGACCAGGCCCGGGAGATGATCGCTGCCGGCAGCGGTACCCAGTTCGACCCGGACGTGGTGGCCGCCTTCCTGGAGGGATTCGAATCCTTCCGCACTATCGCCGGGCGCTTTGCCGACCCCATCGAGCCGGCCACCCCCTCCTGAGGGCCCCGCCATGCCCCGCCCCCATCCCTCCCTGAGCCCCGGTGTCATTGCCCTGGCCTATGCCGTGCTGGCCGGCCTGTGGATTCTGCTGTCCGATTACCTGTTGCTGGACATTTACGACCCCGCGGGGCGCTTCATCGAATTGCACACCTGGAAAGGCCTGTTCTTCGTTATCGTCACCACCGCCGGCCTGTATGCCCTGCTCCGCCGGCAACAATACCTGCAACAAAACCAGGCCCTGCTCCAGGCCGAACAGGAACGGCTAAGGGCCCTGAAGCTGCTGGCGGACATTGCCAACAACTCCACTGAAGCCATCTTCGCCAAGGATAAAGAAGGCCGTTATGTGCTCATCAATCCCCGCTGCGAAGGCCTCATGGGCCACACAATCCAGGACATGCTCGGCCGCGACGACACCGCCCTGCTGCCGGCGGACGAGGCCAAGCGCATGCTGGAACTGGACCGGGAGATCATGGCAAAAGGGGAAACCGTCAGCCTGAGATATTCCCTGACCCTGCCCACGGGGGTGCATGACTTCGACATCACCAAGGGCCCCCTGCGGGACGAGGCCGGCCGGGTGGTGGGCCTGTTCGGCATTGCCCGGGATGTGACCGAACGCAATCTGCTGGACCAGCGTCTGGCCCTCCAGGCGGCCCGGGCCGGCGCCCTGCTGGAGCTGCCCCTAGCGGCAGAAACCCTGGACGAGACCGCCTTCATGCAGCGGGGCCAGGAAATGGCGGAAGACCTGACCCAGAGCCAGATTGCCTTCATTCACTTCGTCAACGAAGACGAAGAAACCATCGAACTGGTGGCCTGGTCCCGGCGCACCCTGGACCACTACTGCAAAGCTGCCTATGACCGCCATTACCCCATCAGCCAGGCGGGCATCTGGGCAGACGCCCTCCGCCAGCGCAAGGCCGTTGTATTCAACGACTACGCCAGCTACCCGGACAAGATGGGACTGCCGGCCGGCCATGCCGCCCTGGAGCGGCTCATTTCCGTGCCGGTCATCGAGCAAGGCCGGGTGGTCATGCTCACCGGCGTGGGCAACAAGCTCACCGGTTACACCGATGTGGACGTGGAAACCGTGCAATTGATCTCCAACGAGATCTGGCGCCTGGTGAAACGTCGCCGGGACGCCCAGGCCCTGCGCCTGAGCGAAGCCATCTTCCGCACCCTCACCGAGCAGTTGCCGGCCATCGTCTACCGGGCGGGCCTGGACCCCCAGAGCAGCACCGACTACGTCAGCCCCGCCGTGGCCACCCTGGGTTATACCCCTGATGAGTGGATCAACACCCCCCAACTGTGGGCGGACAACCTGCATCCGGAAGACCGCAACCGGGTACTGGCAAGCCTTGATGATCTCCACCGGGGGGCGCCCTTCGTGGAGGAATATCGCTTACGGGACAAGGCGGGGGTATGGCGCCACATCCGGGATGAAGCCCGCCTCATAAAGGATGCGGCGGGCCACTCCCTTTATGTCCAGGGCGTGATGCTGGACATCAGCGCCGAGAAGGAAGCCAACACGCGACTGCGCATGCTGGCCCAGGCGGTGGAGCAAAGCTCCGAAAGCATCGCCATTACCGACCGGGATGCCAGGCTGGTGTATGTGAACGAGGCCTTTCTGGCGGTGACGGGCTACGCACGGGAAGAGGTGATCGGTCAGAACCCCCGCATCCTCCAGTCCGGCCTCACGCCCCCGACCACCTATTCGGACCTGTGGGCGAATCTCTCCCAGGGGCGTCCCTGGAAAGGCGAATTCGTTAACCGGCGCAAGGATGGCAGCACCTATACAGCCTTCGCCGTCATCTCCCCCATGCGTCAGGCAGACGGCCACATCACCCACTATGTGGCGGTGAAGGAAGACATCACCGAGAAGAAGCGCATGGGCCAGGAACTGGACGCCTACCGCCACCGCCTGGAACAACTGGTGGAGCAGCGCACCCGGGACGTGGACCAGGCCCGTGCCAAGGCCGAGGCCGCCAACCTGGCCAAGAGCGCATTCCTGGCCAACATGAGCCACGAAATCCGCACCCCCATGAACGCCATCCTGGGCCTCATCTACCTCATCCACCGGGACAACCCCAGCCCCACCCAGGCGGACCGGCTGCACAAGATCGAAACGGCCGCCCAGCACCTGTTATCGATCATCAACGACATACTGGACCTGTCGAAGATCGAATCCGGCCGGCTGGACCTGGAAAGCCGTGACTTCACTCTGGGGGACGTGCTGGACCACGTGCGTTCCCTGGTGGCCCCCACCGCCGAGGCCAAGGCCCTGGAGCTGCATGTGGAGGCGGAGGACATGCCTGAATGGCTGCACGGCGATGTCACCCGGGTACGCCAGGGGCTGCTCAACTTCGCCGGCAACGCCGTCAAATTCACTGTCACGGGCCGCGTCACCCTCAGGGCCCGGCTGCTGGATGTCCGTCAGGAGGGGAAAGTCCAGCAACTGCTGGTTCGCTTCGAGGTACAGGACACGGGCCCGGGCATCGCGCCGGAGCAACAGGCCCGCCTGTTCCAGGCCTTCGAGCAGGCGGACGCCTCCACCACCCGCAAGCATGGCGGCACCGGCCTGGGCCTGGCCATCACCGCCCGCCTGGCCCGGCTCATGGGCGGCGAAGCGGGCGTGGACAGTACACCAGGCCAGGGCAGCCTGTTCTGGTTCACCGCCTGGCTGGAAGCAGGTCACGGCGAGATGCACGCGCCCGAGCGGCTGCGGGCCGGCGACGCACTCCTGGCGCTGCGCGCCCGGTACAACGGCTGCCGCTTGCTGCTGGCGGAAGACAACCCCATCAACCGGGAAGTGGCCGAAGACCTGCTGCGGGACGCAGGACTGGAGGTGGAGAGTGCCGAGGACGGCCTGATCGCCGTGGAAAAGGCCCGCAGCGGCCACTACGACCTGATCCTGATGGACATGCAGATGCCCAACCTGGGCGGGCTGGAAGCCACCCGCCAGATCCGCGCCCTGCCGGACTGGCAACAAAAGCCCATCCTGGCCATGACGGCCAACGTCTTCCAGGAAGACCGGCTGGCCTGCCTGGCCGCCGGTATGAACGACTTCGTGATCAAACCCGTGGACCCGGACAATCTTTTCAGCACCCTGCTGCACTGGCTTCCAGCCCGGGGCGTGGCGGAGGGCATATCGACCGAAACCCTCGTGACCCCGCCCGCCACCATCTCCTCACCAGGCGATGCAGTGCCCCGGATCGGCAATCCGGACCGCTATCGCCAGCTACTGGAAATGTTCATGGATCACCACAGTGACGATGTGGCTAAACTGTCCCAGGAACTGGAACAGGGCCGACAGGAAGCCGCACGGCGCATCGCCCACGCCCTTAAGGGAGTCGCCGGCAACCTGGACCTCCCCGCCATTGCCGGGCCGGCCAAGGCCCTGGACGCCCTGCTGCGCCAACCCGAGCCGGAGAACACTGCCATCCAGGCACTTCTGGGCGAGATGGCGGCCGGTTTCCTCCAGCTGGGACAACGCCAGCAGGAGGTTGAAAGCCAAAGGACTGATGCCCCAGCCCCCGTTGCCGCCGAACCAAGCCAAGAGGAAGCCGCTGCCCTCATCGACAATATGCGCAGCCTGCTCGGCAACAGCGACACCCACGCCCAGGCCCTGTGCAGCCAGCACAAATCCTTCTTCCAGGCGAGGCTTGGACAGCGGTTTGCCGCCTTCCGTACAGGCCTGGATAACTTCGACTTCGACGCCGCCCTGGAAATTTTCCAGGCCGAGACAGACAGCACGTCCAGGACAACGCCATGAGCTTCATCCAGTGGAACGACGACCTGGTCACCGGTATTGCCGTCGTCGACCAGCAGCACCAGGGCCTCGTGGAACTACTCAACGAGGCCGCCCCCACCCTGGCCCGATTGAGCAGTGCGACCCTGGAGGACGCAGCCCCCCTGCTGGACCGCCTGGTGGATTACGCCGCCATGCATTTCAAGACCGAGGAAGACCTCATGGCCACCCAGGGCGTGGACAGCCGGGTACAGGCCCACCATCGCGAGACCCACGCCGGCTTTGTGGATCAGGTCATGGCCATGGTGGGGGATTTCAAAGCCGGCAGAGGCGTGTCCGGCGACCGGTTGCTGTCCTTCCTGGCAAGCTGGCTGATATTTCACATCCTGGGGGAAGACCAAGCCATGGCACGGCAAGTCCATGCCCTGGAGAAGGGTTCCGATGCAGAAACCGCCTACACCGCCGCCCGGGGCGGCGACCTGGCACCTTCCACCGGCGCCCTGAGCCGCGCCTTGCTGACGGTGTACACCAACGTCAGCCAACAGAACCGGGAGCTGGCGGACCTCAACGGCGAACTGGCCCGACACCGGGACCATCTGGAAGACATGGTCCAGGAAAGGACCGCCCAACTGGAAAAGCTGGCTGGGGAACTCCGTCTGGCCCGGGACGAAGCCCTGGTGGCCAGCCAGGCCAAGACCCGCTTCCTCGCGGCCGTGAGCCACGAACTGCGCACCCCCATGAACGCCATTCTGGGGTTTTCCGGCCTGTTACAGGAGCGGGAGCTGACGCCGGAACTCCAGGCCCTGGCGCAGAAGATCGGCCGTGCCGGCAACCACCTGCTGGAGCTCATCAACGACATCCTTGATTACGCCCGGGCCGGGGAAGACGGCCAGGCCATGCCCCTGGCCCCGTTCCGCCCGGCGGATCTGGTGACCCAGGCCTGTGCCGGCGTACTGGAGCAGGGCCGCAAGAAAGGGCTGCGCACCCACATCGAGGTGGCGCCGGACGTGCCCCAGGTGCTGCTGGGGGACGTGCAGCGCCTGGGTCGCATCCTGCGGCAACTGGCTGAAAACGCAGTGAAATTCACCCAGAAGGGGGGCGTACGGGTTCGAGCCGTGGCCCGCAAGACCCCGGGAGACCAGCACCGCCTGCGCTTCCTGGTGCAGGACACGGGCATCGGCATTCCGCCGGAGCGCCAGGCCAGCCTGTTTGACGCCTTCAACCAGCTGGACAGCCGCATGGACAGGCACTACGAAGGCGTGGGTCTGGGCCTGGCCATGTCCCGCACCCTGGCCCATCACATGGGCGGTGAACTGGGCCTGGAAAGCACCCCTGGAAAAGGCAGCCTGTTCTGGCTGGACCTGCCCCTGGTGGAAGCCCCTGCAGGGGCCACGCCCGCTCCGTTGCCAGCCTCCCCCTCGACCGTTGCAACGGCTCCTGCCCGCCACGTATCGATATCCCCCCCCGCATCTTCCCCTCGCACCGGGACCAAGGGTCAGGCCACCCCCGCCGCCCTGGACCAGCTGGAAGCCCTGCTGGCCAGCGCCGATACCCGGGCGGCAGGTGTACTTGAAAACAGTCCGGAACTGGCCGCCCTGCTGGGCGACGCCTTGCCGGACATGGCGGAACACATCGCGGCCTTCGATTTCGAACAGGCCCTTGTTACCCTCAAGACCTGGCGCAAAAAGCAATAAGGAGACACTGTCCATGGCCACTGCCGAGAAAGCCCAGCCCGCTCCGGCCGAACCGGCCACCATCCTGATAACTGACGACCAGCCGGAAAACCTGGCGGTGCTGGCCGGCCTGTTGCAGGGCAAGTACCGTGTACGGGCAGCCCGTTCCGGGGAAATTGCCCTGCGTCTGGCCTTGGACGCTCCCCAGCCCGAACTGATCCTGCTGGACATCATGATGCCGGGCATGGATGGCTATACCGTCCTGGAGAAATTACGCCAGGACCCGAAAACCCGGGGCATTCCGGTCATCTTCGTTACCGCCCTGGGGTCCGAGGACGATGAACAGCGGGGCCTGGATCTGGGGGCGGTGGACTACATCACCAAGCCCCTGAAGCCCGCCGTAGTCCTGGCCCGGGTGCAGACCCACCTGAATCTCAAGGCCGCCCAGGATGCCCTTGCCCGCCACGGTGCAGAACTGGAACGCTTAGTGGCCCTACGTACCCAGGCCTTGCACAGGGCTCTGGAAGAAAGCCAGACCGCCCACGCCCGCCTGAAGAAAACCCACTTCGCCACCCTTACCGCCCTAGCCCAGATCACCGCCCTGCGGGACGAAAATCTGGGCAACCACGCCCGCCGGGTGGCGGACCTTTCCCGGCAGGTCGCCCAGCGGATGCAGTTGTCCGAAGGGGAGGTGCAATCCGTATTCATCGGGGCCCTGCTCCACGATGTGGGCAAGATCGGCTTTTCCGACCAGTTACTCGGCCGAATCATCACCACCCTGCGAGGCGATGACCTCGCCTTGTACCGGCGCCATCCCGCCCGTGGCGCGGACGCCCTGTCCAACCTGGAGGGCATGGAGACGGTGGCCGACATCGTGCGCCACCACCACGAAAACTACGATGGCAGTGGCTTTCCGGACGGCCTGACGGCCCTGAATATACCCGTCGGCGCCCGCATCGTGGCGGCGGTCAGCGACTATGACGGCTTGCGCCGGGGCAACCTGACGGAACAGCCCATGACGGCCAAACAGACATTCCAGTACCTGATGGAGGAACAGGGCAGCCGCTACGACCCCCTGGTCATCCGGGAACTGGAGCAAATCCTGCGGGCGGAAGAGGATTTCGAAATCGACGAGATGGTGGTCACCATCCGCCACCTCCAGGAAGGCATGACCCTGAGCCGGGACATCCTGCATCCCAAAGGCTTCGTGTTGCTCTCCAAAGGCGCCGTGCTGACCCGTTTCCTGATTCAGCAACTGCTGGAAGTCCAGGCTACCAGCCCCGCCCCCCTGCGGGTATTCGTGCACCGGCAATGGACACCCCCAGAGCCAGAGGTTAGCGTTGAAATCCCACCAACCTGACTCCCTCCGGGCGTGAATCGGAACTGATTACTGCCGCACCACCTGATAACCTGGTGGCGTCAGGAAGGCATCCTTGGGGATAGGGTCGGTGCTGTAATCGTCATAGGTCAGGCCGATACGGCTGGCCAGCTTGCGGGAGAGCTGGGCCACCCGGCCATTGCCTTCGTATTTGAGGTTGACTTCGACGCTGCATAACAGGCCCATGGGGGCAATGCGCCTGATAGCCTCGCTGATGCCACGGGCCTGCACCGGCGATGCCTTGGCCAGTGCTGGAATGCCCAGGAAGAAATCCGGGGCCTGCATGAGCCGTAGCACAGCCGCTGTTTCCTTCTGCTCCGGCACCTCCCGGGCCAGCCAAAGCGTGCCGTCCATTTCGAAACTCAGCTTTTCGCCGCCAATCTGGGCCGGCATGGCCATCTCCAGGGTGTGTTCCGCACAGGGCCATTTACCCAGGACATGGGTGCGCCCGGTGGGCTTGATAGTCAGCTTCACCGCTTTGCTGTCCACCGCCGCCTCGGTCTGCTGGTTGATCGTGGCTGTGGAATAGACGGTGGCGGTACGCAGGGAGTGGTCCAGAACGGTGACTTCCCGGGCCTTGAGGTCGAAGATGTTGGAGTAGGCCTTGCCCCTGTCCACCATGTCCCTGCGGATCAGACTGCCTTCCAGCCAGAGCTTTTCCTTGCCTGCCCCCTGCATGCCCATGGCCACCACCGTGCTGCGGCCATTGAGGGTGAGATCGGCCTGGGCCAGTGGTATCCAGCAGGCGAGGAGGCAGAAGAGCAGGCGGGTCATGGGCATGGAAGATTCGCAGAAGGGGAAACCCCGGCATTTTATCCCCCTCCATCCTGCCTTTAGCTGGACTACTTGCAGTCCGGCGGATCCTTCGCCGGGGGCTGGGCCGGGTCCAGATCACTCAGGTGGAAACGTTGATAGAGCATGAGCATGGGCTTGGGTGCCCACCAGTTGAGCCGCCCCAGCATACGCAGGGTGGCCGGCACCAGAAGCATGCGCACCAGGGTGGCATCAACGATCACCGACAGCAGCAAGCCCAGGCCCATGGCCTTCATGAACACCACCTCGCCGGTGGCGAAGGCCCCCAGGACGATGCCGATCAACAGGGCCGCGCTGGTAATGATGGGGCCGCTTTTCTGGATGCCGGATGCCACGGATTTCATATTGTCGCCGGTGGCCTGGCACATCTCCTTGACCCGGGAAAGCAGAAAAACCTCGTAGTCGATGGACAGACCAAAAGCGGCGGCGAAGATAAGCAGGAGGATGGTGCCATCCATACTGCCCTGGGGGGTGAAATCGAACAGCCAGGCCAGGTGCCCGTCCTGGAACATCCACACCAGGACACCGAATGTGGCGGACAGGGAAAGCAGGTTGGTGAGCACCGCTTTCAGCGGAATCAGCAGGCTGCCCAGCATAAGGAACAATAGAATGAAGATGACGCAGACGATGGCCAGGATGACCCAGGGCACCCAGTTGGCCAGGGAGTCCAGGTAATCCAGGTGAAAGGCGGGAAAGCCCCCCACGTGGAAAGCCTCCAGGCCGGCCGGGGTGGGCAGGGCGCGGATCTTGCGCACCAGTTCCCGGGCGGCCTCGGAATTGGAGGGCATGGTGTAGTCCACAACCATCTGGGTGTATTCCCCCTTGGCATAGGTGGTCAGGGTTTCCGTGGCCAAAGGAAACTGTTCCGGGTAGGCATAGAGCATTTCATAGTCCGCCAGGGCCAGGTTCGGCTCCACGCTCACCAGGCCCTGGACCCGCACGACCCCCGGCAGGGCCTGCACCTGCCGGGTCAGGTCATCCAGACCGGCCAGGGCAGCCGGTTCATGGGCGGGGCCCGGGGTCTTGACGACGATGAGCAGGGGAGACAGCCCGGCATGGCGGAACTGCTGCTCCAGGATTTCGTGTACCTGGCGGCTTTCGGCGGTAACCGGCAGTGAACGACTGTCCGAGGGGCCGATTTCCATGTGCAGCACCGGTTGCCCCATGGTCAGCAAGACGACCAGGGCTCCAGCCAGGATGACGCCCGCGTGGCGCATGACGAACTGGCTGAAACGATACCAGCCGCCACTGTCATCCGGTCGGGCCACCCGCCGTGCCAGAACCGGCAGGGCCAGGCTGTTCACCCGACGGCCCAGCAGGGATAGCAGGGCCGGCAACACCAGGGTGGAAGTCAACATGGCCGCCGCCACGGAGATGCCGCCGGCCAGGCCCATGTTCTGGAAGAAGCGCTGGGGCAGCATGAGCAGGCAGAACAGGCTGGCAGCCACGGTCAGCCCGCTGTAGACCACCGTGCGACCGGCAGTGGCCAGGGTGATGTGCAGGCTGCGGGCCACGTCGTGGCCAGATTTGTCCATCTCTTCCCGGAACCGGGAGACGATGAACAGGCCGTAATCGATAGCCAGGCCCAGGCCCAGCATGGAAACCACGTTGGCGGCGTAGACGGAGATGTCCACAAACAGGGTGCCAAGCTTGAGCAGGGTAACCGAGAGCAGGATGGTAACCCCCCCCACAGCCAGAGGCAGCATGGCAGCGACGGCAGAACCGAACACCCAAACCAGCAGGAAGGCCAGGAAGATGAAACTGACCACTTCGGCCCGCCAGATGTCTTTTTCCAGTTGCTCACGGATATCCACATAGGTGGCCAGTTCGCCCCCCAGCAGGACTTCTATATCCGGATTGCGCACCTGCTCTCGCAGGCGCAGGTAAGCCTCCACCCCTTCGTTTTTACTGCGGTCCAGTTGGACGATGGCATAGCTCAGCTCCCCATTCTCCGAGCGCAGGCGGGCATCGCCGGTCATGGGGTAGCTGCTGACACTGGTGACGTCCGGATTGCTGGCCACGTTGGCCAGCACCGTTTCCACCGCCGCCAGGTAGGCCGGCCGGTCCACCGGTGGCCCTTCCCCGACCTTCAGCAGTTCGCTGCCGGGCCGGAACAGCAGGATCACAGGCGTATTGTCCCGGCCCAGGTGATCTCGCAGCATGCTTGCGGACAAGGCCGAACCGCTGCCCGGCACCTCCCAGCCCGGCGACAGGCTGAGGCGCTGCATCACGTCGAGGCTGTAGAGGGCGCTGGCCACGACGACGAAGGCAGCCGCGATGAGCGTCGGCCAGGGACGTCGTCCGGCTACACGGCCAAGCTGTAGAAACATTCAGGCGTTCAGGGATCGATAGGAGTCTGGAAACGGCTAAGGACTTGGGCAATCAATGACCATGTCCACCAGATGCACCTGCCCGTTCCACCATATGCTGCATCAGGGCCCGTGGGGAGAGCATACCCAGGAAAGAACCATCCGACCCCAGCACCGGCAGGGGCATGGCCTGCTGGTAGATCAGCAGGGCCGCTTCCGCCAGGCGATGGTCCCGCTTGAGGATGGGCACGTCCCGGCGCACCAGATCTGCCACCCGATGGTGCCCCATCTGCCGCAGTTGCCCCAGCACCTCGCTGCTGGCGTCTCCCATCAGGGCGAATTCCACCGGCCCGTGGCTCATGCGCGCGCTCTCCGGCAACACCCCGCCCACCAGATCCCGCATGCTGAGCATGCCCACCCATTCCCGATCCTGGCAGACGGGTGCGTGGTTGACCCCCTCGGCAAGCATGCGGCGCAGGGCTTCGTCCAGGGGGGTATCCACCGGCAGGCAGAAGGAAGGGGCATTCAGGGGAATGGTTTCGATGGTCATGGCTGGGAGCGAGGGGGTGGGAGGGGTGGGTGATGTGCGGCAGATTGTCCTGGAGACGGGCGGTCCAGCAGCCATTTCTCCAGGCTGACCAGCAGGGCGACCGTCAAGCCGACGCTGACGATCAGCAACCAGTCGAATCCGTCCATGGGCGTGCTGTGGAACACGCGCTGCATCTCCGGCAAATAGGTGAAGCCTAACTGTAACAGGGCCATGCTGGCCACGCCGAACCAAATCCAGGGGTTGCCCATCCAGGGCAGGCGCCAGACCGGCTGGGTCATGGAACGGCAGTTGAACAGATAAAAGGTCTCCGCCGCCACGAACACGTTCACCGCCATGGTGCGGGCCGCATCCAGGCTGCCTCCCTCCGCCAGCTTCCACTGGAACAGGCCGAAGGCTCCGAGCACCATGGCCACCCCCACCAGCAGCACCCGCAGGCCCAGGCGCCGGGTCAGCAGGGCCGCTTCCGGGTGCCGGGGCGGACGGGCCATGACGCCCCCCTCAATGGGCTCGAAGGCCAGCATGAGTCCCAGCAGCACCGCCGTGGTCATGTTGATCCACAGGATCTGCAAGGGGGTCATGGGCAGGGCCACCCCCAGGATGATGGCCGTGGTGAGCACCAGGCCTTCGCCAAAGTTGGTAGGCAGGGTCCAGACCACGAATTTGGTGAGGTTGTCGAACACCCCACGCCCCTCTTCCACAGCCGCCACCAGGGTGGCGAAGTTGTCGTCGGTGAGTACCATGTCCGCCGCTTCCCGGGCGGTTTCCGTGCCGCCACGGCCCATGGCCACGCCGATGTCTGCCGCCTTCAGGGCCGGGGCGTCGTTCACCCCGTCCCCGGTCATGGCCACCACGTGGCCGGCGGCCTGGAGGGCCTGGACCAGCCGCAGTTTCTGTTCCGGTTCCACCCGGGCGAAGACGTCGCAAGCCTGGGCCGCCTCGGCGAAGGCCCCGTCATCCATGGCCGCCAGGTCCCGCCCGGTGTAGACCCGCTCCACCCGGGGCATGCCCAGGGCGGCGGCAATGGCCTGGGCGGTGAGGGCATGGTCGCCGGTGATCATCTTCACCTTCACCCCGGCCTCCATGCAGGCCGCCACCGCCCGACGGGCCTCGGGCCGAGGCGGGTCCATCATGCCCTGAAGGCCCAGGAACACCAGACCACCCTTGACGTGGTGATGGCCAAGGCCGTCCCCCGCCTCGCCGCTATGCCCCTTGCAGGCCAGGGCCAGCACCCGCAGTCCCCGGCCGGCCATGGCCTGGGCGGCCCCTTCCACCGCCTGGCGGGCTTCGGCTGTCAAAGCTTGTTCCCGACCGGCGGCATCCAGCCAGAGTTCGCAACGCTCCAGCAGGCGCTCCGGGGCGCCCTTCAGGTAAACCAGACGTTCCGGCCCCCGGTGGTGGGCCGTGGCCATGTACTGGCGCTCGGATTCGAAAGGCAGCACCCCCCAGCGGGGATGGGCCTGCACATGGTCCGCACCCAGACCAGCCTTGAGGGCGGCGGTGATCAGGGCGCCCTCCGTGGGATCGCCCACCACCTGCCAGCCGGCTGTCTCCTGCCGCAGGGTGGCATCGTTGCAGAGCAGTCCCGCCAGCAGTGTTTCCCGCAGGGCGCCTGCCAGGACGGTGGGGGCCCCCGCTTCAAGAATCTGCCCCTCCGGGGTGTAGCCCACGCCGGTCACGTTGTATTCCCGCCCCCCGGCCCAGATGCGTTCCACGGTCATCTGGTTCTGGGTCAGTGTGCCGGTCTTGTCGGAGCAGATCACCGTCACGCCCCCCAGGGTTTCCACCGCCGGCAGCTTGCGCACGATGGCCCGGCGGGCCGCCATGCGTTTGACGCCGATGGCCAGCACCACGGTCACCGCCGCCGGCAGGCCTTCCGGAATGGCCCCCACCGCCATGGCCACGGCAGCCATGAACATGTCGAAGGCGGGTTCTCCACGCAACATGCCCACACCAAAGGTCAGGGCGGCCAGGGCCAGGATGATGTACAGCAGCACCTGGCTCATGCGCGCCACCTTGCGGGTGAAGGGCGTGGACAGGTCCGGCGCGGCGGCCACCAGGCTGGAGATGCGGCCCGTCTCGGTTGCCGCCCCCGTGGCCACCACCAGGCCCGTACCCTGGCCCCGGGTGACCAGGGTGCCACTGAAGGCCATGTTTATTCGTTCGGCCAGAGGAGTTTCCAGGGGCAGGGCATGGGTCTGCTTGCCCACCGGCAGGGATTCGCCGGTGAGCATGGCCTCGTCCACCTGGAGTTCGTGGACCCGGATCAGGCGCAGGTCCGCCGGAACCTTGTCGCCGGCATCCAGCAGGACGATGTCACCGGGCACCAGTTCGGCAGCCGGCAGGGTGAGCTTCTGGTCCTGGCGCACCACTCGGGCGCTGGTGGCAAGCAGGCGTTTCAGGGCCGCCAGGGCGTTTTCCGCCTTGGCTTCCTGGATGTAGCCCACCACCGCATTGATGAGCACCACACCGAATATGACACCGCTGTCCACCCACTCCCCCAGGGCGGCAGTGATGGCCCCGGCCGCCAGCAGGATGTAGATCAGGGCCTGGTTGAACTGGGACAGAAAACGCAGCCAGGCAGGCTTGCCGGGGTGCTCCGGCAGGGTGTTGGGGCCATGGCGCAGCAGGCGAAGGGCGGCTTCTTCCTGGGACAGCCCCCCCTCCCCGTCACTGGACAGGTCGGCAAGGGCCCCGTGGACGGTGAGCCCATGGACAGCCAAAGCGGGGGGGGGAGCAGATGTTTTCATGGGGTTACAACCCATTGTAGCCGGGGCCACGGTGATATAGTCGCCCCACCCCCAACAGCCTGTCCCCATGAGCCCCCCCTCGGACAACGCCCGTATCCAGGCCATCCTGGCCAGCGGCATCAAGATTCCTCCCTTGCCGGAAGTCCTCCTCAAGGTCCAGGCCCTGGCCCAGGACCCGGACGCCGGCATCGGCGACATCGCCGACCTGATCCGCAAGGACGGGGCCATGAGTGGTGCCGTGCTACGGGTGGTGGGATCACCGGTGTTCGGCCTGCGCACCCGGGTGGAGACGCCGGAGCGGGCGGTGACTCTGCTGGGTGTCCCCCCCACCCTGGCCATTCTGCGGGGCATCGCCCTGCGCAATGCCTTGCACGATCCGGTGAGCCAGGCGGCCCTGGAAGTCCTCTGGCAACGCAGCGGCCACATTGCCCAGCGGGCCATGGCCCTGGCCCGGCATTTGCGGGGCCAGGGTATTTCCCCGGACCAAGCCT
The DNA here is from genome assembly GCA_040757575.1 of Pseudomonadota bacterium. Taxonomy (GTDB): domain Bacteria; phylum Pseudomonadota; class Gammaproteobacteria; order Burkholderiales; family Thiobacillaceae; genus PFJX01. Next base: position 39,738 of record JBFLXA010000015.1, read on the forward strand.
ATACCCTGGGCATGTTCCACGATTGCGGCCTGGCCCTGGCCATCAAGCGTTTCCCCGCCTACGGCAAGGCCCTGGCCGGCCCGGATTGGCCAGACATACCCGCCCTGGACCAAGCCCACGACACGGATCACGCCCTGCTGGGTGGCATGGTGGCCCGCAACTGGCAGCTGCCGGAAGGCATCGCCCTGGCGATCCATCACCACCATCAGCCGGGAGCAGATCTGCCCCCGGACATCGCCCGTCTGACGGCAGTGCTGAACCTGGCCTGTCAGCTCCAAGCCCTGGCCAGCGGCACCCGGGACCCGGGCTGGGAAGCCGGCTGGAAAACCGTGGCCATGGAACATCTAGGCTTGAATGAGGACGCCATTGCCGATCTGGCCCGGGAAAACGAGGCCGCACTGGAAACCGACTGATTCCCTGTCGGCCGGCCCGCTAGGTCGTACCGGCAGGGCGCAGCCTGTGACCTCGCTGGCTACGGCCTCTGATAGTCCGGAGCAGCACAGCGCGTCCGGGACAACCACAGCCCCTGCTTCCGGGAACTAGCCTGACTGAGGCAACCAGCGCCCTGGATCGATGCCCCAGGTCTCGAATTCCTCGTGGCCGCTGATGCGGTCCTTGCAACCTTTCCAGGCCAGATCCAGCATTTCCGGGGGCAGATAACGCTGATGCACTGCGTGGTAGATCACCCGCACCCTAGGCTGCATGGGCTTCTCTTCGTGCTGTTCCACCACCACCGCCAGTCGCCCGCTTTCCAGCCGCACCAGGGAGCCGGTGGGATAGATGCCCACGGAACGCACATAGGCCCGTACCAGCTCCGGGTCGAAGTGGAACTTGCTCCATTCCAGCAGCCGCCCCAGGGCCGCCGTGGGACCCATACCCTTGTGGTAGACCCGCTCCGAGGTTAGGGCATCGTAGACATCGACGATGGCCCCCATGCGGCCGAACAGGGAAATCTCCTCCCCCTTCAGCTTGTTTGGATAGCCGCTGCCGTCGTAACGCTCGTGGTGCTGGCCGGCCACATCCAGGGCGATCTGGCTGATGCCTGGGGTGTTCTGCAGGATGACGATGCTTTGCACCACGTGGGATTTCATCTTCGCGAATTCCGCCTCGGTGAGCTTGGCCGGCTTGTTGAGTATCTCGTCCGGCACCTTGGCCTTGCCCACGTCGTGGAGCAAACCGCCGATGGCCACTTCCTTCAGGGTGGCCCGGTCCAGGCCCAGGCCCCGGGCAAAGGACACCAGCAGGGCGCACACGGACACGGAATGCTGGAAGGTGTAGTTGTCGTGCTGCTTCAGCCGGGCCAGGGGCAGAAGGGCGTCCTGGTTGCGGAAGATGGAATCCACCATGTTCTCCACCAGGGGTTCCACCTTGTCCATCTCGATCTGCCGGCCCAGGCGGATGTCCTGGAGCATGCCCTTGACCACCCGGTTGGCTTCCTTGTGCAGGCTGCGGGCCCGCTGGACTTCCTCGTTCAGGTCCACGCGCCGGTATTCCGCCGCCGGCGCCTGGAGGATGTCCGCCATGTCCTGGGCGATGGAGTCGTCCACCTGGGTCTGGGTGGGGGCATCGGCCACATCCAGGCCCTTTGCCGTATCGATATACACCTCGGGAATGCCCAGGGCCTGGATTTCCCGCACCTGCTTGTCGCTATGCAGCTTGAAACGGTTGGAGACGAAGGGGTGGTCCATCCACGCACAGTTCAGGTCGTGGACATACATGCCCGGCTGCAACAGCCGGACGGAAACCTTCTTGACCGTATCGCTTTCCATGGCCTGAAGGGTAGTGCTTCAGACAATCATGCTTCAGACGATTTCGAACAGCTTCTGGAAATTGGCCGTTTCCAAGATACGCCGCACCATGGGCGCAGCTCCCTTGAGCTGGATCTTCTTGCCGGCGGGCACCAGACGTTCCTTCATCAGCAACATCATGCCCAGGGCGGAACTGTCCAGATACTCCACCCCACTCAGGTCGATGACCACCAGGGTGGTCTGGGCCCGGTTCTGGGCTTCTTCGTAGGCATCCCGGAACGCCCGGTGCAGTTCGAACACGAATCGCCCCGCAACGGTGATGGTGGACGTTGCGCCCTCATGCTTGATTCCACAACTCATGTCCGGCTCCTCGTGTCTGTAATTGCCCGAGCGGCCCCGCTTCAGCGCCCCAGGGCCCGACTGAAGGCATCCGCCAGGGCATTGCCGGGGGCCGGAGACTGGCGCACGGCGGCCGGGCGGGGTGCCCGGGGGGATCCAGTTTCCTCCCGGGGCCGGGCGGTATCCTTGAGGCGCATGCTCAGGGCAATACGCTTACGGACTATATCGACTTCCATGACCTTTACTTTAACGATGTCGCCGGCCTTCACCACTTCCCGGGGGTCATTCACGTAGCGCTCTGACAGGGCGGAGATATGCACCAGGCCGTCCTGGTGCACGCCTATGTCCACGAAAGCGCCGAAATTGGTGACGTTGGTGACCGTGCCTTCCAGGACCATGTCCGGTTTCAGGTCTTTCAGGTCGTTTACCCCTTCCTGGAAGCTGGCGGTGCGGAATTCGGGCCGGGGGTCCCGGCCGGGTTTTTCCAGCTCCCGGAAGATATCCTTCACCGTGGGCAGGCCGAAACGATCATCCGCATAGGCTTCCGGCTTCAATCGCTTGAGGATGTCGGCATTGCCGATCACGCCCCGGATGTCCGTCTTCAGGTCCGCCAGGATGCGCCCCACCACCGGGTAGGATTCCGGGTGCACGGCGGAGGCGTCCAAGGGATTGACACCGCCGGGGACCCGCAGGAAACCGGCGGCCTGCTCGAAGGTCTTGGGTCCCAGGCGGGACACCTGCTTCAAGGCCTCCCGGTCCGGGAAGGGGCCGTGGGCGTCCCGGTGGGCAACGATCTGGGCCGCCAGGCTGGCATTGAGTCCCGACACCCGGGCCAGCAAGGCTGCCGAGGCGGTGTTCACATCCACCCCCACGGCGTTCACACAATCCTCCACCACCGCTTCCAGAGCGTGGGACAGCTTGGTCTGGCCCAGGTCGTGCTGGTACTGGCCCACGCCGATGGCCTTGGGCTCGATCTTCACCAGTTCCGCCAGGGGGTCCTGCAGGCGCCGGGCGATGGAAACCGCCCCCCGCAGAGACACATCCAGGTTGGGGAATTCCCTGGCCGCCGTCTCCGAAGCGGAATACACCGAAGCCCCCGCCTCGGACACCGTCACCTTGGTGATGCCCAGCTGGGGATAGCGGCCCATGAGGTCCGAGACCAGCTTGTCCGTCTCCCGGCTGGCGGTGCCGTTGCCGATACTGACCAGCTGGGCCTCGTGGGTGACGATCAGCCGGCCCAGGGTGTTGAGGGACCCCTCCCAGTCATTGCGGGGTTCGTGGGGGTAGATGGTGGCCGTGTCCAGCAGCTTGCCGGTGCGGTCCACCACCGCCACCTTCACGCCGGTGCGGATACCCGGGTCCAGGCCCACCACTGCCTTCTGGCCGGCGGGGGCCGCCAGCAGCAGGTCCTTCAGGTTGGCGGCGAACACCCGGATGGCCTCGGATTCCGCCCGCTCGAACAGGCTGTTCATCAGGTCCAGCTCCAGATGCAGGGACAGTTTCACCTTCCAGGTCCAGCGCACGGTGTCCATGAGCCATTTGTCCCCGGGCCGGCCCTGGTCCCGCAGACCCTGGTGGGCGGCGATCATGCCCTCGCAGGGCGTGGAGCCGGCAAAACCCGGCTGCAACTCTTCCGGCAGCTTGACAGTGACCGCCAGGATGCCTTCCCCCCGGCCCCGGAACAGGGCCAGGGCCCGGTGGGAGGGCATGTCCTTCCAGGCTTCGTCGAATTCGAACCAGTCACGGAATTTCTGTCCCTCGTTCTCCTTGCCTTCCAGCACCCGGGACACCACCCGGCCCCGGTCCTGGAGATAGACGCGCAGCTTGTCGATCAGGGCGGCATCCTCGGCAAAGCGTTCCATGAGGATCTGGCGGGCCCCATCCAGGGCAGCCTTCACGTCCGGCACCTCCTTGCCCAGGTCCACGTAGGCCAGGGCCTCGGTCTCCGGGGTCAGACCCGGGTCCGCCAGCAGGGCCAGGGCCAGGGGCTCCAGACCCGCCTCCCGGGCAATCTGGGCCTTGGTGCGCCGCCGGGGCTTGTAGGGCAGGTAGAGGTCCTCAAGCCGCTGCTTGGTATCGGCGGCTTCGATCTCCGTGCGCAGTTCCGGGGTGAGTTTGCCCTGTTCCTCGATGCTGGCCAGGATGGCATCGCGCCGGGCCTCCAGTTCCCGCAGGTAAGCCAGCCGTTCTTCCAGGAAACGGAGCTGGGTATCGTCCAGCCCCCCCGTGGCCTCCTTGCGGTAGCGGGCGATGAAGGGCACCGTTGAGCCTTCGTCCAGCAGTTCCACGGCAGCATGCACCCGGGCGGCGGACACGCCCATTTCCTGGGCCAGCAGATTGAGGATTTTCAGGTTCGAAGACATGCGACAGGCAAGCAGAAGATAAAACGGGGGGCAAGCATGGTCCATGGCCCGGCACAGAACAAGGCTTGACAAGCTCGCCTGGGAACGTCTGGCGGCCACCATCCGGGGCGGAACCTGATGGCACCGCACATGTCCGAATTGAAACCGTTCATCCGCCGGAAGCAGGGGTTGGTCCATCCAGCCATTTCTTCCCTAAAGTTTTTATCTAGACTTGCCGATAGACGGGCTGTAAAAGTGCATTGGATGTTTGAACCCACCCACTCAAGGGCAAACCCATCGAAAGGTGGGGGCGCAAAGCCACCGGCCTACCAGACTTCGGTCTCAGGGCAGCGGGGCTGCAAGGTGCGGAAGGTTTGCCGAAGCACGTCTGCTGTCGCGACGTACCGCTTGGCCAACCCCCATCGACCTGGAGTAATGGGATCGTTGGACTGGTGCCTGGCCTGACTCCTGTCAGTCCCGGGCAGCGAGGGTGCCATGGAAGACCTACTGAGCGAAATCAGGATGATGAGGAATAGCGGACACGCACAACAGATGGATGGGGCTTTCACCGCCTTGTTCGATGAAATCCGGGACCTGGCCGTCGCGGAGTTGCCTGCTGCCCTGGGCCGGGTACTGGACCAGAACAAAGGCGAACTCCTGGAGATGGCGGGCCACAACACGTCCCATGCCATGTACTGCCTATACATGGACACCTGGGACCAGATCAAGGCCCACCAGACCACCCTGCGGGATATCTTCGGACGCCATCTGTTCCAGCGCTTTGTTGACGCACGGAGCCAGAGCTTGATGTCCCAGTCTGACAGGGGCATCAGCCTTTCCGAGTTGGACTTGGTGGAACCGGAAGAGCTGGAAATGACCCTTGCCAGCAACACCATCAGCCATGCCATCCGCCTGGCATGCAGTGAGGAGCTTCGTGCCCTGGACCATGGCATGGCACTGGTCCAGGAGGCCCCAACCCAGGACCACCCTCCCCAGCCCCTGGCACCCGAAGCGCTGGGCGAGGTGCTCATGGAGGTCATCCGCACCCTGCAGGCCAGCAACAAGATCAAGCTCTTACTGGTCACTCGCCTTAATGCCCACTTCCCTGCTGAGGTGAAGGCCTTGTACCAGCGCATCAACAAGCTCTTCCTGGCCCGGGGCATCGTGCCCCCGGCTCCCCAGGCCGTGAGAGCCTCCTCCCCCGCCAGAAACGCCGGCCTGGAGGCCCCCTCCGCCGAGGCCCGCCCCCAGACAGACCTGTTTGCCACCTTGCAGCAACTGATGTCCATGGGACGCATCGGCGCAGCTCCGGCCGGCCCCCTGGGCATGCCCGGCGGGCTTTCCCTGGGTGGTGCGGGTCTCGGTGAAGCAGCCAACGAAAGTGTGGCAGATTCGGGCCAGGCCCTGCAGATGCTGACCCGCATCCAGCACGGCGAGGTGGACCACCTGCCGGGCGGCACCCTGGACCCGAAACTGCTCCAGGACGGTTCCGTCAACGTGCTCCGGGTGATCAAGCACACCGGGGCCGCCGGCAACATGAACCCGGTGGACACGATGACCCTGGACATCGTGGCCCTGATCTTCGATTACATCCTGGACGATCATCGCCTGCCCGACGCCATGAAGGCCCTCATCGGCAGGCTCCAGATTCCAGTCCTGAAGGTAGCCATGCTGGACAAGGCCTTCTTCAGCCAGAAGAGCCACCCGGCCCGCAAGTTCCTGGATCTGCTGGCAGACGCCGCCCTGGGCTGGAACCCCAAGGAAGGCCACGACAGCCTGTTCTACCAGACCGTGGACACCCTGGTGCAACAGGTCATCAACGAGTTCGAAGACAATTTGGACGTGTTTTCCGAGGCCCTGGAAAGCCTGCAAAGCTTCCTCGACCTGGAAAAACGGCAGGCAGACGAGCGCTCCTGCCACCATGCCCAGCTGGTGCAGCAGACCGAACAGATGGCCCTGGTACAAAGTCTGGCCATCGACGCGGTCCAGGCCCGCTGCCTCAACCAGCCAGTTCCAGCTGTCATCCTGCGCTTCCTGCTGGGCCCCTGGGCCACCCATCTGGCCAACCTTTACCGTCAGGACGGCCTGGAAGGAGGCCCCTGGCAACAGGGCTTGGCCACGGTGGATGACCTGATCTGGAGCCTGCACCCCAAGGCCAGCAAAGAAGACCGGCAGCGGCTGGTCGCCATGCTGCCCAGCCTGCTCAAGCGGCTGGACGATGGCATCAGCGACGTGCAACTGCCCCGGGCCGAACGGGACCAGTTTTTCACTGACCTGGTAAAACTACATTCCGATGCTGTCAAATCGGGCCTCCAGGGCACGCTCTCCCAGGCTCCAGGCGCGGAAACCGTGGATGTCCGCACCCTGCCGAGCACCCCCATATTCAAATTCGACGGCCCCGATCTCCACGAAGTGCCGCTACCCCAGGGGCAAATGGAAACCGATGCCCGCATCCTGCGGGAGATCAGTTCCATTCCCTCCCCCCTGGACCAGGAAAGCGAGGAAATCGTCCTGGCCCCGCCCGAGGCACTCCCGCCTCCCACCGGGGACAAGAACATTGATTATTACGAACAGATCGTGGGCCAACTCAAACGGGGGGCCTGGCTGGAGTTCACCCTGGAGGACAGCACCAGCCTGCGGGCGAAGCTGGCCTGGGTCAGTCCCCTCCGGGGCACTTACCTGTTCACCAATCGGCTGGGGGAACGAGCGGTGTCCATCAACGCAGCCGGCCTGGCCCAGAAACTGCTTCAGGGCGAGGCCAGGCTGGTGGACAACACGGCACTTATTGACCGTGCGGTCAGCAGCCTGTTTGACCGGCTACGCAAACCCTAAGCCTGCCCGGCCTGCTTCCGGGCCGGACATTGGAGATAGAGAGCTGCCACCATGAACCTGTTTTCCTCCTTCAGCAAAACCGCCTCCCATCCGGCAGAGGCACGACAGGGCCAGCCTGTTGCAGGCGTACAGCGCTTCCTCGCCCGGCAACCTCTCATGGATGCCCTGGACAACATCACAGGCTATGAGTTGAAACGTCAGGACCGGGCACCCCTGGAAGTCCTGCCCGGGGCCCTCAGCATGCAGCAGATCCAGGACGAATTTCTGCTGGTGAGTGTCATCGACCTCGATTATCAGCAAGCCCTGGGCAACAAGCTGACCTTCCTGGGTGTAGCAGCGGAAACCCTGCTCAACCCCCTGGTAGACGAACTGCCTCTGGGCAAGGTGGTGCTTGCCCTCACACCGGAACCCGATCTTCCCCCTGAAGTGGTGGCACGGGCAGAAGCCCTGACAGGTAAAGGCATGCTGCTGGCCCTGGATGACATAGGTGAAGCCACCCTGGCCAGCCCACTGCTACCTCTGAGCCGTTACATCCGCCTTAACCTCGCCCACCATGACGTCATGGGCCTTGCGGAACGGATTGCCCAGTTCCAGCATGGCCGGCGGCATCTGCTCATCGCCAGCCAGGTGGATACGCCGGAAGGCTTCGAAACCTGCGCCAAACTGGGGTTCCAACTATTCCAGGGAAACTATTTCACCCGCCCTGACCCGGCAAGGCCCAGCCGGCTGGACGCCAATGTGATGCGGGTGATGGACCTGTTGAACAAGGTGCTGGAACGAGCAGAATTCAATGTATTGGAAACCGTCTTCAAGCAGGACCCGGCCCTCTCCTTCAAGCTGCTGCGCTACATTAACTCGCCTGCCATCGGCTTGCGCACCACTGTCAAATCCCTGGCCCATGCCCTGACCCTTCTTGGCTACGACCAGACCTACCGCTGGCTGACCCTTCTGCTGTTCAGCAGCACCCGTGCCACGGCCCGCAACCAGGCCTTGCTGCGCCATGCCCTGGCCCGGGCCCACTTTGCCGAGGCCCTGGGGAAATCCAGTCTGCCTCCGGAGCTGGGGGGGGGACTGTTCATCACCGGCATGTTCTCGTTGCTGGACGCCCTGCTGAACATTCCCCTGCCCCAGGCCTTGGCCAGCCTGAACCTGCCTGAATCAGCCTCCCGGGCCCTCCTCCATGGGGATGGCCCCTATGCGCCTTATATGGCCCTGGTCATCGCCTGCGAACAGTTTGACCAGGGAAGCCTGGACAAACTGGCCGAAAAACTGAAACTGGAGCCCGATGCCGTCAACCTGGCCCACGTGAATGCCCTGATCTGGTCCGAAAGTGTGGACATCTGAATCGGCACGATCCCGGCAGAAGCAGACCGAACTTGCCGATGGCCCCCTAGACAGCGCCCAGTATCCTGCGCACCGGGGCGGGCACCCCATAGGCATCCAGCCCCGGCAAAGGTACCCAGAGCTGGCCCGGGCTTTCACGTAAACGACTCTCTCGGGCCTCCACCTCCACCAGCCATGGCTGGATATGCAGGCGGAAGTGGGTAAAACCGTGGACCCGGGGTGCCAGGGGAGTGATTTTTCCTGGCATGAGCCCCAGCTGGCGAGCAGCCTCCCCAGCATCCGCCTCCGCAGCGTATTCCGGCAGGCTCCACAGCCCTCCCCAGACCCCCACCGCTGGCCGTTTGACCACCAACACTTCCCCGGCATGGAGCAGGACCAGCATACCGACCCGCCGCTCCGGCAGGGCTTTGCGGGGCCGGGAAACGGGCAATTCCCTCTGCCGCCCGGTCAGGCAGGCCACACACAGGTCCCGGAACGGGCAGACATCGCAGCGGGGACGGGCCCGGGTGCACACAGTGGCCCCCAGATCCATCAACCCCTGGGTATAGGGGCCGACATCCTCATCAGGAAGAAGACTTTCCGCCAGTTGCCAGAGACGGTTCTCCACCGGTTTTTCGCCAGGCCAGCCCTCCACACCAAAGATGCGGGTCATCACCCGTTTGACGTTGCCGTCCAGAATGGCTGCCCGCTGGCCAAAGGCGAAGGCGCCAATGGCCGCCGCCGTGGAACGACCGATGCCCGGCAGGGCCAGGAGGGCTTCCGGCGCCTGGGGAAACCGGCCGTCATGTCGTTCCACCACCTGTCTGGCCGCTCCATGGAGATTCCGGGCCCGGCTGTAGTACCCCAGGCCGGACCAGTGGGCCAGTACTTCATCCTCGCTGGCCGCAGCCAGACTGGCCACATCCGGAAAGCGTGCCATGAATTTGCGGTAATAGGGCAGCACGGTTTCTACCTGGGTCTGCTGCAACATGATCTCCGACACCCAGACCGGGTAGGCATCCCCCGGGGCGTGGGCCTGCCAGGGCAGATCGTGGCGGCCCCACAGTCGTTGCCAGGCGACGAGGCGAGAAGCAAAGTCTAGGATCATGGCGGGAGTGTGCCAGAATCGGGCCGTGACCCCCCAGCCCTCCCCCCTCACGATCCAGGACCACAGCCGGGACACGGCCGGCATGAAGTACGTCTATCCCGTGGTATCCCGCCGGGCGGGTGGTGTGTCCGTGGGCATCAACCTGAATCCCAACAATGCCTGCAACTGGCGCTGCATCTATTGCCAGGTGCCCGATCTCCAGCGGGGAGGTGCCCCCGGAATCGATCTTTCACTACTTGAAACTGAACTCCGTTCCCTGCTGGGCCAGATACTGGAGGGGGATTTCATGGTTCGGCGGGTACCGGAAGGCCTGCGCACCCTCCATGACATCGCCCTGTCCGGCAACGGCGAGCCCACCAGCGCCAAGGCCTTTCCGGAGGTCATCCAGAGGCTCGGCACCATTTATGAAGATCTGGGCCTGATCAAGCGGGGCGTCAAACTGGTACTGATCACCAATGGCAGTCTGGCCCACCGGCCGGGTGTCCAGGCGGGACTGAAAACCATGGCCCGCCTGAACGGAGAGGTATGGTTCAAGTTCGACCGGGCCACCGCCCCGGGCATGGCCCTGGTAAACGACACGGAAACCACGCCGGAACAGCATTTCAGCCGCCTGAAGACCGTAGCCGCCCTCTGTCCCACCTGGCTCCAGACCTGCATGTTCCAACTGGATGGACAACCGCCGGCGGAACCTGAAATCCAGGCCTATCTGGAACTGATGGAACGCTGCCGGGCCGAGCAGGTTCCCGTCCAGGGGGTGTTGCTTTACGGGCTTGCCCGTCCATCCCTCCAGCCGGAGGCAAGCCGACTCACACCGGTGAGCGCTGCGTGGCTGGAGCATCTGGGCAAAGACATCGAAGCCCGAGGCTTCCGGGTGATCGTTACCCCTTAAGCCATAGCCTTCAGGCAGACGGCGAATCCGTCATCCTGGCATCGCCCTGGGCGAACTTGTCCGCCAGCCGGGCCCGGGTCAGGGTCAGGGCCTCCAGCCCTTCCTCATTGGTGAACAGGTACATCCCCTTCATGGGACTGAACCAGTTCAACACCATGGACCGCTCTTCCTTGCCGATACGCATGATGATGCGGCTGCCCACCGCCAGGTTTTCCAGCCAGATGCCCGCCTCACCTGGCTGCTGGGCCGGAGGAGGCGCCTCGGCAGTGGCAGAAGGCAGTTTGGCAAGATCCAGCCCATGCTCCGCCAGCAGGCTTTCGTCCTGAGAGGAAAAGGGAATCCGTTCCTCCCCGGTGACGAAATGCAGCCCTTCCCGGGCCACCGCAGCATGGAGCAGGGACAGGGACTCGAAAAACGCGTCCTTTTCCCTAGCCGGCACACCAAGGGCAATGCAGCCTTCCTGAAGCCGGGCCAACAGGGTTGGCAGGATTCTCAACATCTCGGCCGTCTCCTTGCGTCCCCGCTTGGGCGAAAGGCTCCACAGCAAGGCATTCATCGTGTCCCAGCCCGCCTGCCAGTCCGGATCCTGGTTTCCTTTCACCATGAAAATGGTCGTCATCAGACGCGCCCAATGGGCGCGCAGGAATCCATGGACTTCCACCGGAGCGCCGCTACCAGACAACTGCCTTTCGATCTCTTCGCGCACCCGTCCTAGGACGACGCTTTCCGGGCTATTTTGCAATTGGGTTTTCACTTGACCACTTATTTCGACGGGCCTTTATCCTACAAGCCTATTTCTCCAAAAGAGTCAGAATCTTAAGCTGGCGTCATGGAGAAAATATTGTTAACCTCGGGGTGGTTTTGTAAGAAAGGTTTCATCCATGAACTTTTCCAGGCCTGCCTTCAGGAAGCGGGTGTTGCTTGCCCTGGCGACCCTACCCTTTCTGGGCGTGGTTGCCGCATTCGGAATCGCCCCCGATACACCGCTGAACCTGCCGGCCCAGGAAACCGTCGAACAAACCCTTGAACTCCCGGCCGGCCAACCCCTGGATATGGGGTCGTTTGATTTCTGGCGGGAGGAACGCATCGCCCGGGGAGATACCCTCGCCTCCCTGCTGACCCGGCTGGGTGTGGCAGAAGAAGACCGGGGCCGTTTTCTCAAAGCTGCCCATGGCAACACCTTGCTTGGCAAGCTCATTCCCGGCAAAAGCATTCTGGCGCGAGTGACCGCATCGGGGCAGTTGATCTCCTTCCGCTACCTTGCTTCAGAGCAAGTGCTGGTCACCGTGAGCCGGGTCGCAGAGGCATTCCATGTCACCGAAGCCCCTGCAAACCTGGAGATGCGTCCCGTACTTCGCTCCGGCACCATCCGCAGTTCCCTCTATGGCGCAACGGATGCTGCCGATGTGCCGGATCGAATCGCCTCCGAACTGGCCGAAGTCTTTTCCGGTGACATCGACTTCCATAAAGACCTGCGCCGGGGAGACAGTTTCTCCCTGGTTTACGAGGCTTTCTATTTCGAGGGCCAGTTGATCAAGACGGGCAGGCTCCTGGCCGCCGAATTCAGCAACGGTGGCAAGCAGTACCAGGCCATCCATTTCAGGGATCCCCAGGGTCGTGAAGGCTATTTCACCCCCGCAGGACAAAACCTTAAGCGGGCCTTCCTGAAATCACCCATGCCCTTCAACAGGATTTCGTCAGGCTTTACCCAGGCCAGGCTCCATCCGGTACTCAAAATCTGGCGGGCCCACAAGGGCATCGACTACGCAGCCCCCACCGGCGCACCAGTTCGGGCCGTGGCGGACGCGGTCGTCAGCTTTGCCGGCAAGCAAGGCGGCTATGGCAATCTTATCCTGTTGAAACATAACGGGCCTTACAGCACCGCCTATGGCCACTTGTCCCGTTTTGCCAAGGGCCTGAAAAAAGGACGCCGCATCACTCAAGGCGAGATCATCGGTTACGTAGGTTCTACGGGGCTGGCATCCGGCCCCCACCTGCACTATGAGTTCCGGGTGAATAACGTGCAAAAGAATCCCCTGGCCCTGAACCTGCCCAGTTCCTACCCGCTGGATGCCCGCTACAAGGCGCAGTTTCTGAGCGCAGCCCGGCCCCTGGTGCAACAGCTTGCCATGCTGCGGGGCACCAACCTGTCTGCGCTGGACTGATCTGGCCTGAGCTCTGTCCCCATGGGGGCGGATTGTCGACTTGATCTACAAATTGCAGAAAGTCAGGTCGAACTCCACGTCCTCGTCGCAGAGGCGGGGTTTTTGCAAGGTTTCCGGCACCAGAAAACGAATGTTCACCGCGTACTTGTTGGCGCTTACTTCAGGCGCGCAATGTGATGTCAGGCTGACCCGCAACATATGGGCCGTCCGCCCCGCCAGCATGAGTTGGAACAGGCCCTGGACAGCCTTGTGGCTGCTGACATGTCCGCCCTCCCGGAGCAGTTTTAGCACCACATCCACCGCATTCCGGATCGGCAGCATAGGCCCCAGCCAGGCCATCAGGTCACTTTCCCGGGCTGAATCCGGCTGGTTCAGCCAATAGTGGTAAACCGGCAGGTCGAAACTGCATGTCCCCCCGGGGATGGCCGTGCGGCCCTTGATGCTGGCCAGCCAGTCGTTATCCCGCACGTGCTGGCCCATCTTTCCTGTCATGGCCAGCAGTGTGGACAAGGCTTCGGCGATCTTTGCCAATACGCCATTCAGTCGTTCGCCATCCACCGCAGGGTTCCTTCGCAGGGATTCCAACACGCCCTTCTGCCGTTCCAGTTCCTGGATCAGTTCATTGCGCAACTCGGAACGAGTGGTGATGTCAACGACCTCGAAGATGGCCAGCAAGGCCGCATGATGGGCCCTGGCGCCCCCAAGCTGCATGAAATACTGGGCTTTACCGAATAAATCCTCCAGGCGCAGCCAAGTGCGTATGCGCTCATTGAGAGGAAATTCGTAGACCGTCACCCGTGTCAGCCCGATAGGTTGGATGAAATATTGCCCGCAACATATTGAATGCCCGGGGATTCTGACTGTTGTATTGATCTATGGCAACGATATGCCAGCTTATGAAGCAGTTTTTTCCCGGGCCAGCAGCAAATAGCGTTCATGCAGGGCTCTGACCCTTGGCAAAAGAACGGACTTGTCTCCATTGTTATCGATCACATCCTGGGCCAGGGCAAGTCGCTCGACGCGGCCCACCTGGGCCGCCAGCATCACCTCGGCCTGGGGACGGGTCAATCGGCTACGGGCCATGAGCCGCGCCAGTTGCAAGGATTCGTCACAATCCACCACCAGTACCCGATCTATCCAGGCTGCGTAATCCGCCCAGTGCTCATGCAGCAGGGGGACCACCAACAGCACGTAGGCGTGTGCAGCGGCGGAAGCCACTCCCGCCTGCAGCCGCTCCCTGATAAGCGGGTGGAGAATTTTTTCCAGCCGCCGCCGGGCCTCGGCATCTGCGAAAACCCGATCCCGCATTGCCTCCCGGTTCAGGGCGCCATCCTCCAGCAGGTACCCACTGCCAAAAGCCTGGCGAATCTCTTGCATTGCCTCACCACCAGCCCCCGTCAGTCCACGGGATTCCTGATCCGCATCCAGCACCTTGACTCCCAGGTCGGCGAAGCAGTTGGCCACCGTGCTCTTGCCCGAGCCTATGCCCCCGGTGAGTCCCACGCAGTATGGGCGCCTCACCCGAGCCAGAACCTCAGAAACGCTGGGCCATTGAACAAGGCGACCACGCCCCCCAGGGCCAGCCAGGGGCCGAAGGGTATGGGATTGTCCCGCTCCTGGCGACGCAGCAACATGAGGGTGCCACCGATCAATGCGCCGGCCACGCTGGCCACCAGAACCACGGGAAGCAGTAATTTCCAGCCAAGCCAGGCGCCTATGGCTGCCAGCAACTTGAAGTCGCCGAACCCCATGCCTTCCTTGCCCGTCAGTAGCCGGAACAACCAGTAGACGGACCAAAGGCTGAGATAGCCGGCCACGGCCCCCACCACCGCCTCCTCCAGTGTGACGAACACCCCATTCATATTGGCCAGCAGGCCAAGCCATACCAGGGGCAAGGTCACGCTGTCAGGCAGTAGATGGGTATCGAAATCGATGAAAGTCAAAGCCAGGAGTGCGCTCAGAAACACCCAAACCCACACCAGAGGCAAGCCGCTCCAGACGCTGGCAGCCAGAGCAAAAAAACCACCCGTGAGCAATTCGACCAGGGGATACCGTGCGGCAATACCTGCCTGGCAGGCGGAACAGCGGCCACGCAAATACAGCCAACTGACCAGGGGAATATTCTCGTACCAGCGGATGCGATGGCCGCAATGGGGGCAGGTGGACGGCGGCCAGAAGAGGTTGAAGGCCGGCGCATCTGCGGGGGCTTCCTCTCCTTGCAGCCAGGCACACTGCTCCCGCAGTTCCCGTTCCATCATGTGGGGCAGGCGGTGGATGACCACGTTCAGGAAGCTGCCCACCAGCAGGCCAAGCACCCCAGACAGCACCACGAGCAATGCGGGCTGGGCATTCAGCATCTCGAACACGGCTATCAAGCCGGCCATACCCGGTACGGCCTCAGACAACGGAACCCATCTTGAAGATTGGCAGGTACATGGCGATGACGATCGTACCGATCAGGCTGCCCAGCACCACCATGATGAAGGGCTCCATAAGGCTGGAAATGCCCGCCACCGCGTCATCCACTTCCCGCTCATAGAAATCCGCCACCTTGGTCAGCATGGTATCCAGGGAACCGGACTCCTCTCCGATGGCCACCATCTGTATCAGCATGTTGGGGAACACCCCCGCTTGCTGGAGGGTCATGGCCAGGGATGCGCCCTTGGCCACTTCGTTCTTGATCTTGAGGGTCGCTTCCTCGAACACGATGTTGCCCGACGCGCCGGCCACGGAATCCAGGGCTTCCACCATGGGCACGCCCGCCGAGAACATGGACGAGAAGGTCCGCGCCCAGCGGGATACGGTGGCCTTTTCGATCAGGGGCCCGAATACAGGCATCTTCAGCATCCAGTAGTCCACCTTGGCCTTGAACCTGGGGGAGTGTTTCAGGGCATAACTCAGGCCGAATATGGCCGCCCCGATGGCACCAAAAATCAAATACCACCATTCGACGAATGCGTCAGAGATGACGATCACGAATTCGGTCAGGGCGGGCAAGCCCTGGCCGGAACCCGCATAGAGGGTCTTGAAGGACGGAATGACGAAAATCATGATGCCGGCGGTGATGATGAAGGCCACCACCATGACGGTAACCGGGTAGAACAGGGCCGATTTGATCTTGCCCTTGATGGCCAGGATCTTTTCCTTGTAGGTAGCCAGCCGGTCCAGCACCGTATCCAGGATGCCCGCCTGTTCCCCCGCATTCACCAGGTTGCAGAACAGGCCATCGAAATACTGGGGATGCTTGCTGAAGGCGTTGCTCATGCTGCTGCCCGTTTCCACGTCCGCCTTGATCTCCGCCAGCAAGCGCTGCAGGGAGGGGTTGGCATGGCTGCGGGCGGTGATGTCGAAGGCCTGCAATAGAGGCACACCCGCCTTCATCATGGTCGCCAACTGGCGAGTGAACAGGGCGATGTCCTTCTCTGTGATCTTCTTGGTACGGGCAAAGGCCCCCTGTTTCTTGACCTTGAGGACGTTAATGCCCTGGCGGCGCATGGTCTGGCGCACCACCGCCTCTCCGGGGGCCAGCATCTCCCCCCGAACCTTCTTGCCGGTCTTGTCAGTACCCTCCCAGAGGAAGGGCACCTGCTTTACGGTTGCTGCCTTGGCCACCGCCATGGATTCCCCCTATCAATCATTCGTCACGGCCAGCACTTCCTCCAGGGAAGTCAGGCCTTGTTTGACCTTCAGCAAACCGGATTCGCGCAGATTACGGACCCCTTCCCGCCGGGCCTGGTCGGCGATATCCAGCGCGGTGCCGTTTTTCATGATGATCCGGCTCAGTTCTTCCGTCACCGGCATGACCTGGTAGATGCCTACCCGTCCCTTGTAACCGGTGTCCTTGCAGACCGGACAGCCCACCGCTCCATAGGCCTGCCAGCTGCCGTCCAGATCTGCCTCGCTGAAACCCGCGTTGAGCAAGGCTTCAGGGGGAATGTCGATGGGTTTCTTGCAACTGCTACAGAGGCGGCGTCCCAGGCGCTGGGCAGTGATGAGGTTCACCGACGCCGCCACGTTGTAGGAGGGCACCCCCATGTTGACCAGGCGGGTCAGGGTCGAGGGTGCATCGTTGGTGTGCAGGGTGGACAAGACCATGTGACCGGTCTGGGCAGCCTTGATGGCAATTTCGGCCGTTTCCAGGTCGCGGATCTCGCCCACCATGATGATGTCCGGATCCTGGCGCAGGAAGGCACGCAGGGCGGACGCAAAATCCAGGCCGGCCTTGTCGTTGATGTTGACCTGGTTAATCCCCGCCAACTGGATTTCCACCGGGTCTTCGACGGTGGAGATGTTGACGCCGGGCTGATTGAGGATGTTCAGGCAGGAATACAGCGATACGGTCTTTCCGGAGCCGGTGGGCCCCGTCACCAGCACCATGCCATAGGGACGCTGCACTGCTTCCACCAGCAGACTCAACTGGTCCGGGTCATAACCGAGGTTCTCGATTCCCGCCGTGGCGGCCTTGGAATCCAGGATCCGCATGACGATCTTCTCGCCATACAGGGTGGGCAGGGTGGAAATACGGAAATCCACCGACTTGTTGCGGGACAGCACCAGCTTCAGGCGGCCGTCCTGGGGTATGCGCTTTTCCGAGATATCCAGCTTCGAGATCACCTTGATGCGGGAGGCGATCTTCTCCTTGATGGCCAGGGGCGGCTGGGCCACTTCATAAAGGTTACCGTCCATCCGGTAACGGATGCGGTAGTTCTTTTCATAGGGTTCGAAGTGGATGTCCGAAGCTCCGCTGTTGATGGCGTCGAGCATGATTTTCTGCAGGTACTTCACCACCGGCGCATCGTCGATGTCCTGGGCGGCGGCGGTGTCCTGCTTCTCCTGGGCCTCGTCGTCTGTGAACTCCAGATTCAGGTCTTCGGTGTCGATGGTCTTGAGGATGCTTTCCTCAGTGGTCTGACCATATTGCTCCAGCAGGCGTCCCAGTTTGTCGTCCTCGACAACAACCGCCTCCACCGCCAGGTTGGACTGGAACTTGATGTCATCCAGGGCTTGCAGGTTGCTGGGGTCGGACAGGGCGACAAACAGCCGATTGCCCCGCTGGGCGATGGGTAGCACCCGGTGCTTGGTCAACAGCTTGGCGTCCACCACTCCTTTGGGGAACACCGAATCATCGATCGTATCGATGTTCAGGAATGGAAAACCAAAGGTGACCGATGCGAAGGCCGCTACCTGGTCCGGACGGAACCTGCGGCTTTTCAGCAAGTGGGCCAGAAATGCCTCACCGGAAGACCTGGCCTGGTTCTGAAGGCTTTCCCCCTCATCCTGGGAAAGAAGGCCCTGGGTCACCATGGCCCGACACAAGCCGGTCAAGTTTGCGCCGACGGAAACTGCCGCCATTTCGGTGCTTTGCTCCCAGTACGTGGACAACTCGGGCGATATTGCGCCCCGTCATCGCAAATGTAAAGAAATCCGGCGGTGGCCCGCTAGCCCCCTTCGCGCCGAGGCCCGACCCGGGCGGTTTTCACCATGCGGCCCTGAACCTGGATGATTTCCACCGGGTATCCCGATACCAACACACTGGTACCCGGCTCGGGCATGGACTCCAGATACTCCAGCAACAGCCCATTGAGAGTGCGAGGCCCCTCCACTGGAAAAGCCAGCCCCAATTTGCGGTTCAGTTGCCGCAGGGAAGCGCTGCCTTCGACGATCACGCTGCCATCCTCCTGGGCCACGATGCCCCCCTGCTCGCCCGGGCGCTGCACCGAAAACTCGCCAACAATCTCCTCCAGGATGTCTGCCATGGTGACCAGGCCCAGCAGTTCCCCATATTCATCCACCACCAAACCCACAGTCTGGCGGGTGGCCTGGAACTGAGTCAGCTGGTTATACAGCGAAGTGCCGGAGGGGATGTAATAGGGTTCCCGGAGGACGGCCTTGAAGGCTTCTATATCGAAAGTTCCCTCCCGCAGCAGGGACAGGGCGCGCCGGACCTGCACCATGCCCACCACATTGTTTGGCTCGCCATCATAGACCGGCAGGCGGGCATGATGGCTGGTCACCAGTTGATGGATCAGCTCCTCCTCCTCCACAGCCAGATCGATGGCCTCGATCTGGCTTCGGGGGCGCATGACGTCATCCACCGTCACCTGCTCCAAGTCGAAGAGGTTCATGAGGATGGACTTGTGTTGCACGGGCAGAAAGGAGCCGGATTCCGCCAGCAGGGTGCGCAGTTCCTCCACCCCCATGCTGTTGGCGGAGGCAGTCTGGGGGGTGAGGCGCATCAGCCGCAGAAGGGCCTGCACAAACAGGTTAACAAACCAGACGGCCGGGTAGAACACGCGCAGCATGGGTGCCAGCACATAACTGGCCGCCGGCGCGATGCGCTCCGGATAGGACGCCCCCAGGACCTTGGGTGTGACTTCGGAAAACACCAGGATGAGGAAAGTGACCGTCAGCGTGGACAGGGTCAGGGCCAACTCGTTTTGGCCAAAAAGGCGGAAGGCGATGATGGTCACCAGGGAAGCGGCCGCTGCGTTCACCAGGTTGTTGCCAAGCAGGATGACCCCCAGCAGCTTGTCCGTCTGGGCCAACAACCATTCCGCCAGCCGGGCCCCACGCTGCCCGGATTTGGCCATGTTGCGCAGCCGATAGCGGTTCACTGCCATCATGCTGGTTTCCGATGACGAGAAAAACCCGGAAAAAACCAGCAGCAGGGCCAGGGCCCCGAACAATACTTCCAGTGGGATCGCGTCCAATCAGTACTTCAGGCAGTGAAGACCGGCTCAGTGTAGCGCCAAGGAGCTCTCCCCGTCATCGGGGGGTCAGCCCTTGTCACCATATTGAGAAGGCGTCACCCCGGCCCGGGCCAGGAATTCCCGCAAAGACTTCACTGCCTGACGGTCCAGCACATTGCTGTGGTGGGGCCGGTGCACCACATCCTCCATGCCATTGAGACGCACCCGGAAGCGGGCCCCGGTCAGGGGATCCAGATCGGCCCCCAGGTGACCGAGTAGCGCTTCCACGTCCCGCCAGTGGATGTTGCCGCTGATAGGGTCGTGGAACAGGGTTTCGATCAGGTGGGCGTGCTTGTGGCTCATGGGGTCACCTTTCGAACAAGGCAATGGATTCCACGTGGGCGGTGTGGGGGAACATGTTGGCTACGCCGGCACACACCAAACGGTAGCCCTTCTGATGCACCAGCACCGCCGCGTCCCGGGCCAGGGTGGCCGGGTTGCAGGACACGTAGACGATACGACCCGGGGCGCCGGCATCGGGCAGGGACTTCACCAGCTCGATGGCACCGTCCCGGGGCGGGTCGATGAGCAGCTTGTCGAAGGCACCCAGGGCAGCGTAGGACTCTGGCGTCATCTGGAACAGGTCCGCCACCCGGAATTCGCTTTGAGCTGCCAGGCCATTGCGGACGGCATTCTCCACCGCCCGGGCCACCAGACCGGCACTGCCCTCCACCCCCAGCACGGACGCGCCCCGGCGGGCGATGGGTAAACTGAAGTTGCCGAGGCCACAGAAGAAATCCGCCACCCGCTCCCCGGGCCGGGGGTCCAAGAGGCCCATGGCCCGGCGGATGAGCATGCGGTTGATGCCATGGTTCACCTGGGTGAACTCCGTGGGACGGAAGGGCATCACCAGGTCGGACTCCGGCAGGCGGTAACAGAGTTCCGGGCCGTCCAGGGGGTAGAAGGGGTAGGCCGTATCCGGCCCCTTGGGTTGCAGCCAGAACTGCACCCGGTGGGCATCGGCGTAGGCCTTGACGCGGATTTCGTCTTCGGCGGACAGGGGCTCCAGGATGCGCAGCACCAGCACGTCCACATCCTCGCCGGCAGCCAGTTCGATCTGGGGCAGGCGGTCCCGGATGGACAACCCTGCCACCAGTTCCCGCAACCGGGGCAACTGGTCCGAAATACGCCGGGGCAGCACCTCGCAACTGTTCATGTCCGCCACGTAGCTGCTGCGCTTTTCGTGGAAGCCCACCAGCACGCCCCCCTTCTTGGGCACGTTGCGCACCGACAGCCGGGCCCGGGTGCGGTAGCCCCAGGTGGGACCGTGCACCGGTGGCAGAATGGATTCAGGCCGCACCTGGCCGATGTGGGTGAAACAGTCCTCCAGCACCCGCTGCTTCACCGCCACCTGGGCAGCCTCGTCCAGATGCTGGTGGGAACAGCCGCCGCACACCCCGAACCAGCGACACTGGGGCTTGACCCGGAAGGGGCTGGCCTTGCGGATGGACACCACCTGGGCCTGCTCGTAATTGGGCTTCTTGCGGTAGCTGGAAACCTCGCACACCTCTCCCGGCAGGGCGCGATCCACAAAAATGGCCTTGCCCTCAAGATGGGCCACCCCCCGCCCCTCATGGTCCAGGGACTCGATACAGACGACCGGATTCACGCCCAGGCCTCCAGAAACTCGAACCAGTGGTCCGCGCCGATTTCCTCCAGGCTGGACCGCACCAGGGCGATCTCCTGGTCGTACTGGGCCGCCGTGAGGGCGCCGCGCATCTTCTGGAAGCGCAGGTACACCAGCCAGGTGTTCACCACGTCGGTTTCGCAGTAGTCCCGGATGCCGGCGGCTTCGCCCCGCTGCCAGGCATTCCACACTTCGCTGCCGTCCATGCCCAGCTTGCCGGGGAAGCCCAGCAGCTTGGCCAGGGCATCCAGGGGCGCGTTGGCCCGGCCGGAATAGAGGGCCAGCAGGTCCATCAGATCGATATGCCGGGTGTGATAACGGGACAGGTAGTTGTTGTATTTGAAATCCCGGTTGTCATCGCCCCAGTCCCAGTAGGTGGGCGCAGTCACCCCGTGCAGCATGGCCCGGTAATGGAGCACCGGCAGATCAAAGCCGCCGCCGTTCCAGGACACCAGCTGGGGGGTGTAGCGCTCGATGCCGTCGAAAAAGCGCTGGATGATCTGCCCCTCGTCCGCATCGGGCTCAGCCAGGGAAAACACCCGGAAACGATCTCCTTCCCGCAGCACACAGGAAATGGTCACCACCCGTTGCAGGTAATGGGGCAGAAAATCGGAACCGCCGGTCTGCTGGCGGCGCATGAGGAAGGCCATTTCCCCCACTTCGTGGTCACTGGCCTCGGGGCCCACGTCGTGCAATCGCCGCAGTCCGGCGATGTCGGGGATGGTCTCAATGTCGAATACGAGGGTCGGTGTCATGGTCGGGGCGTAAAATTTGCGGGATTTTATCCGCTTAATCTCTCCAGAACGATGCAAACACGCTGGCCGGAAACCCGTTGGCATGTGGCCCGGGACATGGATGACTGGCTGGCCCGAGCCCGGGCCAGGGTCAGCCATGCCGAAGCCGAGGCCCTGGACCAGCGAGGTGAATTCCACATCGTCCTGGCCGGCGGCAACACTCCTGCCCGGCTTTACCGCGCCCTGGCCGGGGAAGCCCACGACTGGGCGCGCTGGCAGATCTGGCTGGGAGACGAGCGCTGCCTGGGGGACACTGACCCGGGCCGCAACAGCGTCATGGTGACCGCCAGCCTGCTCCAGCAAGACGACACCCGGGCCGCCGGCTTCCACCCTATTCCGGCCCACCAGGGGGCCATGGCCGGCGCCCGGGCCTATGCCGATGCCCTGGCTGACATCGGCCTCTTCGATCTGGTGCTGCTAGGACTGGGGGAAGACGGCCATACCGCCAGCCTGTTTCCCGGACAGGACTGGGGTACCGCCCCTGGATCGCCGGATGCTCTGCCTATCTACCAGGCCCCAAAACCCCCGGCCGAACGCATCTCCCTCTCCGCCCAGCGCCTGTCCCGGGCCCGCCAGGTCCTGTTCCTGGTTACAGGCCGGGACAAGCAGGCAGCCCTGGGCCGCTGGCAGGCGGGGGAAGCGATCCCCGCGTCAGCGATCTGCCCCCCTGGCGGCGTTGATGTGCTGCTGGACCCCGAATCCCTATCTACCGGAGCAACTCCATGAAAACCACCCTCACCGCCCTCACCCTGGCGCTGGCAACCCTGGCCACCGGAACCCAGGCCCAGGACGAGCGCCGCAGCACCGCTGCAGACCAGACCGCCCTGGCCGTCACCATCTACAACGGCGACCTGGCCCTGGTGAAGGATGCCCGCAAGATCAAGTTGGGCGGGGGCGAGAACACCCTGGCCTGGCGGGAAATCTCTGCCCGCATGCAGCCGGAAACCGCCCTGCTGCATGCCCTGGACGGCGGCAAGCTGACCCTGCTCGAGCAGAATTTCGACTTCGACCTGCTCTCGCCCCAGAGTCTGCTGGAAAACTCCGTGGGCGATGCGGTGCGGGTCATCCGCACCCAGCCCATCACCGGTGCCGAGTTTGTCGAGAACGCCACGGTACTGGCGGCCAACGGCGGCGTGGTGCTCCAGTTCGGTGACCGAGTGGAAACCGGTGTCCCGGGTCGCCTGGCCTTCGCCAGCGTACCCCGCGAGCTGAAAGACAAACCTACCCTGTCCATGCTGGTGAAGACCGACGGCCCCGCCAACCCTTATCAGACCGCCGAGCGTCAGCTGGAGCTCTCCTACCTCACCGGCGGCTTGTCCTGGAAAGCCGACTACGTGGCGGAACTGTCCGGCGACGAAGAAGAAATGGATCTCAATGGCTGGGTCACCCTCACCAACACCAGTGGCACCGCCTATCCCAAGGCCAAACTGCAACTGGTGGCTGGCGACGTGAACCGGGTACAGCCGGAACGCCGGGCCATGCCCATGATGGTGAAGGCCATGGCCATGGCCGACGCCGCACCGGCCATGCAGGAAGAGTCCCTGTTCGAATACCACCTCTACACCCTGGACCGGCCCACCACCCTGGCGGACAACCAGACCAAGCAGGTGGCCCTGCTCTCCGCCCAGGACGTGAAGGTGGAGAAGGAATACCGCCTGGAAGGGGGCAACTGGTACTACTCCAGCCAGCACGGCGACCTGGGCCAGAAGCTCAAGCCCAGCGTCACCCTGGAGTTCCACAACAAGGGCAAGGGCGCCGGCAACGGCCTGGGCGTTCCCCTGCCTAAAGGCGTGGTGCGGGTTTACAAGAAGGATTCCGCCGGCCGGGCCCAGTTCATCGGTGAAGACCGCATCGACCATACGGCCAAGGGCGAAATCGTGCGTCTGAAGCTGGGTGAGGCCTTCGACATCACCGCCGACAAGAAGCAGACCGACTACCAGAAGCTGGCTGCGGCCTTCAACGCCCGGGGCGGCCTGATCGAAACCGGCTACCAGTTGGAAATCCGCAACGCCAAGAAAGAAGCCGTGACGGTGAAGGTGGTGGAGCCCATGCCCGGCGAATGGCAGATGGTTCAGGAAAGCCAGCCCCACAAGAAAGATGCCGCCCATGCAGCCACCTGGGAGGTGAAAGTACCGGCTGAAGGCAAGTCAGTGCTCACCTGGCGCGTGCGGACCAAATATTGATTTCTACGGACCTCAACCCCGTCCTCGACGACCTGGCCGGCCCTGGCTGGCATGTCTCCCCGGGGTTTCTCCCCCCGGAGGTGACCGCCGCCCTGCGGGATGAATGTCTGGCAGACCTGGACCGAGGGGCCTTCCACGCAGCCGGGATTGGCAGTGGCAACGCCCGAGTGGTGAACGAAATTCGTGGCGACCACATCGCCTGGGTCGAGGAAGAACAGGCAGGCCCAGCCCTGAAGGCTGTTCTGGCCAAGCTGGAAGGTTTGCGTCTGGCCGTGAACCAGGATCTTTACCTGGGCCTGCAGGACGCGGAACTACACTTTGCCGCCTATCCCCCTGGGGCCGGCTACCAGAGGCATCTGGATCGATTCCGGGATGACGATCGGCGCGCCCTCACCGTCATCCTCTACCTCAACCCGCCGGACTGGTCGGATGAAGATGGTGGTCACCTGCATTTCTGGCCCAATGAAACGAGCGAAGCCCTGGTAATCCGGCCCCTGGGCGGCACCCTCGTGACTTTCCTCTCAGACCGCTTCTGGCATCAGGTCATGCCTGCCCGGCGCCAGCGGCTCAGCCTTACAGGCTGGTTCAGGCGACGGGCGGAGCTTTGAACCGATCTACTCTTCCAGCCTGTATTCCACGTAGGCCCGATCACGGGCCTGGCGCACCCAGTCATCGAAGGCTTCTTCGGATTTACGGGCGCGGATGACCCGTCGTGCTTCCAGGCGTCGGCGTTCCTGGCTGACGTCCTGGTCCCGGCGCTCCAGCACCTGGATCAAGTGCCAGCCGAAGGGTGACCGGACCGGTTCGGACAGCTGGCCCGGTTGCAGCGCATCCATGGTGCGCTCGAAATCGGGTACGGTATCCCCCGGGTTCAGCCAGCCCAGATCCCCCCCCTTGCTGGCGGACAGGTCATCGGAATGCAATTTGGCCAGTTCTTCGAAGGCTGTGCCGTTTTCGATGCGTTCCTTCAACTGGATCAGACGGGTACGGGCTTCCGCGTCACCAACGATTTCATTTGTGCGGATCAGGATATGCCGCGCATGGGTCTGTTTCACCACCAGCTGCACATCCTTGCCCCGCTTGTCCAGGAGCTTGAGGAGATGGAAACCGTTGGGGCTGCGCAGGACCGGGCTGATCTGACCCGGGTTGAGAGGCTTCACCGCATCCACGAACAGGGCGGGCAGCTGGGCCTGGGGGCGCCAGCCCAGTTCCCCCCCTTGAAGGGCGTTGGGAGCATCCGAATAGGCGGCCGACACCTGGGAGAAGGCGGCGCCGGCCTTCAGTTCCGCCAGGGCCTTTTCTGCCTTGGCACGCAATTCCGCCAGTTGTTCCGGGCTGGCGCCTTCAGGAGCCAGCACCAGGATATGGGCCAATTGATATTCGTCCTGCTGACTGGCATCCCTGGCGCTGCTGGCCAGCAGGTTATCGATTTCCGCGTCCGTTACCACCACCCGGCTGTCCACCTCACGGTCCCGCAGGCGGCCAATGAGTATCTCACTGCGGATCTGCTCCCGGAAGGCGTCGAAATCCGTGCCTTCACTCTCCAGGGCCTGCCGGAATGCGAGAGGATCCATATTGTTTCGCTGAGCGATGCTGGCGATGGCCCTATCAAGCTGGGCGCCATCGACACGTACATTCGTATCTTCGGCGATCTGCAACAGGGTCTTTTCCGTGATCATCCGTTCCAGTACCTGCTTTTCCAGCACCCCCCGTGGTGGCGGATTGGTCTTTTGACCAGCCAACTGGCGCAGCACCTGATCCACCCGGTTACGCAATTCGTATTCCGTGATCACCCCATTGTTGACCACAGCCACGATGCGATCGATCTCGATGGGCGCAGCCTGTACCCCGACCACGCCGAGGGCCAGGATCAGCGCCGCAATTGCGCAGGAGGATTTAAGGCAGGTTGATTTCGTCGCTCTTGACATAGCCGGAGATGCTCCGCTTCAGAATATCGAGGGGATTGGGGCCCAGCTTGGTCAGCCCCCGCAGTTCAAGCTGGAGGAAAAAGGCATTGCTCTCGTCGTTCTCGGTGGTGGCCAGGCGCTGCACCACGCCCCGCAGAGACCAGCAACCCGCGTTGTACTCCACCCCGGCCAGGGCTTCCACCAGGCGGGAATCCTCGATGGAGTAATTCAGCCGCCCCATGCCGTACCACTTGGGAGACAGGGGCCACTGGGCGGAAAGGTCCACCTGGTTCAGGGCCGTGGCATATCGCTCGTTGGCGTAGCGGTAATCCGCATTCAGCACCCGGCCGGGGCCATCCCGCCAGCTGGCACCGAAATTGGCCTTGGCCAGGTCGCCATTGCTGGAATTGAACTGCATGCCAGAGGAAAAACTCAACTGGTCGTTCAACTGGCCAGAAACCATGGCCAACAGGTCCGTACTGTTGCGGCTGCGGGCAGTCTGGCCGGGCAAGGTCACCCGCTGGTCATCGAAGTAGAACCGCTGCCCCAGGGTCACAGCCAGGCGCTCCTCGCCGGTATCCCGCTCTAGAAAACGTGAAGTCAGGCCCACGGTGAGCTGGTTGGCATCGTTGATGCGGTCAGTGCCGATATAGTGGTTTTCGCTGAATAGCTGGTCCATGGACAGGTCCGCAAGACCCGTATCGAACACCGGCAGGCGGCTCTGGTCCCGATAGGGGACGTACAGATAATAGATCCGGGGCTCCAGCGTCTGGATAAAACCCCGGCCAAAGTAGGCATCATCCCTTTCCATGACCAAGCCGGAATCCAGACTGAACATGGGCATGCTGCGGGTATCGCCTTTGAAGCCCGGGGCCGGGGCTCCCCCCAGGGAGTCCCGCAGGTTCAAGGTGGCATCGTCCAGGTCGTAGCGGGTGAAATACCAGCCCACCTTTGGGGTGACAGAGGCATAGGAGGTGCGAATCGGATAACTGAGGCTAGGATTCAGGTGCAGGCGACGACCTTCCACAGCATCATCCCGGGCCCGGTCGAAATCGACGAATTCGCTGGCCACATCCCAGCGCAATCCCCCAGCACGCAGCCCCCCCTGGCCTGCCGTGAGGGTCAGTTGGGGCAGACGCCGATAGGGCTCAAAAATCGGCGCGGCTCCCGGATCCTGCAAAGTCTGAAAACTTTGTACGAACCCCCGGGCCTTCAACCAGCCCAGGTCATAGTTCAGTTCGGCCTGCCGGGGCAGATTGACCTGGGACGTTTGGCTGATCTGGTTGGATAGATCGACGAAATACTGGTCATCAGAAACCCGCTCCAGGGACACCGCCGCACTCCAGGCTGTGCCGAAACGATGTTGGTGCCGCCAGACACCCAGGTGGCGGCTACGATCTGCCACCCGGTCATTTGGAAGATACTCCAGCCCCAGTTCCCCCTTGTAGGCCGGTTCCAGGTAACGGAACTCCCCGGCCACCTGCATGCCCCGCTTGGACATCAAGCGGGGCATGATGGTGGCATCCCGGTTGGGAGCGATGTTCCAGTACCAGGGCACCACCAGCTCCAGGCCCCGTTCACTGGATGCCCCATAGGAAGGGGCCAGGAAGCCTGATTTGCGCTTGTTGTCCAGGGAAAAATCCATCCAGGGGGTGTAGAGGATTGGAACATCCATGTATTCCACCCGAACCTGCCGCGCCGTACCCAGGCTGGTGCCGTAGTCCAGGCTCAGCTCCCGGGTCTTGAACACCCAATCCGGATCATCCAGGGGACAGGTAGTGTAGGTCGCCTCTTCCAAAACATAGCGGCCTTCCCCTTCGAAGCGCAGTTTGGTGGACTCGCCCCGAACCACCTGGACAGGACCGCCCTCCTCTTTCTGCGGAGCGTGCAGTTCGTAGCGCACCCCTTCCATGGCCCCCAACCGGGCTTCCAGCTTCAGCTTCAGGGTATTCGCTTCAAGCCGATCCTTGTCCTGCATGAACAGTATCTGCCCCCGGGCCTGGACTTCGTCCGCCTGCCGGTTCAGGTAGATCCAGTCTGCCTCCAGCCGCTCCCGGGCGTTGTGGAGGATGGCGCGGCCACTGGCCTCCACATGCCGGTCCGCCTCCCCCTGAATGCTGTCAGCCTCGAAGAAAGTGGGGCCCTGGAGAGGCTGCCCCTTCTCGTGGACAGGCTTCAAGGCGGCGTCCGCCTTCAAACGCACGTCCCCGTTGGCAAAGGCCTCCTGGCAGGCGGCCAGCAGACACACCGAGAGCATCAAACGCGCAAATGGGGGCTTGTTCAGCAGCACGGCGGAGGACATGGGGGGTGATAAGATCAGCGCGTTTTTTTGTGTGCCGGATTATAGCTTTGGAACGCCTCGAACGTCTGACCCTCTGGACCCAGGGAGTGCTGAGGGATATTCAGTCCACCGAAATGACCCGTCTGGAACCCGCTTCCGCCGACGCCAGCTTCCGGCGTTACTTCCGGGCTTTCACGCCCCGGGGCACCTGTATCGTCATGGACGCCCCCCCCAGCCACGAGGACTGCCGCCCCTGGTTGCACATCGGGCGCCTGTTCCGCGCTGCCGGGGCCAACACCCCGGAAATCCTGGCGGAAAACCTGGCGGAAGGCTTCCTGCTTATTTCCGACCTGGGCAGCACCACCTACCTGTCCGCCCTCACGGACGAAACAGCCGACCGACTTTACCGGGACGCCAACACCGCCCTGGTGAATATCCAGCTGGCCAGCCGGGCGGGAGAACTGCCCCCCTATGACGAAGCCCTGCTGCGGCGGGAACTGGACCTGTTTCCCGACTGGTACCTGGGCAAGCACCTGGGTATCGAGCTGGCGCCGGAGCAACGCCAGATACTGGAAGCGGCGTTCCGGCGCATCCTGGACAACAATCTGGCCCAGCCCCAGGTCTATGTGCACCGGGACTGGCATTCCCGCAACCTCATGGTCACGGAGACTGACAACCCTGGCGACAATCCCGGCGTCATCGACTTCCAGGACGCGGTATTCGGCCCCATCACCTACGACCTGGTCTCTATATATAAGGACGCCTACATCCGCTGGGAGGAAGACCGGGTTCTGGACTGGACCGTGCGCTACTGGGAAGCCGCCCGCAAGGCCGGCCTGCCGGTCCAGGCGGACTTCGGCGACTTCTACCGGGATTTCGAGTGGATGGGCGTGCAAAGGCACATCAAGGTCCTGGGCATCTTCGCCCGCCTCTGCCACCGGGACGGCAAGGACGGCTACCTGAAGGACATGCCCCTGGTGATGGACTACCTACGCCGGGCATGCCAGCGCTACAACGGCCTGGGGGATTTCCTGCGCCTCCTGGACCAGATCGAAGGCAAGACGGAAGCCGTGGGTTACACCTTCTGATGTCCCCCCCTTCACCCTTCACCCTTCACCCTTCACCCAGCAAGGCCATGATCCTGGCCGCCGGCCTGGGGGAGCGCATGCGTCCCCTCACGGACCACACCCCCAAGCCCCTGCTTGCCGCCGGTGGCAAACCCCTCATCCTCTGGCAGATCGAACGCCTGAAGGCCGCCGGCTTCACCGACCTGGTCATCAACCACGCCCACCTGGGCCAGAAGCTGGAAGCCTTTCTGGGGGAGGGCCAGCCCTTGGGAGTGCGCATCGCCTGGTCCCGGGAACCGGAGCCCCTGGAAACCGCCGGCGGCATCGCCACCGCCCGGTCCCTGCTGGGCGACGCCCCTTTCATCGTCACCAACGGCGACGTCTACGTGGATTTCGACTACGCCCGCCTTCAGCCCGTGCTGGCGGACATGGCCGCCAACCCGGACCACCAGGCCCACCTGGTGCTGGTGGACAACCCCCCCCACCACCCCAATGGCGATTTCATCCTGGACAACGGCAAGGTGGGCGGCGAATCGCCACCCGCCACTCGCCACTCGCCACTGACCTTCTCCGGCATCGGCTGCTACCGCCCGGAACTGTTCGCCGGCATTCCGCCTCTCACCAAGGCCAAACTCGCCCCCCTGCTGCGGGCCGCCATGGCCCGGGGCCAGGTCACGGGCGAACACTTCACCGGCCGCTGGGAGGACGTGGGCACCCCCCAACGCCTGGCTGCCCTGGATGAGGAACTGAAACGTGCCGCCTGACTTGATCCCCGATATCGCCGCCCACCAGGCCCGCCGCAAAGAGCTGCTGCACACCCTGGGGGAGGGCGTGTTGATCCTGGCCACGGCCCCGGAAGCCATCCGCAACCGGGACGCCCATTACCCCTACCGCTTCGACAGCCATTTCTATTACCTCACCGCCTTTCCGGAACCCGAGGCGGTGGCCGTGCTCATCGCCGGCAAGAGACCGAAACAGATCCTCTTCTGCCGGGAAAAGAACGAGGAACGGGAAATCTGGGACGGCTATCGCTTCGGCCCCAAGGCCGCGAAGGAGACCTTCGGTTTCGACGCCGCCTACCCCATCGGCGAACTGGACAAGCGCCTGCCCAAACTCCTGGAAAACCAGCCCCGGCTGGCCTATGCCTTCGGTGCCGACCCGGCCTGGGACGCCCGGGTGCTGGGCTGGGTCAATGCCGTAAGGGCCAAAGCCCGGTCCGGCGCCAGCGCCCCCGGCACCCTCATCGACGCCCTGGCCCTGGTGGATGGCCAGCGCCTGGTGAAGGACGCCCACGAGATCGCCCTCATGCAACGGGCCGCCGACATCTCGGTGAAGGCCCACAAGGCCGCCATGAAGGCCTGCAAACCCGGCAAGGGGGAATGGGAGATCGAAGCGGAACTGCTGCGGACCTTCCGCCGCCACGGCTGCCAGGCCCCCGCCTACACCTCCATCGTCGCCGGCGGCGCCAACGCCTGCGTACTGCATTACATCAGCAACGACGCCCCCCTGAAGGACGGCGACCTGCTGCTCATCGACGCCGCCGGGGAATACCACGGCTACGCCGCCGACATCACCCGCACCTTCCCGGTGAACGGCCGCTTCTCCGGCCCCCAGAAGGCCGCCTACGAAGTGGTGCTGGAGGCCCAGCTGGCCGCCATCGACGCCGTCAAACCAGGCAACACCTTCAATTCCCCCCACGAAGCGGCCCTGAAAGTGCTCACCCGGGGCATGGTGGACCTGAAGCTGCTGAAAGGCAGCGTGGACGGCCTGATCGAGTCCGAGGCCTACAAGCGCTTCTACATGCACCGCACCGGCCACTGGCTGGGCCTGGACGTCCATGACGCCGGGGAATACAAACACCAGGGTGCCTGGATGACCCTGGAACCCGGCATGGCCCTCACCGTGGAACCGGGCCTCTACATCCGCCCCGCCGACGACGTGCCCCGCGCCCTGCACCACATTGGCATCCGCATCGAGGACGACGTGGTGGTCACCGCCACCGGCCGCCGGGTGCTCACCGACGCCACCCCCAAGACGGTTAAGGACATCGAGGAGCACATGCGTGCCCGCTCATAGTCACCCTACCCACCCCGCCCTCCTCACGCACGTCGATATCGCCATCGTCGGCGGCGGCCCCGTCGGCGCGGCCCTGGCCTGCGGGCTGGAGGATCTGGGTCTGAAGGTGGCGGTACTGGAGGCCCGGAGCAAACTGGAGGCCCCCGATCCCCGGGCCATCGCCCTCTCTGAAGGCAGCCGCCTGATCCTGCAACGGCTGGGGGCCTGGGACGCCCTGGCCCCCCGGGCCACGGCCATCGAAACCATCCATGTCTCCCACCGGGGCGGCTTCGGCCGGGCGGAACTGAAAGCGACGGCCATGGGCGTGCCCGCCCTGGGCTACGTGGCGGAATACGGCGACCTCTACGCCGCCCTGGCCCGGCGCATGGCCCATTCCGGTGCCACGGTGCTCACCGGCGCCCGGGTCACCCGGGCCGGGGCCACGGGGGCCTATGGCATGGTGGGCTATGAGAAGGACGGCGCCGAACACCTGCTCACGGCGAACCTGGTGGTCCTCTCCGAGGGCGGCAAGGCCCTGCCGCCGGACCTGCGCCAGGACAAGGATTACGGCCAGTCCGCCCTGGTGTGCACGGTCCGTACCCGCCAGCCCCACCGCCGCCGGGCCTATGAGCGCTTCACCCCGGAAGGCCCCATCGCCCTGCTGCCTCTGGGGGAGCCCCCCTCCCCCGCAAGCGGGGGAGGGGCCGAGGGAGAGGGGGATGGAGAAGGGCACACCTACGCCCTGGTCTGGACCACCCCTGCAAACCAGGTGGAAGCCCGGCTGGCCCTGGGCGATGCTGAATTCCTGGCTCAGTTGCAGATCGCCTTCGGCGACCGCCAGGGGGCCTTCCTCAGCGCCGGGCCCCGGGCTGCATTCCCCCTCAAGCTGAGCCTGGCCAAGGAAAGCGCCAGCCCCCGCCTGGTGCGCGTCGGCAACGCCGCCCACGTCCTGCACCCGGTGGCGGGCCAGGGCTTCAACCTGGGCCTGCGGGATGCCTGGAAGCTGGCAGAGGCCATCGCCGACCACCTCAACCAGTCTTCCCCGGACACCCTGGGCCAGGCCCCGCTGGCCGGCTATGCACGCCAGCGCCAGGCCGACATCCTGGGCGGCAGCCTGATGACCGATATCCTGGTGGCCGGCTTCTCCAATGACCTGCCCGGCCTGCGCCAGGCCCGGGGCCTGGCCCTCACGGCCCTGGACCTGCTGCCGCCCCTCAAGACCCAGTTCGCCCGCAAGATGATGTTCGGAGCCCAGTCATGGTGAACGGCACGACGGATACCGCTGACATCGTCGTCGTCGGCGGCGGCCTGAACGGCGCCGCCCTGGTGGCCGCCCTGGGCCCCAGTGCCTACAGCGTGGTGCTGGTGGAACCGCACCCCCCCGCCCTCCCCTCTACCTTGGCAGGGGAGGGGCAAGACGCCTGGGACAGCCGCATCTACGCCTACAGCCCGGGCAACGTGGACTGGTTGAAATCCCTCCACGCCTGGGACGACACCCTGCGGGCCCAGGCCGTCATCCGCATGTGCATCCACGGCGACACCGACGGACGCCTGACCTTCGACGCCCTGGACGCGGGCCTGCCGGAACTGGCCTGGATCGCCGAGAACGGCCGCCTGCAGGCACGCCTGTGGCACGCCTGGCAGGACAGCCCCAATGTCCGGGTAGTCCACGCCGCCGCCACCGCCGTCACCTGGGGCGAGCAGGGCCACACCCTGCACTTCGCTGATGGCCGGTCCATCAAGGCCCGCCTGCTGGTGGCTGCCGACGGCGCCAATTCCTGGCTGCGGGACCAGGCCGGCATCGGCTTCGACCTGGAGGATTACCAGCACGTGGGCGTGGTAGCCAACTTCGAGACCGAACGGGCCCACCGGGGCACCGCCTACCAGTGGTTCCGGCCCGACGGCGTGCTGGCCTACCTGCCCCTGCCGGGCAAGCGCATCAGCATCGTCTGGTCCACGCCGCCGGACCACGCCGCCCAACTCCAGACCCTGAGCCCCGAGGCATTGGCTGCCCGGGTCGCTGAGGCGGGAGGCCATGTGCTGGGTGCCTTGCGAAATATCACCCCCGCCGCCGGTTTCCCCCTCAAGCGCCGCCGAGCGAAGGAATGGGTGCGTCCCGGCCTGGTGTTGCTGGGAGACACCGCCCATACCGTCCACCCCCTGGCGGGCCAGGGGGTCAACCTGGGTTTCCGGGATTCCCGGCTGCTGGCGGAACTCTTGGCCAGCGGTGGCGACCCCGGTGAAATCAGCCGCCTCACCACCTATGCCGCCCGTCGCCGGGAAGACGTGGTCTCCATGCAGTTCACCACCGGCAGCCTGAAGAAACTTTTTGCCCGCCCAGATGGCCTTACCCGGGCCCTGCGCAACACGGGCATGAACATCACCCAACGGTTCGCTCCGTTGAATCAAGCACTTACACGTCACGCCATCCTCTGATCCGATTGGACCCCCCATGAATCGCTCTGTTAAACCCACTTTGCTCACCACCGCCCTGGTCACCCTCCTGGCCCTGGGACTGCCTGCCTGCCAAGCGGGTGACAACGAAATCCGCCAGGCCGTGCAGGAACTGGCCCCCGGTGCCAAGGTCACCCAGATCAACAAGACCAGCCTCAAGGGCGTGATGGAAGTGACCATCGACGGCGACCAGGGCCCCATGGTGGTGTATGCCGACGAACAGGGGGCCCATCTGCTGGTGGGTGACCTGCTGGACGTGAAGTCCAAGCGCAACCTGACCAAAGAGCGCATGGACAAACTCACGGAAGTGAAATGGGATTCCCTGCCCCTGAAGAACGCCATCAAGGTGGTCCGGGGCAACGGCAAGCGCAAGCTGGCGGTGTTCTCCGACCCGGACTGCCCCTACTGCAAGAAAGCGGAGGCGGAGTTCGCCAAGTTGGATAACGTCACCATCTACACCTTCCTCTACCCCCTGTCCTTTCATCAGGACGCCGCCCGAAAATCCAAACTGGTGTGGTGCAGCAAGGACCGGAGCCAGGCCTGGCTGGACCTGATGCTGAAGGGCCAGGTGCCTCCCGGCAAGGCCACCTGCGAGGATCCCATCGATGAAAACCTGGCCCTGGGCACCCGCCTGAAGGTGGAAGGCACCCCGGCCATGATCCTGGCCAACGGCAAGCGCATTCCCGGCTTTGTCCCCGCCGCCCGCCTTGAGGCACTGCTGGACGCCGCCCAGCCCTGAGCAAGGTGTCCATGGCCACCGGGGCAGGCGACCTCCCGGCTGACGTCAGCGGACCCGCCGGACCCCAGCGGCTACTCCCGACGGGGGCCGGAAAAAACCGCTTTCTGGCCCGTAGCCTGCTGATATCTGCCGCCCTGCATCTGGCCGTGCTGGCCCTGGTTACCCCCCACGCCCACTGGGGCGGACCCGAGATGCGGGTCATCCAGGCCCGCATCATGCAGCCTGCCACCCCGGCCGATAGCCCCCAAGACAGCCTGCCACCCCCTCCCGAAGAGGCTCCCGCGGTGGAGCCATTGATCTCGCCGGAGCCCACGCCAGTAACGGTACCGGCCACAGCCCCGGAGCCTCTACCCCCGCCAGCAACACAGGCGGACGAGGTGGCCTCCGTCGCCCCCGGGCCCGCCACGCCTTCAGCCCACTTCCCAGAGGACCAGCCGGCACAGACCGAACCGGCGGCCCAGGCACTGGGCCTGCCCTCTCCAGTGGACACCACCTGGTATCTGGCCCGGGATGTGGATACCCACCCCCGGGAAGCGGCTCCCATCCAGCCCATCTACCCGGACAGGGCCCGCCAGTTGGGTAAGGAAGGCACCCTGAAGCTGAAAGTGCGCATTGATGCGCTGGGACAGGTGGTGGACGTGGAAGTCGTTGAAGCCGAGCCTGCCGGCCTATTTGAAGAATCAGCCCTGGAAGCCTTCCGAAACGCGCGCTTCCACCCAGCCATCCGCCAGGGCCGCTTCGTTCGCTACGAAGCCTACATACGGGTGGAATTCAGGCTGGATACGCCCGAGGAAGTCGCCCAGCAATCAACACAACAACAAGCGCCTTAGCTGGAGCCGAAACACACCCCAGCACCACCTCGGCGTTGTCGCCTCAGGCGTAGGTATCCACGTTCTGCCCCACCCCCTCCGGATTGGAGGCGGGCTGAACCTGATCCTGGGCCTGCTGGGCCTGTTGTTCCAGCACGTTGGCGATCTGTTGCTGGGACTGGGCCTCGTTGCGCACGGCAATCAGGTTGGCCTGGATCTGGCTCGTTGCCTGGGTTTGCTCTGTGGAAGAAACACCGTCGATCATGATAAGTACACCGGTGAATGGAACAGGGATTTCACTTTAGGCCGATTTTCGGGTTTGTGCTGGGGTTTGTCCCTGGGTTTGCACCATTCACCTGCATGGGATAGTCCCTGGGCAACAGGACCCACATGCGCCCCTTCTGCTTCATGGCCCCCGCCAGCTTGCCCGCTTCATCACCGAAGCCCCAGAAGAAATCCGCCCGCACATTGCCCCGGATAGCGCCCCCAGTGTCCTGGGCCAGGACCAGACGCTGCATGGGCTCGGTGGAATTGGGACGGGTCGTGGCCAGCCAGACCGGCGCGCCCAGGGGGATAAAACGGGGGTCCACGGCGATACTGCGCTCCGGCGTCAGAGGCACCCCCAAAGCGCCGAAGGGGCCGGCCCCATGGTTTTGCAGTTCCCGGAAGAACACATAGCTGGGGTTGGCGTTCAGCAGTCCGGTCAGTCGCTCGGGATTACGCCGGGCCCAGTCCTTGATGCCCTGCATGGAAGCCTTGTCCAGGGTCAGCTCGCCGTTTTCCACCAGCCATTTGCCGATGGACCGGTAGGGATGGCCGTTCTGGTCCGCGTAGCCCACCCGCATCATCTGGCCGTCCTCCGTCTGGATACGGCCGGAGCCCTGGACCTGCAGGAAGAACAATTCCACCGGGTCGTCCACCCAGGCCAGTTCCCGGCCCCGCACGGGCGCTGCCCCCTTTTCGATCTCCTCCCGGCTCCAGTAGGGCACCACCTTGTTGCCCTGGAGGCGGCCCCGCAGGCGCAGACCCTTCAACTCGGGATACAGGTTGGCCAGGTCCACCACGAGCAGATCCTCTGGAGCCCCATACAAAGGGTAACGGTACTTGGACGTCAGGAACCGGCTGCCCCGCAGCAGGGGTTCGTAATAACCGGTGACCAAGCCCTCTTCGGTTCCCTCCGGCTGCAGGGCCTGCCAGACCAGGAAGCCCTGGCGCAGGAACTGGCGCACGGCTTCACCGTCCGGCTGGGCCGGCAGGGCCTGGGCAGCCTGGCAGGTCGCCGTCCAGGCGGGATTGGCCCGCAGGCCAGCGCAGGACTGCAACAGGGCCGGCCAGGCCTGGGCCACATCATCCTCCCGCCAGCCTGGCAACTGCTCCCAGGTGGCCGGCACATAACGGGCGGTGACCGGCGCCGGCTTGGCCGGGGTGTCCCCGGGGGCGGGTGGCGTGAGCGGGGGCACCGTCGGGGGCGTGACCGGCGGGATCGTGGGAGCAGGCGCCGGTTTGACCGGCATCTCGAATTCCGGCTGGGGCCGGGTGGGCAGGGGCTCGGGTTCCGGCTGGGGAGCGGGAGGCGCCGGGCGCTGCACGGACGCGCAGCCCGCCACGGACAGGATCAAGGCTAAGGACAACAACCAACGCATGGGATCAAACCTGATAACGAATTGCCTGCTTAATGGAGCACGCGGGGAATGGAGAGGATGAATTCCGGGATTTCCGCGTCGAAGGCGTGGCCATCCTCGGCCACCATCTGGTAGGTACCCCGCATGGCCCCCACGGGCGTGGCGATGGCGGAGCCGCTGCTGTATTCAAAGGTCTGGCCGGGCCTCAGGAAGGGCTGCTCCCCCACGACGCCCAGCCCCCGGACCTCCTGCACCTTGTCGTGTGCGTCGCTGATGAGCCAGTGGCGGGATATCAGCTGGGCGGCCACCTGGCCAGTGTTGCTGATGCTGATGGTGTAGGAAAACACAAAGCGTCCCGCCGCCTCGTCGGACTGTTCGGGCACGAAGGTGGCCTTGGCGTTTACCGTGATGTGATATTTCCTGCTGTCAGCCATGTCGGACCATGGGACCGGCTCCCAAGGGATAGTGGTGCGGGGATTGCACACGAATCATGGCGGGCTGTCCAGCCAGTTTCCGGCCCGGGTCATAAACCCTGACCCGGACGGCCTGTTTTCCTCGCGCCAGCCCGGGTAGTATTCGCTTTTTTGTTCACCGCTGGAAATCACCATGGCCGACTATCAAATCGCCCCCTCCATCCTCTCCGCCAACTTCGCCAAGCTGGGCGAGGAAGTGGACAACGTGCTGAAATCCGGCGCCGACATCGTCCACTTCGACGTGATGGACAACCACTACGTCCCCAACCTGACCATCGGCCCCCTGGTGTGCGAGGCCCTGCGCAAGCACGGCGTCACCGCCCCCATCGACGTGCACCTGATGGTCAAGCCCGTGGACCGCATCATCCCCGACTTCGCCAAGGCCGGTGCCACCTACATCACCTTCCACCCGGAAGCCTCCGAGCACATCGACCGCACCATCGGCCTAATCAAGGACAGCGGCTGCAAGGCCGGCCTGGTGTTCAACCCCGCCACCCCCCTGGATGTGCTGGAATACACCCTGCCCAAGCTGGACATGGTGCTGCTCATGTCCGTGAACCCCGGCTTCGGCGGCCAGAAGTTCATCCCTTACGTGCTGGACAAGGCGAAGAAGGTGCGCGCCATGATCACCGCCGGCGGCTACAACTGCCGCCTGGAGATCGACGGCGGCGTGGGCCCCGGCAACATCTGTGAAGTGGCCAAGTCCGGCGTGGACACCTTCGTGGCCGGCTCCGCCATCTTCGGCGCCGCCAAGGACACGGACCCCAACCGTTACGACAGCGTTGTGGCTGCCATGCGGGCGGAACTGGCCAAGGCCTGAAACCCGGTGAAGGGGAATGGGGGATGAGGAATGAGTAAAACCCGCCTTTCCCCATTCCTCATCCCCCATCACACATCCCCATGAATTTCCCCCTCTCCCTTAAAGCTGTCGTCATCGACCTGGACGGCACCCTGCTGGACACCGCGCCGGACCTGGCGGATTCCGCCATGGCCATGGCCGCCGACCTGGGCCTGCCGCCCATCACCCTGGACGAGGTGAAGACCTACATCGGCAACGGCGTCTCCCGCCTGGTGAAACGGGTACTCACCCGGGACATGCAGGCCGACCCGGCCCCTGAGCTCTTCGCCAAGGCCCTGCCCCTCTACGAAAAGCACTATGCTGAATGGGTGAGCCGTAAAAGCCGCCCCTTCCCCGGCGTGGTGGAAGGCCTTGAAGCCCTCAAGGCCAGTGGCGTGCATCTGGCCTGCATCACCAACAAGGCCGAACGCTTCACCCACCCCCTCCTGAAGGACACGGGCCTGTTCGATTTCTTCGAACTGATCCTTTCCGGCGACACCCTGCCGGAGAAGAAACCCTCGCCCCTGCCCCTGCTGCATGCCTGCGCGGTATTCGACTGCGAACCCAAGGAACTGCTGCTCATCGGTGATTCCCTCAACGACACCCAGGCCGCCCGGGCCGCCGGCAGCCCAGTGTTCTGCGTGCCCTACGGCTACAACCGGGGCAGGCCGGTGACGGAGCTGGACCTGGACGCCGTCGTGCCCACCCTGGCCGAAGCCGCAAAACTCATCATCAAGAAATGATGGACCTGAACATGACCGGGCAGCGATGGCGATAGGCAACCCCCTGCCAAAGTCCCGTCGTTCCCGCCCAGGCGGGAACCCAGAAACCCCTGGATCCCCGCCTACGCGGGGATGACAACCCCAAGTTGCCATCGCCATAGGTTTGCCCCCATGTTCAACGAAGACAAGTTCAACAGCCTCGCCCGCCAGGGCTACAACCGCATCCCGGTCATCCGCCAGTTGCCGGCCGACCTGGACACGCCCCTTTCCCTGTACCTGAAGCTGGCCAACCAGCCCTATACCTACCTGCTGGAGTCCGTGGAAGGGGGCGAGCGCTTCGGCCGCTATTCCTTCATCGGCCTGCCCGCCAGGACCGTGCTGCGAGTCCACGGCCACTTCGCCAGCGTGGAGACCAACGGCCTGCCGGTGGAACAGTGCGACTGCGAAGACCCCCTGGCCTTCATCGAAGCCTTCCAGTCCCGCTACAAGGCTGCACCGGTACCCGGCATGCCCCGTTTTCCCGGCGGCCTGTGCGGCTACTTCGGCTACGACACGGTGCGCTACATCGAAAAAAAGCTGGCCCGCACCTTCAAACCTGACGCCATCAATACCCCGGATATCCTGCTCATGCTCACCGACGAGCTGGCGGTGGTGGACAACCTGACCGGCACCCTCACCCTCATCGTCTACGCCGACCCGCTGGAGGACGAGGCATACCTGAAGGCCCACATGCGCCTGAACGAACTGGCCCAGGAACTGGAAAGCCCGGTGAAGGCCCCCCCGGTGGAAACCGGCGAAGCCTTCGAGGCGGTGTCCGAATTCGGCGAAGCCCCCTTCAAGGCCGCCGTGGAACGGGCCAAGCGCTACATCACCGAAGGCGACATCATGCAGGTGGTACTGGCCCAGCGCATGAGCCGGCCCTTCCACGCCCACCCCCTGTCCCTGTACCGGGCCCTGCGGCGGCTGAACCCTTCCCCCTACATGTTCTATTACGACATGGGCGGCTTCCACGTGGTGGGCTCCTCGCCGGAAATCCTGGTGCGCCTGGAACACCAGGACGATGGAGATCAGAGCAAACAACTGGTCACCGTGCGCCCCATCGCCGGCACCCGGCCCCGGGGAGCCACCCCTGAGGAAGACCTGCGCCTGGAGCAGGAACTGCTGGCGGATCCCAAGGAACGGGCCGAGCACGTCCAGCTCATGGACCTGGGCCGTAACGACACCGGCCGTGTGGCCCAGGTGGGCAGCGTCAAGGTCACGGAGAACATGACCATCGAGCGTTATTCCCACGTCATGCACATCGTCTCCAATGTGGAAGGCCAGCTGAAACCGGGCCTCACCGCCATGGACGTGCTGCGGGCCACCTTCCCGGCGGGCACCGTGTCCGGCGCCCCCAAGATCCGGGCCATGGAAATCATCGACGAACTGGAACCCAGCAAGCGGGGCGTCTACGCCGGCGCCGTGGGCTACCTGGGCTTCAACGGCGACATGGACGTGGCCATCGCCATCCGCACCGCCGTGGTCAAGGACGGCACCCTCTACGTCCAGGCCGGCGCCGGCATCGTCGCCGACTCGGTGCCCGAAAGCGAATGGCAGGAAACCCGCAACAAGGCCCGGGCCGTCATCCGGGCGGCGGAACTGGCCCTGGCAAAGCCCGCCGACAACGCGGTCTGATATCCCACCCGCAGTTTTGGATTCGGTCCGGGCCTACCCCAAACAGACCCTTCTGTTAATGGGGACTTATAGATAATTGATTCTCCCGGGGTGGGATCAGTGCGAAAATGCTGTGTTTTTCGCTTCGGATTTCCGCCATGAAAGACGATCTGCCCCGCGCCTTCGCGTCTGCTCCTCGCGCCATTGCTCCTGATCGCCTGCGTCGTCTGCGCCAGATCAACCTGCAACTTGCCGCCCTGAACCAGCCTGGCTGGCGGGGTGACGAGGACCACTGGATCGAGATTGCCGATGATCTGCTGCGCAACTATCGCCAGCATCGGCGGCTGTTGCAGGACTACCGCTGCCCGGCGGACCAGCGCATCCAGGACTTCGTCAACGGCTACCTGGCCCGCAATGGCGTGGAGGTGAAGCTGGAACTGCCCGCCGTCAGTTTCGTGCTGGATAGCGCCGGCCAGGCGGCGGAGCTATCCCTGCCGTATATGGACTCCCCCCAAAAGCAAGAGCGTTGATCGATAAGAATGACCGGGAGGAAACGCATGCAGTCGTATATCCGGCATCTGGAGTGGGTTCTGAATGACCCGTGCCGACATGGAATCTGCC
>JBFLXA010000016.1:0-22168 GCA_040757575.1 Pseudomonadota bacterium
GGCAGATTCCATGTCGGCACGGGTCATTCAGAACCCACTCCAGATGCCGGATATACGACTGCATGCGTTTCCTCCCGGTCATTCTTATCGATCAACGCTCTTGCTTTTGGGGGGAGTCCATATACGGGGTTACAACATCAGTGAGCAGGCCACGCCCTTTGCGGGCAGCACCGGTAGCGAGATGGCCCACCTGTTCTACAACACCCTGGACAACAAAGGCTTGTGTGATCCGGTGCTTTCAACCGCCGTGCTATGTGCCCCCCAGGCGGGGAATTGGGGCTTTCTCAATGGCCCATTCAATGTGGATACCCAGCGGGGGTATTACTGGTCGAATACCCGCTATGAGGCTTTCAGCAACTGGGGTATGGCCTGGTTATTCACGATTGACGGCAGGCAGGCAGAAGAGGGCGCAAGCGTGCCCTACAACGCCTGGGCGGTGCACCCCGGCGATGTGGGGGCCGTGCCAGAGCCTCAAGCCTATGGGCTGATGCTGGCTGGCTTGGGGCTCATCGGCTTGCGCCTGCGTGCTTCCGCCCGGCGCCCAAGTCGTCTTTGAGCAGCCTTCAAATCATTGATTGCCAGGAGGATCCCCATGAAAGTTCGCGCATTTTTCTTAGTCACAGCTTTGGGTGCCGCCGGTTCGGTGGCAGGCCAGGCTCAGGCCATCACCCAACACCATGTCTCGGTCACCACCATGGCCAGAGCGCCTAGTACGGCTGGCGCGGCGATGGAGAATCAGGTGTCCAAGATCGACTTCGGTACATCGCCCCTTGCATTGGGCGTGACCACGGGGGGGCAGTTTGGGCAGCGGGAGGTGATTCAGGGTTACGACGGGCGTTGCGTGGTGATCGCCACCGGTGCCCCCTGCCAGGGAGGAGAGGCACCCCTGACCACCCAGACGGTGTTGAGTCCGAACAAACCGCTGCAAGCCAGCGAGTCCACCTCCGCCTCGGCCGATGCCAGCGCCTATAGCCGCCCCGGACGTGTGGGGGCGAAGTCCCTGTCTGCGGTTTCGACGGGCCTGACCCACGCCCGCATCGACCCGGCCAACCCGGGGCAATCCCTGCCCGGCACGCTTTATTCCACGGGGAGCGGCTATGCCAGCGCCTACAGTTCCAGCGAGCACATCAACACCCTGCTGGGGCCAGCGGGCACCCAGGCGACGATTACGTTGAAGGGGGTTGCCTCCAGTTTTTTGTTTATCGACAGCACGCCCACGTTGGGTAACAGGGCCTCGATTTCGATGCAGGTGATGGGACGGGCGGCCCCCGTGGGCCAGCGCTGCAGCAACCTGTTCCTGGGCTGCGGCGCCGAATTCAGCTTCAGCCGGCTGGCGGACCCGGGCAGCCAGGGGCCCATCGTGCTGGGCCACGATCGGCGCAGTTTCTCCATCAGCTTTCAGGCCCAGGCCAACGATGTGGTTTCCTTATTGCTGGCCGTTGGGGCCTACACAACCAATTCAGGTCAGGCAGATGCCTCCCACACCCTCACCATCGACGAGATTGCACTCAGCAACGGGTTTTCCTTTGCTGACGAATCGGTGCTGGTTCGAAGTGGCAACAGCTATGCCTTCGCCGCCGCCGTACCCGAGCCTGAGTCCTCGGGGATGCTCCTGGCGGGTCTGGGCCTGGTATTGGCGGCCGTGCGCCGTGCCGCTGAGAAACGATCTTAGGCTGCCTGACCCGATGATCTCCCGCCCACCCAGACATCCCAAGCCACAAGTCCCAGGAGCTTTCCCATGGTTTTTTGTATAGCGCGCCCTAAACTTAACCCGATGGTTCCCACCAGGATCGCACGCCACCTAGCGGTGCGGCATCGGCGGGTGGCCGCGCTGCTGTTGGCTATGCTGCTGCCTGCGCTGGTGCCCCTGACGGCTCATGCCGGCCGCGCCCAGGTGGGCATCGGCATGAGCACCTGGGCCACCACCGACCTGGATGACGCTACCGCAAGCGGCCAGAGCTGGCGCGATGGTGCGCCGCTGCAAACCGTGAGCGATGCCGCTGCGCTGCCAGCCAAGGATTGGGCCACCGTGGCTCTGCAGGTGGACGGCGTGACGCGTAGCACCTCGGCCGAAGCCGAGGTGCATGCCCAGGCGCGATTACGTGGCAGTGGCCAGGCTTTCAGTGGTAACGGCAGGGTGGCCAGCAATGTGGATGCGGGTACCTTGATGCTGCAGT
This sequence comes from Pseudomonadota bacterium, assembly GCA_040757575.1. Classification (GTDB taxonomy): domain Bacteria; phylum Pseudomonadota; class Gammaproteobacteria; order Burkholderiales; family Thiobacillaceae; genus PFJX01. The sequence continues at coordinate 2,178 of JBFLXA010000016.1, forward strand.
GGCACAGCAGCCTGGCCCAGGATGTGGGCACATCCCGGGAGGGGTTTGCCCGGGGCTATCCATATGCCGAGTTGTGGGAGACCTTCGAGGTGATCTATCCAATTGAGCGGGTTGCGCCGGTCGAAGTTATGCTCAGCTTGCAGTTGTCGGGTCTGCTCGACGGCAACGACGGCCGCATCACCGACCTGGCCGGCGTCGAGGCCTACCTGTACCTGAGCGGTGTGGACACCGGTGAGAGCCACCTGCCCCTCGATCCGGTGTGGCGCGCCGAAACCAGCGTGGCGGACTCGGTGATCCGCTATGCCGGGCCGCTGCAGTCCAACGGTTGCAATATGGCCACCGGCCTTTGCAGCGGCTTGGTTGGCGTTTATGGGGCGCTGGATCTGCGAGGCCGCACGCCGGGCGCCGCGGCGGACGCCTGGCAGACGGCCCGGGCACCTCTGGACCTGACGTTTGCCGGGCAACTGGCCCTGCAAGTCAGCGACGGGGTGACCCTGGTGCGCGGGGATGTGTCGGACGTGCTGCCCGCCGTGGCCTGGGCGCAGGTGAGCAGCGTGCCCGAACCCTCCACAGCCGCCAGCCTGTTGGCCGGGCTGCTGCTGGTGTGGCGTGGGCGGACTACGTACCAGTCCAGGTATTGAACAGACTGACGCAAGGACCCTTGGTTGGCCCATCGCCCCCAACTTCTGCCTGATCTAAGGCGGCTCCCACCCTCCCTGAATCCACTGCCCCAGGAGACTTCCATGGTCATCCGTACCCTACTCACTGTATCCAGCCTCATGGCCGTCAGCTGTGCCTCGTTTTCGGCCCAGGCTGCGCTTCAAGGCCGCGACCTGGATGGCAATCTGGCTACCTTCGAGGCCTATTACGACACCACGCTGAACATCACCTGGCTGGCGGATGCCAATTACGCCCAGACCAGCGGCTACGACGTGGATGGCAAGATGAGCTGGAGTGCGGCCAGCGCCTGGGCCGCCAGTCTGAGCTTCTACAACCCCCTGACCCAGGAAACCTACGGCCACTGGCGGCTGCCTGCCGTGGGCCCGGTGGACGGCGTCAACTTCGACTTCACGCCCAGCTTCGATGGCAGTACGGACAGTAGCTACAACTACACCACGCCAAACAAGGAAATGCCCCACTTGTTCCATGTCACTTTGGGCAATGCCAGTATGTACGACACATCGGGCGCCTCGTCTGGGTGCTATGTGGTGGGTGTGGCGGACTGTTTTGACAACCAGGGCCCCTTCGTGAATCTGACATTCCCCTATTTGTATTGGAATGACAACACGGGGGCGTCCACACCGGCAGAAGCCTGGGCGTTTACCTTTGATAGAGGTCAGCTGGGGCTTTCGACCACCATTCAGGAATACCACGCCTGGGCGGTGCATCCAGGGGATGTGGGCGCGGTGCCGGAACCGGAGACCTACGGCCTGCTGCTGGCCGGCCTGGGCCTCATCGGCTGGCGGCTGCGGCAGGGCAGATGAACCTAATAACCGCAGCTGACCGCGCCAGAGTGTGCGGTCTTTAGGATGAACGCAGCCACCCATCCGCCGATCCGCGAGGACGTGCTGGCCAGCATCGGGCCTACGATGGGGGCGTTCGCCGCGCGCCACGGCATTCCCGGCATAGCCACCCGGTTGATCTGGCGGGGCCGGGTCATCCACACCGCCTACGCTGGTTGGCAGGATGGGGCCCGCACGCGGCCCCTGTCCCCGGGGACGATCTACCGCATCTATTCCATGACCAAGCCCGTGGTCTGCGCAGGGCTGATGCAGCTTTGGGAATCTGGCCAGGTGCGCCTGGATGACATGGTGGCCGACTACATCCCCGGGTTCAGTGACCTTCGGGTGCTGGAGGGATCAGGGGCCTTGGTGCCGGCGGGCCGGTCCCTGCACATATGGGATCTTCTGACCCACACCGCCGGCCTGACCTACGATTTTCTGGAAGACAACCCGGTTTCGGCCTTGTACCGGGAGGCCCGGCTGATGGCGGATGCCACCCGGCCCCTGGGCCAGATGGTGACGGAGCTGAGCCAGCTTCCCCTGGCCTTTCAGCCGGGGGTCAGGTGGCATTACAGCCTGGCCATGGACGTACTCGCCCACCTCATCGAGATCATCTCCGGCCAGCCCCTGGAAGACTTTTTGCGGCAGCGGTTTTTTATCCCCCTGGACATGGGGGACACGGGGTTTTCCGTCCCGCCGTCCCAACTTCACCGGCTGGCCGAGATGAGCGGTTGCCCGGATGTGGCGGTCAGCACCCTCAGCCAGAGTCTTGCGGCCCAGGCCGCTGGGGATATTCAGGTCAGGGATGTGGAAACTACTTATCCCGCTCAGCCCACGGCCTGCTTTGCCCGGGGGGGCCACGGCCTGTTTTCCTCTCTGGAGGATTACGCCCGCTTTGCCGCCATGTTGCTCAACGAGGGGGAACTGGAGGGCAGCCGGGTGCTGTTGCCGGATACCGTGCGCCTGATGCGCTCCAGCCAGGTTCCTCCTGCCAGCCTGCCCGTGGCTATCGGGCCCGAGCCCCACGCCGGCTACGGCTTTGGATTGGGGGTGCGGGTGCGGCTGAATGCGTCCGATTGCGCCTTTCCCGGCGCCAACGGCGAATTCGGCTGGGAGGGAGCTGCGCGCACCAGTTTCTGGGTAGATCAAAAACACGGCCTGGCGGGCGTGTTGATGATGCAGCACATGGTGGGGCGCGATTGGCCGGAGCGGGAATTCCGCGAATTGGCCTATCAGGCCCTGGCACGCTAGACAAGGAAAGACGAAACGTATGAGCTCGTCAGGGCACTTCGTAGGGGCAGCGTCGTGATCAGGCTGCTCGTGCGGCTCGGCCTATTGGGCCTGGCGTTCTGGCTGATTCCAAAAGGAATCGCCGAGGCGGGTCTGCCTGTTTACTACCGTTTCACCGGTACGGTGGTGGAAGGCGTCGTCACGGGCTTTCTTGCAGGCCGGGTAAGACCTTCTGTTCAGCCTGAAAAGACCGGTGTCAGGAAGGGACGCCGGTTTGCACGCCCGCCGGTGTTTCTATATCCGTCAAAACCGGGGGGACCAGCCCATCTGGAAGGAAGGGCCCGGAGTGCCTTCACATTCTCGTTCGTGCCTTATGAACTGGGCGAGAAAGTGACGGTTGTCTTCCCCAGCGGCCGCCCGCAACAGGCCTATCTGTTTGCAGCGGGCACTGTGGCCGGAGGTATGCTGATTTTCGGATTCGGATTGCTTTGCCTGTACATCGGTTTGGGCGGGTGGCTGTGAGGCTGTAAGGGCAGTAGCGTACTGCCTGCCCTTGATATGGCCGGTTCAGACCGCAGCTTCGCCGGATTCCCCGGTACGGATGCGGATCACCTGGTCCACGTTGGTGACGAAGATCTTGCCGTCGCCGATCTTGCCGGTGCGGGCGGCCTTGACGATGGCGTCCAGGGCACTGTCCACGACGCTGTCGGCCACCACCAGTTCCAGCTTCACCTTGGGCAGGAAATCCACCACGTATTCCGCACCCCGGTAGAGCTCGGTGTGGCCCTTCTGGCGGCCGAAGCCCTTCACCTCGGTGACGGTGAGGCCGGTGACGCCCAGTTCCGAAAGGGCCTCCCGCACTTCGTCCAGTTTGAAGGGCTTGATGATGGCTTCGATCTTCTTCATGTCGGGATCTCCTAGAACGGGGCTTTGTAGCGGTTGGTGATGGGGTAGCGGCGGTCCCGGCCGAAGCCCCGGGGGGTGATGCGGATGCCGGGGGGGGACTGGCGCCGCTTGTATTCCGCCCGGTCGATGAGGCGTACCACGTGGGCCACGTCCTCGGGCCGGAAACCGGCGGCGATGATGTCCCGGGGGGCCATATCCTGCTCCACGTAGCGGGCCAGGATGGCGTCCAGCACTTCATAAGGGGGCAGGCTGTCCTGGTCGCATTGGTTGGCCCGCAGCTCGGCGCTGGGGGGGCGGGTGATGATGCGTTCCGGGATGACGGGGGAGAGGCTGTTGCGGTAGCGTGAAAGCTGCCACACCAGGGTCTTGGCCACGTCCTTCAGCACCGCCAGGCCGCCGGCCATGTCGCCGTAGAGGGTGGCGTAACCGCTGGCCATTTCGCTCTTGTTGCCGGTGGTGAGCACCAGGTGGCCGAACTTGTTGGACAGGGCCATGAGGATCACGCCCCGGATGCGGGCCTGGATGTTTTCTTCCGTCTGGTCGAAGGGCAGGTCGTCGAATTCGTCCGACAGTTCTTCCATGAAGATGTCGAACATGCGCTTGATGGGCTGCACGTCATAGCGTACCCCCAGGTTGCGGGCCATTTCCTCGGCGTCTTCCAGGCTGATGCTGGCGGTGAACTGGGAGGGCATCATCACCGCCTGGACCTTGTCCGCCCCCAGGGCGTCCACGGCCACCGCCAGGGTGAGGGCGGAATCGATGCCGCCGGACAGGCCCAGGATGGCACCGGGGAAGCCGTTCTTGTTGGCATAGTCCCGCACGCCGGTGACCAGGGCCTGGTAGACGGCGGCCTCCAGGCTGGGCAGGGGCGCCATGGCGCCGCGCATCTGACCGGCTTCCATGTCCAGCAGGAACAGCCCTTCCTGAAACAGGGGGGCCTGGGCCACCACCTGGCCCTGGGCGTCCAGGGCGAAGGAGGCGCCGTCGAACACCAGTTCGTCCTGCCCACCCACCAGGTTGACGTAGACCAGGTGCAGTCCCAGGGCGGTGGCCTGGGTGCGGGCCACCTGATGGCGTTCGGCGATCTTTTCCAGGTGGAAGGGGGAGGCGTTGAGCACCAGGAGCACTTCCGCGCCGGCGTCCTTGGCCATCCTGGGGGCGTCGCCATCCCAAATGTCTTCGCAGATGTTGATGCCGAAGCGGGTGCCGTCCCAGTCGAACACGCAGGCTTCCGTGCCCGGGTGGAAAGTGCGCACCTCGTCGAACACGGCGTAATTGGGCAGCCGGTGCTTGCGGTAGCTGGCCACCACCCGGCCGTTCTGGATCACGGACGCGGCGTTATAGCGGCGGCCATCCGCCATGAGGGGATGCCCAATCACCACGCACAGGTTGGGGGGCAGGCGCAGGGCCAGGTTGGCCAATACCCGGGCATTCTCTTCGTAAAAGTCCGGCCGCAGGGCCAGGTCTTCCGGTGGATAGCCGCACAGGGCCAGTTCCGGGGCCAGCATGAGGCTGGCCCCGGCCTTGCTGGCCTGGAAGGCCAGGTCTTCCAGCCGGGCGGCGTTGCCTTCCAGGTCGCCGACGGTGGCGTTGAGTTGGGCGAGGGCGATCTTCATGGCGGCGTATTCTACGAGGGGCGGGGCAAACCGCCTACGCCGCCAGCTGGTTCAGGACGGTCAGGTGCGGAACTGGCGCACCAGGTTTTCCAGGTCCCGGGCGAGATTGGCCAGCCGCTGGCTGGCGTTCTGGGTTTCGTGGGCGTCCCCGGCGGCCACGCGGGCCACGTTGGCGATACCGCCGATCTTGTGGCTGATGTTTTCCGCCACTGTGCTTTGCTCGCCGGAGCTGCCGGCTATCTGGTTGTTCATGCGGGTGATGACACCCACGGAGCCGGAAATGGTGGCCAGGGCTGTGGCCGAGGCTTCCACGCTTTCCACGCTGGAGGCGGTCTTTTGTTCTGCGGTCTGGATGGCGCTCACCGCGTCCTGGGCCCGCCCCTGGACCTTGACGATGATGGCTTCGATTTCTTCCGTGGCCGCCTGGGTGCGCTGGGCCAGGGTGCGTACCTCGTCCGCCACCACGGCGAAGCCTCGGCCCTGTTCTCCGGCCCGGGCGGCTTCGATGGCGGCATTGAGGGCCAGCAGGTTGGTTTGTTCGGCAATTTCCCGGATCAGGCCGATGACCTTGCCGATGTCCCGGCTGTCGGTGTCCAGCACCTGGATGACCCTTACGGCTTGTTCCAGTTGGTCGGACATGGCGGAAATGGCGGAGAGGGCGGTGGTGGCCGTGGCCGCGCCTTCCTTGGCCTGCTGGTCCGCCTGGTGGGCGGCACTGGCCGCCTCCTTGGTGTTGTGGGCCACTTCCTGGACCGTGCTGGCCAGTTGTTGCAGGGTACTGGCCAGATGTTCCGTGTCGGACAGCTGACTGGCCACACCCTGTTCCGTCCGGGTGGATACGGTGACCATCTGGCCAGCCACCTCGGATAGGTTATGGGTAGCCTGGCTCACCTGGCGGAGGGTATCGCCGAATCGCTCCAGCATGGCGTTGAAGGCGCGGCCGGCGCAGGCGATCTCGTCCTTACCTTCGGCATCGACCCGCAGGGTGAGGTCGGATTCCGACTCGATGCGGCCCATGGTGTCCGCCAGGCGATTGATGGGGTTGGCCACGATCTTTTTCAGGGCCATCTGCATGAGCACCATGCCGACGATGAACAGAATGGCGAACAGACCGATGTTGACCAGGACGGTATTGCGGATTTCCTTGTCCACGGGAGCCAGGTCGTAATGGATCTCGATGACCCCCAGGACCGTGCCGGCGGGGACCGAGTGGCACCCCAGGCAGTTCACGCCCCGGGTGTTTTCCGTAGCCCGGTAGGGGCGGGCCACCACCAGGCGACGTCCCTCCTCGGTATCCACGATGGTGACCACTTCATTACCGCCGAGGGCCCGGGTGTCGTACTCGTTGTCCGGGTCTTCCCCCGGCAGTCCGGGGCCGTACTGGGCAGAGACTGCGGGGCCCCGCACCGCATGGGCCTCCACTACGTTGGGCATGGCGGCAATCTCTTCCTTGAGCTTGCCTCTTTCCGCCATGCCGCCGGTGAGCATGAGTTTGTTCAGGCCATCGAAATAGCTGTCTGCCACCGTCTTGGTCTGCTGGGCGACGAACTCCTCGGACAGGCGCTTTTCGCTCAGGAAGGAAACCAACATGGATGCACTCAGGACGATCAGCAACATGACGGCCGTGAAAGCCATGATTTTCGCGGAAACGGTGCCTGAACATAGGCGTTTGACCATCTCTCTCTCCATCCTGCTTATGTCTTGTATGCCAGAGATTATCGGCTTGAAGCCGGCGAACTTTAGTGAATCAGTGGGTTATTTCCCGCCACAGCTTGTCCAGACGCTTGACCGACACCGGCATGGGGGTCTTCAGCTCCTGGGCAAAGAGGCCCACTCGCAGTTCCTGGAGCAGCCAGCGGAAGTTTTCCTGGTCGGCTTGCCAGTCCTGGGGGCCCTGCTGTCGTTGCCATTGGCGGAAGGCCGTCAGCAGCGGGGCCATCTCGTTCATGGCCCCCTGGTCCCGGGCCTGGTGGTGGGGCAGTTTTCCCAGGCGCAATTCCATGGCCTTGAGGTAGCGGGGCAGGTGGGGCAACTGGGCCGGCGGGTGGGCCAGCAGGAAGCCGGGAAACACCAGTTCATCCAGCTGGGCACGGAGGTCCGCCACCGCCGTCTTCAGGTTTGCCGGCGCCTTGGCTAGGGCCTGGTTGAGCCGCTGGGCGGCGCCCAGTACCTCCTGGACCAGGGCGGCGATGGCCGCCACCGCCGCTGGCAACCGGGGGCGAGCTTGCTGACACAGGGCCTGGAAGGCTGCCGGGCTGCGCAGTCCTGCCCCCTGGGCCGGGTCTGCCAGGACGGGCGCCAGACCCAGCACGGCGGCCACGGTGGCATCCCGCACCAGGGTTTCGCAGCGGCTGCCCTTGAACAGCAGGCCGTGTTGCAGGCAGGCGGCTTTCAGCCGGTTGGCCAGGTCCCGCTCGGTCTGCTTGAGCAGGTCCGGGTAGGCCAGCCAGACCAGCCGGGCCACCCCCAGGCGGTGGGCGCTGCGGGCGGCGGCGGGGCTATCCAGCAGGCTCAGCGCCACCCCGCCTTCTTCGGTGAGCTTCAGGGCCGGGAAGGCTTGGATGCGGCCCTGTTTATCGGCAGCTTTGAGGGGCACGGATTCGGGCAGGTCGCCGAAATCCCACTGGGTGACAGAGGCCCTTTCCAGGGGGGCCTCGCTGGCCGTGGAAGTCTGGGCCATGGCCTGGGCGGCCTGTTGGCCCAGTTGTTGGCGCAGGGCCAGCAGATCCCGTCCTTCCGCCAGGGTCTTGCCCTTGCCGTCAAGTATCCGGAAGTTCATGTGCAGGTGGGGGGGCAGGGCCTCGGGGCGCCAGGCATCCCGGGGGATGGCCTGGCCGGTGCGTTTGTGCAGGAAGGCCGCCAGTGCGTCAGTGAGGGGCTGGGACGGATGATGGGAATGGGGGATGGGGGATGGGGGATGGGAGGGAGGCTCCCCCAGCACGGTTGCTGCTGCCCGGGCGAACTCAGGCACGGGCACGAAGTTGCGGCGGATGCCCTGGGGCAGGCTCTTGATGTGGGCGGCGATCTTTTCTTCCAGCAGGCCCGGCACCAGCCAGTCGCAGGCGGCGGCAGGCACCTGGTTCAAGGCCGCCAGGGGCACTTGCAGGGTCACGCCGTCGTCCGGGGCGCCGGGCTCGAAGCGGTAGCCGAGGGGGAAGCGGCTGCCGTGGTGTTCCAGGAAGGGGGGGTAGTCCCGGGCCTGGGTGTCGCTCTGGGGATCCAGCAGGTCTTCCTTGCTGAGGAACAGGCCCCGGGGCTTGTCTTTCTCGTAGCTGTGGCGCCATTTGTCGAATGCGGCGCCGTTGTGGATGCCTTCAGGCACCCGGGCGTCGAAGAAATCGAACACCCGCTGTTCGTCCAGTTCCAGGCGGGCGTTGCGGGTGCGCTGGGCCAGATCCTCGATTTCGTCGAACAGGCGCCGGTTGTGCTGGAAGAAGGGGGCCCGGCTGTCCCAGTCCCCCTGAACCAGGGCGGCGCGGATGAATATCTCCCGGCACAGGGTCGGGTCCAGGGGGCCGTAGTGGATCTGCCGGCCGTTCACCACCGGCAGGCCGTACAGGGTGGCCCGCATGGCGGCAGACACATGGGCGGGCTTCTTGGCCCAGTGGGGATCGCTGTAGCTGATCTTGAGCAGGTGGCGGGCGATGTGCTCGATCCACTCGGGCTCGACCTTGGCGATCGTTCTGGCATACACCCGCCGGGTCTCGACGATCTCGGCGGCCATGACCCATTTCGGCTTTTTCTTCACCCCGGAGCCGGGGAAGGGCAGGAATTTCATGTCCCGGGCCCCCAGGTAGACACCGTCTTCGGTGAGCATGCCCAGGTTGCCCAACAGGCCGGTCATCAGGGCCTGGTGCAGGGGGGCGTATTGGGGATGGGGAATGGGGGATGGAGGATGGGAGGGGGTGGTTTGGGGTTTTTCCCCATTCCCCATTTCCCATTCCCCATCCCCGCCTTCAGAAACCTTCCACCCCAACTCCTTCACCTGGACCGTCAGTTGCCCATACACGTCCCGCCATTCCCGCACCCGGTTGGGGGAAAGGAATTCGCGGCGCAACTGTTCCCGCAGCTTTTTCTGGCTCTTGCGGTGGGCGTTCAGCCCGTCCAGGTAATGCCACAGCTTCAGGACGGCGATGAAGTCGGAGTTGGGGTCGGCGAAGCGGCGGTGTTTTTCGTCCGCCGCCTGCTGGGCCTCCAGGGGCCGGTCCCGGGGGTCCTGGACGGACAGAAAGGCGGCGATGACCAGGGCCTCGTGCAATACGGCTTTTTCCTTGGCGGCGATGAGCATGCGGCCGATGCGCGGGTCCAGGGGCAGGCGGGCCAGTTGCTTGCCGATGGGGGTGAGGCGCTGGGCCTCGTCCAGGGCACCCAGTTCCGTGAGCAGTTGCTGGCCGTCCCGAATCCGCTTGCCCTCCGGCGGGTCCAGGAAGGGGAAGGCGTCGATGTCCGGCAGGTGCAGCGATTTCATGCGCAGGATCACCCCGGCCAGGGACGAGCGCAGCAGTTCCGGCGTGGTGTAGCGGGGCCGGGACTGGAAATCCTGCGCGTCGTAAAGGCGGATGCAGATGCCCTCCGCCACCCGGCCGCAGCGGCCCATGCGCTGGTTGGCGGAGGCCTGGGACACCTTCTCGATCTTCAGTTGCTCGATCTTGTTGCGGATGGAATAGCGCTTCACCCGGGCCAGGCCCGCGTCCACCACGTAGCGGATGCCCGGCACCGTGAGGGAGGTTTCCGCCACGTTGGTGGCCAGGACGATGCGCCGGCCCGGGTGACTGGCAAACACCTTTTCCTGCTCCGCCACGGACAGGCGGGCGAACAGGGGCAGGATTTCGGTATGCGGCGGGTGGTGCTTGCGCAGGTCCTCCATGGCATCCCGGATTTCCCGTTCCCCGGGCAGGAAGACCAGGATGTCGCCAGGGCCTTCGGCGGCCAGTTCGTCGACGGCGTGGAGCAGGGCAGTGGCGAAATCAGGCTCTTCCTGGGCAGATGGAGCCGGTGGCGCGGAACCGGCGTCGCTCCCTCCCTTCACGATCCCCTTCTCCCTTCCCCCTTCCCCCTTCACTTCCACAGGCCGATACCGCACCTCCACCGGATAGGTCCGTCCCGACACCTCCACCACCGGCGCGCCGTTGAAATAGGCGGAGAACCGGTCTGCCTCCAGGGTGGCGGAGGAAAGGATGAGCTTCAGGTCCGGTCGCCGGGGCAGCAGGGTCTTCAAATAGCCCAGCAGGAAATCGATGTTCAGGCTACGTTCGTGGGCCTCGTCCAGAATCAGGGTGTCGTAGGCGCGGAATTCCGGGTCCGACTGGGTTTCTGCCAGCAGGATGCCGTCGGTCATGACCTTGATCCGGGACCGGTCGCTGACCTGATCGGTAAAACGCACCTGCCAGCCCACCAGGCCGCCGAGTTCGGACTGGGTTTCCTGGGCGATGCGGTGGGCCACGGTCTTGGCGGCGATGCGTCGGGGCTGGGTCATGCCCACCATGCCGCCGGTCCAGCCTTCGCCTTTCTCGCCGATGCGGCCCCGGCCGGCGCTCAAGGCGATCTTGGGCAGCTGGGTTGTCTTTCCGGAGCCCGTTTCGCCGCAGACGATGACTACTTGATGGGCGACAAGCGCGGCGGCGATATCCGCCCGCCGGGCGGAAACAGGAAGGTGCTCGGGAAAGCTCAGCTCGGGTATGGTTTGGGGGTTGATGTCGGTGGGGCCCATGGGGCGGGAAACTAGCATGAATTTTTTCAGACGTTGCGGGGGCAGGGTTCGGGCTCTTTTGCTGGGGGCGGGGTTGGGCATGGCGGGCTTGGGGGTCCAGGCGACGGAAATCCGGGTCATGGACCTGCGTCTGGATCTGGCCCCCGGCTGGGTTACGGCCCCCGCCGCCCAGGTGGACGAATCGGATGCCTGGAGCCTGTCACTGCCGGTGGAGGGTGGAGTGGCCCTGGAAGTGCTGATCCCCCGCAGCCCGCCCCTGCTCAAGTCCGATGGCGAAACCTTTTACCGCAACCTGACCCGCAAGTGGCAGGCCCAGCACGGCAAGGAGGTGGCCGTGGGCTGGGGCCACTTCGGTTCCCAGGAGGCGGGGCCGGGGGCGACTCGCTGGCTGATCGGCCGGCGGCCCAGCCGGACCGGGGAGGGGGTGGTGTTCCACCTGGCCACGGTGCAGGCAGGCCGGGCCTACAGCGTGTTGGTGATCGCGCCGCCTGGCAGTGACGCCCTGCCCCCGGAGGCTCAGATTCTGCTGGCCGGGCTGGCATTCAACCCCCAGGATGTGGCTGCCCCCCTTTCATTGCCCATCGTAGATGTCGCCGCCAACTCTGCCGCTGTCGCTTCCGCAACGTCACCTGTAACCACCCGCTGGCGCCGCGCCGGGAGCCGGGTACTGGTGCCCGAGGGGGAAGTACTTTCCGCCCTGGCCCAGGCAGAGACGGAGGCGATGGGGGACACGGGCATGCTGACGAGCTTTGTTTTTCAGGCCCAGGCCCTGAACGGGAACACTTTGGGGGCGGGCTGGACCCTGGAAGGATTCCGCTGGGCATCCCGGTTCGGCCGGGACCAGCAGGTGCCCTTCGCCAGCCGGGGCCGACTGGACCTGACCGCAGCCGAAACCTGGGGCGCCGATGGACGGCTGCCTGTGACCCTGGTGCTGCGGGTGGACGAGACGGAAACCCCCTTGGCAGCGGTGATGGAGGCCCGTGCCTATTGCGGCCCAGCAGGACCCTGGACGGAGGCCATGAAGGCACTGGAGAAAGGCGCCAGGGCGCCCCTGCGTCGCTTGGCGGAGAAACACGGCTGCCCTGATGCGGAGGGGAAGTTGGCAATACAGACCCGTTGGGAGGCTCATGGAGTGGATCATCTGAGCAGGGAACGGGGAGTGGAAATGCCCCTGCCGGGCTACGGGGTGGGGGTCCGCTGGCTTGAGGTCAGCCTCGATCCCCAGCCAGGATCCGTGGGGGATGGCTTGCTCGAACGACTGGCCCTGGTATTGATGTTCGAGCCGGAGCACCGCTGACAAGCCGTGCTCCGGACCAGGGGATTAATTGGTCGAGGTTGGGCTAGCCCGCTGCCCAGACCCGGGACCAGTCCAGCCCTGTGTTGTGGAACAGGGGCAGGTAGGTGTAGTCCCGGATGGCGTAATCCGGCCGGCTGGTATCCCGGGCCTGGTGGCGGCCTACCGGGTTGCCCGTGGGACGCAGCAGGCTGATGACGTAGGCGGGACGGCTGCGGCGCTCGAACCAGCGGGTGACCAGGGCGGTTTCCCGGTTGGCCAGGCGTACCAGAGTGCCAGGGGGGTAGTAGCCCATCAGCCGGCGCAGGGCCAGCATGACGGCGTCGTCCAGCTTGCCCCGTTCCCGCCGGAACAGGTCCCGCAGGGCCTGGCGGGGGTAGCGGCATACCCGGCCATGGCGATGACTGAGAAAGGCGGACCACACATCCGCCGCTCGCAGGATACGGGCCTCCTGGGTGATGGCCGAGCCCAGCACGCCAAAGGGGTAGCCGCTACCGTCCAGGTTTTCATGGTGCTGGCTCACCGCCATCAGCCAGCGGGCGTCGTCCACCCCCAGCCGGGCAAGCATTTCCGCGCTGTGCCAGGCGTGTAGCCGCAATTGAGCCTGGTCTTCGCCGCTGGGGGCAGCGGGGGAGCAGGACATGCGGTCCTGGAGGTCGTGGCTGGCCAGATTCATGGTCAGGGCGCCGCAGACCACCGTGAGCTGGCCGGCCTCGGAAAGACCCATGTCCTGGGCCAGCAGCAGGGCGATGGCGGCGGCATGCAGGGAATGGCGACGGGCCAGGCTAGCCAGGTCCAGGTGGTTGGTCATGCCCAGGGCCAGTTCCGGGTGCCCCAGCACCAGCAGGCGCAGGGCATCCGCCAGGGCGATGAGGGCCTGGATGTCCAGGTTGTCTGTCGGGTGCAGCAGGCTGTCGTACTGGCGGGCGATCTCCTGCAGGGTCTGATAGGGGGAGGCCTGGAGGGAGTCTTCCCCCTGACTAGGGCGCAGCAGGCGCATGGCGGCCAGGCGGGCCAGGCGTTCCGGGTCGGAGATGACGCTGCCTCCCCGGGCGATGAGGACGCCCTGCTGGTTGTAGAGGTCATGGGGCAGGGGGGCATCCAGCAGATGGATGCCGATTTCCACGGGGAGGAGGTTGCGCATGCCTGGCAATCAGCTGGGAAACACAAGTTGATTGTAGATCAATGTGTTATGGCGTCGAGGGGGAAGTTTTGCCAAGGGCGAAGGATCGCCCGGATCAGCGGTTCAGATAGCGCCGGTCGTCAAAGGTGGCCACCCATTCCGGGCGCCAGACCACCATCATGGTGAGCATCATGCCTGTGGCGAAGGCTTCACCCCAGGCGATGAGCAGGTAGAAGGGCAGATAATCTTCCAGCAGATAACTCCATGTGTAGGCGCCGGACAGGGCGACGAACACGGTGGAGGTCAGGCCCACCGCCAGGACCGCCAGGGCCGAGCCGAAGAAGGCGTTGAAGAAAATGTATATGAAGAAATGGTTGGTCATGCGGCCGTCCACCAGGCGGTAGATGGCCCAGCTTATGCCCACGGGCAAGGCGCCCATGATCAGCCAGTTGGCGGCGAAGGCGGCGTATTCCCCATGCCAGAGGGTGATGGCGCCGGTGATCAGGGCCACGGCCACCAGGGCGAACAGGGGGCGGAACATCAGGGTAAGTGCCGTGGCACCCAGCAAGTGGAAGTTCAGCCCCGGCTTGATGCCGGTCTTGATGAGCCACAGTCCCAGCACCGCGACGGTGGCGCCAAGGAATACATTGAGATTGGCCCGGTCCAGCAGCATGGCCCAGCTGCCCCGGCGCAGGATAAGCAGGAACAGGGCACCTGCCAGAAGCCAGAGTATCCAGAGCCAGGTAGCAGGAATGTGGGCGGAGACGAGATTCATGATGAAGCAGGAACAACGGAGGCATTCATTCTAGGGGATGCGGTGGCGATGTGAGCCGGATTCATCCTGGTCCAGAGCCAGCCTTCCAATCCCCGCTAGTGGGGCCTTCCCTGAGGGGAAGGATGGCATGCGGTTGACTGCCTACAGGCGTACCATGCCTGAAGCGCATTGTCGGCCAATAGCCGGCAACGAGACAGATCAACATCCTCACCCGGAGTCGCCTTGTCCTCCTTGTCGAAGCTCCTCTATGCCGGTCCCTGGCGCACCGCCTACGCGCTGCTGGTGGTCTGGTTGGCTATCTGGCCTGCCGGGGCCCAGGAGCCCGAGCCAGTGCGGGAGGTGCGCATCGGGGTGCTGGCTTTGCGTGGGACCGAGCGGGCCACGGCCATGTGGACGCCGACGGCAGACTATCTCAGTCGCCGCCTGCCGGACCTGCGGGTGCGGGTGGTGCCCCTGGATTTCAAGGAAGTTCAGTTGGCAGTGCGCCAGCGCAGCGTGGATTTCGTCCTGGCCAATCCCTCTTACTATGTGGAGCTGGAAGCCCAGTATGGCGTCAGCCCGGTGGTCACCATGCGCAACCGGCATGATGGCGGCCGGGGGTACAGCCAGTTTGGCGGCGTCCTCTTCGCCCGGGCTGACCGTAGCGATATCCGCTCTGCCGCCGACCTGAAGGATAGGGTGTTCGGCGCCGTGGACCCGAATTCCTTCGGCGGCTGGCACGTGGCCTGGCGGACCCTGCTGGGCCTGGGGCTGGATCCGGAATCCCATTTCCGCCGGGTGGAGTTCCTGGGGACCCATGACGCCGTGGTCCAGGCCGTGCTGGAGGGCCGGGTGGACGCCGGCACCGTGCGTACGGAAACCCTGGAACGGATGGCAGCGGAAGGCGCCCTGCGCCTGGCGGACATCTTCGTTCTCAATGAGCGCCGGCAGGATGGCTTCCCCCTGCGGCACAGCACCGAGTTGTATCCGGAATGGCCCCTGGCCAAGGTCCAGGGCGTACCAGAAAGCCTGGCGGTGCGGGTGGCCGTGGCCCTCATGCAGATGCCGGCCGACGACCCGGCGGCCCGGGCCAGCCAGACCGTGGGCTGGACCCTGCCCCTCAACTACCAGCCGGTCCACGAAGTGCTGCGTATTCTGCGCGTCGGACCCTATGCCCACTTGCGGGAAATGAGCCTGGCGGATGCCCTGGCCCTGTATGGCCGCTGGCTGGCCGCTGGCCTGGCCTTTCTGCTGCTGGCCCTGGGAGTGCTGGCCTATGTGAGCCGCATCAACCGCCGCCTGCGCCAGAAGCAGAAGGAGCTCAACCGGCTGAACTCGGATCTTGAGGGCCGGGTGGCGGAACGGACCGAACGCATCGGCCAACTGCTGGAACGTGAACGCTACCTGCGGGTGATCCTGGCCATGGTTGCGGACGTGAACGAGATCCTCATCACCACCGGCTCCCAGTCAGAGATGCTCCAGGCCTGCTGCGATCGTCTGGTGGCCCATGGGGACTACCGGTTTGCCTGGGTGAGCCTGGATGGAGACCAGGGCCTGGCGGTAGCGGCCAAGTCCTACGGGGCTGCGGAGCTGTCCCGCAAGATCAGCCACTGTCTGGCCGATGGCCCGGCCACTCGAGCCGTAGCCGAAAACCGCACGATTCTTGTGGGGCCCACGGAGGTGGAGCCCGAGATGGCTGCGGTGGGCATTGCAGCGGTGGCTTCCCTGCCCCTGCGCAAAGATGCCTATGCCGACCCCTTCGGTGCCCTGTGTGTGCTCACGGCCCGCATGGAAGGCTTTGACGCCGAGGAAGTGGCCATGCTGGAGCAACTGGCCGGGGATATCGGCTTTGCCATCCAGGCCTATCGCCAGCGGGCGGAGGCGGGCCGGCTCCAGCAGGAAAAGATCGGCAACTACGAAGAAACCATCCTCTCACTGGTGGACATGATCGAAAAGCGGGATACCTATACGGCGGGCCATACCCGCCGGGTGGCCCAGTATTGCGAGCGCATCGCCCGGCACATGGGCGTGGCCGAGGCCGACATCGAGCGCCTGAAGGGGGCGGCCATCCTCCATGACATCGGCAAGATCGTGATTCCCGATGCCGTCCTGCTGAAGCCCGGCAGCCTTACGTCCCTGGAGTACGACCTCATCAAGCAGCACGTGCAGGTGGGGTACGAAACCCTCATCCACGTAAAGATGTACCGGGAGCTGGCGGAGATCATGTACCACCATCACGAACGTCTGGATGGCAGCGGTTATCCGGCCGGCATTGCCGGTGAGGCCATCCCTTTCCTGTCCCGCATCCTGGCCGTGGCCGATGCTTTCGACGCCATGACCACCAACCGCATCTACAAACCCCGCATGAGCGTGGAGCGGGCACTGGAAGAGCTGGGTCGGCTGGCCGGGCGGGAATTCGATCCGGCGGTGGTCGGTGCTGCCGTGTCCGCCCTGGTGGACGTGACCCCGCCCGCGCCGGCGGACCCGATGCCGAAGACCCAGCTGGAACGGCAGCGTTTCGCCTATTTCTTCAACGACCATCTCACCGGGCTGTACAACGCCGAATACCTGCGTTTCCTGCTGCGCAGCGGGGAAGAGGGACGCTACACCCACGGTGCAATGGTGCTGCTGGGGGCCTTTTCCGGCTACAACGCCCGCTTCGGCTGGCAGGCGGGTAACCAGTTGCTGACCCGGCTGGCAGCTTGGTTGGTGGAGTCCTGCCCCAGGGCTCTGGTCTTCCGCATCATGGGCGATGATTTCCTGGTGCTGGCCGATGCTTATCTGCACCTGGAGGCGGCGGACCTCCAGGCGCTGCTGCCGGAAGACAGCGGTGTGTCGGTGGAGATGCGCCTGCTGGATCTGTCCGGCGACGGGCGGGAGGCCCTCCAGGCCCTGGTTTGAAGGCAGGGACCGTAGCTTTGGCCGGGCTCCTATAGAATCCTGGGCTTTGCATCCAAACGCTGTATCGGCCGCCATGAGTGCAACCCTGCGACTTGCCCTTTTTGACCTGGACAACACCCTGTTAGCCGGGGATTCGGACTTCGAGTGGGCCCAATACCTGATCGAACAGGGTGTGCTGGACCGGGAAGTGTACGAAGCCCGCAACCAGACCTTCTATGACCAGTACAAGGCCGGCACCCTGGACATCCACGAATTCCTGGATTTCCAGTTGCGGCCCCTGGCCCGCCACCCAAGGGCCCAACTGGATGCCTGGCATGCCGACTACCTGGCCCGCAAGGTGCTGCCTATGGTGGCGCCTGGAACCCGGGCCTTGCTTGAGCGGCACAAGGACGACGTGCGGGTCATCGTCACCGCTACAAACAGCTTCGTCACTGCTCCCATTGCCCGCCATCTGGGGGTGGCACACCTGATCGCCACGGACCCGGAGCAGCAGGACGGCCGGTTCACCGGTCGGGTGGCAGGCATACCGTCCTTCCGGGAGGGCAAGGTGACGCGTCTGCTGGAATGGTTGCAGGCCCAGGGCAAGTCCTGGGAAGATGTGGCGGAAAGCTGGTTCTACAGCGATTCCCTCAACGACCTGCCCTTGCTGGACCACGTTCATCACCCCGTGGCCGTGGATCCTGACCCGACTCTGAAAGCTCACGCCGAGGCCCGGGGCTGGCCCGTCATCAGCCTGCGCTGAACCGGAATACTGCGGTCCCATGCCCTGGTTCGCCCCTACCTCCGTCAGCATCAAGCGGCGGCTCATCGGGGTGCTGCTGGGGGTGACGGGCGTGGGCCTGGGGTTTGTCCTGCTTTTCAGCGCCTGGCAGCAATTGACCAATATCCAGGCGGATGCCCGGGAAAAGATCCAGGCCATTGCCCGGGCCGCAGGGGGCGCCGGCAAGGCGGCCTTGGCTTTCAGGGATGACAAGGCCGCCCGGGAAATCCTGGCGGATGGTCTCAGCCAGCATCCGGAGGTGGTGGCCGCTGCCATCTACGACCATCTGGGCGGTCGCTTCGCCAGCTATGGCGACGAAAGGCTGCTGCCCGGGCAACTGCATTCCCAGGGGGAGGTCGGGCCCGTCATCCAGGCCTTCGAGCCCCGGGCCTACCATGTCAGTCCCATCCTGCTGGATGACGAGCCCATAGGCTTGCTCTACCTGCAAGCGGACTTGAGTCAGGACTGGGAGCGTTTCTCGGGACAGTTCGCCCTGTCGGCTGCTGGCATTCTGCTGGCTTTCGCCATCGCCCTCATGCTGGGTTTGCGGCTCGTGCAGCGCATCGTCACCCCCATCAAGGCCCTGGCCACCACGGCTCGCCAGGTGCGGGCCCACAAGGATTATTCCCTGCGTGTATCTGATGGGAAGATGGGTGAGGCCGGGGGGGCTGAGGAGTACAGCGACGAGGTCCAGGAACTGGTGCGCAGTTTCAACGCCATGCTGGCGGAGATCGAAACCCGGGACCGGGACCTGGCGGCTTCCCGGGATGAGCTGGAACGTCTGGTGAGCCAGCGCACCGCCCAATTGGCCCAGGCCAAGGAACAGGCGGAGGCCGCCAACGTGGCCAAGAGCCAGTTCCTGGCCAACATGAGCCATGAAATCCGCACCCCTCTCAACGGCATCCTGGGCATGGCCCAGCTGCTGCGCCAGGGGCCGGGCCTGGACGAGCGACAGCGCCTGTTTGTGGACGCCATACGGGGTTCTTCTGAAGCCCTGAAGGATCTGATCAACGACGTGCTGGACCTGGCCAAGATCGAGGCGGGACGCCTGGAGCTGGAGCGGGTGCCTTTCCACCTGCGGGGTCTGCTGGAGGATGCCCTGGATCTGGTGGCGCCCCAGGCCTACGCCAAGGGGGTGGAAGTCATTGCCGCCCAGGCCCCGGATCTGCCCGGCTGGGCGCTGGGAGACCCGGGGCGGCTGCGGCAGATTCTCAACAACCTGTTGTCCAATGCCGCCAAATTCACAGCCCGGGGGGAAATCCAGTTGTCCGCCCGGACCCGCAACGAAGGGCCTGAGGGGTTTGTGCTGGAACTGGAGGTAAGGGATACGGGGATCGGAATTTCCGCCGAGGCTCAGCAGTACATTTTCGACCGCTTCCTGCAAGGGGATGGCAGTACGACCAGGAAGTTCGGTGGCACCGGTCTGGGCCTGGCCATCGTCGAACGCCTGCTGCACGAGATGGGCGGACAGGTACGGGTCACCAGCGCCGAAGGGGTGGGGTCCCGTTTCAGCGTCCAGCTGCCTTTGGGGTGGGGGCCAGGGGGAGCGGCGACGGGGCTGGAGGGTAAGATGGCTGAAGCCCCGGGTGCCCAGAGGACTGGGCTGCCCTTGCCCGCTGAGATGTTCATCGGTATTCGGCATCCGGTTTTGCGCAACGTGCTGGAAGCTCAGTTGCGCTATTGGGGCATTCAGGTCTGCCACGAGCCCTTTGCGGACCAGATCAGTGAGCCTCCCGGAGGCCGGGGCATGCTCATCGACCACGAAACGCTGCAACAGGACGGGGCCCTGGCGGCCGCGGAGAGGGGACTGGGCCCGGTCATCGTGCTGGTGCCCATCCATATGTTGGCGGCAGTGGCGGACAGCCCCCTGCTGGCCCGCTGCCGCCTGCTGGCCAGGCCGGTACGCCCCTCCCGCTTACGGGAGGCGTTGCAATGTAAGGAACCGGCTCCCGTCCAGGTGGTGGAGCGGCCCCGCTGGGACGGCCGGGTGCTGCTGGTGGAAGACAACCTGGCGAACCAGCTGGTGATGCGGGAAGTGCTTACCGGGCTGGGTCTGGAAGTCAGCCTGGCTGTGGATGGCCAGGCAGCCGTGGCAGCAGTCATTGCGGACCCGCCGGATCTGGTGCTGATGGATCTGCACATGCCTGGCATGGATGGCTATCAGGCCACGGCGGCCATCCGGGCTTGGGAGCAGG
>JBFLXA010000016.1:22268-72338 GCA_040757575.1 Pseudomonadota bacterium
TGTCCATGGATGGACCCAGGGCATGAGCGGGGGTGGGGCTAGTCTTGCAACAGGGTTTGGCGCATACAATTCGCGCCAGAAATCCATTTGTTCCGGGAGCGGGCATTGATGAGGCGAGGTTTGATTTTCCTGGCGGTCCTGGCCCAGTTTCAGGGCGGGGCCTGGGCTGACGGTGCCGGGGAGACTGACCGCCTGGACCATTTCCTGGCCATGAACATGGCGGATCTGATGGCCATGGAGGTGTCGATTTCCACCCAGTCCCGGCAGAAACTGTCCAAGGCGCCGGCGGTGGTGACCGTTGTCACCGCCGAGGACATCCAGGCCACCGGTGCCACCAACGTAGTGGAAGTGCTCCAGTCTGTGCCGGGTGTCTATATCCGCGCCAACCTGTTCGGCTTCCGGCCCCTGGTGACCATGCGGGGCGCCACTGGCACCCACACCCTGCTGATGGTGGACGGCGCGCCTATCAAGGATCTGGTCTGGCATTCCGGCATCTTCTGGAAGGGCCTGCCCACCCACATGATCGACCGTATCGAGATCATCCGCGGCCCGGGTTCTGCCTTGTACGGGTCGGACGCCTCGGCGGGGGCAATCAACATCATCACCAAGACCTCCCGCGCCATTGAGAAAACCGAAGCCGGCCTGCGGGCTGGCAGCTTCGATACCCAGGAAGCCTGGTTCCAGCGGGGAGGAATATGGCAGAGCTACGAAGTGGGGTTTACCGCCGCCCTTTCACGCACCGATGGCCATGATCCCTACATTGCCCGCCATGCCCAGACCGGCACCGGTGTCGCCGATGGGCCGGGCCATGCGGAGTATGGCTGGAACAACATGGATGTCCGTTTTTCGCTGGCCCGGGGGGACTGGCGTCTGCAAGGGGACTACACCCGCCATGGCGATCTGCAAACCGGATTCAGCGGTGCTGCTGCCCTGGATGATCTCACCGAGGGTAGGGACGAGCGACTCAATCTCGCCCTACTGTATAACGCCCTTGCCTTTGCTCCGGGCTGGTCGGTGAATGGGGAACTGCGTTTCCAGCACCTGGAGTACACCTCGGGGGACGGATTCCAGGAGCGCCCACCGGGGTTCACCTGCGCAGTGTCCAGCCAATGCAGGGGCGGTACCCCTGGGGTTTATGCCGATGGCCTGATCAATCAGATGCGATCTGCCGAACGGCGCTGGAATCTGGAGTTGAGTGGCTTGTACTCGGGTTTCCAGGGCCATGCCCTGCGCCTGGGCAGTGGCTACGTGCTCCAGGATCTGTATTCCGTAGAGCAGTTCGTCAACTTCGGCACCATGCCGGACGGCGTTACCCCGATTCCTCTGGGTAGCGGCCTGGTGGACCTGTCAGATTCTGGCAATGCCTTTGCCCCTGAGCAGGCTCGCAAGACGGCTTATGCCTACCTTCAGGATGTCTGGGCCTTCTCGGATGCTTGGGAACTGACCGCCGGCCTGCGCTATGACCACTATTCCGATTTTGGCGGGGCCTGGAACCCCCGGTTGGCGCTGGTCTGGCAGACCACGGACCGGCTGACCACCAAGCTGCTCTACGGCGAAGCCTTCCGGGCGCCCTCCTATCTGGAGTTGTACGCCCCCACTTCGGCCTCCTCGGCCAACCCGGACCTGAAGCCGGAGACCTCCAGGACCCTGGAGTTGTCGTTCTCCTTCGTGCCCAGCCAGGACTGGCGTCTGGGCCTCAATCTGTACCAGTTCGACCAGTATGACCTGATCGGTCTGGTGGCTGGGCGATATGAAAACCGGGACGATCTTCGCACCCGGGGCTTCGAGCTTGAAGCCCAGTGGCAGGCCACCCCCAGCCTGGTTTTTGCCGCGAATTACTCACGCCATCGCTACGATGATCCTGAGGTGCCCGTTTTCCGTGTGCCGGAGCAGAGGGCCTATCTGCGGGCCGACTGGAACTTCATGCCCCGCTGGCACTGGAACCTCCAGGCCAACTGGATCGACCGGCATGAGTTGGAGGATGGGGACGTCCGGGCCCCCATTGGGGCATATACCTTGGTGGATACCACCCTGCGCCACGCCTATAGCAAGCGCTGGGAGTTTGCAGCTTCAGTGCGCAACCTGTTCGACGAGGATGCCCGGGAACTGAGCAGCCGGGCCCTTACCGATAACCTGCCCTTGCCGGGGCGCAGTCTGTTTGCCGAGGTCCGCTATAGGTTTTGATTCCAGGTGGCGATGCACATAATTAATTTTCAGGGTAGGCGACGCGTGGGCTGTGGGCTTGGTGCGCCAAGGGCCACGCTGACGTGGGCGGTGCTCCAGGTCCTGGCATGGTTTGGGGTTGCCGGCTGGGGATATGCCCAGGCCCAAGCCGGCGTGCCGGATGCACAGCTCATCCGGGCGGCCTACCTCTACAACTTTGCCAAGTTCACCACCTGGCCCGATGTGCCTCGCCGGGACGGCCGGCTGAGCTTGTGCGTGGCGGGCACGGATGCCTTGACCCCGGCCCTTCAGGCTCTTGGGGGGCGCTTGGTGCGTGGGCGCTTCATCGCGGTGCACCCGGTTCGGGGTGCGGATCTGCCGGATACCTGTCAGATGCTTTACGTGGCCGCTTCAGATGTGGGGCGGGCCACGGCGTTGCTGCGCCAGGCCCGGGGCCTGCCCCTGCTGACCCTCAGTGCCCAGCAGGGCTTTGCCGAGGCGGGGGGGATGGTGGAACTGACAGAAGTTGGAGGGCGGACCCGTTTCATCATCAATCTGGGGGCTGCACGGGCTGTCGGCCTGGAAATCAGCCCCAGCCTGCTTAGCCTGTCGGAGGTGGTGGGGCATTGATATTCCGGTGCCGGCATGGGGGAAATGCCCTTCCATGGTGCGCGCAGAAGCATTCAGGCCTATTATTCCCCTGCGTTTAGGGCGAATAAAAAGGAGACCACCATGCTGCTGTTGAATCCTTTCAAACGTATTGCCCTGGGGCTCGCCCTGGGTTTTGTCATGCTGACCGCCCAGGCGGCCGAGCCTGTCGTCATCAAGTTTTCCCATGTGGTGGCCCCCAATACCCCCAAGGGCAAGGCGGCGGATTACTTCAAGAAACTGGCCGAGGAACGCACCAAGGGCAGGGTGAAGGTGGATGTCTACCCCAACTCCCAGCTCTACAAGGACCGGGAGGAAATCGAGGCCCTGCAACTGGGTGCGGTGCAGATGCTTGCTCCCAGCCTTTCCAAGTTCGGGCCCCTGGGGGTGCGATCCTTCGAGTTGTTCGACCTGCCCTACATCTTCCCCAACAAGGAAACCCTGTACCGGGTCATGGACGGGGACGTAGGCAGGAAGCTTTTCCAGTTGCTGGAACCCAAGGGCATCATTGGCCTGGCCTATTGGGACAACGGCTTCAAGCATATGAGCGCCAACCGCCCCCTCCGCCGGGTGGAGGACTTCAAGGGCCTGAAGATGCGCATCCAGTCTTCCAAGGTGCTTGAGGCCCAGATGAAGGCCCTGGGGGCCAATCCCCAGGTCATGGCCTTCTCCGAGGTGTATTCCGCCTTGCAACAGGGGGTGGTGGATGGGACAGAAAACCCCATTTCCAACCTCTATACCCAGAAGATGCATGAGGTGCAGAAGCATCTGACCCTGTCCCAGCATGGCTATCTGGGCTATGCGGTGATCGTCAACAAGGCCTTCTGGGAGGGCCTGCCAGCGGATCTCCGCAAGACCCTAGAAAAGGCCATGGAGGACGCCACGGCCTATGAACGGGATATTGCCCAGAAGGAAAACGACGAGGCCCTGGCCAAGGTTCGGGCGGCGGGTTACACCGATGTGTACATCTTGCCCCTGGAGGAGCGCCTGAAGTGGTGGAAGGCCCTCCTGCCGGTGCACAAGGAGTACGAAGACAAGATCGGCCGGGACATGATCCAGGCCGCCTACCGGGTGGCGGCAGACGTGGAGCAGGCAGGCAAGGGCAAGTAAGGCCCTCCCCATGTTCAACCGCGTCCTCGACCGCCTGGAGGAGTGGCTGATCCTCTCCTTCATGGCGGCGGCCACCCTGACCACGTTCGTGTCCGTGGCCATGCGCTACCTGATGGGCACTGGCTTTACCTGGGCCACTGAACTGACCATCTATCTATTCATCTGGATGGCCAAGTTCGGCGCCGCCTACGGGGTGCGAACCGGCATCCACGTGGGGGTGGATTACGTGGTTAACCGCCTGGAGGGGCGGGCCCGGACCGCCATGGTGGTCGTGGGCCTGGGACTGGGGATCCTGTTCACCGGCGTGGTGGCCATTCTGGGGGTGCGTTGGGTGCTGTTCGCCCATGGCACGGGCCAGGTCTCGCCGGACCTTGAGTGGCCCATGTGGATCATCTATCTGGCCATTCCCCTGGGGTCGGGCCTCATGTGCTACCGCTTTGTCCAGGCCCTGGCCCGCTTCCTGCGCACCGGCGAGACGGTGACGGCGGGGCCGGCCCATGAGTTGAGGGAAGGCGCCCTGGAGGGAGACCGCGCTCCATGACTGCCTTCATCATCATGGCCATCCTGGCCCTCATGCTGGTCACCGGCACGCCCATCTCCATCGCCCTGGGGATGACGGTGTTGTCCTTCCTGGTGCTGTTCTCGTCCTTCGACATGGTGACGGTGAACATCATCTCCCAGCGTCTGTTCACCGGCCTGGAAAGCTTCGCCATCATGGCCGTGCCCTTCTTCGTCCTGGCGGGGGCCTTCCTGACAGATGGAGGCGTGGCCAGGCGAATCATCCAGTTCGCCATTACCCTGGTGGGCTGGATGCCCGGTGGGCTGGCCATGGCCTCCGTGCTTGCCTGTGCCTTTTTCGCCACCCTGTCCGGCTCCAGTCCGGCCACGGTGATGGCCATCGGTTCCATCATGCTGCCGGCCATGGTGAGCCAGGGGTATCCCAAGGGCTTTTCCACGGCGGTCATCGCCAGCTCCGGTTCCCTGGGTATCCTGATCCCGCCCTCCATCGTCCTCATCATCTTCGCCGTGGCCACTTCGGAATCCGCCGGCAAGTTGTTCGTGGCGGGCATCGTGCCGGGCTTCCTGCTGGCTTTGTTGCTGATGGGTGTGACCTTTCTATATGCGAAGAAGCACAACTTTCCCACCGTGCCCCGGGCCAGTTTCAAGGAGGTGGTGAAATCCTTCCTGGACGCCTTCTGGGGCCTGATGCTGGTGGTCATCGTCATGGGAGGCATTTACGGTGGCATCTTCACACCCACGGAGGCGGCGTCGGTGTCGGCGGTGTATGCCTTCGTCTGCGCCACCTTCATCTACAAGAGTCTGAAACTGAAGGATGTACCCAAGGTGTTGCTGCACGCGGCCAACACCTCGGCCATGCTGCTGTACATCATCACCAACGCCATCCTGTTCAACTTCCTGCTTACGTCCGAACAGATACCCCAGGCCCTGGCCCAGTGGGTTACGGACCAGGACCTCCAGGCCTGGCAGTTTCTGCTCATCATCAATATCGTGCTGCTGCTGGCGGGACAGTTCATGGAGCCCAGCTCCATCATCCTCATTCTGGCGCCCCTGTTCCTGCCCATCGCCGTGCACCTGGGCATCGATCCCATCCACCTGGGCATCATCATGACCATCAACATGGAGATCGGCATGCTGACGCCGCCGGTCGGCCTGAACCTGTATGTGGCCAGCCATTTGTCCAAGCTGGGCCTGACGGCGGTGAGCAAGGCGGCCTTGCCCTTTGTGGGCGTCATGCTCGTTTACCTGATGCTCATCACCTTCGTGCCGGAGATTTCCCTCTGGCTAGTGGACCTGCTCTACCCGGAGGGGCCTGGCTTGGCCACATCCGCTGGCGGAATAGAAGCCTACGACTGAAGATATCTATTGGGAGCGAAAGGTCTTGTGCTTGCGGGCTAATGTGAAAGCCCTCACAGCAGGTGTAATGACCGGCATGTATAGTGAAACCGTAATGGGGGCTAGCTGGCCCCGGATCTGATTGCGGTGCATCCCTCTGGGAGAGGGGGCGATTGTTTTTCTTTTCAATGGAGCAAACCATGCGAGCGAGCTATTTTTCCCTTTCTTCCCTGAGTGCAGCCCTGTTGTGCTGCGGCGTGATGAGCGCCCAGGCGGCGGTGGGCACTTATTATGACCCCACCAACCAGGCCGCCAATACCGGTAAGACCGTCGGTTATGAGCTTTACAACACCATCGGTTGCCCGGGCAAGGGCCTGCTGGACCCGGGATGCTCCGTGCAGCAACCCGTCGCGCCTGCCCCCAAGCCGGCGGCCAAGCTGCCCAGCTGCCCCCTGCCTGCCGGCGCCATTCCCGGCGACAAGATGCCTGCCGATGCCAAGGCCGGCCAGTGCTTCGCCAAGGTGGTGCGTCCGGCTACCTTCCGCACCGAGACCGAGCGCAAGCTGGTGAAGGAAGCGGGTGAAAAGATCGATACCCTGCCTGCCAAGTATGAGACCGTGAAGGAGCGGGTGCTGGTCAAGGAAGCCAGCGAGAAGATCGAAATCCTGCCCCCCGTCTACAAGGCCGTGAAGGTCCGGGTGCAGAGCGAGGAAATCCAGGAAGTGGTGCCCGCCGTCTATGAGACGGTGATGGAAAAGGTCCTGGTCAAGGAAGCCAGCACCCGCCTGGAGGAAGTGCCCGCCGTGTACGAGGAGGTGGAGGAGAAGGTGCTGGTGAAGCCCGCCTCCAAGAAGGCCATCGAAATCCCCGCCGTGTACGAGACCGTCACCGAGAAGAAACTGGTGCGGGAGGCCTTTACCACCTGGAAACCGGGTACCCATACCAACATCCAGAAGGTGGACGAGGCCACCGGCCAGATCATGTGTCTGGTGGAAGTGCCCGCCGTGTATGAGGACGTGTCCCGCCAGGTCATCAAGACCCCGGCTTCCGTGCGCTATGAAGAGATCCCGGCCGAGTACCAGACCGTCAAGAAGACCGTGCTGAAGTCTCCGGCCACCACCCGCACCATCCAGATTCCGGCCGAATACGCCGAGCGGGAAGTGAAGAAGCTGGTGAAGCCTGCCTCCACGGTGACCAAGGTGGTGCCCGTGGATTACGAGCGGGAGATCATGACCGTGGTGCAGCCCGCCACCGAGAAGCGCATCCCCATCCCGGCCGAGTATGCCGAGCGGGAAGTGACCAAGCTGGTGGCCCCGGCCAAGGAAGTGCGCGTGCCCATCCCCGCCGAGTACACCGATGTGCCCAAGGAAGTCATGGTCTGCCCGGTGCAGAGCTATTGGACCGAAGTGCTGTGCGACGTGAACGCCACCCCCGCCAAGGTGGCCGAGATCCAGAACGCCCTGCGCCAGGCAGGCTTCTACAACGCCCCCTCCAACGGCAAGCTGGATGACGCCACCATGAAGGCCATTGCCGACTTCCAGAAGTCCAAGGGCCTGCCGGTGGATGGCTACGTCAACATGGCCACGGTGAAGGCACTGGGCGTGTCACCCCAGTAAGCAATAACCCGCCCTGTAATGGGGCCAATCAGGGCGGCACGGCTACTCCGTGCCGCTTTTTTTTCGTCTGGTACATGCGGGGGTTTGAAGCACCATTCGTAAATGAGAAAATTCTTATTTAGGTTTCCGATGGCTCAACCTGGCCGGCTTCCGGCGGGATCAGATTTTATAAAAACATGACACAGACCCCAGCAAGCTCCGCCCTCCATGAAGAGGTGCGCACCACCACCTGCTACATGTGCGCCTGCCGTTGCGGCATCAAGGTGCATCTGCAGAATGGCCAGGTGCGATTCATCGAGGGTAACCCGGACCATCCCCTGAACCAGGGCGTGCTCTGCGCCAAGGGTTCCTCCGGGATCATGAAACAGTATTCCCCAGGCCGGCTTACCCAACCCCTGCGTCGCAAGCAGGGGGCAGAGCGGGGCGCCGGCGAATTCGAACCCATTTCCTGGGAGGAGGCCTTCGCCCTCATCGAGGAACGCCTGGCGAAGATCCGCGCCACGGACCCGAAAAAATTCGCCCTGTTCACCGGCCGGGACCAGATGCAGGCCCTGACCGGCCTGTTCGCGCGCCAGTTCGGTACCCCCAACTACGCGGCCCACGGCGGTTTCTGTTCCGTGAACATGGCGGCGGGCCTGATCTACACCATCGGCGGTTCTTTCTGGGAATTCGGCGGGCCGGACCTGGACCGGGCCAAGCTGTTCGTCATGATCGGCACGGCGGAAGACCACCATTCCAACCCCATGAAGATCGCCCTGTCGAAGTTCAAGCGCGACGGTGGCCGCTTCATCTCCATCAACCCGGTGCGCACCGGCTATTCCGCCATCGCCGACGAATGGGTGCCCATCAAGCCCGGCACCGACGGCGCCCTGCTCCTGGCCCTGATCCACGAGATCATCAAGCAGGGCCTCTATGACCGGGACTTCCTGGTGCAGTACACCAACGCCGCCGAACTGGTGAACCTGGACCCGGACAGCCCGGAAGAAGGCATGTTCGTGCGTTTCGAGGTGCCGCCGGAAGAGGGCTGCTTCGACCCCCAGAACAAGCTCTGGTGGGACCGGGAGATGGATCGCCCCGTGGGCACCCACACCCCCGGCGTGGACCCCCGCCTGCTGGGGGAATTCAAGCTTTCCGACGGCACGCCGGTGAAGCCCGCTTTCCAGTTGCTCACCGAGCGGGTGGAGCATTACACCCCGGAATGGGCCGCCGGCATCACCGGTATTCCCGTCGAGACCATTCGCCGTCTGGCCTATGAAATGGGGGTCACGGCCCGGGACCAGAAGATCGAGCTGCCCATCGCCTGGACCGACGTGTGGGACAACGAACACCAGAGCATCACCGGCAACCCGGTGGCCTTCCATGCCATGCGGGGCCTGGCGGCCCACTCCAACGGCTTCCATACCATCCGCGCCCTGGGCATCCTCATGTCCATCCTGGGCACCATCGACCGGCCCGGCGGCTTCAGGCACAAGGCGCCGTTCCCCCGGCCCATTCCCCCCTGCCCGAAGACCCCGACAAAACCGGAAGACGTACAGCCCGACACCCCCCTGAACGGCATGCCCCTGGGCTGGCCGGCGGACCCGGACGACCTGTTCGTGGACGGAGTGGGGGAGCCGGTGCGCATCGACAAGGCCTTCTCCTGGGAATATCCCCTGTCGGTCCACGGTCTGATGCACAACGTCATCACCAATGCCTGGCGGGGCGACCCCTACAAGATCGACACCCTGCTCATCTTCATGGCCAACATGAGCTGGAACTCCACCATGAACGCGGTGGAGGTGCGCAAGATGCTGAACGACAAGGATGAACAGGGTGAGTACAAGATCCCCTACATCATCGTCGCCGACGCCTTCCAGTCGGAGATGACCGCCTTTGCCGACCTGGTGCTGCCGGATACCACCTATCTGGAGCGCCACGACGTGATGTCCATGCTGGACCGGCCCATCTCCGAGTTCGACGGCCCGGTGGACTCCGTGCGCATCCCCGTGCTGCCCCCCACCGGCGAGTGCAAGCCCTTCCAGGAAGTGCTCATCGAGCTGGGTTCCCGGCTGAAACTGCCGGCCTTCACCGACAGCCAGGGCAAGCGCAAGTACAGGGACTACCCGGACTTCATCACCCGCTTTGAGACCGCGCCGGGTTCCGGCATCGGCTTCCTGGCGGGCTGGCGGGGCCTGGGGGGTGAGAAATCCATGAAGGGGGAGCCCAACCCCAACCAGTGGCAGATGTATGAGCAGAACAACTGCGTCTTCCACTACCACATGCCCAAGTCCTACCAGTACATGCGCAACTGGAACCAGGGTTACCTGCAATGGGCCCAGGCCCACGGCATGACCCGCCACGCGGAGCCCATCAACTGCCACATCTATTCCGAGGTGTTGCAGAAATTCCGGCTGGCGGCCCAGGGCAAGGGCCAGGGACGGCAGCCCCCGGAGCGTCTGAAGCAGCGCATCGCCACCTATTTCGATCCGTTGCCCTTCTACTACGAGCCCCTGGAGGCCACCCTCTCGGACAAGCACAAGTACCCGCTGAATGCCGTGACCCAGCGGCCCATGGCCATGTATCACTCCTGGGACAGCCAGAACGCCTGGTTGCGGCAGATCCACGCCTACAACTACCTGTACGTGAACCCGAAGACGGCGGCGGCCCAGGGCATCTCTGATGACGACTGGATCTGGGTGGAATCCCAGTGGGGCCGGGTGAAGGCCCTGGCCCGCCTGTCCGAAGCCGTGGAGCCAGGCACCGTGTGGACCTGGAACGCCATCGGCAAGGCCGCCGGCGCCTGGAACCTGGACAAGAACGCCAACGAGTGCAAGCAGGGCTTCCTGCTCAACCATGTGATCTCCGAGGAACTGCCTCCCACCGAGGCGGGAGATCACCTGTCCAACTCCGACCCGGTCACCGGCCAGGCGGCCTGGTACGACGTACGGGTGCGGATCTACAAGGCCGCCGAGGACGAACAGGGGGAAACCTGGCCCCAGTTCCAGCCCGTGCCTTCTGCCCCGGGTACGCCCAAACGGCAGAAGTGGCTGAATTACTTTGCCGGCAAGTTTGTGGAAAAACGGGAAAAGGGAAACGGGAAATGACCAGCGGGAAACGCAAAATCGTCACGGTGTATTGCATTGGAGGGCGGGTCACGTTTCCCGTGTCTCGTTTCCCGTTTCCCCATGCGAGGCAATCGTCATGACTCAATTGGCCCTGGTCATCGACCTCAACGTCTGCGTGGGCTGTCACGCCTGCGTCACTTCCTGCAAGCAGTGGAACACCTCCGGCCAGGCCGGTCCCCTGTTCGACGACAACCCCTATGGCAAGGACCCCACGGGTACCTTCTTCAACCGGGTGCAGACCTATGAGGTGGGTGAATTCCCCTGCACGGAAACCCTCCACTTCCCCAAGTCCTGTCTGCATTGCGAAGACGCACCCTGCGTGCCGGTGTGTCCCACGGGCGCCAGTTACAAGCGCAAGGAGGACGGCATCGTTCTGGTGGACTACGACAAGTGCATCGGCTGCAAGTACTGCTCCTGGGCCTGTCCCTATGGCGCCCGGGAGTTCGACGAAAACCAGAAGGTGATGAAGAAGTGCACCCTCTGCGTCGATCGCATCTACGACGAGAACATCCCGGAAGACCGGCGCAAGCCTGCCTGCGTGATCTCCTGTCCCACCAGTGCCCGCCTGTTCGGCGACGTGCACGACCCGGACTCCGATGTGTCCATCGCCATCCGGGAGAACGGTGGCTACCAGCTCATGCCCGAATGGGGTACTAAGCCGGCCAACCACTATCTGCCGAGGCGCAAGACCAAGCTGCGCATCCACGAGGACGAACTGGTGCGGGCGGACAACCCCCTGAAGAAGGAAGACATCCGCCACGAAGTTACCAAGGACGCCACCCTGGACGACTGGCTCATGTAAAGAAAGTCGCAAGTGGCAAGGGGCAAGTTGCCAGCAGGCCGTAGCCCCGCGTGCAACTCGCCACTTGCAACTTGCCACCTGTAACTGGAGTAGACATGCATCCCGCTTTTTCCGTCATTTTCCTGACCACCCTCATCGGCGTGGGCCAGGGCCTGTTCCTGGCCCTGTTCTCCAGCCAGGCCTACACGGTGGTGAACGTGCTGCCGGCCCAGTCCGGTGGCTATTACGCCCTGGGCAGCGCCATTGCCCTGGCTTTCCTGGTGGCCGGCCTGGTGGCCTCCTTTTTCCACCTGGGGCACCCGGAACGGGCCTGGCGGGCGGCCACCCAGTGGCGCACCTCCTGGCTGTCCCGGGAAGTCATCGCCCTGCCGGCGGTGATGGGCCTGGTGTTCGTATACGCCCTGGTGAACGGCCTGGGCCTGGATGCGGATCTCTACGGCCTGGGCCTGGACGGTCAGGTGCCCCTGACCGTGGGGGTGCTGGGGGTGGTGGCCACCCTGGTGCTGTTCCTCTGCACCGGCATGATCTACGGCTGCATCAAGTTCCTGCAGGAATGGGCCACACCCCTGACCCCCTTCAACTATTTCCTGTTGGGCACCGCTTCCGGCTTCAGCTTCGCGGCGGCCTTTGCCGCCCAGGCCGCGCCGGAGCTGATGCCCTTCTACGCCGGCTGGGCCATGGCCCTCACCCTGGCGGGGCTGGTGTCCCGCAGCGCGGCCCTGATCCGCAACGGCCGCCTGAAGGCCAAATCCACGGTGCAGACCGCCATCGGTGTGCGCCATAACCAGGTGAAACAGCGTTCCATGGGCATGATGGGCGGTTCCTACAACACCCGGGAATACTTCCATGGCCGCACCCTGGCCTTCATGAAGTCCATCAAATGGCTGTTTCTGGTGCTGGTGTTTCCAGTGCCCGTGGCCCTGATGTGGCTGGGCATGGCCAACGGGGATGCAGCCCTCCTGGCGGTGGCTTTCGGGGTCCAGTATGTGGGCTTGTTGTTTGAGCGCTGGTTCTTCTTTGCCCAGGCCAACCATCCCCAGAACATCTATTACCAGGTGGTGGGCTGATCTGGCCTGGCGCTTCAAGATCGGCCGGTTGCGGCCGATAATCTCCCTGTTACAGGATCAGACAGGGAGACCTCGTGGCCAGCATCATCCAGCTTCTGCACGCAATGGTGCAGAAAGAAGCGTCCGACCTGTTCATCACCGCCGGGGCCCGTATCAGCCTGAAGATCGACGGCCGTGTACGGCCCACCTCCCTGCCTGAGGTGACGCCGGATGAGGCCCGTGCGCTGGCCTACGAATTGATGACGGCGGACCAGATCCAGCGTTTCGAGGCCACCCGGGAGATGAACTTCGGTTACGGCATTCCGGGCACGGGGCGCTTTCGTTTCAACGTTTTCCAGCAGCGGGGCGCCGTGGCGGTGGTGGTGCGCCGACTGTCATCCGAAGTGCCGAGCCTGGAGCAACTGAAGATGCCCCGGGTGCTGGAGCGGCTTTCCCTGGAGCGGCGGGGCCTTTTGCTGGTGGTGGGCGCTACCGGCTCCGGCAAGACCTCCACCATGGCCTCCATGATCGAACACCGGAACAGCCGGGTGGAGGGTCATATCTTGACGGTGGAAGACCCCATCGAATACGTGTTCCGACACAAGAAGTCCCTGGTGAACCAGCGGGAAGTTGGCACCGACACCGATTCCTACAACGTGGCCCTGATGAATGCCCTGCGGGAAGCACCGGACATGATCATGGTGGGGGAAATCCGGGACCGGAACACCATGGAGCAGGTGATCAGCTACGCCAATACCGGCCACTTCTGCCTTTCCACCCTGCACGCCATCAACAGTTACCAGGCCCTGGTGCGGGCCATCACCTTCTTCCCCCAGGATGCCCGCCAGTCCGTGCTGTTCGACCTGGCCACCTGCCTGGTGGGCATCGTCGCCCAGCGGCTGGTGCGTACCAAAACCGGTGAACGGGTGCCGGCGGTTGAGGTGTTCGGAGTCAACTACCATGTGCGGGAGCTGATCCGGGAGGGCAAGCTGGACGAGATCCGGGAGATCATCGAAAAGGGCCGCTCCGACGACATGCAGAGCTTCGACTACGCCCTGATCCAGCTGGTGCGGGAAGGAAAAATCGATTTCGAGGAAGCCAGGATCAACTCGGACTCCCCCCGCCAGTTGCACCTGCTGGCGGAGCAGGGGGAGGAGGAACACGGCGGATCAGTCCAGGCCCCGGCGGCGGACAGCCTGCTGGAAGACGGCCCCCCGGCCCTGGATCTGCCCAGTATCGAGCTGCCCCGGGTGTGATGTTTCCAGCGTAGTGGGCGAGGGCCGCACTCAGTCGTTCGTGCCTGACGGCGTTTCCCGCAACTGCATGCGCCACAGGCCGGCGTAGCGGCCATTCAGGGCCAGCAGGGCGTCGTGGTTGCCCCGCTCTGTGATGCGGCCGGCTTCCAGCACCAGGATCTCGTCTGCATCCACCACCGTGGACAGGCGGTGGGCGATCACCAGGGTGGTGCGGTTTTCGGAAATGCGGGCCAGCTCGTCCTGGATGGCCTTTTCCGTGGAGGAATCCAGGGAGGAGGTGGCTTCGTCGAACACCAGGATGGGCGGGTTCTTCAGCAGGGCCCGGGCAATGGCCACCCGCTGCTTTTCGCCGCCGGAGAGTTTCAGGCCCCGTTCCCCCACGACGGTGTCGTAGCCGTCCGGCAGGGTGGCGATGAAGGCGTCCAGATGGGCTGACCGGGCGGCGGCCAATACTTCTTCCCGGCTCGCATCCGGCCGGCCGTAGGCCAGGTTGTGGTACAGGCTGTCGTTGAACAGCACCGTGTCCTGGGGAACCATGCCGATGGCGCTGCGCAGGGAGGCCTGGGTGACTTGGCGGATGTCCTGGCCGTCCACCAGGATGCGGCCGCCTGTCACGTCGTAGAAGCGGAACAACAGCCGGGATAGGGTGGATTTTCCGGCGCCGCTGGAACCCACCACCGCCACCTTCCGGCCGGCGGGGATGGTGAAGTCGATGCCGTGCAGGATGGGGCGGCGGCTGTCGTAGGCGAACTGTACCCCCTCGAAGCGCACTTCCCCCTGGCGGACCTGGAGGGGCCGGGCGTCCGGCGCATCCACAATCTCCGGCGTGCGGTGCAGGATGTTGAACAGCTTTTCCATGTCCGTCAGGGCATTGCGGATTTCCCGGTACACCGTGCCCAGGAAGTTCAGGGGAATGAAGAGCTGGAGCAGATAGGCGTTCACCAACACCAGGTCGCCGATGGTCATGGTCTTGTTCGCCACCCCCTGGGTGGCCAGGCCCATCATGGTGGTGACGCCGCAGGCGATGATGAAGGCCTGGCCACCATTCAGCCAGGCCAGGGAAATCTCCGACTGGACCGCGGCATCCTCGGCGGCCTTGAGGTCGTTTTTCAGGCGATTGGCTTCGTAGGTTTCGTTGTTGAAGTACTTCACCGTCTCGTAGTTGAGCAGGCTGTCCACGGCCCGGGCCTGGGCCAGGGCGTCGGTCTCGTTCATGGCCCGGCGGTATTTCAGGCGCCAGTTGGTCACTGTCACCGTGAAAAAGATGTACACGAACAGGGTCATCAGGGTGATGCCGCCAAACCAGGGGTCGTACTTGGCGAACAACACCCCGGCCACCAGCAGGATTTCCAGAAGGGTGGGGGCGATGTTGAACAGGGAGAAATTGATCAGGAAGCGGATGGAGCGCCCACCCCGGTCGATTTCCGCTGCCACGCCGCCGGTGCGCCGTTCCAGGTGGAAGCGCAGGGACTGGGCGTGGAGCTTCTGGAACACATCGTGGATCACGCCCCGCATGGCCCGCTGCAGCACCCGGGCGAACAGGCCGTCCCGGATCTCGGTGAAGGCGGTATTGCCGAAACGCAGGAGGCCGTAGAGCACCACCAGGAAGATGGGCAGGATCAGGGCCGTATCCGGATGTTGCAGACCGTCGACGATGTCCTTCAGGACCAGAGGCACGGACACGTTGGCCAGCTTGGCGCCGATCAGCAGGGCAAAGGCGGCCATGACCCGCCCCTTGTACTGCCAGACATAAGGGAACAGGGCCAGGGCGGCGCGCCACTGGCTCAGGGTGATGCGGGGCGCCATGGTGTCGGCGCTGACGCGGTCGTGGGCCATGGGGCTCAGTCAGCCTGGATAGGTAGCTCTGGCAGACGGGGCGGGGTCAATGGGGGAGATGCTGCTTCAGGGCGCCATACAGCCAGGTGCCGTGCAGCGCCCCGGCCAAAACGATGAGGGCCCCCACCGAGCCGGTACCCACCAGGGCGAACACCGGGCCGGGGCACAGGCCGATTAGGCCCCAGCCGAAGCCGAAGATCAGGCCGCCGATGATATAGCTCTTGCGGCCCGGCTCCTTCTCGGGGATCTGGATATCCTGGCCGTCCAGGGAGCGCTTGGCGGACAGGCGCTTGATGATCTGGATGCTCAGGGTGCCCGTGAAGATGGCGGAGAACAGGATGCCGAACATGTGGAAGCTCTGGAAATGGAACATCTCCTGGATGCGATACCAGGAGGCGGCCTCGGATTTGATCAGCACGAAGCCAAACACGATGCCGACCAGGAGATAGGGCAGGTAGCGGAGCATGGGGTGTCTCACATCAGCATGTGGGGAACCAGGAACCAGGAGGCGGCGAGGCCGCCGCCGAAGATGCCCAGGACGGCAAACAGGGAAGGCAGTTGCATGGTGGACAGGCCGGTGATGGCATGGCCCGAGGTGCAGCCGCCGGCATAACGGGTGCCGAAGCCCACCAGTACGCCGCAGGCGAACAGGTAGGTGAAGTTACGCACGCTGGTGTGGAACAGTTCTTCCGGCACCAGGTTCAGGCCGGGCTGGGTGAAGCCCCACTGCATCAGCATGTCCTGGGCCGCCTGGGACAGCTTGATGGGTTCCGGATTGGCGAAGACGACCCCCGCCAGATAGCCCCCCAGGGCTGTGCCGATGACGAACACCAGGCTCCAGGTGTGTTCCTTCCAGTTGTAGCGGAAGAAGTCCACATCCACCGTCTGGGGCTGGGAAATGGCGCATAGATGGCGCAGGTTGTTGGAAATGCCGAAGGACCGGTTGCCGATAAACAGCATGAGCGGCACCATCAGGCCGATGATGGGCCCGGCGACATACCAGGGCCAAGGTTGAGTAAGCCAGTCCATTTTCCCCCTCCGGAAAATTGTGGGGCGCGATTATATAAGCAAATGCTTATTGATGCTTGGCGCCCCCACCCGCCAATAGTAACGGCTTAGGGGGTTCGGCGACCCTGGCCCTGGACCAGATCGATGCGCCGCTGGATCTGCGCCACGGCCGGGGCGTCACCGGCCGCCTGGGCACGCTGACGGCTCACTTCCAGCCAGGTCAGCAGGGGGCGCTTCCAGCCCCGTTCCGAAGCGGTATCCACGGCCATGGCCAAAGTGGCGGGATTTGCCCGGCCCTGTTTGACCAGCACGCCGGCGGCGATGAGCCTGCCCAGGGGGTCTTCGATGTCCTGGGCCGCCCGGTTGGCCGCAGCCTCATCCTTGCTGGCCGCCAGGCCGGCATAGCGGGGGGGGAGGGCTTTCGTGTCCATCCCCTGCCAGTCGCCGGTGATGAACCGGGCATAGGCCTGATCGGCTGGCGCAGCATCCGGGGCCAGGGGGACGAAGGGTGTGCAGGGGCTGAAATCCAGGGCAGCCACCCGGGTGCCGCAGGCGGCCAGTTCCAGTCTGGCAAGCAAATCCAGGCGCCCGGTAAGGGAAAGCTCCGCCCGGCTCTTTTCCAGGGCCAGCTCCGCAGCCCGGGAGTCCCCTTCCAGCCAGCGGGCCTGGTAATGCTCCAGCAGGCTGACGGTGTTCATCTTCCAGTCCGGCGGCGGTGGGGCGCTGGAGCACCCCGCCAGCAGGGCCACCAGCAGTACCCCGGCACCGTGCAGCGTGTGGCGTGTCTTCATGGCGTCTTGATCTCCACGTCCCGGGCAAAGGGCCATTTCTTGTTGATCTCGTTGATTAGATGGTTGACCTTGCGCACGCTGTCGTCGATTTCCACCCGCAACTGGCCCATGTCGGCGGTGGCATCCTTGACGTTGCCGGTGATGACGGCCACGTCGGCGCTGGCGGTCTGGGCCGAGGCCAGGATGGCGTCGGCCTTTTTCAGGCTTTCCCGCACCTCGGTGAGCATCCGGTTGACCTGGACCACCGACTGGCGGGTATGGTCCAGGACACCGTCCGGGCCGAAAACCTGAGTGTCGGTCTTGGCCAGCATGCCATCCACCTTCAGGGAAATGCCGTTCACATTGCCCAGCAGGGCATTGGCCTGGGTGATGATGCGGCTGACTTCGGCGGCCTTTTCGGGGCTGCCCATCACCCCCTCCAGCACGCCGTATTCCCCCGCCATGCGGCCGGTCAGTGTTTCCACGTGGCCCAGGGTGCGGTTGACCGGGGCCTGTTCTGCCGTCATGGCGGCCACGTGGTCCAGGATGTCCTGGAGCCGCTGCTTGAGCAGGCCGATGTCCATGGGGTCGTCCCCGCCATAAAGAATATGCCGGGAGCCGGGCTGGATGGGGGCTTCGGCCAGGTCTGCCGTATAGGCCTTGATCTTCGCCCCCCCCAACAGGCTTTTTTCCAGCACGAACTGGCTGTTGTGCCGCAGCCATTTGGCTTCCTTCCTGGGAATTGCCAGTTCGATCAGCACCTCGGCGTTGTCGGTCAGGTCGATCTTGCTGACCTTGCCGATGGGAAAGCCGGAAAAACTTACGGGCATGCCCACGCTCACGCCTTCCGCATTCCCGGCCGTGAGCTCCAAAGTGATGGAGGGCTCGAAGACGCCCCGGGCATGCAGTTCATAGGTCACCAGACCCACCACCAGTAGAAAGGTGGAGACCAGCAGGAGCCCGACCTTGAACTCCAGGTTCTTGATCAGCGGGGCGCGTATAGGGGCTCGTTCCATGTGTAATCCAGAAGCCAGCATTCTTGCAGGTGGGGCTCCATGCGCTGGAGCAGGGCGTCCACGAAGGGAGGATAGCGGGTATCGGGCAAAAGCAAAGCCGGGCGGTCCACCAGGATGAGGGGGGGCTGGCCCACCAGGGCCCGCAGGAGCTTGACTACAAAACGTTCCTCATGGGTCAGGGCCGGGTCCCGTTTGTAGGCGCACTCCGAGTGGCCAGCCTCCAGCAGAAGGTTCCAGGCCACGTCCATGGCGTCCCGGTAGGTCAGGTTGCGGGTGTACTGGGGCACCACGGCAATATTCTCGATGGCGGTCAGATTGGCGCGCAGGGGCATGTCTGCCGAGATCACAGCAGCCAGGGGCTGTTCCGCCAGGCAGGCCCGGCGGGCGGCGTCATCCGCCAGCCATTTCACATGTACTTGAGGGCTAATGAGGCCACCTCGATGAACATGAGCACAAAAAACAGCCGCACCATGCCCCGCAACACGGAGATGGGGGCCATGAACAGCATGCGGGGGGTGGCCAGCCCTTCCGCCACGGGAATGACCGTGACAGCCAGGCCGAAGGCCACGCATTTCACCCACAGGCCTATGATGATGCCCAGGTCGAAGACTTGACCCATCACCCGGGTGAAATCAGGCAGGCTCCAGAGTTGGAAGCCATAGAGGGCAATATAAGCCAGCACCAGGGCCAGAACACTGTTGATGGCCGTCAGGGCCAGCAGGGAGACCACACCGCCGATGACCCGGGGCATGAATTCCATGCGCAGGGTGTCAACGCCGGCCGCCTCCAGGGCGTCAATTTCATTGTGGATGCGCATGAGGGCCACTTCGGTGTTGATGGCGGAACTGGACCGCAGTGCAATGAACAGGGCGGTGACCAGGGGCAGGATTTCCGGCACCAGGACCCGCATGCTCATTTCCAGGGCGTATTCCGAAAGGCCGTACTCCCGGGCGGTGGATACCACGATCTGGATTACTACATAGGACAGCAGGCCCGCGAAAAGGCTGAAAGGCAGCAGGATCTGCCAGGCCGTGAAGTAGATCTGCTTCATCACCACCATGCGGGTGGCGCTGTTGTAGACGGAGGGCGTGAGGGCAGCCGCCAGGGCCTTGCCGGCGAAGCTGAAGATGGCGCGCCAGGTACGCCAGAGGTCGAGGGCGCCCTTGCCACGTCGGATAAGGAAATCACTTAACCCGCTCATGGGCGGCATCATAGCAACGCCCATGTATCATTGACCTACCTTGGAGAGAGACATGCGCATGAAATTAACAAGGGTGACATTTCTGTCCGGGCTGATGGCTCTGCTGGCCTGGCCAGCCTGGTCTGCGCCGGGGACCATGATCCGGGACGAGCGATTGCTTGCTGCGCCTTCGGCTACGGCTGCTGTGCTGCTGGCCGTCAGCAAGGGCAGCAAGGTGGAAGTCCTGGCCCGCCAGGGGGGCTGGACCCAGGTCCGTGCCGGAAACCGAACGGGATGGGTGCGCATCCTGTCCGTGCGCACCGCTGTGACCACGACGGGGGTGGGAGATGTCGCCGCATTGGCCACCAAGCGGGATGGTGCTCAGGTGGTGGCCGTAGCCGGCCTGAGGGGGCTCACCGAAGAAGAACTCCAGGTGGCGAAATTCAATGCACGGGAACTGGAACGGATGGAACTGTACCGGGTGGATCAGCAGGAAGCCCTACAGTTTGCCCGAGCAGCCAGTCTGGCAAGCCGCAAACTCTCCTATCTCCCCGCTCCCCAGGCAGCGTCAACTGAAGGCGGGGGCGCCGGCGAGGGCTTCAGCTGGGGGGGCGGACAATGAAACGCATCCTGACCACCAGCCTGGCCCTGCTGTTCCTGTTGGGCGTGTCCGGTATCCAGGCGGGAAGCTTCGAAGATGCCCTCAAAGATGCCTTGAAGGAAAAGCTGCTCGGCAGGGAAACTCCCCAGAACCTGGCAACCCCGCCCCAGCAGCCAGCCAGGCCCCAGGCGTCCCAGGCACCGCAGGTGCCCCAGCAACCCGCTGCTTCCCAGCCCCGTCCCCAAGACCAGTTGCTTCAGTCCCTGCTCAAAGGCAAGACCTCGAAGGAGGAGGAAGTTCGTATCGGCCAGCAGATCGCCGGTAACCTGCTGGGAGCCGTACCCCTGGTACGGGACGATGCCCTGCAACGCTACGTCAACCAGGTAGGCCGCTGGATCAGTCTGCAAAGCGAACGTCCGGGGCTGCCCTGGCGTTTTGGGGTCATCGAAAGCGAGGACATCAACGCCTTCGCCGCCCCCGGGGGCTACATTTTCATTACCAAGGGGCTGTACCGGCGTTTGAACAACGAGGCCGAACTGGCTGGCGTACTGGCCCATGAAGTGGGCCACGTGATCCGCAAGCATCACCTGAAACTGCTGCAGCAAAGCCAGACCATCGCGGCTCTGGGGGGCATGCTGGGGCGCAAGCTGAAGGACGAGAACCAGACCCTCCAGACGGTCATCGGAAATGGCGCCGAAGTGGTGGCCCGGAGCCTGGACAAGGATGCGGAATACGAGGCGGACCGGATCGGCCTGGTACTGGCGGCCCGGGCCGGCTACGACGCCTACGCCCTGCCGGCGGTCCTGGCCGAGATTGGCCATGTGGCCAAGGGCGACCCCCGGGTTTCCCTGCTGTTCAAGACCCATCCCCATCCCGAAGAGCGCCTCGGCCGCCTGGCGGAGGCCGTGGGAAGCCATCTTGATGGCCTGCCCGAGGGCCAGTCTGTGGCGGGCCGTTTCTATCGTCTGAGATAAGCCTATGGTGCTAACCCTGCGTACCCGCCGGTTTCTTGGCCAGTTTGGTGCCAGTCTGGTCCTGATACTCATCCTGCTGGGCCACGCGGGTGGGCTCTACCGGCTGTCCTGGGTGGAAAAGCTGGATGCAGCCTTGTATGACTTCAAGGTCTGGCTGTTCCAGTCGGATCAGTTGGACGACAGCATCGTCATCGCCGACATCGACGAAAAAAGCCTTGAGGAAATTGGTCGTTGGCCCTGGCCCAGGGAAAAGCTGGCCACCCTGACGGAAAACCTGTTCCAGCAATACGGGGTGGCGGCCCTGGGATTCGACGTGATCTTCGCCGAACCGGACCAGAGCTCGGGCTTGCCGGTGCTGGAGCGGCTGGCAACCGGGCCCCTGGCCGGAGACGGGGGCTTCAGGGCCAGCCTGGAGCGGATGCGTGGCAGCCTGGATTTCGATGGCCGACTGGCGGAAGCTCTGGCCTCGGGCCCCTCGGTGCTGGGGTATTACTTCGGCTTCCACGAAGCACAGCACACTGTGGGGGTGCTGCCCGAACCTATGCTGGAATGCGGCGAGTTGAATGCCCAGGGCATCACCCCCCTGGAAGGCCTGGGCTACAACGGCAACCTGGCCCGGCTCCAGAGCCAGACCCCCTTCGCCGGGTTCTTCAATGCCCATCAGGATTTCGACGGGGTGATCCGGCGCATGCCCGTGTTCGTGAACAACGACGGCAAGTGCTACGCCTCCCTGGCCCTGAGCCTTGTGCGGGCCGGCATGGGGGCTGGGCCTGTGCAGGTGCTGCCTGCGGGGCAGGGGGGCAATGCCTGGCGCCCCACGACCCTGGATGCGGACGGCCTGCACCTCCCCCTGGACAGCCAGGGCATGGTCCTGGTGCCCTACCGCAAGGCCGGGGCCTTCCGTTATGTGCCTGCTGCCGACATCATCGCCGGGCGGGCGCCAGCCGCCTGGTTGGAAGGCCGCATCGTCATATTGGGCTCCACCGCGCCGGGCCTGCTGGACTTGCGTGTGACGCCCACGGATAAAGCCTACCCGGGGGTGGAGATCCACGCCAACCTCATCTCCGGCATCCTCGACAACAGCCTGAAATGGGAACCGGCCGGCCAGCGGGGCCTGCTGGTGGCGGCCGTCCTGATCCTGGGGTTGGCCCTGGCGGCGGCCTTGCCCTGGCTGCCGCCCCTCGGCTCTGCGGCCTTGTCCGGAGGCTTGCTGCTGGCCTTGCTGGGGGCAGATGTCTACGCCTGGTACGGTCCCGGCATGAGCCTGAGTGCAGCGGCTCCGGCCCTGGCCATCCTGGGCCTGTTTGTCCTCAACATGAGCTGGGGGTTCTTTGTGGAAGCCCGCTCCAAGGCCCAGATCACCCGCCTGTTCGGCCAGTACGTGCCCCCGGAACTGGTGGACGAGATGGCCAAGGACCCGGCCCGCTATAGCCTGCGGGGGGAATCCCGGGTGATGAGCGTGCTGTTTTCGGACATCGTCGGCTTCACCAGCATTTCGGAAAAACTGGAAGCTGCCCAGCTGGCGGAGATGCTCAACGTCTATCTGTCGGCCATGACCCGGGTGATCCAGGACGGCAAGGGCACTATCGACAAATACATCGGCGACGCCATCATGGCCTTCTGGGGTGCCCCCATGAGCGACGAGCGCCATGCCCATGACGCAGTGATGGCTGCCCTGGCCATGCAGCGGGTGCTGGCGGAAATCAACCCGGGCCTGGAAGCCCGGGGGTGGCCGGCGGTGAAGATCGGCGTGGGGGTGAACACCGGCCGCATGAGCGTGGGCAACATGGGCTCTGAATTCCGCATGGCCTACACAGTCATGGCAGACGCTGTGAACCTGGCCTCCCGCCTGGAGGGGCTGACGCGGCAGTACGGTGTGGGTGTGCTGGTGGGCGAGGCCACCCGGGATGCTTGCCCGGACATCCTCTGCCGGCTGGTGGACCGGGTGCGGGTGAAGGGCAAGGACGTGCCCGTGGCCATCTACGAACCCCTGGGCCTGGCAGCGGAGGTCCCTGCCGAAGTCCGGGAAGGCGTCGGCAAATTCGAAGCGGCCCTGGCGGATTACCAGGCCCGGCGCTGGGACGAGGCGGAAATAAAGCTTATGGAATTGCGCAAGCAGGGGGCCTGCAAGCTTTATGACGTCTACCTGGACCGGGTGACCCACTTCCGCTTCAATCCGCCGCCGCCGGACTGGGATGGCGTGTTCACTTTCACCACAAAATAAGGGGCCAGCCATGAAAATCCGCGTTCTGGGCTGTTCCGGCGGCATAGGCGATGGCCGGCACAGCACGGCTTTTCTGGTGGATGACGACATCCTGGTGGATTGCGGCACTGGCGTGACCCGCCTGAGCCATGTGGAACTGTGCCGCATCGACCATGTGTTTCTCACCCATGGTCATCTGGACCACATCCTCTGCCTGCCCCTGCTGCTGGACAGTGCGGCGGGGGAAAGGAGCACACCCGTTACCGTGCATGGCCTGCCGGAAGTGTTGCAAACCCTCCGCGATCACATCTTCAACTGGCGCGTCTGGCCCGACTTCGCCCGCATTCCGACCCCGGATACCCCCTTCCTGCGCTACCAGGAAATGGCCCTGGGTGAGGCCCGCACCGTGGCAGGACGCACTCTGACTTCCATCCCCGCCAACCACGTGGTGCCCGCAGTGGGCTATCGGGTGGCCTGCGCCACCGGCAGCTGGGTCTTTTCCGGCGACACCGCCAGCCATGAAGCCCTATGGCGCATGGCGAACCAGATGGATGATCTTCGCCATCTGGTGGTGGAATGTTCCTTTCAGGATGCCCAGGCCGAACTGGCCCAGGCTTCCAAGCACTACCACCCGGCGGCCCTGGCGGCCGATCTGCACACCCTCAAACCGGGCGTCCAGGCCTGGATCACCCACCTCAAGCCCGGCGGTGAAGCGGACATCATGGCGGAGTTGCTGGCCCATGGCTTGACGGACGTCTGTGAACTGGCCAACGACCAGGTGTTTGAGCTCTGAACTGATAGGGTTCCCGCAATCGCCGGTTTTTGTAGGAGCGGGCTTGCTGCGAGTAGTCGCTGCATCGGCTGCTGAATCGCGGGCAAGCCCGCTCTTACCGGCGATGCAGAGTGAGTAGCCTGGAGGAGGCCTTAGGCCGGGTTCGGGAGGCCGGACTGCTGAATATCAACCAACCGGTACGTGCCCCGGACGCGCTGCGCTTCTCCGGGCTACGGGGTGGTGTCTTTGGCGAGGGAAATAAAAAAGGAGGGGATTGCTCCCCTCCTTTGCCGTCTGATTGAACCGCTGGTTTACAGAGCCAGGGTGTCGTTCAGGACGTTCTCTTTCCAGGAGTGCATGTAGGCCAGCTCCAGTTCGCTTTCTTCCTTGGACACGCCGTTGGCGCCCTTGGGCGGCACCAGAGCCTTTTTCTCCGGATCCCAGCGGAACACGGTAGCCACGTGGAAGGCCGTGCTGTCGGAACTGGCGGAGTAGCAGGTGTTGGTCACCACGGGGGCGGCGTCGGGGGTGCGGCCGGCGAAGACCTCGGACAGGCCGTAGGCGCACATCTTGGCGGTGTTGTTTGCCACGGAACCAGACTTCGGGAAGTTGGTCAGGGCGGAGTCACCCAGGATGTGTACGAAAGGCACGTCCTTGGATTCGAAAGTGGTGTAGTCGATGGCGCACCAGTGGCCGTTGTTGCCGTTACGCACGCCGGCCATGCCGCAGATCTCGGCGGCCCGCATGGGCGGTACCACGTTGATCACATCGCCCTTCACGTCGTCGAACTCGGTGCCCACCATCTT
This sequence comes from Pseudomonadota bacterium, assembly GCA_040757575.1. Lineage (GTDB taxonomy): Bacteria > Pseudomonadota > Gammaproteobacteria > Burkholderiales > Thiobacillaceae > PFJX01. The sequence continues at coordinate 47,034 of JBFLXA010000016.1, forward strand.
GGTCGCGGCGTTCACGGAACGGGGCATGTTGTTGGGACGGTAGTCGATCATGCTGTTGTCGGTGCCGTAGCCGTAGTGCTTCTTCCAGGCTGCCAGGAACAGGCCCTTCTTGGAGGCAATGTCCGGGTTGCCGTCCAGCACGATGATCTTGGACTTGGGCTTGGCCTGCTTGAAGTAGTGGGCCACCAGGGAAGCGCGCTCGTAGGGTCCGGGGGGGCAGCGGTAGGGGGACTTGGGTACGGACATGACGAACACGCCGCCGTCGGGCATGGCTTCCAGCTGTTTGCGCAGGGTGGCAGTCTGGGGACCGGCCTTCCAGGCGTGCATCACGGTCTTCTGGGCTTCGGCGTCATAGCCTTCCACGGTGTTGAACAGCAGTTCGATACCACCGGCCAGCACCAGACGGTCGTAGGCCAGGGTCTGGCCACCGGCGGTCTTCACGGTCTTCTTGGAAGTGTCGATGCCCACCACGGTGTCCTGGACCCACTTGTCGGCGATCTTCTTGATGTTGTCGTAAGGACGGGTGATGTCCTCCATTTTGGTGATGCCGGCCAGCACTTCGTTGGAAGTGGGGCAGGAAACGAAATGGGGGTTGGGCTCGATGACGGTGACCTCGGCGTTCGGGGTCCACATCTTCATGTAGCGGGTGAAGGTGGAACCGCCGAAACCGGCGCCCACCACCACGATCTTGGGGCCCTTGGCAGCGGCGCTGCCAGAGGTGGCGCAACCGGACACGCCGGCCAGGGACAGGGCACCGGCCGCACCGGCGGAGGCCTTCAGGAATTCGCGACGATCAAAAGTCATTTTCTTTCTCCTCTATCCCGCTTATTTGATGGCGGCGAAGTACTTGGCGATGGCCTCGTACTCGGCGTCGGTGTAACCGTTGGCGTGCTTGGCCATCACGGTGGCGGGGCGGGAGCCGTCGCGGAAGGCCTTCATCTGGTCGACGAAGTACTTCACTTCCAGACCGGCCAGGCTGGGGATGGCACCTGAGCTCTTGCCATCGGTGCCATGGCAGTAGGCACAGTTGGCGGCCATGAAACGGGCACGGGTGTCCATCGCTTGGGCCGTGGCCACGGCGCCCAGCGTGCTCGCTACGAGCAGGCCAACAGCAAGGGTTTTTGTCTCCATCACATCCTCCAGAAAAGAAAAAAGACGGGTCACCGTCTGCCGGTTTTGAACTTGATACAGGTCAAGCTCTTGGTACGGGTGGCGGATGTTTGCATGGGCCTTTTTAACCAGTCAACAAGTAAACTCTAATATTGGTGCGGCCTCCCGGCTAGTTTTGTGCTCCCAGGGCGCGCGCTTGCTGAAGTGTGCTGGCCAGATTTTTTTGTTCCGTCTCGGCGGACCAGGTTTCATCCAGCCAGCCGCAAAGGTGGCTCTGCACCAGGTTCGTGAGGGCTTCGATCCACAGGGGACGATCGTTCAGGGCGGGGATGTAGTGGTACTCCCGGCCACCGGCCTGCAGGAAGTCTGCCTTGCCCTCCATGCCTATTTCTTCCAGGGTTTCCAGGCAATCCGCCGTGAAACCGGGACAGATCACGTCCACCCGCCGGGTGCCGGCCTTGGCCAGTTCTTCCAGGGTGGCGGTGGTGTAGGGCTTGAGCCATTCGGCCCGGCCGAAACGGGACTGGAAGGTGACCCGATACTGGTCCGCCTGCAAGCCCAGGGACTCGGCCAGCAGGCGCCCCGTTTTCCGGCACTCGCAGTGGTAGGGATCACCCAGATCCAGGCTGCGGCGGGGCACGCCATGGAAGCTCATCACCAGCACGTCGGGCCGGCCCCGTTCCGCCCAGAAGACCTCGATGCTCTGGCGCAGGGCCTGAATGTAGCCGGGGTCGTCATGGAAGTTGCGAATGGTGCGGATTTCCGGCGGGTTGCGGGTATGCAGCAGGGTCTGCCAGACCGCGTCCAGGGCCGAGCCGGTGCTGCTGGCGGCGTACTGGGGGTAGAGGGGGACCACCAGCAGCCGGTCCACCCCCTGGGCCTTCATGTGGGCGATGCGCTGGGCCACGGACGGCTGGCCATAGCGCATGGCGTAGTCCACCAGCACGGGCTCCCTGACCCGCTGTCCCAGGTGCCCTTTGAGCAGGATGGCCATGCGTTCCGTGTGGTATTTCAGCGGGGAACCTTCCGGTCGCCATATGGAGGCGTACTTCTGGGCGGATTTTGCCGGCCGGGTGTTGAGGATGATGCCGTTGAGGATGAGCCACCAGATGGGGCGGGGGATTTCCACCACCCGCTGGTCCGAGAGGAATTCCTTCAAGTAGGGACGCAGGGCCTGGGCGGTGGGGGCTTCGGGAGTGCCCAGGTTGATGAGAAGCACGCCTATCCGGGCAGGTTGGTCGTGCTTGTGGGCGGGTTCGGGAAAAAAGAATGTCATGTCAGGAATGTCCGGTTAGCGTTTTAGACCCAGAATCACCACCCCGGCGGCCACCAGACCGATGCCCAGCCATTCCCGGACATTGGGGCGTTCTCCCAGGAAGATGACGGCGAAGACAGCCACGAGCACCAAGCTCAGTTTGTCGATGGGGGCTACCTTGGAGGCCTCGCCCATCTGCAGGGCCCGGAAGTAGCTGACCCAGGAGGCGCCGGTGGCCAGGGCGGAGAGGGAAAGGAAGGTCCAGGTGTGGGTGGACAGGGCCAGGGGATTGCTCCACTTGCCGGTGGCCAAAACAAAAGCCGCCAGCACCAGCAGGATGATGAAGGTGCGTATCAGAGTGGCCAGGTCAGAATCCACGCCCTGGAGTCCCAACTTGGCGAAGATGGCGGTCAGGGCGGCAAACACAGCCGACAGCAGGGCCCAGTGGAACCAGGTGAGGCCGTTTTCCATGCCGCCGACCTTCACAGGCCCAGGGCGGAGAGGTCTAGCCGCCCGCCCGCCAGGGGCGGATACCAGTAGTAGGCGCCGGTGATGGGGTGGGTGAAGCGGAACAGGGCATCGACGATGCCGTCTTCCTGGCCGGTCATGCGCTTCAGTTGGGCTTCGAAGGCGCGGGCGTCGTGGCCGAAAGCCAGGAATACCAGCCCGGCCTGGCCGCAATCCGACCAGGGCATGGAACGGCGCACCACGAAGGCCTCCGGGTCGAAGCTTTCCTGGGCGGTACGTTTGACGTGGGCGCTTTCCGGCGCTTCCTCGATTTCCTCGTTGTCGGCGATGCGGCGGCCGAAGGTGCTGTCCTGCTCTGCCTGCGGCATGGCCTGGAAGCGGTCCAGGTCGTGGACCCATTGCTGCAGGGCGGCGATGCCGCCGCCGTCCAGGCCGGGGCCCAGACCGGTGGCGAAGGCGGCAGCGACGGCTGCTTCATCCTGGGGGTTTTCCGTGCCGTCGATATAACCGGTGAGGTCCTGGCTGTTGCCGTACATGAAGGTTTCCAGGCTTTGCGCCACGGTGAACGCTGGCGCCAGCAGGTGCTCGATTTCCCGGCCCCGGTGCAGCAGCTTGCCCCGGTCATCTCCCCGCAGCCAGCACCACAGGGCATGGGGAGTGGCGGGCACGGGGGCGGCATCGGATGTGGAGACGGGAAACTCGTACAGGCCCGGCAGGGTACGGCCCAGGGCCGTGGCCAGGGGCAGGCCGATGCCCACCACCGTGTCCGCGCCATCCGCCATCTCTTGCAGGCGTGCCAGGGCATCAGCCAGATCGGTGCCGGAAGCGCCAGGGGCGAAATCGAATTGCAGGTGCCGGGCGGCGGCGGGAACGGGGGAGAGGATGCCGGGCTGGAAAAGGCTCACGCAGGCTCCGAGTGTGTTTGTTTGGCAGGGGCAAGACTACCCCAAACCCTTAGGGGTAAGACAGGACGTTGGACAGCAGCCGGGCGGTGATATCAACGATGGGAATGACCCGTTCGTAGGCCATGCGGGTGGGACCGATGACCCCCAGGGTGCCCACCACCTCGCCGTTCACTTCGTAAGGCGCTGCAATGACACTGCATTCGTCCAGAGGGGTGACCCGGGATTCGGCGCCGATGAAGATCTGCACCCCGTTGGCGGCGTGGCCCACGTCCATGAGCTGTAATAACTCGGTCTTCTGCTCAAACAGGCCGAACAGCTCCCGCAGCCGGGTCATGTTGGTGGACAGTTCAGGTGCCTGGAGCAGGTTGCGTTCCCCCGTCAGCACGTATTCCTTGCCAGCGCCGCTGAAGGCTTCGTTGCCCGCACTGACCACGGCCTCCATGAGCCGGCTGATGTCGGACTGCAACTCCGCCAGTTCCCGGGCCAGCCGGGGTTGCACGTCCTCGAAGGACTGGCCGGCGAAATGCTGGTTGAAATAATTGGCGGCCCGGGTGAGCTGGCTGGGACTGAAGGGTTTGTCCGTCAACAACACCCGGTTCTGCACCTCGCCGCTCTGGGTCACCATGATGAGCAGGATGCGCTTCTCCGACAGGGTCAGGAATTCGATCTGCCGCAGGGTCTGGTTGCGCCGCTTGGGGGTCATGACCACGCCGGCGTAGGCGGTGAGCTCCGCCAGCAGGTGGGAGGCGGTGGCCACCAGGCGCTGGGGATCGTCCGGCAGCAGGCTGGTCTCGATCTGGCGCACTTCTCCCTGGGCCAGGGGCTTCACCGTCAGCAGGCTGTCCACGAACAGGCGGTAGCCCTTGGGGGTGGGAATGCGGCCCGCCGAAGTGTGGGGGCTGGCGATGAAACCGCCGTCTTCCAGGTCCGCCATGATGTTGCGGATGGAGGCCGGGGACAGGTTCAGGGCCGTGGACTTTGAGAGGGTACGAGAGCCCACGGGCTGGCCGTCCTCGATGTAACGTTCCACGAGGTGCTTCAGGAGGATACGGGCGCGGTCGTTGAGCATGGCGTTCTATTTGTAGGGCCTGGCTATAATTTCACGCCATGAAACCAGATTTCAAGACAATTGCCCTGGTCGGCAAATACAACAGTCCGGCCAGTGCCTCCTCCCTGTCCCGGCTGGCAGACTTTCTGCAGGCCCGGGGTCATACGGTGCTGGTCACCTGCCACACGGCGGAAACCTGCGCCATGGAGGGTTTTCAGACCCGCACCCTGAACGAGCTCGGCCATGAGGCGGACCTGGCGGTGGTGCTGGGGGGCGATGGCACCATCCTCAACATCGCCCGCACCCTGGTGGATTTCAACATTCCCCTCATCGGCATCAACCAGGGCCGCCTGGGTTTCCTGGCGGACGTCTCCCTGGACACCATGTTTTCCACCCTGGACGAGATGCTGGGGGGCGAGTTCGTGGCTGAGGACCGCATCATGCTGGAAGCCAGCGTGGAGCGGCACGACGATGTGCTCATCGCCGCCTACGCCTTCAACGACGTGGTGGTGAGCAAAAGCACCCTGGGCCGGCTCATCGAGTTCGAGGTCTACATCGACAACCAGTTCGTCTACAGCCAGCGGGCAGACGGCCTGGTGGTGTCGTCCCCCACCGGCTCCACGGCCTATGCCCTGTCTTCCGGCGGCCCGATCCTGCACCCCACCCTGGAAGCCGTGGCCCTGGTGCCCATCTGCGCCCACACCCTTTCCGCCCGGCCCATCGCCGTCAACAGCCGTTCCGAGATCGAGATCAACCTGATCCACGCCGACGACGCCCGAGTCCACTTCGACGGCCAGCGCCACGCGGACCTGAAGGTGGGGGATCGTGTGGTGATCCGCCGGGCGAAAAACACCGTGCGCCTGCTGCACCCGGAAGGCCACAATTACTACGACACCCTCCGGCAGAAGCTGCATTGGGGGGAAAAGCTTTGACTGCGGGAATGGGGAATGGGGGATGGGGGATGGGGGCAGAGCCAACCACAACCCCATCCCCGCTATTCTTCCCATTTCCCCTCCCCCATCCCCCATCCCCATGCTGTTAAGCCTGACCCTCGCCGATTTCGTCCTGGTGGCGCGCCTGAGCCTGGATTTCCATCCCGGCTTTTCCGTGCTTACCGGGGAAACCGGCGCGGGCAAGTCCATCCTGCTGGACGCCCTGGCCCTGGTGCTGGGTGAACGGGCTGATGCAGGGGTGGTGCGTGCCGGGGCGGAGCGGGCGGACATCAGTGCGGAATTCAATCTGGAGGATGTGCCCGCCCTGGCCGCCTGGCTGGAGGAGCAGGACCTGGCTGGGGAAGAGGCTGTCCTGCTGCTGCGCCGGGTGGTGGAGGCGGGGGGGCGCTCCCGGGCCTACATCAACGGCCGGCCCGCCACGGCCCAGCAACTCAAGGCGGCCGGCGGGTACCTGGTGGATATCCATGGCCAGCATGCCCACTACTCCCTGCTGAAGAGTGCCGAACAGCGCCGCCTGCTGGATGCCTACGGGAGCGCCACGGCCCTGGCCGGGGAGGTGGCGGAGGCCTGGCGGAGCTGGCAGGAGGCCACCCAGCGGCGGCTGGCGGCAGAAACCCGGGGCGGTGAACAGGCCCGGGAGCGGGAGGGGCTGCAACAGACCGTCAGCGATCTCGAGGCCCTGGGATTTACCGCGGAAGGCTGGCAAATCCTCCAGGACGAACAGCGCCGCCTGGCCCATGCCGCCGAACTGGCCCAGGGAGCCCAGTTCGTGGCCGACACCCTGGAGGAGGACGAGGCGGGCGTGCTGGCCCGGCTGCGTCTGGCCCGGGGCCGTCTTGCGGAACTTGCGGAACTGGATGCGGCCCTGGGCAGCGTGCGCCAGACCCTGGACGAGGGCAGCGACCTGCTCCGGGAGGCAGCCCGGGAACTGCGTCGCTACGGCGACCGGGTGGACCTGGACCCGGCGGCCCTGGACCAGGCGGAAGCCCGGCTCACCGCCATCCAGGACATGGCCCGCAAATACCACGTGCGCCCGGATGCCCTGCCGGACCTGCTGGGGGAGGCCCGCAACCGGCTGGCGGCGTTGGGGGAGGCGGCGGATCTGGAAACCCTGGCCCGGGAGGAAGCGGCCCGGGCAGCCGCTTACCGGAAACTGGCGGAGCAACTGGGCAGCCAGCGTCAGCGGGCCGCCAAACGCCTGGGCAAGGCGGTGACGGAGACCATGCAGCAGCTTTCCATGCAGGGCGGAGAATTCCGGGTGGATCTGGTGCCGGGGGAGCCGGCCAGCCATGGCCTGGAAGACGTGCTTTTCATGGTGTCTCCCCACCAGGGGCAGGCGCTCCAGCCCCTGGCAAAAACCGCCTCCGGCGGCGAGTTGTCTCGCCTGGGCCTGGCACTTCAAACGGTGCTGTCCGAGGTGTCCGGCGCGGCCACCCTGATCTTCGACGAGGTGGATGCGGGCATTGGCGGCGGCGTGGCGGAGATCGTCGGCCGCATGTTGGCGGACCAGGGCAAGCGCCATCAGGTCCTGTGCGTGACCCATCTGCCCCAGGTGGCGGCTAGGGCGGGGCGGCATTACCGGGTCAGTAAGGCCACGGAGAATGGCCAGACCCGGTCCCGGGTGGAACTGCTGGACCAGGCGGCGCGGGTGGAAGAACTGGCCCGCATGCTGGGGGGGGTGGAACTGACCCAGGCCACCCACCGCCATGCGGCGGAAATGCTGGGTCTGGAAGCGCCTTCCGTCTGAGGGGTTTCAGTCCTCGTCCCGGGGAAGGGGCGGTTGCTTGCGGTTGGGGCAGTTTTCCCGGATGCATTCCACGTACAGGTTGAGGGCATGCTCCGCCAGTCTGAAGCCCCTTTCAGCAGCGATGGCCTTCTGGCGCTTTTCGATTTCCGGGTCGTAGAACTCCTCCACCTTGCCGCACTGGATGCACAGCAGGTGGTCGTGGTGGCCCCCCTGGTTGAGCTCGTAGACGGCCTTTTCGTTGTCGAAATGGTGCCGCACCAGCAGCCCGGCCTGCTCGAACTGGGTCAGCACCCGGTAGACGGTGGCCAAACCCACATCCACATGGTCCATGATCAGCAGGCGGTATACGTCTTCGGCGGTCAGGTGGCGCTGGTCAGAATGCTCGAACAGATTGAGGATTTTCAGGCGCGGGCCGGTGGCCTTCAGGCCCATGGTCTTGAGTTGCTGGGAATTCGTCATGTAGGTGTCCTGGACTTTCGGGCTCGAGTGTCATCTCCGTGGGGTCTATTGCCCCGGGCTGTTGCGCTATCATAGCGCGGCTTTCCGCCCTGACTTCCGACCCGTCTCCATGCCACCTCTATACCGCCCTGTTCTGCTCATCCTTCCCCTGATGCTTGCCGGTTGTGGGAGCTGGTCCAATCCCATCGACAAGCTGAGCCCCTACAAGGTAGACATTCAGCAGGGTAACGTCATCGAACAGGCCATGCTGGACAAGCTCAAGCCCGGCATGACGCATTCCCAGGTGCGCTTCATCCTCGGTACGCCTCTGGTGACCGACCCCTTCCATCCGGAACGCTGGGATTACGTCTATCTCTACGCCCCCAAAGGCAAGCTGGCGGAAAAACGCCGGGTCACCGTGGTGTTCGAGAACGACAAGCTCAAGGGTATAGAGGGCGATGTCGTAGCGGCGGGTTCGGAAGCCGCCGCCCAGCCAGCTGCCGAGGGTAACAAGCCATGAGCAGCCCCATCCGCGTGGTGATCGCCGGTGCCTCCGGCCGCATGGGCAAGGCCTTGCTAGAGGCAGTGGCCGGGTCCGGCGACATCGTCCTGCATGGTGCCCTGGAACGGGCGGGCAGCCCCTGGCTGGGCCACGATGCCGGGGAACTGGTGGGTACCACTCTGGGCACCCCTATTACCGAGGACGTGGCGGCGGCCCTGGATGGCGCCCAGGTGCTGATTGATTTCACCCGTCCCGAAGCCACCCTGGAACATCTGAGGCTTTGCCAGGCCAGGGGCGTGGGCCTGGTGATCGGCACCACGGGCTTCGACGAAGCCGGCAAGGCAGCCATCGCCGATGCCGCCCGGAACGTGCCCGTGGTTTTTGCGCCGAACATGAGCGTGGGCGTCAACCTGGCCCTTAAGCTGCTGGACATGGCGGCCCGGGTGTTGAACGAGGGTTTCGACATCGAGATCGTCGAAGCTCATCATCGCCACAAGGTGGATGCGCCCTCCGGTACGGCCCTGCGTATGGGCGAGGTGGTGGCAGCCGCCCTGGGGCGGGATCTGCGTACCTGTGCCGTTTACGGCCGGGAAGGGGTGACCGGCGAGCGAGACCCGGGCACCATCGGTTTTGCCACGGTACGGGGGGGCGATGTGGTAGGCGATCACACCGTGATGTTCGCCGGGATCGGTGAGCGACTCGAAGTGACCCACAAGGCCTCTAGCCGCATGACCTTCGCGCTCGGGGCACTGCGGGCTGCCCGCTACCTGTCCGGCAAGGATAAGGGCTTGTTCGACATGCAGGATGTGCTGGCGCTCAAGGGATAGCGAGCAATTGCGATTCCAGCCGCTTTCATGTAAAGGTAGCCGGGTTTGAGGTCCTGACACGGCGACCAGGGGGAGGGAGATTGGCTATCAGCCATTTGATTGCCACGGTGCTTTTTGCTTTGTTCCTGAGTTTTCCGGCAGGAGCGGTGGAGGTCATTGCTAACAAGTCGGTACCACTGGCCAAGATCAGTCTTGGCAGCGCCCGGGCCGTTTTCGGCATGCGCCAGGTGAAATGGCCTGATGGCAGTCTGATTCGGGTATTTGTCCTGCCTGATTCCAACCCCGTCCACGGGGCCTTGTGCAAGGAACGTCTGAATCTGTATCCCTACCAGCTTCGCCAGTCCTGGGACCGGTTGATCTTTTCCGGTATGGCCCAGGCTCCCATCGAAGTTGCCAGCGAGGCCGAGATGCTCGCCAGCGTGGCCGCCACGCCGGGCGCGATCGGCTATCTCGCCCGCCCGCCCCAGAATGAGAAGGTGAAGGTGCTGAATGTGGAATGAATTCCGTAACCGGATTGCAGGCCTTTTGTGCCTTGGGGTGGGTTTGGGCCTGGGCTGTCCGGCCCTGGCTGGGGGGGATGACCGCCTCCAGCTGCACGGATTCCTCACCCAGACCCTGGTGCATACCGATGCCAACAACTTTGGCGGCGAGAGTGAGGATGGGGTTGGTGTGGACATGCGTGAACTGGGGGTCAACATTTCCTTCCGCCCCGACTCCGATTGGCTGTTGTCTGCCCAGGGCCTGGCCCGCTGGGCCGGGGAGATGGACGACGGCGATCCAAGAGTGGACTACGCCTTTGTCGAACGCAGTCTCTACGCCGATGAGGCCCACCGGCTGAGCGTATCCCTGGGCAATGTCAAGAATCCCTACGGGCTGTACAACACCACCCGGGATGTGGCCCATACCCGACCCGGAGTGATCCTGCCCCAGGCCATCTACCTGGACCGCATGAGAAATTTCTTCCTGGCCGCTCCAGGGATGAGCCTGCGGGGGGAGCACGAAGGCATGCGCCATGGACTGAACTGGCAGTTGAGCACTGTGCGCATGGAGGCGGACGATCCCGAACTGGACTATCTCTTCATGCCCATCCCCGGTTCCACTGTAAACGCCCCCGGGCATTTCGATGGCAGCGGCTCCTGGCTGGCCCAGACCATGCTGGATCTGGACGGCGGCCAATGGCGGCTGGGTCTGTCCTTCGGCGATGTGGGCATGCGCTACAAGCCCGCCCTGCCGCAACCCTTTGATTACCCGTCTGGCAAGGTCACCCTCAAGCCTGTCACCCTGACCCTGCAACGCAATCTGGAGAAAGTGACCTTTACCGCCGAGTTTTCCCGGGCCAAGGTGGACAATGAAAGTCTGGCCATCAATTTCGTATCCCAGGGCTGGTATGCCCAGGCCACATGGCGGTTCCGGCCCCGCTGGGAGGCCTGGTTGAGAAACGAGGCGATCTATTTCGACAAGGACAACAAGAACGGGTCGCGCTACGACAGCCTGTTGCTTGAACGGGGGCTGGGACATTCAAAATCCTGGGTACTGGGGGTGCGCCACGATCTGACGGCCCAGCTTGCCCTGTCGGCCGAGCTCCATAGCGTCAACGGCCTGGCCATGCTTTCCCCTGCGGATAATCCCGACCCCGTCAACGACCGCTTCTCCAGCAACTGGAACATGTTGCTTCTGCAAGCCGCTTACCGTTTCTGACCCATGCGCGGTTACCTCAGCATCCGCTGGAAGATCCTGCTGATGAGCGGGATCGTCATGGCGGGTCTGGCGGGCTTGTTCTCCCTGCAGCAGCACTTCGCCCTAAACAGCCAGTTCCAGCAGGACCAGGCCTCCTATCAGGAGCGCATGCGCGTGACGGCCAACCGGCTGCTCAACAGCCAGAACGAGCGCTTGCAGGTGCTTGGCCGCATGCTGGTGGAAACCCCGGCCATCCGGGCAGCCCTTGCCCGCCACGACCGGGAGGGTCTGCTGGCCGCCGTCGATCCCCTCTGGTCGGAACTGAGCCTGGGTCAGGGGCTGGTGGCCCTGGCCTTTTTCGACACTGACAAGCAGCTGCTCTACCACTGGGGTGATCCGGCCATCGCCCGGCTTTCAGCCCTTTCCAGGCAGGCCCAGGACGAGGAGAAACCCCAGGTATGGCTGGGATGCGCCGCTTCCTGTACCCACCAGGTTGTCCTGCCGGTGGCGGGGGAGGGGGGCGCTTCCCTGGGCAGCATCGCCGTGGTGACCGGCCTGGAGTCCATCGTTCTGGATCTGCGTCGGCTGGGTAACGGTGAGGTGGGGGTGTTGATGGGCATGCCCACCTCGGCAGATGCCCCCCTGGGGGGGATGCAGATCCTGTCGGTCAGCGGCGGCGAGCCTTCCTACATGATCCTGCAGGCCGCCCAGCGCCGTCTGTGGGAAGGCAGCCAGACAGGCGTGGCCCTGGGTGCCCAGACCTGGCAGGTGGCTGCCTTCAGTCCGGAGTTCCCCGGGGATGGCCTGCTGCACTTTGCCGTGCTGGCAGATGTAACTTCCCACCGGGCTGCCATCCGCCAGGCCGGCATACGCAACCTGGCCTGGGGTGGCGGGGTGCTGGTGTCCGCCCTGGTGCTGTTGTATCTCCTGTTGCGTCCGGCCATGAGCCGCATTGGCAAGGTCAGTCAGCTCCTGCCCCTGCTGGGCCAGGAACGGTTTTCCGAAGTCGTGCAGTTCGCCCCCAGCCGGGCCAGTAGCGGCTTGCTGGATGAAATGCACTCCCTGGAACGGCTTGCCTTCGATCTGGCCCACCAGCTCCAGGCCCTGCATGATGCGGATGAGGCCCACGTGGCGACCCTGGCAGCCCAGGCGGCCCAGCTGGAGCAGGAGCGGGATCTGGTGGCCGGCTTGCTGGATACGGTGCCGGTGTTGATCATCACATATGGGCGGGACGACCGTATCCGCATGGCCAATGCCTATGCGGTCATGGACAGCGGGCTGCCTCGGGATGAGCTGATCGGACACGAGTTTTCCCGGCTGTTCATGGAGCCGGACAAGCAGGCGGAGCACAAGAGCCATCTGGCCACCATGCAGCCTGCCGAGGTCCTGCGGGGCGAGGGTCGCTTCAATCGCTGGGGTGACGGGGCCAGGGAAGTGGTCTGGTTCCATTCCTGCCTGGATGACGCTCGGGGGGAGAGGCTGTTCCTGTCCGTCGGCCTGGATGTCACCGAGCACCGTCTCGCCGAGCAGCGTCTCCAGCTTCTGGTGGACCACGATGCCGTCACCGGCCTGTTCAACCGCCGCACCTTCAAGCGGGAACTGGATGCCCTGCTGGCCCGGGGCGGGGAGGGCATGCTGCTGGTCTGCGATCTGGACGAATTCCGTTCCCTGAACGATGCAGACGGTCACGAGGCGGGTGACCAGATGCTCATGCGCTTTGCCCAGCACATCCAGCATATCGATCCCATGCCCAGCCTCACTGCCCGCCTCGGCAGTGACGAGTTCGCTCTGGTCTTCCCGGGCCTGAATACGGCCGATGCCATTCTCATGGCCCGGCACCTTAACCGGGTGGCTTCCCTCCAGAGCGTGGGTGTGGACGGCCGGGAAACCGCCCGCCATCTGTCTGCCAGCGTGGGGTTGGCCGCGTTTCCGGAGCATGGCGCAACGGCTGACACCCTGCTAGGAAATGCCGAACTGGCTCTCACCCATGCCCGGGCCAAGGGCCATGGTTCCTGGCACCTTTATTCCGATCAGGAAGCCTACCGGGAACGGGCAGACCGCAGGGCCTACTGGCGGGACGAGGTGGAAGCAGCTCTGGACGAGCAACGTTTCGTGCTCCACTTCCAGCCCATCATCAATATCCGTACCGGCGCGGTCAGCCACCACGAGGCCCTGCTGCGCATGGTGGCCCGGGACGGCAAGCTGGTGCCCCCAGGACTGTTCATCGACGTGGCGGAAAGCACTGGCCTCATACGTCGTATCGACCGCTGGGTGCTGGAGGCGGCTGTCCAGGCAGCGGCCGTGCATCGGGAAGTCAAGCTGGCCTTCAACCTCTCAAGCCGCAGCTTCGATGATGACGTGGCCTTCGAGAGCATGCAGATGGCCATGGAGCGGCACCACGTGGCCGGGGAACGTCTGCTGATCGAGATTACGGAAACCGCCGCCCTGGCCAACTTCTCCGGCGCCAAGCGCATCATGGCCCGGTTCCAGGAGCTGGGCTGCGTCTTCGGCCTGGATGATTTCGGTGTGGGCTACAGTTCCTTTCAGTATCTGAAGGAGCTCCCCGTCGGCTTCGTGAAGATCGACGGCTCCTTCATCAAGAACCTCACCAAGAACCCGGATGACGTGGTGTTCGTGCGGGCTCTGAACAGTGCCGTGCAGGGTTTCGGCAAGACCACGGTGGCCGAGTTCGTTGAAGACGAGGAAACCCTGGATATCCTGCGAGAGATAGGCGTCGACTATGCCCAGGGCTATCTCATCGGCAAGCCCGCTGCCACACTTCGGGAAGCACCTTACATATCCGGCGAGGCCGCCACCGCCCAGTTGTTTTGAAGGTCGGGGGCCTTGCCCCCTGACGCACCTGCTTTCCTGCCAAGGTGGGTACAGGGGCGGCCTCAGCCTAACTTGAAGCGGTTCACCAGGGTATTGAGTTCGTGGGACAGGGACACCAATTCCTCGCTCACTGCCTGGGTTTCCAGGGCATCGTTCGAGGTACGGTCGGCGATGCCGCTGATGGTGCCCACCCGCTGGTTGACCTCCTGGGTGAGCTGACCCTGCTGGTTCACCGCCTTGGCCATGTTGGTGTTCAGGCTGCGGATGTTGCCCACCCGCTCGACGATGTTGTTCAGGCTGCTGGCGGCGGCTTCCAGATCCGTGGTGTAGTGCTCGGCGTTGCTGCGGGCCAGGTCCATGGTGTCCACGGTTCGCCGGGCCTCGTCCTGCAACTGACTGACGATTTCCTCAATGCTGCGGGCGGAGGTGTGGGAACGGCTGGCCAGGTTTCGCACTTCGTCGGCCACCACGGCGAACCCCCGTCCCGCTTCACCCGCACGGGCAGCTTCGATAGCGGCGTTGAGGGCCAGCAGGTTGGTCTGTTCGGCGATGCCCTGGATCACCTCCAGCACGCCGCTGACGTTGCGGCTGCGTTCGTCCAGGTGGGCGATGGCCTCGCTGGCCTTCTTCAGATCTTCCACCAGGGCCAGGATGCCCTTGATGGCCTGGCGGGTGGTTTCCATGCTTTCGGTCGCACGCTGGTCCGCCTCCACGGAGGTCTGGGCCGTGGCCTCGGCGCTTTGTCCCACGTCACCTGCCAGATGTTGCAATTCGTCGATCAGGGAGCGGGCTGCATCGGTTTCATCCCTTTGCAGGGCCGCCGCAGTCGTGGTCTGGTGGGATACGGCCGACACCCGCTCCGCCACTTCGGCCACCCGGTGGCCCGTGGCCGCCACCTGGGCCAGGCTGGAGCGGAAGTTGTCCAGCATGTGGTTGATGCCCCGGGCCAGCTGATCCACTTCATCATCCGCCCGCACCGCCAGGCGGGCCCCCAGGTCGGAATTGGCCTCGATCTGTGCCATGGTGTCCCGCATGCCCCGCAGGCGGGCCAGCACGATATGCCGCAACAGATAGACAACAACGCCGATGCCCGCCAGTGAGAGCAGGAGATTGACGCCGCCAGACAGTAGCAGGCTCTGGTTGAACTGGGCATCCAGGGGGCCAAGGGAGTAACGGGCGCGGGCCACGCCCAGCACGGTGCCTTCCGGTACCTGGTGGCAGCTCAGGCAGTTGGTTCCCAGGTAGTTGCTGGCAGCGATGATGGGCAGGGCGACGGTGATGGCGCGCCCCTGGGGGCCGTCTTCGGCCTGGACCACCTCCTTGCCATTCATGGCCTGCTGGTCAAGTTCGTCCAGGGTTCCCTTTGCCAGGTTCGGGAAATGGGTGGCGGAGGCAACGATGCGTACGTCCTCCACGCCGGTCTGGGACAGGAACTTGGTGCGCAGGCCCTCCTGCTGGTCCAGGGTGCCAGTGATCATCATGGTGTTCACGCCGTCGAAGAAGGTCCGCGCCAGGTCATGGGCCTTGGCCTCGCCGATCTCCCGGGCCAGATCCCGCTGGCTGCTGGCGATGAGTGCCATGGACATGGCCAGCACGACGATGAAGGTGATGACGACGGCGAGGAATATCTTGACCTGGACGCTCAGGGTCTTGGTATGGCGCACAGTTTTATCTGCCTGGATTTGGGCTTCGTTCATGCGTGCTCCGCGCGTGAATATTGGGGGTGCTGCTATCCGTCCGCCCTATTAGAACAGGGTTATTGAATTATCGGTATCCGGCCCAATTTCTTGAGCCTGTCTACAACCAACCCGGAGACCAGCCTTGAGCGAGACTGTCAGCAAAGAAACCCTGGGCTTCCAGGCCGAGGTGAAGCAATTGCTTCACCTGATGATCCATTCCCTCTATAGCCATAAGGAGATATTCCTGCGGGAACTCATCTCCAATGCCTCTGATGCCGCCGACAAGCTGCGCTTCGAGGCCCTGAGCGATGGGGCCCTGTATGAATCCGATCCGGAGCTGAAGATCCGGGTCAGCGTGGACAAGGAAGCGAAGACCCTCACCATCCGCGACAACGGCATTGGCATGAGCCGCCAGGAGGTGATCGAGCACATCGGCACCATCGCCAAGTCCGGCACCAAGGAATTCTTCGGCAAGCTCACCGGCGACCAGAAGAAGGACGCCCAGCTCATCGGCCAGTTCGGCGTGGGCTTCTATTCCAGCTTCATCGTCGCCGACCGGGTCACTGTCACTACCCGCCGGGCGGGCCTGACCGCCGAACACGGGGTGCGCTGGGAATCCGAAGGGGCCGGGGAATACACCCTGGAAACCGTGGAAAAGGCCGATCGAGGCACGGAAATCGTCCTGCACCTGAAAGAAGAGGAAGCCGAGTTCCTGGAGGACTGGCGCCTCAAATCCATCATCCGGGACTACTCGGACCATATCGCCATCCCCGTGGAGTTCGTCAACGAGAAGGGGGAAACCGAAACCGCGAACCGGGCCAACGCCCTCTGGACCCGGGCCAAGAACGACATCACCGAAGACGAATACAAGGCCTTCTACAAGCACGTGGGCCACGACTACGAAGACCCCCTGGCCTGGACCCATGTGAAGGTGGAGGGACGCCAGGACTACACCGCCCTGCTCTACGTGCCCGCCCACGCTCCCTTTGACCTCTGGGACCGGGATGCCAAGACCGGCGTGAAGCTTTATGTGAAGCGGGTCTTCATCATGGAAGATGCCCGCAAGCTCATGCCTGCCTACCTGCGCTTCGTGCGTGGGGTCATCGATGCCGCCGACCTGCCCCTGAACGTCTCCCGGGAAATCCTCCAGGAAACCCGGGACATGGAGATGATCCGCAACGGTTGCGTGCGCAAGACCCTGGACCTGCTGGACGAGATAGCCAAAAACAGCGCCGAAAACCAGACCGACGACTACGCCAAGGTCTGGCAACACTTCGGCCAGGTATTGAAAGAAGGCGTGGGCGAAGACCACGCCAACCGGGAGCGCATCGCCAAACTGCTGCGTTTCCGCTCGACCCAGGCGGATGAAGATACCGTCTCCCTGGCGGACTACATCGGCCGCATGAAGGAAGGCCAGGACAAGATCTACTACCTCACCGCCGACACCCTGGCCGCCGCCAAGGCCAGCCCCCACCTGGAGGTTTTCAGGAAGAAGGGCGTGGAAGTCCTGCTGCTCACAGACCGGGTGGACGAGTGGGTGGTGTCCCACCTGTTCGAATTCGAGGGCAAGTCCCTGGTTTCCGTGGCCAAGGGCCAGGTGGACCTGTCCGCCATCGCCGGCGAAGACAAGGAAGCCGACAAGCAGGACGAGGCCAAGGCGGAAGAAGCCAAGCCCCTGCTGGAGCGCCTGAAAAAGGCCCTGGAAGGCCGGGCCAAGGACGTGCGGGTATCCAACCGACTGGTGGATTCCCCCGCCTGCCTGGTGGCGGACGAAACCGACATGAACCCCAACCTGGCTCGCATGCTGAAACAGATGGGCCAGGCCGTTCCCGAAACCCAGCCCATCCTTGAAGTGAATCTGGACCATGCTCTGGTTCAGCACATCGAAGCCCAGGCCGATGCCCGTTTCGACGAACTGGCCGGCCTCCTCATGGACCAGGCCGTGTTGCTGGACGGCGGCCAACTGGCCGACCCGGCTGGATTTGTTAAACGGGTGAACGGCCTGTTGTTTGGTTGAACCCTTATTGGTTGAACCCTTACCCAAGCCAATAACGCCGGCCAGGTCCGGCGTTTTTTTTTGTACAGAACAGGTCCGGCTGCCACTCTTTCTCCCGGGCTTTTTCCCCAGTCGGGCGGACGGGGTAACATGCGTCCGTTTTCAATAGAGGTCTTGTCGATGGGTTTGTCGCCAAATGGCGGGCTGCGATGAAGCCTCGTCTCCTCCTCCTTCGGGTAGCCACCCTGCTCCTGGCATTGTTATTGATTGCGGCCTGGGCTTTCGTTGAGCGAAGCCACCAGGCTCGCCATGAGGCCGAAATCCGCGCCCGGGTCCAGACCCAGCTGGGAGTGGTCCGCAACCACCTGGAAAGCCGGGTCAACAGCGACCTGCAACTGGTCAAAGGCCTGCTCAGCGTCATTGCTCTCAAGCCGGACCTGGAACAGGCGGAATTCGAGAAAGCGGCGGCCCCCTTGCTGGCGGGCAATACCCAGCTGCGCAATATCGCCGTGGCGCCGGGCATGGTGATCCGTTTCATGTACCCCCTGGCGGGCAACGAACGGGCCATCGGCCTGGACTATCGGACTTCGCAGGGACAATTCGCAGCAGCCAACCAGGCCCGGATCACCCGTCAAGTAGTGTTGGCCGGCCCCCTGGAACTGGTCCAGGGAGGCATCGGTTTGGCGGCACGGTTTCCCGTTTTTCTCACCAATGAAGCTGGTCAGGAGCGTTTCTGGGGCCTGATCAGCGCCGTCATCGACGCGGAACGGCTCTTTGCCGCCAGTGGCTTGCAGAATGCAAGCCTGCCTATCCGGGTGGCAATACGGGGCCGGGATGCCAAAGGCAGCGAAGGCGAGGTCTTCTTCGGCCCGGCAGACCTCTTCACCGAAGCTCCCGTGCTGACCACGGTGCATCTGCCCCAGGGCAGTTGGCAAATGGCTGCCCAGCCCCGGGAAGGCTGGCCGCCAGCGCCCCACGTCTGGACCATGCGCCTGGCCTTTGCCTTGTTCTCCGCCTTCCTGCTGGGCCTCTTCCTGGCCCTGGCCCGGGCGCTGAAATCCGCAGACCAGGCCCAGGCCCGGGCCGAGGGCGCTCGTTCCCAGTTGGCTGCCACTGTGGACGCCATTCCCGACCTGATCTTCGTGCTGGATGGCGAAGGTCGTTTCCTGGATTACCACACCCCTCGTTTAGACCTGCTGGCGATGCCTCCGGAAGCTTTCCTGGGCCGCACCGTGGTGGAAGTCCTGCCGCCGGAGGTGGCGCAGATGAGCCTGGAGGCCATCCAGCAAGCGTCCCAGGCCGGCCATGTCACCGGCAAGGAGTATTTCCTGGACCTGCCCCAGGGCCGCCACTGGTTTGAACTCAGCATGTCCACAAAGACACCTGTGGCAGGGGCTCCCCGCCAGTTCGTCGCCGTAGCCCGGGACATCACCGATCGCAAGCTGGCAGAGCAGGAACTGGAACGGCACAAGAACCACCTGGAAGACCTGGTGGCGGAGCGCACCCGCCAGCTGGCAGTAGCCAAGGATGCCGCCGAAGCCGCCAGCGTGGCCAAGAGCGCCTTCCTGGCCAACATGAGCCATGAAATCCGCACTCCCCTGAACGCCATCACCGGCATGGCCCATCTCGTCCGCCGGGAGGGGCTCACCCCAAGGCAAGCGGAGCGGATGGACAAACTGGAAGCCGCCAGCCTGCATTTGCTGGAAGTGATCAACGGCGTGCTGGACCTCTCCAAGATCGAAGCCGGCAAGTTTGAACTGGCCGAAGGTCCCCTCCGCCTGGACGCCCTGCTGGCCAACACCGCGGCCATGGTCCAGGACCGGGCCCAGGCCAAAGGCTTGCAGCTTGAATGGCATGTGCATGCACCGGACCGCCCCCTGCTGGGGGACGTCACACGCCTGCGCCAGGCCCTGCTCAACTACGCCATCAATGCCGTCAAGTTCACCGAAACCGGCGGCATTGTCCTGGAGGCCCGGGTGGAAGAAGACTCCCCCAGCCACCTGCTAATCCGTTTCCAGGTGCGGGACACGGGCATCGGCGTAGCCCCGGAAGTACTGCCCCGGCTGTTTAGCGCCTTTGAACAGGCCGACAACAGTACCACCCGCAAATACGGCGGCACCGGCCTCGGGCTGGCCATCACCCGCAAGTTGGCCGAACTGATGGGCGGCGGGGCTGGTGTGGAAAGCACCCAGGGAGCAGGCAGCGTCTTCTGGTTTACCGCCCGTCTGGCAAAAACCGACACACCCGTCAACACGTCTGCGGGCAGGGATGACGTCAGCGCTGAACTGCGCCTGCAACGGGAATACGCCGGCCGCCTGGTGCTGGTGGTGGAAGACGAACCCGTCAACCAGGAAGTGGCCACCATTCTGCTGGAAGATGCCGGCCTGTGCGTGGCCCTGGCTGCCGATGGCCAGGAAGCCGTCGAAAAAGTGGCCGCAAACACTTTCGATCTGGTGCTCATGGACATGCAGATGCCCCGCATGGACGGCCTGGAAGCGGCAAGACGCATCCGCCAACTGGAAAACGGCGCCCGCCTGCCCATCATTGCCATGACTGCCAACGCCTTTGAAGAAGACCGGCGCCGCTGCCAGGAGGCGGGCATGAACGATTTCCTGGTGAAGCCGGTGGACCCGGAAGCGCTCTACGCAGCCCTGCTGCGCTTGTTCAGCCGGGGATAGCTGCGTCCCCGGCTTGTCCCGGTGGCGAAGTGATCATCAGACGCCTTAAAAGCTGTTCACACGTACGCCCACCAGCAAGCGGGGCGTTACGCCGGCGGCACCGATGAAACTGCCGGCCACCGGCGGAATGGCCTCCGGGTGCAGGGCCACCGCCGTGGCGATATGGTGGTTGCCCACCACTTCGCCGCTGGTGGGGTCAAAGCCTTTCCAGCCCGCGCCTGGCAGATAAACCTCGGCCCAGGCATGGGTGGTGCCGCTGTTTGCTTCGCTGGCGGGGGCATGGAGATAACCGCTGACAAACCGGCTGGCCAGACCCAGACAGCGGCAGGCTTCCATGAACAGGGCGGCAAAATCCCGGCAGGATCCGCTGTTCAGGGCCAGGGTGAAGGCAGGGGACTGCACGCCCGGTTCTTCCCGCATCCGGTAGTAAAACCGGCCGGCGATTTCCCGGTTCAGGCGGTCCAGCTTGGTGAGGGTCTCCAGGGGACGATTCAGCGCCAGACCCTCCAGCCAGCCCTGCACCCCCGCATGATCAGCGGGGTAAACCGCCTGGCGGAAAGGCGCCAGGGCGGCCAGTTCTTCACGCACCTCCCGGGCATCCTGGCCTGCCTGGCCGTATTCAAAAGGGTGGAATACGGCGTAGTCATCCAGCAGGAAATCGAAGGGGTTGTCCTCGTAATGCTGGATCACCACATTGCTGGTGATGCGTAGCCGGTCCGAGGCTTCGTGGAAATGCACCAGGGCCATGGAGTTGTCCAGCACGTCCCGTTTCCACTGCACCGTATGGGCCGGAAATATCTCCAGCAACGAAGATTCGATCCTGACCCCATGGCTTTCCCGGGGCCGCAACAGCAGGCGATGGGGCAACAGCGTCACCGGCCCGGAAAACAGATATTCAGTGACGTGGCTGATGTTCAAGCGTTGCATGGTGGGGCGGGGGGTGTCCGAAGGCGGCGGCTGGTAACCATTCAGGACAAGGGACGTTTGAAGACCCACTGGCGATTTGTGCTGGCGTCCGGTGCCTGGATCAGTTCCCAGCCTTCCGACCCCAGCTTGTTCAGCATGGATTCCACCTCCCGGTCGTAGGCCATCATCCGTTCCCGCTCCCGGCCGCCATGGGCCCGGGCGCTGTTCTCGGCCTCGTCGTGGAAATTGCTCCGGACAATGTATTCGAATCGTTGCATGACGCGTGCTTTCACTTTGTGCCGGGAGCCGACGGGGGTCCAATGTAGCCCAGATTTCCGTGCTTCCCTATAAGCGGCCGAAACAGGTTTCGTGCTTTGCTTCTGCAATCCGCTTGCTACGGAGTTCGCCTGGCCTGCAGCGCGCTATTCGGCCTTGCCCGCCTTGTTACGGGCTTCCAGTTCCCGGGCCTTGGCCAGCATGGCGTGGATGCCCCGGGTGTCCTGGCACTTGTGACCGCCACCCAGGGCCTCGAGTGGGTTCATGCGCCGGGCTTTCAGCAAGCCCAGCCCTACAAGCTGCATTTCAAGATACTTCTTGATGCCGGCCATTATTCCGTCCTTGAAATACAGGGTATGGGTCAGATGCAGTTCATTGACCCGGCCTGTCTGGGTGCAGTTGTCCCAGAAAGTCTTGGACAGGTGCTGGGTAGGCTGGCCCTTGGGGGAGCGCCCAAGGCGGTAGGCGTATTCGGCAATGCCATGCATGACGTGGGTGACCGGCACTTTGCGGGGGCAGCGCACGTAGCAGTTGTAGCAGGAGGTGCACATCCACATGGACTGGGAGTTCAGCACCGCGTCCCGCTTGCCGGCCCGGATCAGCATGAAGATCTCATGGGGTGGATGATCCCAGGCCGTCTGGAAATGGGTGGGGCAGGAGCCGGAACACAAGCCGCACTGCATGCACATCCTGACCCATTCCCCCATCTCCGCCTGTTCCTCAATCTCCTTGAGGAAGTTGTTCCGATACCGGGTTTCCATCTGCCGGTTCAGGGTGCTCGGGGATTCAGAAAGGCGCCATTCGGGGGTCATGATCTTCGATCCGGGGTATCGCCTTAGCCGAACCAGCTACATGGCGCATCGCCGGCTTGGGGCGGAGGAGGGATTCCGGCGAGCCGGCAGCCCTGGCTGAGGGGCCCCTGGGGAAACAGGCGATACAGGAAACGGCGTCCCCCTTCCTTGGCAAAGACCGGCTCGATGGCCCGCATAAGTTGATGGGCACTCTCTGCGCGTCCGTTTCTGCGGAAATGGCCGCGTAGCCAGTACAGCACCCGCCACTGCATTTTGGACAATTCGCCCAGGCCTTCCAGGTGGGCCTGGTCCTGGGCGATTTCCCGGGACCAGGGCTCCAGTTCGTACAGGTTGCTTTCCGGGTCATGGGTCAGCAACTCGGGGTCTGTCAGGGCTTTGTTGATATCAAACATGGTGTTTCTCGATTCAGGCCGTTTCGCGGCCGGTTCAGGTTTCTGTTTCAGGTTGAAGACTTAGTTCTGGTCTGCAGCCCAGCCATCCAGCAGGGTGCATGCACTCATGCTGGGAAGGGTGGCGGACTTGCCGATCAGGGGCGTCAGGCAGAGGTAATCGTTGCCATGGCTATCGGACAGATTGCGCAGGGGCGTTCTGCCTACGGTTTCGAAGCCCCGGGCATCCATGAGGATGAAGCCGTACTCATCCCCCACATCCACCTGCATGCGGCCCCCATTTCCGGTGCCATATTTTTCCCACCAGGCGTCCGGCGCACCGCCATCGAAGGCCGGGGAGGTGTCCGGATCGCCTTGCCGATGCCAGGACATGATGGTGGGGTCGCGCATCTGATGGTCCATGGCCACGCCCAGGGCCATGCTTCTGGCAACCTGGAAACTGGTGTTCGGCCCACGAAATTCGGTGTGGAACTTGTTCATGTTGAATCCTTGTAATTATTAAAGAACGGTGCGGCACCGGAAGGACAGTGCTCATCCGGTGCCTGATTCAGCATAGGCGCATTCCAGACAAAAACACTCAACTATTTATTTTTCCTGGCCCGACCGGGCCCGAACCCTTGCGCCCAGGCGCTTTCCCCAGCCCACCCCGGCGGGCGCGGACCGGGTGGCAGATACTTTTGCCGGGAATGGGGCTATAAGGGGGGTGAGCGTGTCCTCCCGCGAGGTAGGTGCGTTATTGATCCGGTACCCATCCACAGCCAATCCGTTCGCCCTGAACCTGTAAAAGGGCGAGCGTGTCGAAGGGCCCCGCCCATTCCTTTACCCGGAGCAAACCATGTCCAAGATGCAACGATCCAACAAGGAAGCCAAAAAGCAGGCTTTGCTGACTCCCAAGGAAAGAAAGACCGCCAAGATGGTCAAGAAACACGCCGGGGACGTGGTGCCCCTGCTCGTCAAGGGGGGCTGAGCCCCCGGTTACCTTTGCGGCGAAGCCGGAGGGCGGTTTGTTTTGTTCTCGTCCTGGAGACGAGCCGCTGAATCCTGTCCATCTTCACCTGGTTCGCGGTAGAAGCGCCCATAACTCCAGCCGTACCCTTTACTTTGATTTGCATGGTGAACCCAAAGAACAAGATCACGAGCCAGTGCTACCAAAAATAGGGCGGCACAGGTGAGTGAGAAGATTAAAAACACTGGGACTGTGCGGGAATTTAGGAGCGGCAGAAGATTGCAGCCGCTGCCCACCATAAACAGGGTGTCAGTAAAAGAGCAGGCCCCGCCTATTGAAACAAGGGCACTGCCTACTACTGCCGCCAAGAATGCAGCTACTGCGGCAAGAAAAAGCTTTTTGGCAGAAAGACGAACCGAGCGGAGGAAAACAAGCGGAAGGCCAGCCGTGATGCCGCCAATCATGAGCGCAATTGCAAAGTGCCAGTTTGCCGAAGCCGTCGTCATGCTAGCCCTAACGTCTGAGATAACCGGCGCTGCGCGGCTTCATCGCGCAGCATCCGTGTTGATGGAAATGTTAGGGGGCTTCGAGTTCGAAGGCATTGGTCAATCTCTCTTTCAATTTGTCAGCTTCGGTCGCTAACGCCACCATCGCTTCCGTCGGCAGAACGCGCTCAAGCGTCAATGCCGCTTCATAAAGCATTAGCCAGACTTGAATAGCCAAATCTCTGACATTTTTATCCAAGACCTGTGGCGCGAACTGCTGCATTTTCCGGAACGAAAGGTCTGACTTGAGTAGGTGTGACAGGGAGTAGTGGCTATACGAACTGTGCGAGGCATGCTCATTTAAATGCTGGCGCAGGCCGTGATATATGCCTTTAATGGCCTTGGCCCTTTCACCAGCCTTTGGGAGTTCGTTTTCGGCAGCCTTCTCGGCCATTTCCGGAAAGAGGCGAAAGTATGTGAGGAGCTCTGTGTACTCAATCATGGGTCGTAGCAAAGCTCCGGCTTCTTGCCCTAGTCCATCCAGCAAGAGGCTGAAAGAGCCGATCGCTAGATTCTTCGCCTTAAGCAACGTGAGTCCGCATACTCTCGCATAGGTGTCAGATTTGGCGCGCGATTCGTATTCGTCAATGCAGCGGTCGAGCAACTCAATTGCTGCGAGGAGGACCGCCAAGCGTGACTGTTGCCTCTCATTTAGATAGGCCCATGAAGTCTCGCGAGTAGTCCACAATGCCATCGTCAAGCCCCCTAACGTAGAGGTGACCGGCGCTGCGCGGCTTTATCGCGCAGCGTCCAGCGACCGAAGGGAGCGAGGTCGACCGCCGGGTTGGGGCGAGAACAAAACTCGCGATGGTTTGAAGCCAGCGAAGCACACGGCGTGACAAACATGGGACGCACTACAACGCGCGATGCACCGGCAACCGATTCAGCGATGGCACGGTGACACAGGCCAAAAAGTCGTCGCTGACGGTACGGCGAAAACCGGCTGGAAAAATGCTCCGCTCTCAAAGCCCCATCACTCCCTCGAAAACATGCTTAAGCCACTGACCGAAGCTACGGGACGGACTGTCTTTCGCCCTCAGCCGCTCGACGAGCAACCAAGTAGCGTAGGCGGCGATAGCCAGAAATCCGACAACCGAAATCGCTACGTAGATGAGTTCAGCCACGAGAGCCCCAACGTAGAGTCAACCGGCGCCCAAGACGACGCGAAGCGGCGTTTTGGGCGTCCGGGTTGAATGATGGGATGGACTCCCCCCGCCTTATCGCGGTGTCTAAGCACCAACGATCTTCCAGGGGTTGGAGATCAGGTTGAGACGAAAGGAGTCCGCCATGAATGCTAGTACAACCGTGGCCATCGA
>JBFLXA010000017.1:0-5480 GCA_040757575.1 Pseudomonadota bacterium
TGCGGGACAGGGGGGAATCCAGGATCTGGTCCCCCTGGGTGGTCATGCCCAGCAGTTCCACTTCCAGTCCGGGGTGCAGGGCCATGAGGCGGGCCTTCACGTGTTCTGCCTGCCACAAGGCAAGCTGACTTTCCCGGGTGGCGATGACGATACGTTTTTGCATGATCTGGGCGGGCGCAGGAAGTGGAAGACGCAGGAGGAGGAAGGTAGGGCAGAAGAACTATTGGGTCTTGGCGAGTCGCTGTCTAGAATGACGTGAAAAGACGGACATAGACCAGGAAATCGAAGATGAAACAACGACTTGTCACAGCGGCGGCGATTGTAGCATGGGGCCTGTCCCTGGCCGCCCCGTTTGCACTGGCTGCAGACGGGGTGCCCTATGCCCGCAACCTGCAACAGGATGCCCGCTTGGCGGAACAGAAGAATGGCGTCGTGCTGGTGATGTTTTCCGGGGAATACTGCGGCTATTGCGAGCAGGTGCTGAATGAATTCCTCATCCCCATGAGCCGCAACCCGGACTATCAGCGCAAGCTGGTGATGCGCAAGGTGGACAACACGGGTTTCACCACCATCCGGGATTTTGATGGCAGCGTGGAAGACCACCGCCAGTTCACCAGCGAGCAGGGGGTGCGCATGGTGCCCACGGTGATGTTGTTCGACAAGCACGGCAGACAGTTGGGCAAACCCCTGGTGGGAATCACTACCGTGGATTATTACGGCTACTACCTGGATCAGGCCATCGACCAGGCCCTAGCCCTGGCGCGTAAAGACAAGGGCGGCGCCCAATGACGGGTGTTTGTCAGGGTTCCGGCCCTGCTGGGGATTCCGGGGGCGTTTAAGCGGCCCGTATCCCGGTCCTCATTCCTTGAAGGACGTTTTCACCACATGGGCCTGGCGCCGGGAAACCGGCAGGGTTTCCGGCCAGTCCTGCAACACGGCCTCCCAGTGTCCGCCTTCCGCATCGTGTACCCGGCGAAAGCCCGTCAGGTGCCGACGGGCCACCAGGCAGTTGCGATGGATGCGCAGGAACAGTTGGGGCAGTTCCTCTTCCAGCTTCACCAAAGATTCGTCCAGCAGGTATTCCCTTTCCCGGGTACGGGCCGTGACATAGCGTTGCTCGGCGCGCAGGTAGAGCACATCGGCCACCGGCACCTGCCAGATGCGGCCCCGTTCCTGGGCAACGAAGTGGGTACGCCGGTCTGCATGTTCCCGGGGTGTGACCCGGGACAGAGCTTCCTTCAGCCGGGCCAGGCGCACCGGCTTGAGCAGATAGTCCAGGGCTCGAAGGTCGAAAGCCCGCAAGGCGTGTTCCTCGTGGGCGGTGATGAAGATGATGGCCGGCGGGTCCGGCAGGGCGGCGATGTGACGGGCGGTCTCCAGCCCGGAAATGCCGGGCATCTGGATGTCCAGCAGGACCACGTCGGCCGGCACGCCGGCAGCTTTGGCCAGGGCGGCTTCTCCCGTGGCGGCTTCTGCCACCACCTGGATCGGCAGGTCCCGGGACAGGTCCTCCAGCAGGGATTTGATACGTTCCCTGGCCAGGGGTTCGTCGTCGGCGATGATGACGCGAAGGGGTGCAGTCATGGCCGGCAAAGGGAAATCGCGACGAAGGCGGGAGCCTCCTTTGTCATAATCACACCCCCGTGAAGAATCATTTGATGCACGCTACCA
This sequence comes from Pseudomonadota bacterium, assembly GCA_040757575.1. GTDB lineage: Bacteria > Pseudomonadota > Gammaproteobacteria > Burkholderiales > Thiobacillaceae > PFJX01. The sequence goes on from JBFLXA010000017.1 coordinate 1,672, forward strand.
CCCCATGAGCGAAAACAAAATCCAGTCGAGCCCGCAAACCTGGTCGGGCCGTTTCTCCGAGCCGGTATCTGAACGGGTGAAACGCTACACCGCTTCCATTCCGTTCGACTGGCGCCTGGCGCCCTTCGATATCCAGGGGTCCCTGGCCCATGCTGCCATGCTGCACAAGGTGGGCGTGCTCTCGGACCAGGATCTGGCGGATATCCGCCGGGGTTTGGGAGAAATCCTGGCGGCCTTCGAGGCGGGGGACTTTCCCTGGACCCTGGATGACGAGGACGTGCATTTCACCATCGAGCGGGCCCTGACCCGCAAGGTGGGTGACGCGGGCAAGCGCCTGCACACCGGGCGTTCCCGCAACGACCAGGTGGCCACCGACATCCGCCTCTGGCTGCGGGACGCCATCGACCGCATCCAGGCCCTGCTGAAGGACGCCCGCAAGGCCCTGCTGGATCAGGCGGAACAGCACGCGGAAACGGTGATGCCCGGTTTCACCCACCTCCAGGCGGCCCAGCCCGTCACCTTCGGCCACCACCTGCTGGCCTGGCACGAGATGCTGGTGCGGGACACGGAACGGCTGGTGGACTGTCGCCGCCGGGTGAACCGGCTGCCCCTGGGAGCGGCTGCCCTGGCGGGCACCAGTTTCCCCATCGAACGGGAATTCGTGATGGCGGAACTTGGCTTCGAGGCGGTCTGCGAAAATTCCCTGGACGCGGTCTCCGACCGGGACTTCGCCATCGAATTCCTGGCCGCCGGTGCCCTGGTGATGACCCACCTGTCCCGCATGTCGGAAGAACTGGTGTTGTGGATGACCCCCCGTTTCGGCTTCATCGATCTGCCGGACCGGTTCTGCACCGGTTCCAGCATCATGCCCCAGAAGAAGAACCCGGATGTGCCCGAGCTCATGCGGGGCAAGACCGGCCGCATGAACGGCCATCTGGTGGCCCTGTTGACCCTGATGAAGGGCCAGCCCCTGGCCTACAACAAGGACAACCAGGAAGACAAGGAACCCCTGTTCGACGCCGTGGACACCCTGGTGGATTCCCTGGCCATCTTTGCCGAGATGGTGCCCGGCATCCGCGTCAGGGCGGAGCGCATGCGCCAGGCGGCCATCGAAGGCTATGCCACCGCCACGGACCTGGCGGATTACCTGGTGAAGAAGGGCCTGCCCTTCCGCGAGGCCCACGAGGTGGTGGCCCGGGCCGTGCGGGCTGCGGAGCAGCGTGGCTGTGATCTGGCGGACCTGTCCCTGGCAGAGTTGCAGGCCTTTTCCGGCCTGGTGGGGGAAGACGTGTTTGCGGTGCTCACCCTGGAAGGTTCCCTGGCCGCCCGGGACCACATCGGCGGCACCGCCCCCAACCAGGTCCGGGCCGCCGTGGCCCGGGCGCGCTCACGGCTCTAGGGTGATGGCACTGCCCGCCTGGGCAGATGCAAAGCCCGACAGGGCGGCGAAGAGTTCGTCCCCCGAGCGGGTGTCCCGCCAGGCGCCGCCATCCCAGCGGTAGTGATAGCCGCCGCTCTTGGCGGCCACCCAGATCTCCCGGGTGGCCGCCTGTTTGTTGATGATGATCTTGCTGCCGTTTTCGAACTCCACTTCCAGGATGCCCCCGGGGGCCAGTTCGAAATCCAGTTCGTCCACCGCCTCCAGGGCGTGTTCGATTTTTCCCAGCGTCTCCTCGGCCAGGCGGGCGTACTCGCTGTCGGTCATTGCGCTCTCGGTCATCTTGGGCTCCATGCTAGACTCGTTGCCGAATTCTAACGGTCTGACCATGCGCTTCCCGAGCCAACTTTTACTTCTGATCTGCGTCCTGTCCGCGCTGTCTGCCTGTGGCAAGCGGGGCGATCTGTATCTGCCTGACGCACCCGCCCAACCCCAGCAATCCCAACCTGCAAAATGATGAACGCACTGTCTCGGCGGAGCGGCCTGCTCCACGTGGAGGACGTGTCTCTGGAGGCCATTGCCGCCCGGTTCGGCACGCCCTGCTACGTCTATTCCCGTGCCGCACTGGAAGCGGCTTACCGGAGCTACGACCAGGCCCTGGCCGGCCACGCCCACCTGATCTGCTACGCTGTCAAAGCCAATTCCAGCCTGGGCATCCTCAATGTGTTTGCCCGGCTCGGCGCAGGCTTCGACATCGTTTCCGGGGGCGAACTGGCCCGGGTGCTGGCGGCCGGAGGCGATCCATCGAAGGTGGTGTTTTCCGGCGTGGGCAAGCGGGCCGAGGAAATGCGGGCGGCCCTGGAGGCCGGCATCCACTGCTTCAACGTGGAATCGGAAAGCGAGCTGCGGCGTCTCAATGAAGTGGCAGGCGCCCTGGGCCGCGTTGCGCCGGTGAGTCTGCGGGTGAACCCCAACGTTGATGCCAAGACCCATCCCTACATCTCCACGGGCCTCAAGGAAAACAAATTCGGCATTGCCCATGACCAGGCCCTGCGGGTCTACCAGGAAGCTGCGGCCATGGCCCACCTGCAGGTGGTGGGCATCGACTGCCACATCGGTTCCCAGTTGGTGGAGGTGGCCCCCTACGGCGAGGCCCTGGACAAGGTGCTTGAACTGGTGAGCCAGCTTGAAGCCCGGGGCATCACCCTGGCCCATATCGATATCGGCGGCGGGGTAGGCATCCGGTATCGGGATGAAACGCCCATCACCTGGGACGCTTATACCGATGTGTTGCTGAGCCGCATGGCGGGGCGCAATGAAACCCTGGTCGTGGAGCCTGGGCGTTCCCTGGTGGGCAATGCGGGCTGGTTGCTGACCCAGGTGGAATACCTGAAGCATGGCGAGGCAAAAGACTTCGCCATCGTGGATGCAGCCATGAATGACCTCATGCGCCCCGCCCTCTACGACGCCTGGCACGACATCCTTCCCGTGCGGGAAAGGCATGAAGAAAACCGTGTCTATGGCATCGTCGGCCCTGTGTGCGAAAGCGGCGACTTCCTGGGGCACGACCGCAGGCTGGCATTGCAGGAAGGGGACCTGCTGGCCATCTGTTCTGCCGGTGCATACGGCATGACCATGAGCTCCAACTACAACACCCGGCCCCGCTCTGCGGAGGTCTTGGTCGAGGGCGACAAAGCCCATGAAATTCGGGCTCGGGAGCGGGTTGAAGACTTGTATGCCCTGGAGCGTGTTGCGAACTGACTGACGGTATACACAAATAATTTCATGAAAGCGCGCTAGCCCTTGCGGAGCGCGCTTTTTTTTGTTCTACAATCCTGGCACGCCTCATGAACTCGTGGAAATGCTTGAGGCACAAGGCTTTTCGGCCGATTACCCTACTCTTAGAGGAGTCACACATGCCCGCTGCCAAGACTGCAAAAAGCACCACGACCAAACCCGCCGCAAAAAAAGCCGCTGCACCGAAAGCTGCGGATCCCGTAAAGAAAGTTGCCGCGAAGCCCGCCGCCAAGGCTGCCGCGAAGCCCGCCGCCAAGGCTGCCGCTAAGCCCGCCGCTAAGCCCGCCGCCAAGGCTGCTGCGAAGCCCGCCGCCAAGGCTGCTGCGAAGCCCGCTGCCAAGGCTGCTGCGAAGCCCGCTGCCAAGGCTGCTGCGAAGCCTGCCGCCAAGGCTGCTGCGAAGCCCGCCGCCAAGGCCGCCGCGAAGCCCGCCGCGAAGCCCGCTGCCAAGGCCGCCGCGAAGCCCGCTGCCAAGGCCGCCGCGAAGCCCGCCGCCAAGGCTGCCGCGAAGCCCGCCGCCAAGGCTGCCGCGAAGCCCGCCGCCAAGGCTGCCGCGAAGCCCGCTGCCAAGGCTGCCGCGAAGCCCGCTGCCAAGGCTGCTGCGAAGCCCGCTGCCAAGGCTGCCGCGAAGCCCGC
>JBFLXA010000017.1:5580-63979 GCA_040757575.1 Pseudomonadota bacterium
GCGAAGCCCGCTGCCAAGAAAAGCGCCGCTGCCTGATCCATCTCCAGGCTGATAAAAGGCGGGCCTGGCCCGCCTTTTTTTATTGATGCAGCATCAACTGGTAGAGGATGGTTCGGCTGTCCTGCCTAATCCGGATGGTCGGGATATCAGGCACGCTTTTGGAATGGCTGTCGAATCCTCGACACCCCTGTCGAGGGGTCATGCACCAGCCCGCTGTCAAATGGCCGAAATATTTCGAGAATCCTTATAACTCAAGGGGATGGCGCAGGTGGGCCAAACTTGTATCCATGGCATGGAACCTGCTCACTGTATCGCTGCTATCGAGCTAGTGAGGGAGTCAAAAATGGTTCCAGGCATCCAGGAAAAAATCACGGTAAGTGTTGTTGCGGGTGTTGATGGTGTGGATCGAATTGCATTGCAGCATGGGGACGGTTCGGAAACGCTGCTGCTGAATCTGACCCCCAGCCAGGCCCGGTTGCTGGCCAATGAACTGGTGGCTGCCGTGAACAAGGTGGCGGTGAAAGCCAATCTGAAGTCCGGCCCGAACATGTGGCGGCAGAATCCGGGTGATTCCCAGCCTCGTCTCGCCCGGGCGGGGGTTTGAGCCGGCGCCAGCTGGCCTTCTCCGGGTAACGAATTCTTCTCCTTGAGCGTGGTAACATGCCTCGGCCGGCGTACTCGCCGGCCTTTTTTTATGCCAGCGTTTGGCCTGTCGAGATCAAGGGGTGTGTCATGGCGGTACTGGAACTGAATGAGGAAAACTTCGAGCCCACCATCCTCAACAATGATTTTGTGGTGATCGATTTCTGGGCCCCCTGGTGTGGCCCCTGCCGGGGTTTTGCCCCGGTGTACGAGGCCGCGTCGGAGAAGCATGCCGACATCACCTTTGCCAAGGTGAACACCGAGGAACAGCAGGGTCTGGCAGCCCATTTCCAGGTGCGTTCCATTCCCACCCTGGTGATCTTCCGCGAGAAGGTCATCATCTACGCCCAGCCCGGCGCCTTGCCTGCCGGGGCTTTTGACGACCTGATCCAAAGGGCCAAGGAAGTGGACATGGCCCAGGTCCATGCGGAGATTGCCGCCGAGGGCAACAAGGGCTGATCAGCCCAGTATTTCCAGGATGCGCGCCGCGATGCGGGGCGCTCCGGATACATCGGCGGGCGGTATGGGGGGGCGCTTGTCGAGTTCCGCCAGCAATTCGCCCAGAGCCATGCTGCCCAGTTGTTCCTCTGTGATTGCCTGGGCCCGGGTATGGCCCTCGATCCAGGCCCCCAGCCAGGGACTTTCCGGCCAGTCTGGCCGGTCCAGATAGAGCAGGGGTTTGCCCTGGCCGGCGGCTTCCACGAAGCTGCCGTACCCCACTTTGGTGATGACCCGGTCTGATGAGGCCAGCAGGTCGATGAATTTCAGTCCGGCCTGGCGATAACCCACTAAGTCATCCCGATCCATGCCCGTGCCAGCGCGCCAGTCATCCGGTATCAGCCAGAGATTGCCTGGAATCCGGGGTAGGGGTGCCCGGGGGCGGTAGGCTACACCACCCAGTGCCACCAGGGTCAGCGCGGTGTCAGCAGGTAGATCCAGACGCTGACAGAGCATTTCCCGTTGGTTGCAGCCCAAATCGGCCACTGGCGGTGCTGGTTCCAGATTGGGCAGCCAGGCCATGGGCATACCGGGATTCAGGGCAAGAAACCGGGATGCCTTGGCGTAGGCCGCGCCCATCTGCTCCAGCGCGGTAGCCAAGTCTGCCGACGCTTCCATATAAGCCCGGGAAATGTCCTGCCAGTTCAGGGAGGAGAAGCCCACGGCCGGTATGTCCTGGGCCTGGGCAGCGGCCAGGGGCAGATAGGCCACATTGCTGATCACGCCCCGGATGCCTTCCCGCTGGAGCCAGTCTGCCTCCCGGGCAACGCGCCCGGACCACTGGTCATGAAACTTCAGCAGGGCCGCACGACTGCCCTGGAGATCGACCTGGAGGGCATCGTGCATGACCAGCCCCATGTCTGCGGCAGCATGGCGATGGACGAACTGAAATCCGAGGCGTCCTTCCAGTACCTCCCGGGGCAGGCCGCTCCATATGTGCCATTCGATACCGGGCTGGGCCCGGGTCATGGCCCCAAGAACCGGGGCGGTCTGGGCCAGATGCCCAAGGCCGTGATGGCTGATGGCACAAAGTAGCCGCATGGGGATCAAGCCGGAGTCGTCTGCAGGTAGGCTTTCAACAAACCCAGGCTCACGGGCCGTTTGCGGCTCAGGGAGAAGGTGTCCAGCCCGTCGACGATGGCCAGCAGGTGGGGCAGATCACGGCGGCAGTGCAGCAACATGTAGCGCACAAGTTCGTCATCCAGTTCCATGCCCCGGGCAGCGGCCCGCACTTGCAGGGCCTGGGCCTTGTCGGCATCGGACAGGGCCTGGAGGCGAAAGACCAGACCCTGGGCCAGGCGGGTGGCCAGGTCGGCGCGGATGGCTAACCGGGCGGGAGGCAGCGGGCCGGCGGCAACGATGCGGCCCCCGTGTTCCCGGGCGTTGTTGAGCAGCGCAAACAGGCGCACCTGGGTTTCTTCATCCAGGGCATGAACGTTGTCCACCGCGAGCAGGGGACGGTCCATGTCCGGCAGGGGACCGCCCGTCAGGCAGGGGGCGTCGCTGGCTGTGGCCCAGGCTCTGAGCAGGTGGCTTTTGCCCACCCCGGTTTCTCCCCAGAGATAGAGCACGTGCTCGCCGGTCATGGGGCTGGCGGATTGCGGTATCCGGACCCGCTCACGTAGGGCCTGCAAGGGTTCCAGATTGGGTCCGGGAAGGAAATTGTCGAAGCCGGCTGGGGCGTCGGGGCGTATGTCGAGAATGAGTTGTTGCATGACTGAAGTCTATCAGTGCTGCCGGGGCCGTTCTGAGGCCGCGACATTCCGGATATCCCAATTCCTGGCTTGACAGGGGGGGGCACCCCTTCTAAAACCGGAGCCATCGCCCCGACCCCTACTGTTATGTATTCCGTATCCATCCCCGCTGCCCACCCTGTGACCGATGTGCCTCCCGTGCTGGAGGAAACCCTTGAGGGAGGCGAGCGGGAAGTTCTGGTTCAGCGTATCAAGGCCCTGTTGAAGGAGCGAGATGCGGTGCTGGTGGCCCACTACTACACGGCGGCAGACCTGCAACGACTGGCGGAAGAGACAGGGGGATGCGTGTCCGATTCACTGGAAATGGCCCGTTTCGGCCATGCGTCCAAGGCCCGCACCCTGGTGGTGGCGGGTGTGCGTTTCATGGGCGAGACGGCAAAGATACTCAATCCGGAAAAGCGGGTGTTGATGCCCGATCTGAGGGCGGAGTGTTCCCTGGACCTGTCCTGTCCGGCAGCGGATTTTTCCCGCTTTTGCGATGCACATCCGGACCGCACCGTGGTGGTGTACGCCAACACCTCGGCGGAGGTAAAGGCCCGGGCGGACTGGGTGGTCACCTCCAGTATCGCTGTCAAGGTGGCCCAACATCTCAAGGATCAGGGAGAAAAACTCATATGGGCGCCGGACCGTTTCCTGGGCGATTACGTGCGGCGAACCACCGGGGCCGACATGCTGCTCTGGCAGGGCTCCTGTGTGGTGCATGAGCGTTTCAAGGCCGAGGGCATCCGGGACATGAAGGCTCGTTACCCGGAAGCGGCAGTGCTGGTACATCCGGAATCCCCCGCCAGCGTCATCGCCCTGGCCGACGTGGTGGGGTCCACAACCCAGTTGATCCGCGCCGCCGGCCAACTGCCGAACCCGATCTTCATCGTCGCCACGGACAACGGCATTTTCCACAAGATGCAGGAAGCAGCGCCGGGCAAGACCCTGTTGGAGGCTCCTACCGGTGGCCGGGGTGCGACCTGTGTGTCCTGCGCCCATTGCCCCTGGATGGCCATGAACGGCTTGCGGGGTTTGCTGCACGTGCTCGAAACAGGCGACAACGAGATCCACGTGGACCCGGTCGTGGGGGCCCGTGCCGTGCGTTCCATCAACCGCATGCTCACCTTTGCCGGCCAGGCGGGTGTACAAGTGGCCGGCATGAGTGGAGACTGAGGCCCGCCAGGCGGTGCGCTGTGAGAAGGGCCACAGAAGGCACGGGCGGTTTGTGGTTTGATCCGCCCACCGGATAAAGGCCCCCCGAGTCAGTATCCGGGAGGTTATGCATTCACACGAGAGGAGAAGGGAATGAGCTTCGTGAAGGAATTCAAGGAATTCGCCATGCGCGGCAACGTGGTGGACCTGGCCGTGGGCGTGGTGATTGGTGCCGCCTTCGGCAAGATCGTCACCTCCCTGGTCCAAGACGTCATCATGCCGCCCCTGGGGGCACTCATGGGAGGCGTGGATTTCAAGCAACTCTTCATCGACCTGTCCGGTCAGGGCTTTGCCACCCTGGCTGAAGCGGAAAAGGCTGGCGTCCCCCTCATCAAGTATGGTGCCTTCATTCAGACCATCGTGGATTTCACGATCATCGCTTTTGCCATCTTCGTGGCGGTGAAGGCCATCAACAAGCTCAAGCGCCAGGAAGAGGCTGCCCCGGCGGCACCGCCCCCCACGCCGGAGGACATCGTCCTGTTGCGCGAAATCCGCGACGCCCTGAGAAAATGAATCGCCGCGCCTGGCTGACCCTGGTCTTTATGGGATTCGCTCAGGCGCCGGCCTGGGCGGTCTCTCTGGGGCAGCAGGGCATGCCGGACTCCCGGCCTGGACTGGAGCAGTGGGCTCAACATGCCTTGTCCCGGCTGGGACAGCAGAATGGTTTCCTCGACAACCCCCAGGTCAGGGTCGACCTGCCGAAGAAGTTCGCCAAGGCCGAACGTTTTCTGCGGGCCCTGGGCCATGGGGACAAGGTGGATGCCCTGGTCCTGGCCATGAATCGCACGGCGGAGCTGGCGCTGCCCGGGCTGGAAAAGACCGTCCTGGAAACCGCCCAGCAGGCCATGGAGAGCCTGCCGGCAGAGGCTGCGGGGCCGCTTCAGGTTGCTGGCCCACCGGCCGCGACGCAACATTTTCGCCAGGCCAGTGAAGCCCGACTGGCATCCGATCTGTCGCCTATCATCAGGAGCGTGGCAGCAGAAGCCGGCCTGGATGATGCCTACCGTGTTTTGTCTGCCCAGTTGAGGGCGATTGCCGGCCTGAAGAGTGAACAGGCCGTGGTGGAATCTTATGTCGTCAAGAAAGCCCTGGAAGGCCTCTATGCCATGATTGGGCAGGAAGAACGCGCCCAGGGGGCGACCCGGAGCACCATGCCGGGCCAGCCTGCCGGGCCCGAGTTGGTCATTCAAAACACTAGACAGGAGTCTCGCATATGAAACGCACATCCCTTTCCCTGCTGGTCCTGCTGGCCCTTGGGGGCACAGCCCAGGCGGCATCCACCTACTACGACCCCAGCAATGCTGCCAGTAGCAGCGGCAAGACCACGGGCTACCAGTTGTACGGCACCATCGGCTGTCCCGGAAAGGGACTGCTGGATGCCGCCTGCCCCACGGACACCCCGGCCAAGGCCGCGCCCGCCCCGGCCAAGCCCATGGACAGCGATGGCGATGGCGTGACCGACGACAAGGATCGCTGCCCCAACACCCCCGCCGGCGCCAAGGTAAACGCCAGCGGCTGTGAACTGGATGGCGATGGGGACGGCGTGGTGGACCGCCTGGACAAGTGCCCCACCACGCCCCCGGGCCGCAAGGTGAATGCCCTGGGCTGCGAGCTGGACAGTGATGCCGATGGCGTTCTGGACGCCCAGGACAAATGCCCGGGTACCCCCGCTGGCGCCAAGGTGAATGCGGAGGGTTGCGAGCTGGATGGGGATGGCGACGGCGTGGTGGACCGCCTCGACCAGTGCCCTACCACGCCCGCTGGCCGCAAGGTGAACGCCCAGGGGTGTGAAATGGACCATGACGGCGACGGCGTGGTGGACGATCTCGACCAGTGTCCCACGACACCTGCTGGCGACAAGGTGGACGAGAAGGGCTGCTCCCTGCCCAAAGTCATCGCCCTGGATGGTGTGAACTTCGACAACGACCTGTCCAACCTGCGTTCCGACGCGGTGGCCGTCCTGGAAGGCGTGGTGGCGACCCTGAAGGCGAATCCGGATGTGAAGGTGGAGATCGGCGGCCATACCGACAGCCGCAATTCAGACTGGTACAACCTGGGTCTGGGCGACCGCCGTGCCAAGGCTGTCATGCACTACCTGACCAGCCATGGCATCGATGCCAGCCGCCTCACCGCCAAGAGCTATGGCGAGTCCGCGCCCGTTGCCGACAACGACACCGAGGAAGGCCGCATGCAGAACCGCCGGGTGGAACTGAAAATCCTGGAGTAAGCGCCTTCAGGAACGGAAAAGGCCGGGCGATTGCCCGGCTTTTTTTTGGGTAACGGTGTTGCCGACCCCGTAGGAGCGGGGCGCGGGACACAGGCTGTAGTCCCGCTGTCTCAGTCCGCGTTACGCGTGGGTGCCACCGACGGTGAGTTCCTCGATGCGCAGGGTGGGCTGGCCTACGCCCACGGGTACGCTCTGACCTTCTTTGCCGCAGGTGCCCACCCCCGGGTCCAGCTTCATGTCGTTGCCGATCATGGACACCCGGGTGAGCACATCGGGGCCGTTGCCGATGAGGGTGGCACCCTTCACCGGATAGGTGATCCGGCCGTCCTCGATCATGTAGGCCTCGGCGGCGGAGAAGACGAACTTGCCGCTGGTGATGTCCACTTGGCCGCCGCCGAAGTTCACGGCGTATAGGCCCTTCTTCACCGAGCGGAGGATTTCGTCAGGGTCCTTGTCGCCGGCCAGCATGTAGGTGTTGGTCATGCGGGGCATGGGCAGGTGGGCGAAGGATTCCCGGCGGGCGTTGCCGGTGGGGGCCATCCCCATGAGGCGGGCGTTCATGGAATCCTGCATGTAGCCCCGCAGGATGCCGTTTTCGATGAGCACGGTGCGTTGGCTGGGGGTGCCTTCGTCGTCCACGTTGAGGGAGCCGCGCCGGTCAGGAAGGGTGCCGTCATCCACCACGGTGACCCCGTCGGCGGCCACCCGCTGGCCGATGCGGCCGGAGAAGGCGGAGGAGCCCTTGCGGTTGAAGTCCCCTTCCAAGCCGTGGCCGATGGCTTCGTGGAGCAGGATGCCGGGCCAGCCGGAGCCCAGCACCACGGTCATGGTGCCGGCGGGGGCAGGCCTGGCGTTGAGGTTGGTGAGGGCTTGTTCCACCGCCAGGCGGGCGAATTCCTGGAGCCTGGCATCGCTGAAATAGGCGTAGTCGAAGCGGCCGCCGCCGCCGGCGCTGCCCTGTTCCCGGCGGCCATCCTGTTCGACGATGACCTGCAGGGACACTCGCACCAGGGGGCGCACGTCGGCGGCGCTACGGCCATCCAGGCGGGTGACGAATACCACTTCGTATTCCCCGGCCAGGCTGGCGATGACCTGGGTGACCCGGCTGTCCTGCTTGCGGGCGTAGTCCTCCAGCCGGTGCAGCAGGGCCACCTTGTCGGCTTCGGCCAGGCTGGCCAGGGGGTCGATGGGTGCATACAGGCTGCGGCCCTCTACCCGGCCCGGCACCCGGGCGGTGGCAGACTGGCCGGCGGCGGCAATGGCCCGCACCGTGCCAGCCGCTTCGAGGATGGCCGGCAGGCGGATGTCGTCCGAGTAGGCAAAGGCGGTTTTGTCCCCGGTCACGGCCCGGATGCCCACCCCCTGGTCGATGCTGAAGCTGCCGGATTTCACCTGGCCTTCTTCCAGGCTCCAGGCTTCGGAGCGGGTGTACTGGAAGTAGAGGTCGGCATCTTCCACCCGATGGCCTGCCAGATGGCCGAATACACCCTCCAGTCGGGCGGCATCCAGTGCGTTGGGGGCCAGGAGGAGGGATTCTGCAGCAGCGAAGGCTTGGGTCATGTCGGGGGAGGGGTGAAGGGTGAAGGGTGAAGGGTGAAGGGTGAAGGGTGAAGGGTGAAGGGTGAAGGGTGAAGGGTGAAGGGGGATGGGACGACTTACGACTCAGGCCTTGATCACTTCCACCTGGATGCTGCCCTTGCAGTCCAGGGTGCGGTGCTTCAGGGCCGGCAGGCTTTGACGCAGGCCTTCCTGGTAAGTTCGGTTGATGCCGGCCACCACCACGCCGGAGCCCCGGGGCAGGCGGTCCAGGATGTTGCCCCAGGGATCCACGATCATGGAGTCGCCGTGGGTTTCCCGGCCGGACACGTGGTAGCCCCCCTGGGCCGGGGCGATGACGTAGGCAAGGTTTTCGATGGCCCGGGCCCGAACCAGGGTTTCAAAGTGGGCCTTGCCCGTGGTGGCGGTGAAGGCGGCAGGCACCAGGATGACGTCCACGTCTCCCATGGCCCGGTAGAGCTCGGGGAATCGCAGGTCGTAGCAGATGGACAGGCCCAGGCGGCCGAATGGGGTGTCCAGCACCACCACCTGTTTACCGGGCTCGATGGTGGTCTGTTCCTTGTAGTGCTCGGCGCCCAGGGACAGGCCAAACAGATGGATCTTGTCGTAGCGGGCCACCTGCCTGCCCTTGTCGTCATAGACCAGGCAGCTGTTGAACACTTTCTTGGGGTTGTCGCAGGCCAGGGGCACCGAGCCGCCCACCAGCCAGATGCCGTGTTTCTTGGCCTGGGTGGCGAGAAATTTCTGGATGGGGCCTTTGCCCGGCTGTTCCTTTACGGCTACCTTGTCCGAATCCTTCAGGCCCATGATGGCGAAATACTCAGGCAAGGCTACCAGTCTGGCTCCAGCTGCCACGGCCATGCCGATGAGCCGTTCCGCCTCGGCCAGATTGGCGCCCACATTGGGGCCGGATGCCATCTGCACGGCCGCCATGCGTACGATGTTGGCCGCTTCTGCACCTGTTTCCGGCGCGGCCTTGGGCGTGCTCCGGGTGCGGGCCTTGCCAAAACTGGATGTCTTCGCAGCGGGTTTTGCTGCGGGGCTCTTGGCGGGTGTTTTCGTGGCTGGCTTGACAGTGCGGGGCACGGGCGTTTCCTGGCAGCGTGGGCAATGGTTCGAGGTTACACAAGTACCTTGCGCCGGGGCAACCTGTTCTGCTCTGAAAACAGGCTATTGGGCCGGCTCTGCATCGGGGGCGGCAGTCTTGCGCGGCACCTTGGTGATCACCGGGTCAGCCCAGTTGCCCGAGACGGTGTATTCAAACCCCACCACCTGGCCGATGGGGTTCTTCAGCACCTTGTTGGCCAGCAGAGCACCCAGGCCTACGACCGGCCCGCCCAGCAGGGCGCCGGCCACGGCCACGGAATCTTCCAACCGGGGCTGGATCTGCAAGCGCAGGTTCTGGGTCTCCTGGGCCAGATCCACCAAGCCACTCATGCGTACCTGGGCGGCTGGGCCGTTCATGCGTAGATCCTTCGTATAGGCGGAGCCCCGTTCGATGTGGACCTGGCCGCTTACCTCGTCAAAGGCGAAGCCCTGGCTGAACACGTCCTTGAAGTCCAGATTGATGCGGCGGGGCAGGGATTGCAGGCTCAGTACCCCCACCAGCCGTCCGGCTCCCGGGTTGACCTTGAGGAACTGGCCTTTCTTCACGGACAGGTCCAGATCCCCTTCCAGGGTGGCCACGTCGAAGTCTTCCAGGCCCCCCATCCAGCCCAGTTCGCCGGATACGCCACCTTCGCCGTCCTTGAGGGCATCCCGGTGGCCCATTCGGGCCATCAGCTTGCCCAGGTTCTGGCTGGTCAGCTTCAGCTTGAGTCGGGAAGGGCGGCGCGGATGGTCGGATAGCATGCCGCTACCTTCCAGCCGGCCTTCAGGTGGCGCCAGAAGAAAATGATCCAGGTGATAGCCGGTTTTCAGCGGTGACATCCGCAAGCGCAATTCACCCAGTTCCATCTGTTTCCAGATCAGGGACTGAACGTTCAGTTCCAGGTTGGTGAGCGTGTTTCCTTGCGCGGCATTGGGGGTTATCGTCGCCCGCCCTTGTGCCTCTGGGATGGCCAGCCGTTTGAAATTGCCCAGTACGCGCAGGCCCCCGGTTTCGGAAACCGTCACCAGTTCCCCGGCAATTTCCTTGCCGGCGGTCTGGAGGTTCCACCCCTTGCCGGAGGGTGTGACACGGACATAGGTTTCGTTGAAGCGCCGGTCGAAGAGTCGCAGGGAGCCAAAGGACAGGGCGGCCTGGCGGAATGCGATGCCGCTGCCTTCATTTGCACGGGTATCGGCCAGGGTGCCCCAGTCCCGGGTCCGCCAGGCATCCAGATCGACGAAATTGAGGTTGCCGCTGATCCAGAGCCCCGCTTCGGTGGGGTCCGGGACCGTGCCCGTGCCCAGGTGGAGGTTCAGTCGGGGCTGGCTGTGTTCAGGCAAGAGGGCCTTGGCCCGGGCCATGTTGCCGTATTGGCCCTGGAGCCGGTCGCCGTCTCCCCCCGCCTGGCCGGGGCGGTAATCGATTTCCAGGGGCACCGCCTGGCCGCTGTTCTTGCCCAGGGGGGCGGGCAGGTCCACGGCCATGCCAACCAGGTCCGATGTCAGGGTCAGGCCGGAGGCGCGGCCGCCCCCGCTGAGGCCGGCGCTGGCCTGCCAGCGGGTGCTGCCCCGCAGGATGCCGGCCAGGGCCTGGGGCAAATGGGGCTTGAGGGCTTCTGCGGATGCTGTCCCGGAGAGTTGGACCCGTAGGCCTGCACCGGACTGGCTGCTCAACTCCAGTTGGGCGGGCATGCCCAGGATGTGCATTTGCAGATTTTTGCCCTGGAGGGATTTCTCCGTGAAGGTCAGACCTCCCTGGATTTGGGAGATGGGGGGCAGGGATTTTCCTGCCGTGAGCCGGTTGTTCTGGAAGGTGAAGGCTCCCCCAACCGTCGCGGTGTCGATGCGCCGTACCGGCAGGTTGAGCTTCAAGGCCAGGATGCCCGGGCCTTCTGCCTTGAAGCCTTCCGTGAAGCGGTCCGTGTAGGCGTTCACCGGGGATCGGTGGATGAAATCCAGAAACGTGGACAGATCGCCCCTGGCATAGCCATCCACCAGCACCCGTTCGTCCGGTGTGTAGTGAAGATCCGGGATATCCACTTTGACGGGCCCCAGCTGGGCATTCAGGATGCGCCCCCGGTCGGCCAGCAGGTGCATGCCCCGGCCCTGGAAGACCAGTTGTCCCCCCACGCCCTCTATGCGGGGCCAGCCTTCGGCGTAGTCCAGCACCCCGTCCAGCATGCGGATGCGTACCTGGAATTCGCCGCCTCCCTGGTCGAAGGGAAACCGGCCCAAATCACCCTTCAGGCGTAGTCGTACATCGTCGGAACGGCCGGCCAGCAGGCCCCGGCGCAGCCATTCGTAGGCGTCGTTGCCTACTTTTAGGGGCAGGTAGCGGTATACCGCGTTGGCTTCGCCCCGGGTGAGATGGGCACTGATGTCCACCACCGGACTTCCCTGGTTCGGCAGCAGCAACTGGCCCTTGGCGCTGCCGTCCAGGTCTGCGTTGCTCAACAGCGGTGCCTTGAACTGGATGTCCAGGCCTGTGGAGTCGAAACGCCAGTCAGCCTGGGCCTCCAGCTTGTCCAGGCCCAGTTCGTGGCGGAACAGTCCAGGCCACTGCAAGCGCAGGCCCTTGCTGCCCAGGGTGAGCTTGCCCTGGTTCTGGTCTGCTTCCAGGCTGAAGTCCAGTCCGCTGACGCCGGGCAGGTCCCGGTAGGGGCGCACGCCTCCCTCGCGCATGCGCAGGTTGAGCGCGTAATCCCGGGGACCGGACCAGTGGCCCCGGGCATTTTCCACCAGGCCCTGAGGGGCCAGGGCGGTGATCAGGTCATGCCCTTGATGGGGCAGGGGCAGGGCACCACTGAGGGCGGTGAGCGCCTCCAGTCTCAAGTTGGCGGTTTCCACCTCGACGCGGGAAAAGCCGCCTGCGGGTTTGGGTGTCAGGGTCAGGCGGAGATTGGCGGCCTCGGCCAGGGGAATGTCCCGACTCTCCTCCGGAATGCGGAACTGGAGCTTGTCGACGTACAGGGTATGGATGGCCTGGGTACGGCCCCAGCCGATGCGGCCCGCCAGTTGGGAGAATCGCAGTTCCGGCAGGTTTGCATCCATGCTGACAGCCACGTCGGACAGACGGGCATCGCCGGTGAGGGCCTGGGCCTGGCCCCGTTCCACCGTGAGCCAGAAGCGCAGGTCCCCCGCGCCAGAACGGACCGCATCCTGGCCCCAGGGGACCCACTGGCTCCATGTCTGGAAACGAGCGTCTCGGACCTGGGCGTAGAACAGGCCAGACCAGCTGTCCGGCGCATGCACGGAGTCGCCTCGGAAATCTCCGCGTAGATCCAGCCGCCGGGCGCCGTCCGAGGGGGTGGCCACGCCACCGAAACGGTGCCGGCCGAAGCTGTTTTCCACCAGCAGACGCACCCGGGAAAGGCTCAGCAGTGGGGCACCCAGTTGGTCGTCCTGCCAGCTGATGTGGGCGTCCTTGATGACGATGCGCCCCTGGCGCAGCAGCCAGTCCGGGAAAGGGCTGGGATCGCCGGGGCCGTTCAGGGGTATGTCTGCCAGGAAGAGGGTGCCCTCGGTGCTGCGGCGCAGGGGAAAGCGTGCATCCTCGATGCTGAGTTGGCTAAGACGAGGTTCAAGCACGGCCAGGGACAGCCAGGAACCGATGGCCTGCACCCGGGGGAAGACCAGGGCTTCGCCGGCCCGGGGCTGGAGGCTGACCTGGCGCAGGGTTACGCGGGGGTTCAGGCCCCGCCAGTCTGCCTCCAGGGCGCCGATGCGCACCGGTACGCCCACGGCCTGGCTGGCGGCCGCCTCCAGGTCGGCGCGGAATCGGTCCACGTCCGGCATGAGCCAGAACTTCAGCACCAGGGCCACCAGGCCCATGACGATGACCACGCCTCCCAGCAGGTGGAAGGCGTAGTGGCTCAGGCGGCGAAGAAAGAGGATCAAGCTGGGCATCCGGTTATCGATGCCATTGTAGTGAGAGATTCAGGGGGCGAGCAGTGAGAGTGCAGTGTGGATATCCGGTTCCGTCAGGGCCTCGAAATCTTCCCGGCTGAATACGGTCACCGAGCCGGCCAGCTCGCTCCAGGCCAGCCCGGCACTCCAGGCGGGCAGGGGCAGGCTGCCCTGGGTCCGGCGGGGCAGGATGTGCACCCGGCCCGGGGTATAGACCAGGTTGTAGGGCATGGATTGCTGGTGCAGTTCGTCCAGAAAAAGCCAGGCTTCGTCTGCCCGGGTGGCCACCTGGCAGGGCAGGGGGTAGTCAGTGGTGCCGCCGTTGTGGCGGAAGTCCGGGGACAGCAGCGGCAATGCCGGCGCCCCCATGAAAGTCTGGAAGTGCAGGTGGTTCACCGAGGCCTGGGCCCCCAGGCTGTTGTAGGCCAGGCCGAAGCCGGGCAGGCCGGCACCCAGTTCCGCCGTGGCGTCCCAGGCCCAGCCGAGCATTTCCGGGCTTAGCCACTGGGGGCGTTGGGCCTGGGGTTCCGGCACCAGCAGGCCGTGCAGGGGGGCGAAGGGAAACTTGTTGTAGAGCAGGCGGGCGTCCTTGCCGGCCAGAGGACCCTGCCAGAGCACTTCCTTGGCCAGGAAAGGCTTGTTGAAATGGAACCCCGCCGGGTTGAAGGGACGCTGCAGGCCTTCGATCCGCTCGCCGCTGGCACGGGGCGGGCGCAGGGCGCGGATGGGGTTGAACAGCACCTGCCAGGGGCCGCAGGCACGCCCTTCCAGGCAGGCGACCCGGTCGAACCCCAGGGCCATCAGCTTCAGGAATACCAGCAGGTCGTCATCCGGTTCGGCAATGCGCCGCCCGGCCCGCAGGGCATTGGTCAGGGTTTCCCCATGGCGGGCATGGCGCAGGGCCAGGGCTGGGCGCAGCCGCGCCCAAAGGGCCGGGTCGTAGGCGGCATTGGCCAGCACCAGGATGTAGACACCCAGGCCGTCGTGGACCTCCAGCATCCGGGCCAGGCCATCGGCAAAGCCCTCGTCCAGGTGGGCGGGTGAGGCAAACAGGGAAGGCATGGGTTTATTTCGCGTTCTGCCAGAGAGGGTGCCCCCATTCCAGCAGGTCGCACAGGGCGTCCAGCACGTCCAGGCGGCGGATCCAGGCGTGGGGCAGGGCTTCCAGTCCATACTGGGCGCCGAAAATCTGGCCGGCGATGGCAGCGGTGGAGTCCGAGTCTCCGTCATGGTTTGCGGCAATCGCCATGACGGCGGAGAAATCCAGGCTGCGGGCGGCGGCGTACAGGCCGATGGCCAGGGCTTCCTCCCCCACCCAGCCTTCGCCCAGGGCCGGGGGCAGATGGCCCAGGTGGGGATGGCGCATGGCTTCCAGGGCGGCGTCCAGGGCCTTCAGTGTATCCGCATGGTTTTGCTGTTCCGCCAGCAGGGCGCGGGCCTCCTGGGCTGCTGAGCCCAGGGGCTGGCCGGCCAGCAAGGGCACCAGCATCGCCGCCAGACAGCCGGCGGAAAGATAGCCGCTGGGGTGGCCGTGGGTGAGGGCGGTGCTGAGGACTCCCAGGCGGAAGGCCCGTCGGGCGTCCATGCCGGGAAGCAGGGCAATAGGGGCCACCCGCATGACGCCGCCACAACCCTTGCTGTCGTTGATGGGGGCTTCCGGCGTGCCCCGGCCGCCGGCTTCCAGGGCTGACAGGCAGGTATTGCCCGGTGCCTGGCGGGCGTGCAGCACGGCATGTTTCATCAGCCGGCTGGCGGCCACATGGCTTTCTCCCTTGCCTCCCTGGGTATCCAGCCAGTCCAGGTAGGACAGTCGGATGGACGCCACAAGCTCCTCATCCTCCTTGTCGCCTTGCAGTTGGCTGCGGATGAGTCCTTCCAGGGTGAAGAGGGTCATCTGGGTGTCGTCAGAGACAACCAGCTGGCCGTGTTCGTACTGGGGTACCCGCAGGCCCCCGGGGCCGAAGCGCCGATGGATGGCCTCCAGGCGGTCGAATTCCACGGCGTAGCCGAAGCCGTCCCCCAGGGCGCCCCCCAGCAGGCAGGCCAGGCGCCGGGCCATGGCTTCGTCCGCTTCGGGGCTGATGCGGCTGACCTGGATGACGTGGGCCTCCTGGGCGGCAGTCTGGATGGCTCCCTTGCGGTTCTTGCGCACCAGGGAGATGGCTTCCGCGCTGGGCACCCCCAGTTCCACCAGCAGGTGGGCGGCGATGGTGCCCGCCCGGCCCAGACCGGCCCGGCAGTGGAGCACCACCCGCCCACCCTGGCGGAGCAGGCGGCGCAGGCGCAGGCCGGAATAGATCCAGCGGCGGCCAAAGTGCCAGTCGGGCACGTCCATGTCCGGGATGGGCAGGTGATGCCATTCCAGGCCCTGGGCTTCGGCCATTTCACCTAGCCTATCTACCCGCAGCAGTTCGAATTCCTGTTCCTCGATGAGGGTCACTAGCACGGTGGCCCCCCAGGCCCGGATGGCGCCCAGGTCCTGATTCATGTCCCGGCCATCGGCTCCCCGGCCCCAGGCCGGCTCGCACTTGCCGGGGCAATGGGTGATGCCCAGCACGCCCTTTCCCCCGGGCAGGGGCAGGGTGGCGATTTCCAGGGCGGTGTTGCCGGCGGCCATGGGGCTCACCGGTTATAGGCCAGATTCGGTGCCAGCCAGCGTTCCGCTGTGGCCAGGTCCCAGCCCTTGCGGGCGGCGTAGTCTGCCACCTGATCCTTGTCGATTTTTGCCACCGCGAAATAGCGGCTGTCCGGATGACTGAAGTAGAAGCCGGACACGGACGCCAGGGGCAGCATGGCATAGCTTTCCGTGAGGGTGACGCCGATGGCGTTCGTCGCGTCCAGAAGTTGGAACAGGGCGGCCTTTTCGCTGTGTTCCGGGCAGGCGGGGTAGCCCGGGGCCGGGCGGATGCCCCGGTATGCCTCGTCGATGAGTTCTTCGTTGCTCAGGGCTTCATCGGCGGCATACCCCCAGAACTCGGTGCGTACCCGCTGGTGCAGGCGTTCGGCAAAGGCTTCCGCCAGCCGGTCGCACAGGGCCTTGAAGAGAATGGCCTGGTAGTCGTCGTGGGCGGCCTCGAATGCCTTCACCTTCTCGTCTTCCCGGATGCCGGCGGTGACCACGAAGGCGCCAATCCAGTCTTCCACGCCGCTGTCCTTGGGGGCGATGAAATCCGCCAGGCACCAGTTGGGCTGTCCGGGGGGGCGCTGCATCTGCTGGCGCAGGTTGTGCAGGGTCATGCCCGTTTCCCGTTTCCCGTTTCCCGTTTCCCGGTAAATCTCGATGTCGTCGTCGTTCACCGTGTTGGCGGGGAACAGGCCGAACACCGCGCGGGCTTCCACCCAGTTCTCGGCGACGATCTTCTCCAGCATGGCCTGGGCGTCGGCGAACAGCTTGCGGGCTTCTTCGCCCACCACCTCGTCGTCCAGGATCTTCGGGTAGCGGCCATGGAGCTCCCAGGCCTGGAAAAAGGGGGTCCAGTCGATACAGCGGGCCAGCTCCGCCAGATCGTAGTTTTTTAGCACATGCACGCCGGGCTGGCGGGGCGCGGGCGGGACATGGCCCTTTTCGGCCTTGAACTTGTTGGCCCGGGCGGCTGCGAGGGTCACCAGTTTGCGTTCGCCTTGCTGGGCGGCGTGGCGTTCGCGCACCTCCACATATTCGGCCTTGGTCCGGGCGATGAAGGCGTCCCGCAGGTCCAGGGACAGCAGATTCGTGCACACCCCCACGGCCCGGCTGGCGTCCTTCACATACACCACTGGACCGTCGAAGCGGGTGTCGATTTTCACCGCCGTGTGGGCGAGACTCGTGGTGGCGCCACCTATCAGCAGGGGCTGGGTCATGCCCCGGCGCTGCATCTCTTCGGCGATGTGGCTCATCTCTTCCAGGCTGGGGGTGATGAGGCCCGAGAGGCCGATGATGTCCACCTTCTCCGCCATGGCGGTGTCCAGGATCCGGTCTGCCGGCACCATCACCCCCAGGTCGATGACGTCATAGGCGTTGCAGCCCAGCACCACGCCGACGATGTTCTTGCCGATGTCGTGCACGTCCCCCTTCACCGTGGCCATGAGGATGCGGCCCTTGGCCTGGGCTTCCGTCTTGGTGGCTTCGATGTAAGGGGTCAGGTAGGCCACGGCCTGCTTCATCACCCGGGCGGATTTCACCACCTGGGGCAGGAACATCTTGCCGGCGCCGAACAGGTCCCCCACCACGTTCATGCCGTCCATCAGCGGGCCTTCGATGACCTTCACGGGGTGATCAAAGGCTTGCCGGCATTCCTCGGTATCCGCTTCGATGTAGGCGGTGATGCCCTTCACCAGGGCATGGGTGAGGCGCTCGCCCACGGGTTTATCCCGCCAGCCCAGGTCCTCGGTGGCTTCCTTGGCCTGGCCCTTCACGGTATCCGCCGCCGCCACCAGCCGGTCGCCGGCATCGGCACGGCGGTTGAGCACCACGTCTTCCACCAGGGTGCGCAGGTCGGCGGGAATGTCGTCGTAGATGCCCAGCTGGCCGGCGTTGACGATGCCCATGTCCATGCCGGCGTGGATGGCGTGGTACAGGAATACGGTGTGAATGGCCTCTCGCAAGGGCTCATTGCCCCGGAAGGAGAAGGACACGTTGGAAACCCCGCCAGAAATGTGGGCGTGGGGCAGGTTCTGGCGGATCCAGCGGGTGGCCTCGATGAAGTCCACCGCGTAGTTGGCGTGTTCCTCGATGCCCGTGGCCACGGCGAAGATGTTGGGGTCGAAGATGATGTCTTGCGCCGGGAAACCCAATTTCCCGGTTAGCAGCTTGTAGGCCCGGGCGCAGATTTCGGTCTTGCGGGCGTAGGTGTCCGCCTGGCCCGTCTCGTCGAAGGCCATGACGATGACCGCAGCACCATAGCGCCGGGCCAGTTTCGCCTTCTCGATGAAGGCCGCATCGCCTTCCTTGAGGGAGATGGAATTGATGATGGGCTTGCCCTGCACGCACTTCAGGCCCGCCTCGATGATCTCCCACTTGGAAGAGTCCAGCATGATGGGCGCCCGGGCGATGTCCGGTTCGCTGGCGATGAGGTTCAGGAAGCGCACCATGGCCGCCTGGCCGTCCAGCATGGCCTCGTCCATGTTGATATCGATGACCTGGGCACCGGCTTCCACCTGCTGCCGGGCCACGTCCAGGGCCTCGTCGTACTTGGCTTCCAGCACCAGGCGCTTGAACTTGGCGGAACCGGTGACGTTGGTGCGCTCCCCCACGTTGCAGAACAGGTCGCCGGCGCCCAGGTTGTAGGCCTCCAGGCCGGACACCCGCAGCTTGGGCTCGATCCGGGGTGGGGTGCGCGGCGGGAAGGGCGCTACCGCCTCGGCGATGGCCTTGATGTGGTCCGGCGTGGTGCCGCAGCAGCCGCCGACGATGTTGAGGAAGCCATGTTGCGCCCATTCGTGCATGGCCTCGGCCATCTGTTCCGGCGTCTCGTCGTAACCGCCGAAGGCGTTGGGCAGGCCGGCGTTGGCATGGGCGGAAACCAGGCAGTCCGCCTTGGCGGCGATCTCCGCCACGTGCTGGCGCAGGTCTTTCGCCCCCAGGGCGCAGTTGAAGCCGAAGGAGAAGGGCTCGGCGTGATTGAGGCTGTTCCAGAAGGCCTCAACCGTCTGGCCTGAAAGCGTCCGGCCCGAGGCATCGGTGATGGTGCCGGAGATCATGATGGGCCAGGTCTGGCCTACATCATCGAAATACTGCTTCACCGCGAACACCGCTGCCTTGGCGTTCAGGGTGTCGAAGATGGTTTCAATCAGCAGGATATCCGCGCCGCCTTTAACCAGGCCGTCGGTGGCCTCGTAATAGGTGCGTACCAGTTCGTCCCAGGACACGTTTCTGAAGCCTGGGTCGTTCACATCCGGCGAGATGGACAGGGTGCGGCTGGTGGGGCCCAGCACCCCGGCCACGAAACGGGGCTTGTCCGGGTTCTTGGCGGTGAATTCGTCCGCCACCGCCCGGGCCAGTTTCGCCCCCTCGAAGTTCAGCTCATGAACCAGGGCTTCCATGCCGTAGTCGGCCATGGAAATGCTGTTGGCGTTGAAGGTGTTGGTTTCCAGGATGTCCGCGCCGGCTTCCAGGTACTGGCTATGGATTTCCCGGATGACCTGAGGCCTGGTGAGCAGCAGCAGGTCATTGTTGCCCTTCAGATCCCGGGGCCAGTTGGCAAACCGGGTGCCGCGATAATCCGCCTCCGCCAGTGTGTAGCGCTGGATCATGGTGCCCATGGCCCCATCCAGAATCAGGATGCGGTGGGCGGCGTGTTGGGAGAGGAGATCAGCGCGATCGGACATGGGGCGCTCGGTGAAGCGAAAAGGGCAGCTATGATAGGGAAAATCAGATACTTACGCGAGGACAGGAGACCGAAGATGCAGCATTTGACCCCCCGTGAAACCGCGGATTTTCTGGCGGAAAAGCCCGACGCGGTATTTGTGGATTGCCGCTCGGAATGGGAATTCCTGTTCGTCGGCCACCCCATCGGTGCCATTCTCATCCCCTGGTACGAAGGCGAAAACTGGGACCTGAACCCGAAATTCCTGGGCGAAGTGCGCATCGCTGCCTCCCACAACCGCCCCGTAGTACTCATCTGCCGCTCCGGCAACCGCTCGAAAGAAGCCGGAACCTTCCTGGAGCAGCACGGCTTCAGCGAGGTCTACAACGTGCTGTATGGCTTTGAAGGCGAACTGGACGAAGACCACCACCGTTCCACGAAAAACGGCTGGCGGTTTGATGGCTTGCCCTGGGAACAGTGCTGAGGCGAGAGAAAGGATCCGATGGTGCTTCAGGCAACTGCCAGGCAGTGATAGAGCCAGGTGCGGTTCCGGTGGAACTCAGCTATCCAGTCCCCGCTCCCCGGCCAGGGCGCTCCAGCCCTTGACGAGCCGGTAGAGCACCCAGATACCCACCCCCAGCATGAGGACGATGGCCACAGGGATGCCAATCAGGGTGAAGGCCAGCAGCAGGGCCACGACGGCCCATAGCAAGGCAAACCAGAAGGTGCGCAGTTGCCAGCGGAAGTGGGATTCCAGCCAGGTGCCCCGTACCTGGCCCAGGTTGATGTAATTGAGCACCACGGCAATGATGGACGGCCAGCCGGAGAGGAAGGCGGTAACGATGAAGGCGGCGCTCACCAGGCCGGTGAGGGCGCTGAAGGCATGCAGGCCGTACATGATGTGGGCCAGTTTGACCATGCCGTCGGAGGGCATCAGCTGGGGTTCGGAGCGGTAGTCCTGTTGCATGGCGTCCTCCTTGTCGGTACGGGAGCGGTGTCAGCCAGCCGCCTTGCGGATCTGCTGGGCGGCGCCCCAGAGTTCTTCCAGATTGTAGTGGGCCCGCACGGCAGGGTGCATGACGTGGACGACCAGGCTGGCGGCGTCCACCAGCACCCATTCCCCCACGTCGGCGCCTTCGGTACCGATGATGTCGGCGCCGGCCTCCTTGAGTTTTTCCAGCACGTTGTCCGCCAGGGATTTCACCTGCCGGGTGGAATCGCCGCTGGCGATGATCATGCGGTCGAAGAGGGAAGTCAGGTGGGCCACATTGATGACCGTGATGTCCTTGCCCTTGATGTCTTCCAGGGCGGCGACGGCGATCTTGACCAGTTGATCCGGGGTGAGCAGTTCGGGTTTGGTTTGGTTTGTAGTGGGGAGTTCAGACATAAAGGCGGTTCTCGTTGATGTAATCGATGATGCTGTCCGGCAGCAGGTAGCGCAGGCTTTGCCCGCGCAGGGCCCGCTGGCGGATATGGCTGGCGGAAATATCCAGCTGGGTGATGGCGTGCAGGTGGATGAGGCCGGCGGGCCGGGTACCCAGGTCGGCGGGCTGTTCGGCCCGCCGGGTGGCCAGCAGCTTGCGCAGGGGTTCGGGCAGGGCGTCTTCCCACACGGCGGAAGGAAAACCCGGCCGATGGGCCACGGCCAGGTGGGCCAGGTCCAGCAGTTCGGTCCAGCGGTGCCAGCTGGTCAGGCCGATGAAGGCGTCCGCCCCCATGAACAGGGTCAGGGCCGCGTCAGGCGCCAGCTCGCTGCGCAGGGTGGTCAGGGTTTCCACGCTATAGCTGGGGCTGGCCTTGCGGATTTCCCGGTCATCCAGCACCAGGCGGGGGTTGCCCGCCACTGCCCGACGGGCCATTTCCAGCCGGTGCCGGGCGTCGGCCCGGGGCTGGCCCCGGTGGGGCGGCTGCCCCGCAGGCAGGATGTGCACCGTTTCCAGGCCCAGCACTTCCCCCATCTCTTCGGCCAGCCGCAGATGGCCGTAGTGGATGGGATCAAAAGTGCCGCCCAGAAGGCCCAGGGCCTTCTGGGATGGGGGATGGGAGATGGGGGATGGGGCGGCCCCTGGTTTAACGCTTTTCCCCATCACCCATCCCTCATTCCCCATCACCCCCGCACATGGCCGTCCCCCAGCACCACCCATTTCTGGCTGGTGAGGCCTTCCAGGCCCACGGGGCCCCGGGCGTGGATCTTGTCGGTGGAAATGCCGATCTCCGCCCCCAGGCCATATTCAAAGCCGTCGGCAAAGCGGGTGGAGGCATTCACCATGACGCTGGCGGAATCCACTTCCCGCAGGAAGCGTCGGGCCCGGCTGTAGTCCTCGGTGACGATGGCATCGGTGTGCTGGGAGCCGTGGGTGTTGATGTGGAAGATGGCTGCGTCCAGGCCATCCACCACCTTCACGGCGATGATGGGGGCCAGGTATTCCTCGTACCAGTCGGCTTCCGTGGCGGCCTTGAGCCGGTCAGCCGACACGCCGGCCCCGGTGAGGATGTCCAGGGCCACGGGGCAGCAGCGCATTTCCACGCCCTTGCCCGCCAGCATGCGCCCGATGTCCGGCAGGGCGGCGGTGGCTACGTCCCTGGCCACCAGCAGGGATTCCGTGGTGTTGCAGGTGCCGTAACGCTGGGTCTTGGCGTTCTCCACGATGCGGGTTGCCTTGGCCAGGTCCGCCCGGTCGTCCACGTACACGTGGCAGTTGCCATGCAGGTGCTTGATGACCGGCACCCGGGCTTCGCCGGTGATGCGCTCGATCAGGCCCTTGCCGCCCCGGGGCACGATCACGTCCACGTAGTCCTTCATGGTGATCAGCTCGCCCACGGCGGCCCGGTCGGTGGTTTCCACCACCTGCACGGCGGTGTCCGGCAGGCCGGCTGCCGCCAGGCCTTCCTTCACGCAGGCGGCGATGGCCTGGTTGGAATGAATCGCCTCGGAGCCTCCCCGCAGGATGGCGGCGTTGCCGGACTTAAGGCACAAACCGGCGGCGTCGGCGGTGACGTTGGGGCGGGCCTCGTAGATGATGCCGATGACCCCCAGGGGCACCCGCATCTTGCCCACCTGGATGCCGGAGGGGCGGTATTTCAGGTCATTCATTTCCCCCACGGGGTCGGGCAGGGCAGCGATCTGGCGCAGGCCCTCGGCCATGCCGGCCACGGTTTTTTCCGTCAAGGCCAGGCGGTCCAGCAGGGCCGTGTCGTAGCCGGCGGCCCGAGCGTGGGCCATGTCCTGGCCGTTTGCGGCCATCAGCTTCGCTGCGTCCCGTTCAATGGCAGCGGCCATGGCCAGCAGGGCGGCGTTCTTCTGGTTGGTGTCGGCCCGGGCCACGGCACGGGAGGCTTCCCGGGCCAGACGCCCCAGTCCTTGCATGTAGGTTTTTACATCCATGTTCAACTCTCGGCAAAGGCAGGCGCAAAAGCCGGCGCGCTGCCACGATTCATCAATTCCAGTCCCAACTGCTTCATCTCGTCCCAGGCGTCTTCCCGCAGCAGCCCCTTGGCCGCCCGGTCCAGCCGGGCCAGGCTACCCATGGCCCGGGCCAGGCGGGGAGCGTCTGCCCGCCGCAGGGCCCGTTCCAGCAGGGACTGGCGGCTTTCCCAGACCCGCAGGCTGTCCATCAGGCCGGCCAGCCGTTCACCCCGGGCAAGACCGGCGGAAAGACGGTACAGAGTTCGCACCTCGCCACCAAACACCGCCAGCACCAGGGGCAGGCCTTCGCCTTCCGCCTTGAGGCCGTCCAGTATGCGGCAGAAACGCACCGCGTCACCCTTCAGGAAGGCTTCGGACAGGTCACCCACATCATAGCGTGCCACATCCGCCACGCTGGCCCGGGCCGTGGCCAGGTCCACGGGGCCCGGGGGCAGCAGCAGCGATAGCTTCTCGATTTCCTGATGGGCGGCCAGCAGGTTGCCTTCCACCCGGGCCGCCAGCCAGGCCAGGGTTTCCCGGTCCGCCTTCAGGCCCCGGCGCCCCAACCGCTCGCCGATCCATTCCGGCAGACGTTCCAGGGTGGGGGGCCAGACCTGTACCACTGTGCCTTCCGCTTCGATGGCCTTGACCCATTTCACCCCCAGGGCCGCCTTGTCCATGCGTGGCGTGCTCACCAGCAGCAGGGTGTCGGCGGGAGGCCGGGCAGCCCAGGCCTCCAGCACCTTGCCCCCTTCCACCCCGGGCTTGCCCGTTGGCAGACGCAGTTCCACCAGACGCCGGCTGGCGAACAGGGACAGGGAGTCAAAGCTGCCCACCCACCCCTGCCAGTCAAACCCGGTTTCGGTCTGGGCGGCCTGGCGTTCGTCGAAGCCCTGGGCCCGGGCCACCTCGCGGATCTGGGCGATGGCTTCGTCCACCAGCAGGGGTTCGTCGCCACTCACCAGCCAGACCGGAGCCAGGGCTCCCTTGAGGGAACCGGCCAGCTGGTCGCCGCGGATGCGCATCAGCGCTTCACGTAAGCCAGGCGGCGCAGGGCCTGGCGCAGGGCTTGTTCTTCCATGTTGCGGCGGACCTGATGTTCCTCGGTTTCCTTGGCCAGGGCGAAGTTCTCCTCGTAGGTCACATCCCGGACCTGTTGCAGGAGGATAGGGGTGATGAGGGGCTGGCTGGCTGCATCAAGTACTTGCAGGGTGGCTTGATAGCGGAAGCGGTATTCCCGTACCTTGCCGGCTCCGGACAGGGAGAGGATGTCCTTGCTGTGCCGTTCCGCCTGTACCACGATGAGGATCGGGGCACCTGTCTTGTCTGCAGCGAGCTTTTCCTGGGCTGCCAGGGATTGGCGTAGCAGGGGGGCAATGCGGGAACCCTCGCTGGCTTCCACGTAGGCCTGTTCGAAGGGCAACTGGGCGTCTTTGCGCAACTGAAAGCCACAACCGGCCAGCAGGATCGTCATAAAACCCAGAAAGAGATAGGCAAACCGGAATTGGGCGCACCGCTTCATCGTCGTTCCTTAAACCACCACGTTGACCAGCCGGCCAGGCACTACCACCACCTTTTTGGGGCTCTGCCCGTCCAGATGCTTTTGCAGTTCCGGGCTGGCCAGGGCAGCTGCCTCGATGGCCTCCTTGCCGGCATCGACCGCCACCTTGAACTTGCCCCTGAGCTTGCCGTTCACCTGCAACATCAGTTCCACCTCATTCTGCACCAGGGCCGCTTCGTCTGCCTGGGGCCAGGCAGAACCCACCAGGCAGGAACCGGGCTTCAGGGCCTTGATGAGGATGCGGCAGATATGGGGGACGATGGGTGCCAGCATGAGCACCACCGCCTCCAGGGCCTCCTGCTTCACGGCCCGGGCAAGTTCGTCCGTGGCATCCACCTTGCCCAGGGCGTTCATCAGTTCCATGACGGCGGCGATGGCCGTGTTGAACTGCTTGCGCCGCTCAATGTCGTCGGTGACCTTGGCGATGGTCTGGTGCAGTTGCCGGCGCAGGCCTTGCAGATTCTCCGGCAGTTCTCCCCCGGTGAAGGCAGGTACCACGCCTGCTTCCACGTGCTCGTGCACCATCTTCCACAGCCGCTTGAGGAAGCGGTGGGCGCCTTCCACGCCGGCGTCGGACCATTCCAGGGACTGTTCCGGCGGGGCGGCGAACATCATGAACAGCCGTGCCGTGTCGGCGCCGTACTGGTCGATGAGGGCCTGGGGGTCGACGCCGTTGTTCTTGGACTTGGACATCTTTTCCACGCCGCCGATGACCACGGGCTGGCCGTCGGCGATGAGTTTCGCGGCGACGATGTGGCCGCGGTCGTCACGTTCCACTTCCACGTCGGCAGGGTTGATCCACTGCTTCTTGCCATCCGGCAGGTCCCGGTAATAGGTCTCTGCCACCACCATGCCCTGGGTGAGCAGATTGGCGAAGGGTTCGTTGGAATCGACCAGCCCCTCGTCCCGCATGAGCTTGTGGAAGAAGCGGGCGTAGAGCAGATGCAGGATGGCGTGCTCGATGCCGCCGATGTACTGGTCCACGGGCAGCCAGTAGTTGGCCCGGCCGTCCAGCATGCCCTTGTCCAGGTCCGGGCAGGCATAGCGGGCGTAATACCAGGAGGACTCCACGAAGGTGTCCATGGTGTCGGTTTCCCGCTCCGCCTTGCCGCCGCACTTGGGGCAGGTGCATTCGTAGAAGGACGGCATCTTCTTGATGGGTGAGCCCACGTCGATCTTCACGTCCTCGGGCAGCACCACGGGCAGGTCTTTTTCCGGCACCGGCACGTCGCCGCAGGTGGGGCAGTGGATGATGGGGATGGGGCAGCCCCAGTAACGCTGGCGGGAAATGCCCCAGTCCCGCAGGCGCCAAGTGGTGCGCCGGTCCCCCAGGCCCAGGTTCTTCAGCACCAGGGCGATCTTTTCGATGGCGTCCTGGGAGGTGCGACCACTGAAGTTTCCGGAGTCCATGAGCACGCCGTGCTCTGTATAGGGAAGGGTAAAGGGTGAAGGGTGAAGGGTAGGGTCGGTGGGAGGTTCACCTTTCCCCCTTCCCCCTTCCCCCTTCACTTCCAAAGGTTTGATCACTGCCTTGATCGGCAACTGGTACTTCTGCGCAAAGGCAAAATCCCGCTCATCATGGGCTGGCACGGCCATCACGGCCCCCTCGCCGTAGCCCATGAGCACGTAGTTGGCCACCCACACGGGCACCGGCTCGTTGGTGAAGGGGTGGTAGACCTTGAGGCCCGTGTCCATGCCCTTCTTTTCCATGGTGGCCATGTCGGCCTCGGCCACGCTACCCTGTTTGCATTCGTGGATGAAGGCGGCCAGTTCCGGGTTGTTGGCGGCGGCCTGCTGGGCCAGGGGGTGTTCGGCGGCCACGGCCACGTAGGTGACGCCGAACAGGGTGTCGGCGCGAGTGGTGAAGACTTTGAGGACGGGGTCAGACTGACCCTCTCCCCCAGCCCCTCTCCCGCTTGCGGGAGAGGGGAGCATCGAGCTCCCCTGCGGGGAGGTGGGCGTCAAGGGGAAGTGGATTTCCACGCCGAAGCTCTTGCCGATCCAGTTCTTCTGCATGGTCTTCACCCGCTCGGGCCAGCCGGGCAGGTTGTCCAGCTCGGACAACAGCTCTTCCGCGTAGTCGGTAATGCGGAAGAAGTACATGGGGATGTCCCGCTTCTCCACCAGGGCGCCGGAGCGCCAGCCCCGACCGTCGATGACCTGTTCGTTGGCCAGCACCGTGTGGTCCACCGGGTCCCAGTTCACCGTGGCCATCTTTTTATATATGACGCCCTTCTCGAACAGGCGGGTGAACAGCCATTGTTCCCAGCGGTAGTAGTCCGGTTTGCAGGTGGCCAGTTCCCGGGACCAGTCGATGGCCAGACCCAGGGACTTCAACTGCTTGCGCATGTAATCAATATTTGAATAGGTCCAACCGGCCGGGGCCACGTTGTTGGCCATGGCGGCGTTCTCGGCGGGCAGGCCGAAGGCGTCCCAACCCATGGGCTGGAGGACATTGAACCCCTTCATGCGGTGGTAGCGGGCCAGCACGTCGCCGATGGTGTAGTTGCGCACATGGCCCATATGCAGCTTGCCGGAGGGGTAGGGAAACATGGACAGGCAGTAATACTTGGGCTTGCTGCTGTCTTCACTGGCCTTGAAGGCCTGTTTTTCTTCCCAGTGCTGCTGGGCTTCCGGTTCGATGATCTCCGGGCGGTATTGGGCGTCCATGGACTGCGTGCTCGTGTCGGGTTAACTGCTTGAAGAAGCGGCAGATTATAGCCGGGCTTCGGGTGACAGGCCCGGGGTCGGCGTTTATACTCCGCCGGCTCAATTTTTGATTTTTCGTCTGTTCCAGGGGGAATCCCACATGTCCAAGAAGCATCCCGTCGTAGTCGTAACCGGCTCTTCCGGCGCCGGCACCACCACCGTCAAGCGCGCTTTCGAGCACATTTTCAAGCGCGAAAACCTGAATGCCGCCGTGATCGAGGGCGACAGCATGCACAGTCTGGGCCGGGTGGAATTCAAGGCCGCCATGCAGGCCGCCGAAGCCCAGGGCAACAAGTCCTTCTCCCATTTCGGCCCCGAAGCCAACGATTTCGAAGGCCTGGCCAACATTTTCAAGACCTACGGCGAGACCGGTGGCGGCAAGAAGCGTTATTACATCCACAGCGATGAAGAGGCAGCTGCCCTGAACAAGCGTCTGGGCACCAACCTGAAACCCGGCGAATTCACCCCCTGGGAAGACATGCCCGCCGGCACCGACCTGCTTTTCTACGAGGGCCTGCACGGCCTGGTGGTGACCGACAAGGTGGACATGGCCCAGTTTGTGGACCTGGCCATCGGTGTGGTGCCCGTAGTGAACCTGGAATGGATCCAGAAAATCCATCGTGACGGCGCCGAGCGGGGCTATTCCGCCGACGTGATCGTGGACACCATCCTGCGCCGCATGCCCGACTACGTGAACTACATCACCCCCCAGTTCTCCCGCACCCATATCAACTTCCAGCGGGTGCCCACGGTGGACACCTCTAACCCTTTCATCGCCCGGGATATCCCCACCCCCGACGAGAGTTTCGTGATCATCCGCTTCAGCGATCCCAAGGGCGTCGATTTCCCCTACCTGCTGAACATGATCCCCAACTCCTTCATGTCCCGTCGCAACAACATCGTCGTGCCCGGCGGCAAGATGGGCTTTGCCATGGAGCTGATCCTGGAACCCAAGATCCACGATCTGGTGGCCGGCTCCAAGAAGTAATCCTGCTTTTGCAGCCAAAAAAACCGGGCAACGCCCGGTTTTTTTGCTTCCGGGGCTATGATTTCATTAACGGCCGGCGCGGATTCCCTCCGAAACGGCCATTCGAGCGCCCCGGCATGCCCCGAATCCGATTCGCACGCCTAGTCTGTTTCCTCGCCTGCCTGCTGGCCTGGGGGACTGGCTTTGCCGCTGCCGAGCGCAAGGCCATTTCCTTCCAGTTCGTCGATCTGGAGGGCCGCCAGATCCGTCTGGCGGACCTGCGGGGCAAATGGGTGCTGGTGAGTTTCTGGGCCTACTGGTGCCCCCTCTGCCGGATCGGCATCCCCAGTCTGAACAGCCTCGACCAGCGGGAGGATTTCGTGGTGATCGGCGTGAGCCTGGACTATGGCGGCGACGTGGAAAAGGTGAAGGACGCCGTGGCCCAGCATGGCATGAAGTACCACGCCCAGGTGGCCGGCGGCTCCCGTCGGGATGCCGACAGCCCCTTCCGCCAGGTGGGGCCGGTGGATTTCTTCCCCAGCGCCTACCTCTATGACCCCACCGGCGAGATCGTGATGTTCATTCCCGGACAGTTGCGCAAGGGGCAGTTGCTGGCATTCATGGACGCATGGCGAAGCGGCAAGGGTGCGGCCGACATCAAGCCCGTCTACGCCATGGACCTGACCCGCTTCGAGGCGGCCCTGACGCAACGCCATGGCAGTGGCGGCGGCCAGACCTTCAGGCAGTGGAACAAGCTGCGGGATGAACTGAGATCCGCCGACACGGACACGAAGCTCGCCCGGGTGAACGACTACGTCAACCAGCGGGTTCGACTGCGCAGCGATACCGCCGCCTGGGGTAAATCCAGCCACTGGGCCACCCCGGCGGAAACCCTGGGGGCCGGCCAGGGAGACAGCCAGGACATCGCCACCGCCAAGTATTTCACCCTGCTGAGCCTGGAGATCCCGCCGGAACGGCTACGCCTAGTCTATGCCAGTCTGCGCAGCGAAAAGGCCGCCGGCAAGGCCCCGGTGCACATGGTGCTGGCCTATTACCCCGGTCCCAGCCAGGATCCCCTGATCCTGGACAACCACGACGGCACCCTGCGTTCCGCTTCCCAGCGGCCGGACCTGCTGCCGGTCTTCAGCTTCAACAACCAGCACATGCCCCCCGCCACGGCGGACAGTCCCCATGGCCAGGCTGCCTGGCAACAGGTGCTGCAACGGGCCCGGGCCGAAGGATTTGAATAGGAGAGTCCCATGTCGCTCTATCGCCAACTCTGGATCTCCATCCTCCTCAGCACCTTGCTGGCCGTGGCCGCCAGCCTGGCGGCCCTGCTGCTGAACGGGCGCGCCTATCTGGAAACCCAGCTCAGCATCAAGAACCAGGACAACGCCGCCGCCCTGGCCCTGGCCATCAGCCAGCAGCACGCCGACCGGGACCTGCTGGCGGTGTCCGTCAGCGCCCTGTTCAACAGCGGCCAGTACGAATACATTCAGGTGGCTGACCCCACGGGGCGCAGCATCGTCGAACACATCGGCGAAAACACCCCGGCCGATGTACCCCGCTGGTTCGTCCGGGCCCTGCCCCTGCGTCCTGCCCCGGGCATCGCCCAGATCAACCGGGGCTGGCAGCCGGTGGGCACCCTGACCCTCATGAGCCAGAGCCACTTCGCCTACCGGGACCTGTGGACCGGCGCCCTCTCCCTGGCGGCCATCATCACCGCCGCCGGTCTGCTGGGGGGTGGCCTGGGCAGCCTGGCCCTGGCCCGGCTGCGCAAACCCATGCAGGCGGTCATCGACCAGGCCCATGCCATCAGCGAGCGCCGCTTTTCCACCATGCCGGAGCCCCGGGTGCCGGAACTGCGCCAGCTGGCCACGGCCATGAACGACATGGTGTCCCGCCTGCGCCAGGCCTTCGAGGAGGACGCCCAGCGTTTCGAAGCCCTGCGCCGTCAGGCCAATTTCGACACCCTCACGGGCCTGGCCAGCCGGGAGTTCTTCCTGGCCAACCTGGGCAAGGCCCTGGCGGACGAAGAAGCGGCTGGCGGCCACCTGGCCCTGATCCGCATCGCCCGGCTGGGCTACATTGACCGGACCCACGGGCGGGAAGCGGCAGATGAATTGCTGGTCCGCATCAGCCAGAGCCTGGGAGCCCTGTCCAGCGAATGTCCAGGCATCTTCGCCGCCCGGCTGAAGGGAGCGGATTTCGCCCTGCTGCTCACCACCGACTGCGACGTGCGCTCCATCCTGGAAGCCTTGCAGGACAAACTGGCGGAGTTGACGGAACCTTTCGGTGACCGGGTGGCTTCCAGCTACATCGGCTTCGCCGCCTACACCGCCGGGGAGCGCGCTGGGGATCTGCTGGCCCGGGTGGATCAGGCAGTGGCGGTGGCGGAAAGCACCGGCCGCGACACCGTGCAGGAAGCCCCGGCCGGCCAGCAGACTCCCGCTCCGGGCAACACCGAGTCCTGGCGCCAGGCCATCGGCCATGCCCTGAACCACCCGGACCATCTCATGCTTTTGCGCCATCCCATGGAAGTGGGCGGCCTGCGTCACCAGGACTGCCACCTGAGGCTGCGACCGGCGGGGGAGGCCACCTGGCTGCCCGCCAGCCGATTCATGCCCCAGGCGGAGCGGATGGGGCTGGCGCCAGACCTGGACCTGGCCGCTGTCCAGCTGGCCCTGGAAACTCTGGCCAGCCAGCCGGAAGGGCCGGATTGCTGGATCAACATCTCACCCCGTTCCATGGCGGACCCCGAATTCCGGGGTCGGCTGCTGGCCCGGCTGGCAGAGCAGACTGGCGCCCTGGGTCGACTATGGCTGGAAGTGCACGAAATCGGTGCCATCCGCCGCCTGGACGGTCTGCGGGAACTGGCACGGGCACTCAAGCCCCTGGATTGCCACCTGGGGCTGTCCCACTACGGCCACCAGTTCAGCCGTATCGGCGATCTGTACAGCCTGGGCCTGGACTTCCTCAAGGTGGACGCGGGCTTCATCCGCGACATCCAGGCCAACCCGGGCAACCAGGCCTTCCTGGCCGGCCTGCGGGACACAGCCCACAAGATCGGCATGCGGGTCCTGGCGGAAGGTGTGGAAAGCCCTGGGGAACTGGAGGTGCTGCGCACCCTGGGGCTGGACGGCTTTACCGGCCCGGCCCTGGCTACCCAGGATGGACAGGCCCCTCCCCAGCCCTGACTTGATCCCGTAAACGCACTCCCCCACCATGGCGCCTTCCCATTGAACATCCGGAAGCCGGCATGGAAATATTCAACCGCTTTTCCCTGGAATGCGCCCGGCGTTTGCCCGGGCTGCCGCCGGAACACCCCTGTGCCCGGCTCCATGGGCATTCCTTCCAGATCGAGGTGCATGTGGCCGGCCCCCTGGACCCCCGGCTGGGCTGGGTGGTGGATTTCGCCGACATCCAGGCCGCCTGGCAGTCCATCCATGCCACCCTGGACCACCGTTGCCTGAACGACATCGATGGCCTGGACAATCCCACCAGCGAACATCTGGCTATGTGGATATGGGAACGACTCAAACCGGCCCTGCCCGGCCTGGCCCGGGTGACGGTCATGGAAACTGCCGTTTCCGGGTGCAGCTACACCGGTCCCGGGAGTTGATGGCCAGACTGCCGGAGACGGCACACAAAATGCATGGGTTAGAATCTTTACCGAACTGTCGTCTGAGGCCGCCCCCGTGACCTATTGTCTTGCCATCAACGTCGACCAGGGACTGGTCTTCTGCTCCGACTCCCGCACCAATGCCGGGACGGATAACGTCAGCACCTACTCCAAGATGCACACCTTCTCCTGGCCGGGAGACCGTTTCTTCGTGCTGTTGTCCGCCGGCAATCTGGCCACCACCCAGGCGGTGGTGAAGAAGCTGCACACGGACATTCCCAACGGCCTGGTGCCCAACCTCCAGGCCGTCAAGACCATGCAGGAAGCCGCGGATTACGTGGGCATCGTCAGCACCCTGGTGCAGAAGCAGCAGCAGGAACGGGATACCTCCAACACCAACTTCGAGGCCACCTTCATCCTCGGCGGGCAGATCGCGGGCAACCCGCTGGAGATGTTCCTCATTTACCCCCAGGGCAACTACATCCACGAATCCCGGGAGCACCCCTACCTGCAAATCGGCGAGATCAAGTACGGCAAGCCCATCCTGGACCGGGTGATCAAGAAGGACGTGTTTCTGGAGCGGGCGGCCCGGTGCGGCCTGGTATCCATGAATTCCACCTGTCGCAGCAACGTCACCGTGGGCCCCCCCATCGAACTGTTGATCTACGAGAAGGACACCCTGAACGCCGGGCGCCACATGGTCCTCACCGAAGACGACCCCTTCAGCCGCCAGCTTTCCGAACGCTGGAACGAGGGCCTGCTCATGGCCCTGCAGAACCTGCCCCGCTTCGACTGGGAATCCGACGGCGCCTCCCACGGCGAGGAAGGCCGGGTCTACAACTTCCCCGGCAACGGCTGAGCCCCTCGCCAGTCCTCTGAATGGCGCCTCACGGCGCCTTTTTATTGTGCGCAGTGCGCCAGGATGGCGCACTGGCCAGCCTGTCTCCCACCGGAACCCCGCAAAACGCCCCCGGCTGGAGCGGCATGAAGCTTGCTGAATGGGGATGACCCCCTTTTCAGGCCCATCATGTCCATCCACGTCGCCCTGCGTCACACTACCCGCTACCGCTTCGACCGCGCCGTCACTCTGGCGCCCCATGTCATCCGCCTGCGGCCGGCCGCCCACAGCCGCACCCCCATCGTCTCCTACAGCCTCAAGGTCCAGCCTGCGGAACACTTCCTCAACTGGCAGCAGGATCCCTTCGGCAACTGGCTTGCCCGCCTGGTGTTTCCCAAACTGGCCCGGGAACTGGTGGTGGACGTGGAGGTGATCGCCGACCTGACGGTGATCAACCCCTTCGATTTCTTCGTGGAGGACTACGCCGAGCGCTGGCCCTTTGCCTACCCCCCCGCCCTGGGCAAGGAACTGGCCCCCTACCTGGAGGCGGATGAAAACGGCCCCCTGCTGACAGCCTGGCTGGCCGACCTCCCCCGGGAACCCCTGCCCATCGTGGATTTCCTGGTGATGCTGAACCAGCGCCTGCAAAAGGCCATCGCCTATTCCATCCGCCTGGACCCGGGGGTGCAGACCTGCGAGCAGACCCTGGACAAGGCTCTGGGCTCCTGCCGGGACACGGGCTGGCTGCTGGTGCAGATCCTGCGCCACCTGGGCCTGGCCGCCCGTTTCGTGTCCGGCTACCTGGTGCAACTCACCCCGGACGAGAAATCCCTGGACGGCCCCTCGGGCACGGACCACGACTTCACCGATCTGCATGCCTGGGCCGAGGTCTACGTACCCGGCGCCGGCTGGATCGGTCTGGACCCCACCTCCGGCCTGTTCGCCGGCGAGGGCCACATCCCCCTGGCCTGTACCCCTCACCCCACCAGCGCCGCCCCCATCGAGGGCTTCACGGACAAGTGCGAGGTGGCCTTCAGTTACAGCAACACCGTCACCCGCTTCCGGGAAGACCCCCGGGTCACCAAGCCCTATACCGATACCCAGTGGCACCTCATCGAAGCCCTGGGCCGGCTGGTGGACCAGCGCCTGGAAAGCATGGACGTGCGCCTGACCCAGGGGGGCGAGCCGACGTTCGTGTCCATCGACGACATGAACGCGCCGGAATGGACCACCGCAGCCCTGGGCGAACACAAGCGGGACCGGGCGGAAGAACTGGTGCGCCGCCTGAAAGGCCGCTTCGCCCCCGGAGCCCTGCTGCACACCGCCCAGGGCAAGTGGTATCCGGGCGAACCCTTGCCCCGCTGGGCCCTGGGCGTGTTCTGGCGCAAGGATGGGGTGCCTGTGTGGCAGGACGAGGCCCTGCTGGCCCAGGCC
Organism: Pseudomonadota bacterium; assembly: GCA_040757575.1. Classification (GTDB taxonomy): domain Bacteria; phylum Pseudomonadota; class Gammaproteobacteria; order Burkholderiales; family Thiobacillaceae; genus PFJX01. The sequence goes on from JBFLXA010000017.1 coordinate 39,269, forward strand.
CACCGGGACTACGGCCACGGCGTGCAGGAGGCCCGGCGGTTCGCCGAAACCCTGGCCCGTGCCCTGGGTCTGTTCCCCGGCGCCCCCCAGCCCGCCTTCGAGGACGCCGGCTACTACCTCATCAAGGAAGCGGAACTGCCCGCCAACCTGGACCCGGCCCGGGCCGACCTGAAGGATGATCTGGAGCGCCGTGCCCTGGCGGACAAGCTGTCCCGGGGCCTGGACACCCCCACGGGCTACGTCCTGCCCCTGGCCTGGGACTGGGACGCCCAGGCCTGGCATACCGCCCCCTGGGAGTTCCGGCGGGAGCGGCTCTACCTGGTGCCCGGCGATTCCCCCATGGGCCTGCGCCTGCCCCTGGCTTCCCTGCCCTGGGTGGCGGAAGACGATCGGGACCTGGAAACCGAGGCGGACCCCTTCGACACCCAGCCCCCCCCGCCGGATTTCCAGGGGGAGGTGGCGGCCCGGTATTCCAGCTTCACCCCCGCGCCGGACTGGCATCCGGAAGTGCGCCCCCAGGGGGCGGCCGACCGGCGCAAGGGCACCCTGGCCGTGCCTCACACCGCCGTATGCGTCGAGGCCCGGGGTGGCTGCCTGCACATCTTCCTGCCTCCCCTGCAACGGCTGGAGCATGCCCTGGAACTCATCTCTGCGGTGGAGCACACCGCCGCCGCCCTGAAGATGCCAGTGGCGGTGGAGGGCTACCCGCCCCCCGGTGACGGCCGGCTGGAAAAGCTGCTGGTGACCCCGGACCCGGGGGTCATCGAAGTCAACATCCACCCGGCACGCACCTGGGACGAACTGGTGCAACGCACCACCGCCCTCTACGCCGAGGCCCGCCTGTCCCGACTGGGCACGGAAAAGTTCATGCTGGACGGCCGTCATACCGGCACCGGCGGCGGCAACCACATCACCCTGGGAGGCGCCACCCCGGCGGATAGCCCATTCCTCCGCCGGCCGGACCTCCTGCAAAGCCTGGTGACCTACTGGCAGCACCATCCCAGCCTCTCCTACCTGTTCGCCGGCCTGTTCGTCGGTCCCACCAGCCAGGCCCCACGGGCGGACGAGGGCCGGCCGGAATCCCTCTACGAACTGGAAATCGCCTTTTCCCAGGTACCCCGGGGCGGCACGGACCAACCCTGGATCGTGGATCGGCTGTTCCGCAACCTGCTCACGGACCTCACCGGCAACACCCACCGGGCCGAATTCTGCATCGACAAGCTCTATTCCCCCGACAGCCCGACGGGCCGGCTGGGCTTGCTGGAATTCCGGGCCTTCGAGATGCCCCCCCACGCCCGCATGAGCCTGGCCCAGATGCTGTTGCTGCGGGCCCTGGTGGCTCGCTTCTGGGCCCGGCCCTACGACAAGCCCCTGGTGCGCTGGGGTACCTCCCTCCACGATCGCTGGATGCTGCCCCACCATCTGTGGGCCGACCTGAAGGCCGTGGTGGCGGAACTCAATGACGCCGGTTTTCCCTTCCAGGCGGACTGGTTCGCCCCCTTCCTGGAATTCCGTTTCCCCCGTTACGGCACCCTGCAACTGGGGGACATGGAACTGGAATTGCGGGCGGCCATCGAGCCCTGGCTGGTGCTGGGGGAGGAATCCACCAGCCAGGGCACGGCCCGCTTTGTGGATTCTTCCGTGGAACGTCTGCAGGTGAAGCTCACGGGCCTTACCGACGGTCGCTACGCCCTGGCTTGCAATGGCCGCCGGGTGCCCCTGCGCTCCACCGGCGTGCAGGGCGAATACGTGGCGGGGGTGCGTTACCGGGCCTGGCAGCCCCCTTCCGCCCTGCACCCCACCATCGGCGTCCATGCCCCCCTGGTGTTCGATCTCGTCGATACCTGGAACAACCGTGCCGTGGCCGGCTGCACCTACCACGTCATGCACCCGGGGGGCCGCAACTACGAGCACTTCCCGGTGAATGCCTACGAGGCGGAATCCCGCCGCCACGCCCGCTTTTCCGATACCGGCCACAGTCCGGGCAGCTACACCCCGCCCCCGTGGATGGACACCCTGTCCCGCTTCGTCGCGGACGACGCCCGCCTGGGTCCCATGGCTCCCCCAATGGAAGAGTTGGCGGGGGAATATCCCTGCACCCTGGACCTGCGGAGGCAGCCCTGAGCCGGGCTTGCCCCGCCTTGATCTACCCCTGCGCCACATACGGGCACACCGTCTGGCGCAATTAATGCACTCAAACAGGGCGGAAAGCCGCCATGCGAAATAAAATCATGCCGTCTTCCCTGTCTTCCTCCACCATGCCCACCCTGTTCGAAGAAAAAGAGATGCGTACCCGGGAGCGGCTCCTCAGCCTGCTCCTGTCCCGGGTATTGAAAAGCGAACTGCCACGCCAGGACTATGAATCCCTGCGCCAGTTGCGGGATGGCTTCGTGGCCCTGCGCAGCAAGGACCAGCCCTCAAAGCGCCGGGAGCTCACCGCCCTCATCGACGGCATGTCTCCGGAGACCCTGTCCGCCATCATCCGGGCCTACAACATCTACTTCAGCCTCACCAACATCGCGGAAGAAACCGCCAGCCTGCGCCAGCGGCGCCGGGCGGTGCAGAAAGGCGAGCACATGTGGAAGGGCTCCTTCCACGACACCCTGCTGGAATTGCAGCAGCAGGGGGTGACAGCAGACCAGTTGCAGGTGCTGCTGGACCGCCTGTGCTACCTGCCGGTGCTCACCGCCCACCCCTCGGAAGCCAAGCGGCGCACCATCAAGGGCGCCCTGCGCAACATCTTCCTGAGCATGGACGCCCTGGACAACCCCCGCACCAAGGGCATGTACCGGGACGAGACGGTGAAGAAGCTGGCTACCCAGATACGGGTGCTGTGGAAGACCGACGAAGTGCGGGCCTTCAAGCTGGACGTGCGGGACGAGATCTACTCCGGCCTGTCCTATTTTCCCCAGTCCCTGTTCCAGGCCGTCACCCAGGTGTACCGCAACTTCCACGCCGCCCTGGAAGACGTGTATGGCAAGGATGCCGCCCGCAGCCTGCGCACTTCCAGCTTCCTGCGCTTTGGTTCCTGGATCGGCGGCGACCGGGACGGCCACCCCTTCGTCACCACAGAAGTCACCGCGCTGGCCTGGCACCTCCAGGCCCAGACTGCCTACCAGGAATACGTGGCCCGGCTGGAGGCCCTTTCCGACGAGCTGTCCCTGTCCTCTCGCCTTTGCCAGCCCTCCGCCGCCTTCCTGGCCAGCCTGGATGAAGACGCCCGGGCAGCCGCCCTGATGTTCGGCAACCAGCCCAACCCCCACCCCCAGGAACCCTACCGGCGCAAGCTGGAAGTCATGCTCTACCGCATGCGCCGCAACCTGGAACTGAATCAGCGCCTCATCAACGGCCAGGAAATGGGCTTCGAGGAACCAGGCTACGCCAGCGCCGCCGCCTTCAGGGCCGACCTGGAACTGATCCGGGATTCCCTGGAAGGCCACGGAGACGGGGACATTGCCGACGGCGGATTGCGGGACCTGATCCAGCTGGTGGAGACCTTCGGCTTCCACCTCATGCAACTGGACGTGCGCCAGGAATCCACCCGCCACACGGAAACCGTGGCGGAACTGCTCAAGGCCGCCCTGGGGCTGGACTACCTGAAACTGTCCGAGGACGAACGCATCGCCTTCCTTGCGGACGCCATCGCCAACCCCAACGCCCTGACCTTCGATCCGGCCAGCCTGTCCGAAAGCGCCCAGGAAGCCCTGCGGGTCTTCCAGCTCATCGCCCACACCCGCCGCACCCTGGGGGCAGACTGCTTCGGCCGCTACGTCATCTCCATGACCCACACCGCCTCCCACGTGCTGGAGGTGATGCTGCTGGCGTCCCAGGCAGGCCTGGCCGGCCGGCTGGCGGGCAACTGGTATTGCCACATCGGCATCTCCCCACTGTTCGAGACCATCGGCGACCTGAAGGAAGCCGAAGCGGTGCTCACCCGCCTCTATGAACTGCCCACCTACCGGGCCCTGCTGGACGCCTACCACGGCGACCAGGAAGTCATGCTGGGCTATTCCGACTCCTGCAAGGACGGCGGCATCCTGGCCTCTTCCTGGAACCTGTACGAAGCCCAGAAACGCATCATGGCCCTGTCCGACAAGCACGGGGTGCCCTGCCGCCTGTTCCACGGCCGGGGCGGTACCCTGAGCCGGGGCGGCGGCCCCACCCACGAGGCCATCCTGGCCCAGCCCCCGGGCACCGTGCGGGGCGAACTCAAGCTCACGGAACAGGGTGAGGTGCTGTTCTACAAGTACAACAACATGGAAACGGCGGTGTACGAACTCACCCTGGGGGTGACGGGCGTGCTCAAGGCCAGCACCCACCTCGTGGGCCCCACCCGCAAGGACCGCAAGGACTACCTGGGCATCATGGATCAGCTGGCCCGGGAAGGCGAAAAGGTCTACCGGGAACTCACGGAGAACACCCCCGGCTTCCTGGACTACTTCTATGAAGTGACTCCCATCCGGGAAATCGGCCTGATGAACATCGGCTCCCGTCCCTCCCACCGCAAGAAGGGGGACCGCTCCCTGAAATCCGTACGGGCCATCGGCTGGGTCTTCGCCTGGGGCCAGTCCCGCCACGCGCTGCCCGCCTGGTTCGGCACCGGTGGCGCCCTGGAAGCCTGGCGGGGCGGCGACCCGGCCCGGCTGGCCAAGTTGCAGCAGATGTACCAGGAATGGCCCTTCTTCCGCACCCTGTTGTCCAACGCCCAGATGGCCCTGTTCAAGACCGACATGGCCATCGGCAAGGAATACGTGGGCCTGTGCCGGGACAGCAGGTCCGGCAAGCGCATCTACGAGATCATCCGTTCCCGGCACGAGCGGGCCATCACCCAGATCTGCAACGTGGCTGGCATCAAGAACCTGCTGGAGGAAACCCCAGGGCTGGCCGCCTCCCTCAACTATCGCAACCCCTACCTGGATCCTCTGAACCATATTCAGGTGGTGCTGCTGCGCAAGCTGCGGGATGCAGAGGGGGAGGGCGAAAGCCCCTGGCTGGAACCCCTGCTGCGCTCCATCAACGCCATCGCCGCCGGCATGCGCAACACAGGCTGAGACGATGAAAAAGCCACGCAAACCCCTGGCCATTTTCAAGGCGGGCTCCACCTGGCCCGCCATGGCTGCGCGCCATGGCGACTTCGAAGACTGGTTGCGGCGCAGCATGGGCCTGGATGCCGAGCATCTCGTCACGGTGGTGCCGGTGGCCGAAGGCGCCTCCCTGCCTCCACCCGGCGACCTGGCCGGTGCCATCATCACTGGCTCCCATGCCATGGTCACCGAATGCCCTGCCTGGAGCGAAGCCCTGGCCGAATGGCTGCGCCAGGCCGTGCCCACCGGCCTGCCCGTGCTGGGCATCTGCTATGGTCACCAGTTGCTGGCCCACGCCCTGGGTGGCGAAGTGGCGGACCTGGACCCGGAACCGGAAGTGGGCACCGTCTGTGTCGCCCTGACCGACGCCAGCCAGGACGACCCCCTGTTCCAGGGTCTGCCCCCCCGCTTCCCCGCCCACACCAGCCACGTGCAAACCGCCCGGCGGCTGCCCGCCCAGGCCGTTCACCTGGCCCGCAGCAAACAGGAACCCCACCACGCCTTCCGCATCGGTCCCCGGGCCTGGGGCGTGCAGTTCCATCCTGAATTCGACATCGAAGCCATGCGGGCCTACGTGCACCGCTGGGCGGAAAAGCCCAACGCCCCGAAACGGGACTGGCAGGCCGTGGCCCAAGGTGTGGAAGACACCCCGGCGGCGGCGGAGATCACCCGGCGGTTTGCCCGCCTGGCCCTGCAACAGCCGGACTGATCTGCCGTAGGGTCGCGACGGTCCTTGGAGGCCGGGTCAGGTATTAGCCCTCATCCGGGCGCCTTTCCGACACCCAACCGGCCTGCTGACGGGCATTGCACCCGTCTGGCGCTTACCCCAACAACTTCAGTTTATCTGCCCGATTCTGCCGCCAGGCCACCAGACCCAGGCCCGCCAGCATCAGTGCCCACTCGGCGGGCTCCGGAACGGCGGCCACGCTGAGGGTGAAGCTGTCGCCCGCTTGCAGGCCGGCGAAGCTCACATGCCAGTTCTGGAAACCTTCCTCAAAGGGGTCCCCCAGGTACACGTCGTTGACCACACCGCCCTCGGACAGGGTGAAGGCGACGACCACTCCCCCCGGCTGCATGCCGGGGTTGGTGACCAGGGCTTCCCCTTCAGAGCTGATCCCTGCGGCCGCACCCAGGCCATCAAAGTCGGCCCCCGCCAGACTGAACTGCAGGGCAGGCACGCCCGCGCCGGAGGTATCGGCAATGATGGCGTTAAGGTCTGCCCCGCCACGCAGGATGTCGTCTGCATCCACGGTGTAGGTCAGGGACACGGGCAGGCTGGTGTCCAGATTGAGGTCGAACGCCATCAGGCTCGGGGTGCTGAAATCGGTATTCAGGCTGTTGCCGTTCAATACGCTGCCCGTGAGGCTGACGGCCTGGGCGCTGCCCGCCAGAAACAGGGCACCCGTCAGTAGGGCTAGGGATAGGGGGTGGTGCATGGTGCAGCTCCGGACGAAAAAGGAATGCGCCACAAGCTAACGTCCGCCTGTGACGACTTGATTGCGTCAGACATGAGCCTTCCTTCACAGACCTGTCACCCGCCGTCTCTACATTCGCGGCATTCCCCCTCCGGAGTCTCTGACATGTCCTTCCGCAACGCGTTTTCCCGTCGTGATTTCATGCGCAGCCTGGGTGCAGGCGCCTTGGCCTCCCTCTCCATGGTTCGCTCGGCCAACGCCCTGGTGGCAGGCACTGGCCTGTTCCAGCACGGCGTCGCCAGCGGCGACCCCCTGGCCGACCGGGTGATCATCTGGACCCGGGTCACTCCCGCCCACCCCGGCAGCGTGCCGGTGTTCTGGGAAGTGGCACTGGACGCCGCCTTCCGTCGCGTGATTCGCCGGGGCCGCGTCATTACCAATGCAGCCCGGGACTACACGGTGAAGGTCGACGTGCTGGGCCTGCCCGCCAATGCCCGGTTGTACTACCGCTTCCGCGCTCCCACCGAGACCTCGCCGGTGGGCCGCACCCGCACCCTGCCGGTGGGCCATGTCAGTCAGGTCAAGTTGGCGGTGTTCTCCTGCGCCAACTATCCCGCCGGCTATTTCCACGCCTACGCCGAGGCCGCCCAGTTGTCGGACGTGTTCGCCTCCGTCCACCTGGGGGATTACCTGTATGAATACGAGCAAGGCGGCTACGCATCGGACGACGCGGCGGCCCTGGGCCGTCTGGCGGACCCGGTCAACGAGTTGCTGAGCCTGGACGACTATCGCCGCCGCCACGCCCAGTACCGCACTGACACGGACCTCCAGGCCCTCCATGCCGCCATGCCCATGATCGTGGTGTGGGACGACCACGAGATCAGCAATGACACCTGGCGGGAAGGTGCCGAAAACCACGACGATGCCACCGAGGGCGCCTTTGCCCAGCGCCGGGCTGCGGCCCTGCAGGCCTATCACGAGTGGCTGCCCACCCGCCTGCCCAACCCCGGCAAGCCGGAGCAGATCTATCGCGGCTTCCAGTTTGGCGACCTGCTTTCCCTGCACATGCTGGACACCCGGGTGATTGGCCGTGATCTGCAACTGGACTACGCCAACTACTTTGGCGCCACCGGCTTCGACACTGCCCGCTTCACCGCCGATCTGACCAACCCCCAGCGCCAGATGCTGGGCGCGGCCCAGTCTGGCTGGCTCAGCCAGCGCCTGGCCCAATCCCAGGCCACCTGGGACGTGCTGGGCCAGCAGGTATTGATGGGCCGCATGGACATTCCTGCCCCCCTGGTCTTGGGCCAGATCAGCTTCACCGACTACAGCATCCTGGTGTTCAAGGCCCAGAACGGCCTGCCCCTCACCGCCCAGGAGCAGGCCGTGCTGGCCCAGCCCGCCATCCCCTACAACCTGGATGCCTGGGACGGCTACTTCATGGCCCGGGAGACCGTGCTGGGCACCGCCCGCGCCCTGAACAAGAACCTCGTGGTGCTGTCCGGCGACACCCACAACGCCTGGGCCAGCGATCTGTTGGACTACCAGGGCAACCCGGTGGGCGTGGAATTCGCCACCCCCGGCGTGTCGTCCCCCGGCCTGGAAGAGTATTTCCCCCTGGAAAATCCCCTGGCGGTAGCCGCCGGGCTGACTCAGATCATCGGCCCCCTCAAGTACGCCAACACCCACCAGCGGGGCTTCATGATCGTCACGGCCAGCCATGACGAATGCAATGCCGCGTGGCGTTTTGTGGACACGGTGAAGAGCCGGAACTACGTCAACATCCAGGGCCCGGTGTTGTACACCTTCCCCGGGGCTGGCAACCGCTACCTCCAGGGCGACGTGGCATAAGCCGCTTCCAGGGGACGCTCGCCGCAACACCGGGCTTGATAGGGCGGAAGAGAGCAGGAGTCGAACCTACCAGGGACCGCCTGGCGGCCCCTCCCGGTTTTGAAGACCGGGCGCCCCACCGGGGAACGATCTCTTCCAATGTATGGGGGGATTTCAGGATTGCGCCCATTGTTTCGTGTCGGCTCCGCCGCGCGGTACATGCTCATCCCGGACCCTGCGAGTGTAGCCGACCCGGTCGAAGAACTCGAGGATGTGGGTGGCAATCTTGCGGCCGCCCCCCGCCTCCCCCAGTACATCCCGCAGGTTGGCAATACGCGCCCCGCCATCGGCCTGAAAAAGCTGTTCCACCCTGGCGGCCAGGTCTGCCACCGCCTGGGCGGTGTAGTAGTGGTCGTGGGCCACGGGATAGAGCTCGCCGGCCCGGGCCATGCGCTTGAACAGGCGGCGCACCCCCTCCTCCGGCGTGCCCGTGGCCCGGGCCAGATCCCGTACCCGGGGCGGGTTGAAGGGCCGGGCATCCAGCAGGGGTTTGAGTGCCGCAAACAGGTCCCGGTCGGCGTCGGACACCGTGGCCTGATGTGCCGGCAGGTGCAGCCAGGCCCGGGTCTGGGCCAGGGTGCCCGCCGCCAGCTGTTCCGTCACCAGGGCGGCGAACACGGCGGCGGGCAACTGGGCCGAGGTCATGCGCCGCAGGCGTTCCCGCTCCACGCCGATCATGTCCGGGGCCCGCTCGTGCTCCCGGGCCACGGCATCCAGCAGCTTGGCCGTCAGGGCATTCCAGGCGGCCTGGGCAATGCCCACAACCGCCGCGCCGTCCCGGATCACCCGCAGGCCGGCCCGTTGCCAGAGGGGCTCGGCATCGGCCTCCGCCAGGTTCCAGTTCAATGCAAAACGGCCAAGGTCGATGCCGGCGGGGGACTGGGCGGCCAGCAGGGCAAGGTTTTCGGCCGGGTCGTCCCGGCCCAGGCTTCGCAGCAGGGCCAGGCGCTGGGGCGTGCGCTTGTGCCGGGTGGGGGGGAAGATGTCCAGCACCCGCCCGCCCGCCACGGTGCGCCGGGCCCCCGCGTCCCGCAGGATGAAGCGGTCGCCGCGTAGGGCCAGGATCTCCCGCTCCAGCAGGATTTCCACCAGGGCGGTGGTGCCAGGGGCGGCCTCCGGGCAGTCCAGCAGGGCCACTCGGCCGGGAATGTCCTCGGTGCCCAGGTGCACGTGCACGGCCTGCATGTGGGTCAGGGGCTTCTGGCTGGCGGGCACCCGCAACTCGGCCTGAAATCGGGTCAGGGAGATCGCCAGGGCTGGCTCCACCAGCCACATGCCCCGGGCGATGTCCTGCTTCTCGAAGGCGCCCTTCAGGGCCAGGGCGCAGCGCTCCCCGGCCCGGCCTCCTTCAGCGGGGCGGTCCTGGACGTGGAGGCCCCGTACCCGTGCCTTGAAGCCGGGCGGGGCGATTACCAGCATGTCGTCCACCGCCACCCGGCCGGCGTGGGCGGTGCCGGTGACCACGGTGCCTACCCCTTTGATGGAAAAAGCCCGGTCGATGGCCAGGCGGAAACGGCCTGCCGTGGGGCGGGGCGGCAGAGTGGCCGCCATGGCATCCAGATACGCGCGCAGTTCGGCCACCCCCGCCCCGGTCCGCCCGGAGACCGGGAACACCGGGCTGCCGGCCAGCCCCGTGCCCGCCAGCAAAGCCTCGATCTCCGCCCGGGCCGCATCCAGCCTTTCCGGTGCCACGGCGTCGATCTTGGTCAGGGCCACCGCGCCCCGGGTCAGGCCGAGCAGGTCCAGCAGTTCCAGGTGCTCCCGGGTCTGGGGCATGGGGCCGTCGTCGGCGGCGATGACCAGGAGCACGAAATCGATGCCGGTGGCCCCGGCCAGCATGTTGTGGATCAGCTTCTCGTGGCCGGGCACGTCCACGAAGCCCAACACCCCGCCGTCGGCCAGGGGCGTGTAGGCATAGCCCAGGTCCAGGGTGATGCCCCGGGCCTTTTCCTCCGGCAGCCGGTCGGCATCCACCCCGGTGAGGGCCTTCACCAGGGTGGTCTTGCCGTGGTCGATGTGGCCGGCAGTGCCGATCAGCATGGGCCTGACATCATGGGGTGAGTTCCCGGGCTGTAATACGGTAGGCGAAGGCCACGGGGTCCAGACTGTCCAGCCGTTTTCCGGCGGCCTCGCCCTGGGGATACATCAGGTAAGGCAGCTCCGGCCCGGTGGATTCGGGCAGAGCCAGATCGTGGGCGAAGTTGTAGGCCAGCCAGTTCATCTCCCAGGCACCGAACAGTTTCCCGCGGGCGGCCGCCACCTTGGTGTCCGCCAGCTTCAGGTTGCCCGGCGGCTCCTCCAGCATCACCTTGCGCACATCGGCCGGGTCCACCGGCACCCAACCGAAGCCGGCAAGCCACACCTCGGCCCGGCAGTGCTGGGCCTTGCTGATGTCGCCACTCTTGCCCAGGCTTTTGTAGCCAAAGCGGGAATCCGCTACGCGGATGCCATACACATCCCGGGCCGGCAGGCCGGCGGCCCGGGCCAGGCCCACGTAGAGGGCATTCAGGTCGGCACATTTGCCGGCCAGGTCGCCGGTCTCCAGCATGAAGCGGATGTCCCCCAGACCGCAGCCCTGGGTCTTGGGATTGCGCTGGGTGTTGTCCACAATCCACTCGTAGATGGCCCGGGCCTTGTCCAGGTCACTGCTGGCGCCCTGGGTGATCTCCAGAGCGGTTTCACGCACGATGCCGTCGGTGGGCAGCAGGCGGGTGGCCCGGGTGTAGAGCGCGCGGCTGGCGGCATCCAGGGGGGCCTCGTCGCCGGGGCGGGTGAAGTCCAGGGCCCGGTCCCGGGTGGCGAAGCGGCTCACCACTTCCAACATGGGTTTGTCCGTGCCGGCCTCCCAGCGGGCGGTCAGCAGGTGGGCACCATAGACCGGATCCCGCAGCTCCTGCATCTGCGCGGCATTGCCCTGCCACAGATTGCCCATGGGGCGAATCCAGTCAGCTTCCGCCACCGATGGCAGGGGCAGCCAGGCCCGGGCGGCGGTCTGGCCGGCGGTAGGTTCGACGCGGGTGGTGACCTCGAACACCCGCCAGCCATGGTCCGGGTCGGGGGCGAAGCCAGCATCCGTGGCGTTGGCGGCATGGGTGAAATGGCCATAGGCCAGGCCGGCGGCGGTCAAGGCAGTGGCTTTCATGAAGTGACGACGATCCATCTTTGCATTTCTCCGATGAAGTGAACCGCCACGGCGCGGAAATCGCCGTGGCTTACTTGCCCCGCCAAGTAACGCATGTCAGGCGGGGCGGCTTGACGCGCCCAGTCGGCTCAGGGCCGATAGCTGGGCAGCGAATTCGGTTTCTTCCGGCGCCGTCAGACAGCGCAGGTCCAGCAGCAGGGCACCGTCCTCGATGCGGCCGATCACCGGCCGGGGCAGGCCCCGCAGGGCGGCCTCGATACGGTGCAGCACGCCTCCCTTCTTCCCTTGCGGATGGATGGCCAGGCCCGCCGAGGGCAGTCGGTCCACGGGCAGGGAGCCGGAGCCGATCTGGGAATTCAGGGGCACGATCTCCACCGTCACCGGCAGATGGGCCAAGGCGGTTTGCAGGCCGGGCAGCAGACGCTGGGCGGCGGCCTCGATATCGGCCTGGGGGCGGGTGAGCAGATGGAGGGCGGTGAGGCGTTCATGCAGCCGGTCCGGGTCCCGGTACAGGCGCAGCACTGCCTCCAGGGCCGCCAGGGTGAGCTTGCCCACCCGCAGGGCCCGCTTGAGCGGGTTCTTCTTGATGCGGGCGATCAAGGCCTTGCTGCCCACCAGCACCCCGGCCTGGGGCCCCCCCAGCAGCTTGTCGCCGGAGAAGGTGACCAGGTCCGCCCCGGCGGCCAGGCTCTCCCGGGGGGTGGGTTCGTGGGGCAGGCCCCAGCGTTCCAGGTCGGTGAGGGTGCCCGAGCCCAGATCCACCACGTAGGGCAGGCCGTGTTCGTGGGCCAGGGCCGCCAGCTCCGCCTCGGGCACCGTGTGGGTGAAGCCCTGGATGGCGTAGTTGCTGGTGTGCACCTTCATGAGCATGGCGGTGTGGGGCGTGATGGCTTCGCTGAAATCCTTCAGATGGGTGCGGTTGGTGGTGCCCACCTCCACTAGCCTGGCGCCGGCCCGCTGCATGATGTCCGGCACCCGGAAGGCGCCGCCGATCTCCACCAGCTCCCCCCGGGACACCACCACCGCCTTGCGCTGGGCCAGGGTGTTGAGCAGCAGGAACACGGCGGCGGCGTTGTTGTTCACCACCGTGGCGGCCTCGGCCCCGGTGAGCTCGCACAGCAGGCCCTCCACCACGTCGTCCCGGTCGCCCCGGCCGCCGGCGTCGATGTCGTATTCCAGGGCGCAGGGGTTGCGGGCGGCCTCGACCAGGGCGGCCACGGCTTCCTCGGGCAGGGGCGACCGGCCCAGGTTGGTGTGCAGCACCGTGCCGGTGAGGTTGTACACCGGGCGCAGGCGGGGCCGGGCCTGGGCCTGGGCGGCGGCGGCGATGCCGGCGGTCAGGGTGGACATGTCGGGGATGGCCGCGCCGGCCCGGGCCGCAGTCCGGGCATCGTCCAGGGCGGACCGTGCCAGTTGGGTGATCACCACCCGGCCATGGGCGTCGATGAGGGGCAAGACAACCGGATCGGCCAGCAGGCGATCCACGGAGGGAAGCTGGGAGAGAGGATTCAAGGCATCACCCGACCGGGCAGAAGTTGGAAAACCGGGTGGGATTCTATGCTCCAAAAGCAAACTGTTTGGTGAAGGTTTTCCCCGGGGGCAGAACTAAGATGAAAGCATCGGCAATAAAGCATGTCCGGAGCAAAAACCATGACATCGTTGAGTGAAAAAGGCGGCGGCACTTTCACGGGCATCAAGTTGCTGTTATGCGAAAACCCCCTGCCCCCTATCGAGGAGGCCGTGGCCGCCGCCCAGGCCGAGGTGCCCCACAGCAACTATTACACCGAGCCCCATTCAGCCCCGCTGCGTAGCCTGCTCAGCCAGCGGCTCGGGGTGCCGGAAAGGCTCATCCACATCAATGCCGGCTCGGAGTTGATCCTGCGCCAGCTGTTCGACCGCTTCGGCCAGCAGGTACATCTGCTAAGCCCCACCTACGCCCTCTTTCCCGAGGTGGCCAGGCGCTACACGGAGCAACGCCTGTTGTCGGAAGCCGATTTCGCCTTTGACCTCAAGGACCTGGTCATTCCCCCCGGCACCACCCTGGTGGTCATCGTGAATCCCAACAACCCCAACGGTGGCGTGTTCGACATGGCCCCGTTGCCCGATCTGCTGCGCCGCCACCCCGACACCCTGTTCCTGGTGGACGAGGCCTTCATCGGCCTGGCGGGGCAGTCGGTGGTCCGGCTGGTACCCGAATTCCCCAATCTGCTGGTGACCCGCACCCTGTCCAAGGCCCACAGCCTGGCGGGTTTCCGCGTTGGCTACGGCGTGTTCCCCGAAGCCATCGCCGATGATCTCAACAGCCACAACGACGCCTATCCCCTGGCCCGGCCCAGCGAGGCGGCGGCCCTGGCCACCCTGCTGCACGAGGACAGGATCCGCGCCCGCAACGTGCAACTGCGGCAATGGACCGAGGACCTGGCGGCCGAGCTGCGCGCCCTGGGGGTGCGCACCTTTCCCACCCAGACCTATTTCTTCCTGGCCGACTTCGCGCCCCACGACGCCGGGGCCCTGGCGGTCGAGCTCAAGGCCCGGGGCATCCTGGTCAAGCCCATGAACGATGCCCGGCTTGGCCCTGGCTACATGCGGGTGACCACGGCCCTGCCCGAGGACAACCTGCGTTTCGTCGCCGCCCTGCGGGAACTGCTGGGCCATGCCTAGAACCGCCGCTTTCGAGGCCCACCACGGGCGCTACGAGGCGTGGTTCGAGAAGCACGCGGCCGCCTACGTTTCCGAACTGCTCGCCCTGCGGGCCTTCGTGCCCTGGACGGGCCTGGGCCTGGAAATCGGCGTCGGCAGCGGCCGCTTCGCCGCGCCCCTGGGCGTGCAGGTGGGGGTGGACCCGTCGCCGGCCATGCTTGTCCATGCCGCCGCCCGGGGCATCCAGGCCGTGGAAGGCACGGCGGAGCACCTGCCCTTCGCCGAAGCCCGTTTCGACCATGCCCTGGTGGTGACCACCCTCTGCTTCGTGGACTCCGCGCCGGGGATGCTGGCCGAGGCGCGGCGGGTGCTCAAGCCCGGTGGCCGTCTGGTGATCGGCTTCGTCGACCGGGACAGCGCCCTGGGCCGGGACTACCTGGCCCACCAGGGGGAGAGCGTCTTCTACCGGGAGGCCACCTTCTTCTCCGCCGACGAGGTGGATGGGCTGCTGCATGAGGCCGGCTTCATGGTCGAGGCCTGGGGCCAGACCCTGGCCCGCCCGCTGCCGGAGACGCGGGAGATCGAAGCCCTGCGGTCGGGGTGTGGCCAATGCGCCTTCGTGGTGGTGGCGGCCCGCAAGCCGGAAGTGGGCGCTGCATAAGGATCGCGCGGGTATTCCCACCAGCCGGCACTGCGCCGGTAGCACAGCGCCCCCTGCTTCGGGTCTGGGCGAAGCCCGGGGAGGGGGCCGTCGGCAGCCCTTCGGCCGCTGGCGGGCAGGCAACAAAAAACCCTGCCCTGAGGCGGGGTTTGCCTGGGCAGGCGGACCGGAATCACTCCATGGAGGGGTTCCAGACTTTCCATACATTGCCCACCAGGTCTGGCCCCGGTTTGAGGGTCGGTTTGCCAGGCTCCCAGCCGGCAGGCATGGCTTCCTTGCCGCCCGTGGCGCGCACGTGCTGGAAGGCCAGCACCTGGCGGGCCGTTTCGGCTACCTTGCGGCCCACAGGCGGGGTGAGCACTTCCATGGCCTGGATCACGCCGTCCGGGTCGATGATGAACCGGCCGCGCATCTCGATGCCCTGGCTCTCGTCCCAGCAGCCATAAGCCCGGCCGATGTTGCCGGCCTGGTCCGAGGCCATGTGGAAGGGAATGCCGCCTTCCACCATCTTGGTCAATTCCACGTCATTCCACATCTTGTGGACGAAGTGGCTGTCCACGCTGACGGAAATGATCTCGACACCCATCTTCTGCATCGCCTCATACTGTGCCGCGACCGCGGACACTTCAGTGGCTCAGACGAAGGTGAAATCGCCGGGGTAGAAACAGAGCAACACCCATTTGCCCGCGAAATCGGACAACTTGACGTTGGTGAAACCGCCCTTGTAATAGGCGGGTGCGTTGAAATCCGGCGCTTTCTGGCCGACACGTGCTGTCATCTGACTGGCCTCCTTGGCTTGAGTGGATGGCGGTGGGCTGGCGGTCTCCGGTGGGGGATCGCCGACGACCGAACTGGTCACCCGGGTACAACTGGCAGACTCTTCTGACATACGTCCTCCTTTCGTGGGTCAGGCGGGATGCCTGGGTTTTACCTTAGGCGCTTCATTGCATGCTGTCCAATGGAAAAACAGGTCCTGGTGCGGGGCATGTACCTGGGTTCTCCGGCTTGATTCACTGGCGCGCCTTGGCGCCGCAACGCCCCCGGCCTGGCCTTTGGCCTCCTCCGGGCAGCCGCTGCGCCTGTAACCCAAAGTCACGCAAATCTCCGGGCTGGCGGTCGGCGGGCTGTTTTCTATATCATCGGCCGGCCATCGGGGCTTCCCGCCCCGTCGGCCACATCAACCAATAAACCAGGGAGTTCACCATGCCGCAACTCGTTGCAGTGTTTCTGCTTTTCATCAGTCTTGCTTTTGGCGTCCGGGCGGAAGACGCAGGCCCGGCCCCTGACCAGCCCAGCCCCAGCGAAACCGCCGCCATGCAACAGTTGGTGGAACTGGAAAGCAGCTTCAAATACCAGACTGGCACCGTTGATCTGCCGGGGGGCAAGGCCCAGTTGAAACTGGGTGACGCATTCCGTTACCTGGGGCCGGAAGATACCCGGCGGCTGCTGGTGGAGGGCTGGGGCAACCCGGAGGTGGGCACCACCTGGGGCATGATCCTGCCCGCCGGGGTGCACCCCTTCTCTCCCGACGGCTGGGGCGTCATCGTCACCTATGAATCCGATGGCCACGTCAGCGACGACGATGCCAACACCATCGATTACGCCCAATTGCTGAAGGACATGCAGGAAAGCACCCGGGCGGAAAGCGACCAGCGGGTCGGCCAGGGCTTTCCCGCCCTGGAACTGGTGGGTTGGGCCCAGGCCCCGAGCTACGACGCCACGGGCCGGCGTCTGCACTGGGCCAAGGAAATCCATTTCGGGGATGCAGCCGAAAACACCCTCAACTACAACATCCGCGTGCTGGGCCGGGAAGGTGTGCTGGTATTGAATGCGGTGGCCGGCATGAACCAGTTCCAGGATCTGCGCCCTGCCCTGGAGCAGGTGGTGACCAGCGCCGAATTCACCGAGGGCAACCGCTACGACGATTACCAGGAAGGCACCGACAAGCTGGCCGGTTATGGCCTTGCCGCCCTGGTGGCCGGCGGGCTGGTGGCGAAGACAGGCAAACTGGCGCTGCTGCTGGTTTTTGCCAAGAAGTTCCTGGGCGTCATCCTGCTGGCCCTGGCAGGCATGGGTGGCTGGCTGTTCAAGCGATTCCGCCAGAAACCGGCTGCCTGAGTCCTCCGCGATTGCTATGGCGCACCCCGGACTCGGCCTTTGGCCTCCTCCGGGCTACACGCCGTATCGGTTTAAGCCCAGGGCGTCCGGGGCGGGTCAGCCTGCCGCATGGGCCACGCTGCCCTGCTTGGCGACCGCATGGCTGGCGGCGGCCACGGTGTCGTCGTCGGCCAGGTAGTAGCGGGCCACCACCTGCATCACCGGGTTGAACTCATACACCAGGGGAATGCCGGTGGGGATGTTCAGTTCCATGATCTCCTCGTCGGAGATGTTTTCCAGGTGCTTCATCAGGGCCCGCAGGGAGTTGCCGTGGGCGGTGATGAGGATGCGCTTGCCGCTTTTAAGTCGGGGCTGGATGCTGTCTTCCCAGGCTTCCACCACCCGCACCAGGGTGTCGGCCAGGGATTCCGTGGCCGGCAGGTGGTGGGGGGCCATGTCCCGGTAGCGGGGATCAAAACGGGGATGGCGGGGGTCCGTGGTGTTGAGGGGCGGCGGCTGGATGGCGTAGCCCCGGCGCCATTTATGCACCTGTTCCTCGCCATAGTGTTCTGCCGTTTCCGCCTTGTTGAGGCCTTGCAGGGCGCCGTAGTGGCGCTCGTTCAGGCGCCAGTCCTTTTCCACCGGCAGCCACAGGCAGTCCATGGCCTCCTGGACTTCCCAGAGGGTGCGGATGGCCCGGCGCAACACCGAGGTGTAGGCGAAATCCAGGGTGATGCCCGCGTCCCGGATCATGCGGCCGGCGGCCTTGGCTTCGGCATAGCCTTTTTCCGACAGGTCCACGTCGGTCCAGCCGGTGAACCGGTTTTCCCGGTTCCACAGGCTTTCGCCATGACGTAGCAAAATCAGCTTGTACATGTTCGCTCCTTGCGAAAAATCGCCGCCACTCTACCCGGGGCCCCGTGCAGGTCAAGACCGGGCATTCTGGCGTCGGATTCCTTCATTCCCGTGACGCCGCCGCTTCGGCTTCCAATGCCTTCAGACTCTCGTCCACGCCGGCGGCATGGGTCAACTCCGCCACGTTGTCCTTGGTGAAAAACCCCTGGAAGTCACCGAAACGTTGCACGTATTCGACGATGAGGCTGGAGAACTCCGAGGCGCTGGAGAATATCTGCTTGAGCCCCTCCTCTTTCGAGCCGATCACGTCCAGCAGGAAGTCCTGGCCGCAGTGGCGCAGGCTGTCCACCACGTAGTCGATGTGGGGGCGGCCGTCCACCTCCCCGTCGGCCACGGCCACGGCCAGATGATGCAGGCGGGGGCCGAAGTTGCGCACGAACTGCTCGGTGGGGCTGGGCAGTTTCAACAGGTGGTTGACGAAGTAGGGGTGGTTGGCGGCGGTGAAGACCTTGGCGGGGCTTTCCAGCTCGTTTACGTGGTGCACGCTCTTGGTGACGTTGGTGGAGGAATTCTGGTCGGCGATGTCGTAGCTGCCCCAGTAGTAATAGCTGGTGAGGGTCAGGTACTCCAGGATGGCCGCTTCCCGGTTCTGGCTGTAGACCCGGGTGGCCAGGTGGTCGATGGGCAGCAACATCTTGTCCAGGCCCAGCTTTTCCTGGGTTTCCTTGGCCTGTTCATAGGCGGCGTTCACGTCCGGGCGGATCACGCTCCAGCCCAGGGCATAGACGCGGATGTCGGATTCTGGGCGCTCCCAGTAGCCGACGATGTTGTGGGTGTAGGGGCTGGGCTTGACGATGGCCATGTTGCCCGGCAGTTCCAGCTTGCGCACCTGGTCCTGGTTGAAAAAGCGCACGTCCCGGGATTTCTGCAGCTCCACCACTTCATGCAGGTTTTCCACCCGGAACACCTCCCCCATATAGCGGGAGTTGGGCTTGTGGGCGCCGATGGGGTAGACCTCGTTGAGGCTGCGGAAGATGCCCCGGGTGTTGGGGTCTTTCACCTCCCTGACCAGGATGTCAGGGGAATTCATGTCGATGCGAAGGATGTGGGTGTCGTGGGTTTCCGACTCCAGGGTCACCAGGTAATGGTAGGGGGTCATCAGGCACAACTCCCCCACGTAGGCCAGGGAGTTGCCGGGTTCCACGGTGATCATCAGGGCGTCGATCTGGCGGATGGCCTCGGTGAGGCCCACCCGGTCCCGCTCTTCCAGCAACTGCTTCAGGAAGTCTTCAAAGAACGGCGAGTTCTGTTTGTCGCCGAAACGGGGGAAACGCAGGGAGGGACTGGAGCTCATTGCTGGTTTGCACCGGCGGGGGCCGGGGTGTGGTGGAGGTAGAAGTACTGCTGGGAGATGGCCTCATGGAGTTCCGCCAGGTCCGCCTGGATCTGGTCCAGGTATTCGTGCAGTACCACCGGGGGCAGATCACCGAAATTCATGCCGTTCAGGCGTTTCCAGGCCCGGCGCACGGCCTTCAGGGGCTGGTCGTAATGGGTCAGCACCGACAGGCAGGTTTCGATCTCCCCCAGGCAGTGGATCACCGTGCGGGGGAAGTGGGGGTCGCTCAGCAGAAAACGCACCACGGAAGGCCCGTTCACGTGGAC
Source organism: Pseudomonadota bacterium (assembly GCA_040757575.1). Lineage (GTDB taxonomy): Bacteria > Pseudomonadota > Gammaproteobacteria > Burkholderiales > Thiobacillaceae > PFJX01. The sequence goes on from JBFLXA010000017.1 coordinate 58,715, forward strand.
CCCCACATGGCGGCGGTACATCTGGTAGGCGGACAGGGCGTTGAGGGTGCTCATCCACAGCCGCTCCAGGGTGGCCCGGGACGCGGCGCTGTCCACTGGCAGCAGCACCGCCGAATTCACGTCGACGATGCGGGTGGTCATGTCGGCCCGCTCGATGTTGCGGCCCAGCTTGATGAACTGGTAGGCCAGGTCGTGACTCATGGAGCCCATGAGCAGGCCCACCACCGACTGGCGCCGCTCGATCACCCCGGTGAGCACTTCGTAGCGCTGGCTGCGACCCAGGGTGGCCCGCTCGGCATTGGCCTTCACGTACAGGTAGAGGCCGTTGATCCGCTCCCACAGTTCCATGGGCAGCACTTCCCGGAAGGTGCGGGTGTTTTCCCGGGCGTCGTGGACGCTGGCCAGGATGGAACTGGGATTGCCCTCGTCCTGGATCAGGAAGCGCATGATGTCCGCTTCGTTGGGGGCGCCGTAGCGTTCGCTGTAGAGCTTGTCCAGGCCCGCCACCCGCAGCAGCACATCCCAGCCGAAGGTGGCGCCCCGGGGCAGGTCCAACAGCACCTGGGTGGTGCTGTTGATGAGGCGGGCGGTGTTTTCGGCCCGCTCCAGGTAGCGGGCCATCCAGTAGAGGTTCTCGGCGACTCGGGACAGCATCACACGCCCTCCCGCAGGGCTGCGGACAAATCGTCCAGCCCCGCATCCACATCCACGATCCAGGTGTCCTTGCTGCCGCCCCCCTGGGAGGAGTTCACCACCAGGGAGCCCTCCACCATGGCCACCCGGGTGAGCCCGCCGGTGGTGGCGTAGAGCTTGTCGGATTGCAGCACGAAGGGGCGCAGGTCCAGGTGCCGGGGCGCCAGTTCGCCTCCCACCAGGGTGGGGGCGGTGGAAATGTCCAGGGTGGGCTGGGCCATGTAGTTGCGGGGGTTGGCCTTGATGAGCTCGGCAAACTGGTCCCGCTCCGCCTGGGTGGCCCGGGGACCGATGATCATGCCGTAGCCGCCGGACTCGTTGGCGGGCTTCACCACCAGCTTGTCCAGGTTGGCCAGCACGTAGTCCCGCTGGTCCTCGTACATGCACAGCCAGCTGGGCACGTTGGGGATGATGGCCTCTTCCCCCAGGTAGTAGCGGATGATCTGCGGCACGAAGGTATAGACTACCTTGTCATCCGCCACGCCGGCGCCGGGGGCGTTGGCAATGCCCACCTTGCCGTTGCGCCAGGCCCGCATCAGGCCCGGCACCCCCAGGGCCGAGTCCGGGCGGAAGGCTTCCGGGTCAAGGAAATCGTCGTCGATGCGGCGGTAGATCACGTCCACCCGACGCAGGCCGGTGATGGTCTTCATGTAGACGCAGTCGTCGTCCTGCACCACCAGGTCCGAACCTTCCACCAGGTCGGCGCCCATCTGCTGGGCCAGGTAGGAATGCTCGAAATAGGCCGAGTTGTAGATGCCCGGGGTCAGCACGGCGATATTGGGCCGCAGGGTGTCCCGGGGGGAGAGGGCCGCCAGGGTGTCATAGAGGCGGGTGGGGTAGTCGTCCACCGGCAGGATGTGGCTGCTCTGGAACATCTCCGGGAACATGCGCTTCATGAGCTGGCGGTTTTCCAGCATGTAGGACACGCCGGAAGGTACCCGCAGGTTGTCTTCCAGCACGTAGACCGTGCCGTCCCGGTCCCGCACCAGGTCGGTGCCGCACACGTGGGCCCAGACCCCGAAGCGGGGCGTGATGCCCTTGCATTGCTCGCGGAAGTTCTTCGAGCCTTCCAGCACCTCGATGGGGAACACTCCGTCCTTGACGATCTTCTGCTCGTTGTACAGGTCGTTGATGAACAGGTTCAGGGCCGTGAGGCGCTGCTTCAGGCCCGCTTCGATGCGTTCCCATTCGTCCCGGGCCATGATGCGGGGGATCACGTCGAAGGGCCAGGCCCGGTCGATATTGGTGCCGTCGCTGTATACCGTGAAGGTGATGCCCATGGCCATGATGGCCGCGTCCACCGCCTGGCGCCGGGATTCCAGAGTGCCCGCGCCCAGGCTGTCCAGATAGCGGAACAGGGGCCGGGCCGCCGGCCGGGGCACCCCTTCCGGGTCGATGAGTTCATCGAAGGACTGGCTATGGGCGTAGGCTTGGGCGGCGAGTTTCATGGTGGCGATCTGGAACGTTTACCTGCTTAACGCAGAACTCGTGCCAGCTATGCACCCAACCGGCCCCAGGCCGGACAAACCCCGTATAAACCGGGCAACTGCCGCTTTTCCTGGCCTATTCAACGGCCAGGAACAAAATGCTGGCGCAATAGCCATCGCCTTCACGCCAGCGCCCGGTGCATGACGCGCCCAGGACGCACCTATTTGGTGCCAAGTCTTGCGTCCCGGCCCGGCCGATGTAGGCCGGGCCGGGGGTATCCGCCCTCAGCGACGCTCGTCGTCGTGCTTTTCCTGGTAGATGCTGCGGCTGTACTGGTTTTGTTCCTGGTGCAGGTCTCGCCGTTCATCCCGGGTCAGCACGCCATCCGACTTGTACTCCCGCTCCAGCTGGCGGATTTCCCGGCGGTCCTCCCGCAGGCCCTGGGCCTCGGTGCGGGTCAGCTCGCCGGACCGCACCCCCTGGCGCACCCGCTCGTTCTGGGTGTGCTGGCGGGCATTCACCCCCGGGTCCCGGGGGCGGTGCTCGGCAAAGGCGCTGGCCGTATTCAGGGTCAGCAGGGCAACGGCGGTGGACAGCCACAGTTTCTGGGTCATGGATTTCATGGTCTTGCTCCCTATCGAGGTGAAGATGTCAAAGTGATGCGGGTCAAGCAGGGCTCACTTGTGAGCCTGGGCCACCCAGTCTGCCCGCTTGGACTGGAGGGTTTCGCGCAGGGCCTGCCGGGCGGCACGCTCCTGTTGTTCACACTGGCGATAGGCTTCCGCCGTGGTCGCCGCCTGAATGCAGGCCTCCGCCTGCTGAAGGGTCTGGATGCGTCCCTGGTGGCTTTCCGATTCCAGGTCCCGCAGTTTCGAGAAGTTCTCTTCACGGAACTGCTGCATCCTTTCCCGGGCTGCCCGCAATTCCTGCCGGGACAGCTTGCCGTCCCCATTGCCGTCTATGCGATCGAAATGCCGGGCCAGGCCGGGCAGGTTTTGCACTTCGGCCTTGCTCAGCAGGCCGTCGCCGTTGGTGTCTGCCGCCCTCAGCTTTTGCACCGCCTGGTTCTGAGGGCCTGCGGCAGCAGGCTCGGCGTGGGCGGCGGGGACGGCGATGGACACGGCGCCCAGTACAAGAATGGTTTGCAGCAATCGGATGGTTTTCATGTTGACCCCCTTCATCAGCAAAGTGGCAGTTGTCGGTCAACCCAGACTAGGGGGCAGCCGTTTCCTAAGGTTTATGAACCGGTTACAAGCTGTTTCAAGATGTAATTTCCGGGAACCGGTTGTTTGTTGTATTGCTGCAAGTGCCGGGCCGATATAATGCCGCCCGTCATTGGGGAGTAGCCGCTCTTCTGTCTGAAGAGGCTTACGTCAACACACTTGCCGGCCCGGCATGGCGTAAGCGGTTTACACGCTTGGCAAGACCTTTGACCACCCTGCCTTCCATAGCCGGAGGGGCATCGTGGTCAATCGTCCTCTCCGGCTGGAACACATTCATGGAAGCCTTCCTCGTATCCACCGGCATCGTTGCCCTGGCTGAAATTGGCGACAAGACCCAGTTGCTCGCCTTCATCCTCGCGGCAAAATTCCGCAAGCCCCTGCCCATCATTGCCGGCATTCTGGTGGCCACCATCGCCAATCACGCCTTCGCCGGGGCCCTGGGCGCCTGGGTCACCACGCTCGCAAGTCCGGAAACCCTGCGCTGGATACTGGGCCTGTCCTTTATCGCCATGGCTGTCTGGACACTGATTCCCGACAAATTCGAAGAAGACGACGCCAGGCTGGCCCCCTACGGTGTCTTCGCCACCACCCTCATCGCCTTCTTCCTGGCGGAAATGGGAGACAAGACCCAGGTGGCCACGGTGGCCCTGGCAGCCCAGTACCAGGCCCTCATCGCCGTGGTGGCTGGCACCACCCTGGGCATGATGATCGCCAACGCCCCCGCCGTCCTGCTGGGAGACCGCATCGCAGAGAAAATGCCCGTACGCCTGGTGCACACCATCGCCGCCGGCATCTTCGCCGTGCTGGGCGTGGCCACCCTGTTGGGGGCAGGCAAAGGGCTGGGGTTCTGACCGCGACCCTAAAAGTGCGCCATTAGGGCAAGCACCCCGCCGGCCTGGATGAGCAACCCCAGGGTGAACTGGATTGGATGGGTCTTGAAAGTTCCGGCTACGGCTTGAGACATGGCACCCTCCTGGTCAGGCTATGTTGCACTGTGCTTGCCCCCATTCTTGCCAACCGGCACCCAAGCCGCCAATTGGGATTCCCAATATTCCCGATAGGGCCGGGGCTATCGGCCTCAGGTTGACGCCTTGCTGCCAAACCCGCTGCGGCCCACAGCCCTGCTTCGAACGCCTGCACTCCAGCGGATTGATGCCTGCACCACCGGGCGAAGGTCCCTGGACTATTTGCTAAAGGGTTCTTGCTGAGAAGGTGCAGTCATGACCCTCTCCGCATGACCCGACGTCTTGCTGAGAGGGGGTAAACCTGCAATTCTTTAGCCCAGAATGCACCGGTTCCCCTAGACGGTGCCAATACGCGCATTGCCATGGGTGACCAGGTTATTGGACAGGGCAGTGCTTATAAATCAGGAGGTTGGCGCATGCGCCCAGATTACCGGACATGTCCAATAAGACTTTTACGCCGACAAGTGTCGGCTATTACACGTTAGGGCGAGATTGGGCTGACCATGCCAACCATTCAACAAACAATTGAAATCGCCATTGTGGTGGCTACGTTCACCACAATCGCCATGTCGATATACCACCTTGCAAACATCGTCCAGCACATTAAACCCAGCAAGTCCAAATACGCTTCGCTGTTCGCCCCCTTCAGTCTGCTTTCATCTTCCATATATGACGAAAAGGGCAACTACCATCGTGTGAGGTTCGGGTGGTATTTCTCGGGTGCTATCGCTTCTTTTCTTACTCTCATGTTGCTAAGCACATGACAAGCGAACTACACCCTAACAAGCGCTTCGAGAGGGACGCTACGCCAGCAAGCTTCGCTTGCTGTCTCCGCGCCCCTCAAGCTAATGACATGGACTCCCCCTTCCCCGGTGCTGACGCGGGTGCCAAATTGAAGTTGGGAATTTCCCCGCTTTGAGTGCGAAGGAGCAGACCATGCAAGTGACGCGCATCGG
>JBFLXA010000018.1:0-63829 GCA_040757575.1 Pseudomonadota bacterium
AGATCGATGGCCACGGTTGTACTAGCATTCATGGCGGACTCCTTTCGTCTCAACCTGATCTCCAACCCCTGGAAGATCGTTGGTGCTTAGACACCGCGATAAGGCGGGGGGAGTCCATCCCATCAGTGGAGCAGGACCGTTTCGAATCCCCCTGGATCACCTCCTACCGGGTGAAACAGGGGGTGCTGCACAACCCCCAGAAGGACCGCCGCACCACGGAAGGGGTCTTCCACGTGGTGGAAGGCGGCCTGCCCATCGCCTGGGACAAGAAGGCCGTCCCGCCAGCCACCTTCGCCGCCCTGTTCCAGGCCGCCATGAAGCCCCCCGCACCCCTGCTGCGCCTGCCCTTCACCAGCGGCCAGGATGCGGATGCCGGGTTGTGGGTCTCCCTGCTGTTGCGCCCCCTGGTTTCTCCCGCCGTACCGGGGGTGATGCCGGAAAAACGCATGGAAACCCGATTCTTTGCCCCCGGCGGCCTGGTTTCCAACCTGGATTTCGTGGAGCGCATCTTCGGCAACGGCGGTGACCCCTACCTGCCCCAGAACGATGCTGGCCTGGACGTGGACCACTGGTCCGGCCACACGGGCTGCGTGATCCTGGCCCCCCACCTGATCGAGGTGACCAAGAAGGCCATGGGCCTGCCCCACTGGGACGAGGCCACGGAGCGCCAGCGCCGGGATGGCATGTGCTGGAAGGACGAGAACGAAAAGTACAACGACGGCTCTGCGTTCAAGATCGTCTGCCGGGACATGAACGGCGTCATCGTCACGATCATCGCCGACAACTACTTCGGCTATTCCAAGAAGGAGATCAAGTCCCAGATCTCCTACGCCACCAATCTGTTCGGCGGCTGCGAGGAAGAACACTCCGGCGGTGCCCTGGCCTTTCCCCGTTCCAACTTGGGGGACAGCTACACCCTGGATTCCAAGTACCTGGCGGACGGCCATACCTACGCCGATCTCCAGGCCCGCTACGCCGACCTCATCGATTTCCGGCCCGAGGGCTACGGCGTGGACAAGGCCTGGCAGAACGTCATCTACCTCCGGGAAAGCGCCCACCTGGACCTGCTGGAACAAAAAGCCACCTGGCCCATGGGGGACGCCACGGGGGAACTCAAGCTGCGGGCCGGCTACGCCTATATCTATCCCTGCGGCCTGAAAGTGCACCTGCAAAAGCACCCCCACGCACCTTCCTGGCGCCTGGTGGGCACCGAAGCGGAAGGCACTTTCTGCTACAAGCCCTGCACCGTGTCCGGCGGCGGCAAGTCGGAAATCTCCAAGTCCCTGGTCAGCGCCCTGTTGTCCGGTCCCTATTACGTGCAGAACCTGAAGGAAGACCTGGACCAGGTGGAAGCCATCTTCCAGCGGGATTTCTCCACCCGCTTCAAATCCGGCGACACCTCGGACACCCGTAGTCTGCTAGCCCGGAACCGCACCCTGGGCTCCGTCATCCGCCTGCTGACTCCTTCGGAGGAATACACGGATGACTACAACGCCTGGCTGGCAGCCATGCCCCAGCACATCCGCGCCCTGGTGTTCGTCATCAAGCGTTTCTACCGGGAAGAATGGAGCCAGGAGGGCGAGAACGCCTGGCGGGATCATTTCCATGTGGATCTGGTGAACAACCACCCGGCACACGAATTGAAATACCACCGGCGGGAGCTGGTGGCCAGCTTTCTGCGCCTGGGCCGCATGGAAGACGGCTCCTGGCGGGTCTACAAGCTGCGCCAGGATTTCGTCCGCGCCGCCAAGATCCAGCTGGCGGACGACATTGCCGTTTCCGCCACCCTGCCGGCCAGCCACATTGCCCACCCCCGTCCCCATGGCCCGGATACCCCGGCGGTGAAGCTGGTGGCCAACTGCGAAGCCCGCCTGTTCCAGCGGCCGGACGATGCCAAGCTGCGGGGCGTGGACACCCAGACGGAGCGGGACCTCACCGAAGCCGACAACTTCATTTCCAACTTCGAGCCCCTCACCCGCCAGGACGCCATCGAACTCACGGAAGACGTGGTTAACTTCCACCACTACACGCCGGAGATGCAGCGGTTCATCAAGGAAGCCGCCCGGGAAGACGGATACTTCGTTTCCTCCGCCCACGCCCGGCTGGTGAACGGCAAGCCCAGCCCCAACGTGCGCTATCTGCAAAAGCGCCCAGATTTGCTGGCCCCCCGGGAAAGCCACGTGGCCCAGATGGGCGCCCGCCTGGCCCGGCGCATGCCTGCCCACGCGCCCGTGCACTGGCCCGTGGACGCCATGCTGCCCGGCCGCCGCAACAACCCGGCCAAACCCGGCATCCGCCCCCTGGCGGTCTACGGCCCCCTGCATTACCAGGACCTGCCCGAGCTGTTCATGGACTTCATCGCCAGCCTGTCAGGCAAGTCCCCCTCCACCACCGGAGCCGGCTCGGAAGGCGCCCTCACCAAGGGCCCCTTCAACGCCCTGACCTATACCGCAGACCTGAACAACGCCCTGGTGTCCTTCATCGTCTGCGGCCACGACGGCTTCTCCAGCGCCGCCGGCTTCATCGGCACCAACCGCCGGGTGGACCACGACGTCAGCTTCCTGGTACCGGAGATCTGGTGTCGCCTGGCCCCCAGGGAACGCAACGCCCAGTGGCTCATCGGCAAGGGCTACCTGGAACCGGTTCGCGACTTCGAACACAACGGCCAGGCCGTGCCCGCCAGCCGCCTGGGCTACCGCATCACCGCCCGTTTCCTGCACGCCTATCTGGGCAAGCTGTTCGACGATCCGGTGGGCATTTTCGACGAAGCCATGCTGCGCCCCGAAACCCAGAGCCTGGACGACTTTGCCGACGGCGTGCTGCACATCGCCGAGATGCACCAGAAGGTGGCCCAGGGCTATCTGGCAGACGGCTCGGTGAACGATGCCTGCCCGCCCCTCAAGGCCCTGCTGCATATCATGGCCGAGGGCCAGTACGAGGGTAAGACCCTGTCCCACCCGGACATCCGCGCCCTGTTCAGCCGGGAATATCTGCTCGCCAGCGACTGGTACCAGGAACGCCTGGCCATCAAGCAGGCCCGGGACCTGGACCTGGCCCGGCGCCAGGTGGCCTACCTGGAAGGCTTCCTCAACTCCACCACCTGCTGCGAACCCGACCTGCGGGGCGACTGCGAAAACCGCCTTGCCCGGGCCCGGACAAGACTGGCGGAAGTGGAATCACCGGCCTACCAGGCGGGTTTGCAGGGCGGCCTGGGCGCAGACTGGGTGCATCGGGCCGAATGAAGGAAGTGATGGTGCAACGCACCCTCGCCCAGCCCGGACGATGACCGAACTCATCCGCCTGTCCAAGCTCATGTCCGAGCGGGGCATCTGCTCCCGCCGGGAGGCGGACGCCTTCATCGAAAAAGGCCTGGTGTTCGTGGACGGCCAGCGCATCTCGGAACTGGGCACCCGGGTGGACCCCGGCTGCAAGATCCATCTGGCCCAGCAGGCCCAGAAACAGCAGCAGCAGCGGGTGACCATCCTGCTCCATAAGCCCATCGGCTACGTGTCCGGCCAGCCGGAGCCCGGCTTTCACCCCGCCGTCACCCTGATCCGCCCGGAGACCCAGTGGCAGGAGGGGGGCGGTCCCCGTTTCACGCCGGGCATGCTGAAGGGCCTGGCCCCCGCCGGCCGGCTGGACATCGACTCCACCGGCCTGCTGGTGCTGACCCAGGACGGCCGGGTGGCCAAGCAGCTCATCGGCGACGATTCCCAGGTGGACAAGGAATATCTGGTGCGGGTGGAGGGCCAGCTCTCCGAGCGGGGCCTGGCCTTGCTCAACCACGGCCTGGAACTGGACGGCCGCAAGCTGCGCCCCGCCAAGGTGACCTGGCAGAACGAGGACCAGCTCAAGTTCGTGCTGCGGGAAGGCCGCAAGCGCCAGATCCGCCGCATGTGCGAACTGGTGGGCCTCAAGGTGGTGGGCCTGAAGCGGGTACGCATCGGCCGGGTGAGCCTGGGGCATTTGCCCCTGGGCCAGTGGCGCACCTTGCAGCCGGACGAGCGGTTCTGACCTACCTGCCGCCCATGGCTTGCTACCATGGCGGCATGCAAGCGAGAACTTCCTACCTTCCCCTCCTGCTGGGGCTGCTGAGCCTGGCTGCCGGTTTCAATGCCCTGGCCTGGGAAAGCCGTCCCCTGGCGGATCTGGCCGTCTATCCCGCCCGTTCGGCCCAGGCCCAGGTGGTCAGCCTGAACGAAAGCCGGGTGGCGGCGGAGATTGCCGCCCCCATCCTGCGCCTGGTGCCGGAGCCGGGCCAGGTCCTGGCCAAGGGAGCGTTGCTGGCGGAACTGGATTGCCGGGATTACAAATTGGCGGCAGAAAGCGCCCAGGCGGCCCTGGCAGCAGCCCAGGCCCAGGCCCGGCTGGCCGGCCAGCAACGCGAACGGGCCGTGCAACTGGCCCAACAGAACTTCATCTCCCGGGACTTGCTGGACACCCGGGAGACGGAATGGGCTGCGGCCCGGGCCCAGGTGGCCGTGCAACAGGCGGCGGAAAAAACCGCCCGCCGCCAAGTGGACAAATGCGTCGTGCGGGCTCCCTTCCCTGCCCTGGTGCTGGAACGCCTGGCCCAGGAAGGGGAGATGGCGGCGCCGGGCACCCCCCTGCTGCGCCTGCTGGACCGCAGCCGCATCCAGGTGAAGGCGGAGGTGCGGGAGGCCGATGGCGCAGACCTGGCCCAGGCCCGGGACGTGGCCCTGGTCACCCCAGCCGGTCGTCACCCCCTGCGCCTGTTGCGGGTGTCTCCGGCCGTGGCAAGTGCCACCCGCCTGGCAGAGGCCCGCTTTACCTTTGCCGGCGAGTCCGCCCCCCCCGGGGCCAGCGGCCAGATCCGCTGGACCAGCCGCATTCCCCACCTGCCGCCGGAACTGCTGGTGCGCCGAGGGGGGCGCCTGGGGATCTATGTGGCCACCGCCGGCGATACCAAGTCCGCGCCCCGTTTCCAGGCCCTGGAGGGGGCGGAGGAAGGACGTCCCGCCCGGGTGGCGGACCTGCCCCTGGATACCGCCATCGTCGTGAAAGGCGCCGGGGCCCTGCGCTGAGCCCCCGGCCCCCGTCTGCACCATGCGTTTCTACGAGGCCCTGATCCGCAACCACCCCCTGGCGAACATCGCCTTCTTGGTGGTGCTGGTCATGGGGGTACTGGCCTATCGGGAAATGCCCCGGGAGCAGGATCCGGAAATCAACTTCAACTGGCTCATCGTCACCGCCATCCTGCCGGGGGCCGGGCCGGAAGACGTGGAGAAGAAGGTCACCCAGCCCCTGGAGGATGCCATCGCCCGCATCGGCGACATCCGCTTCATCTCCAGCATCAGCCGGGAGGGCGTCGCCACCGTCCTGGTACGGTTCCGCGACATACCCGCCCGCGCCTTCGACAAACGGGTGACGGACCTGCGCCGGGAGGTCCAGGCAGCGGCGGACCGGGACCTGCCCCCGGAGGTGGACCCGCCCCTGGTACAGGAGATCACCACCAACAACGGTTTCCCCAGCGCCATGCTCATGGTGCAGGGGCCGGCCCACGACGAAGCCCTGCGCACCACGGCCCGGCAGGTGAAGGTGGACCTGGAGCGCATGGCGGGGGTGGACTCGGTGTATGCCATCGGCCTGGCGGACCCGGAGTTGCAAGTCACTCTCCAGCCCCAGGCCCTGGCGGCCCGGGGCCTGGACGCCACCCAGGTGGCCCAGGCCGTGGCCGCCTGGTTCCAGGACACCCCCGCTGGCCGGGTGCGGGTGGAAGACACGGAATGGCTGCTGCGGGTCCATGGCCAGACGGTTTCCCCCCGGCATCTGGCCCGGCTGACGGTGATGACCCCGGGGGGCACTGCGCTGCCTCTGGAAGACGTGGCCGCCCTGTCCCGGGCCCGGGCCAAGGCCACCACCCTGGCGGCTACCGGCGGACAACCGGGGGTGCTGCTGGCCATCAGCAAGAAATCCCGGGTCAATACCCTGGAACTGGTGCAGGGGGTGAACGATTACGTCACCAACCGGAACCCGTTGCTGAAGGAAAGCGGCCTGAAGCTGGTGCTGCTGGATGACCAGACCGTGCCCACCCGCCAGGCCATCGGCGTCATGCAGAGTAATGCCCTGCTTGGACTCGGGCTGGTGTTCCTGGTGTCCTGGCTGTTTCTTGGTACCCGCATGGCCGCCCTCATCAGCCTGGGGGTACCCTTTTCCCTGGCCGGCGCCTTCTGGGCCCTGTCCAGCCTGGACTTCACCCTGAACATGACCGTGCTGCTGGGCATCATCATCGTCCTGGGCATGCTGGTGGACGATGCTGTGGTCATTCTGGAGGACATCTTCTACCGCATGAACCGGGGGATAACCGCCATCGCTGCCTCGGGCCAGGCCGTTGCCAGCGTGGGGCTGCCGGTGCTCGTTTCCGTGCTCACCACCATGGCCGCCTTCCTGCCCCTGATCCTGCTGCCGGGCATCATGGGCAAATTCATGATGGTGGTGCCTCTGGTGGTCAGCATCGCCCTGGCCATCAGCCTGCTGGAGGCCTTCTGGATGTTGCCCGCCCACGTGGCCGTGCTGCGGCCGGATTTCTCCCGGCCTTCCAGGCTGGCTGCCTGGCGTACCCGCTTCAATCATGGCCTGCGCATCCGCTACGTGCGCGTCTTGCTGATTTCCATGCGCCACGCCTGGGTTACGGGGCTGATCCTGCTGGGGGCCTTCAGCCTTGCCGTCTATGCCCTGGCCGGAGGCTGGATCAAGCAACAGTTCTTTGCCATGGACCCGATCCGCATCTTCTACGTGAACCTGGACATGCCCCCCGACACGGCCCTGGACGCGACCCTTGAGCGGGCCCGGACCCTGGAGCAGGCCGTGGCCCGGCGACTGGACCCGGCCGAGGTGCGCGCCACGGCCAGCTACGCGGGCCTGAAGTTCACCGAGACCGAGCCTTTCTATGGCGACGCCTATGGCCAGGTGGTGGTGTCCCTGCTGCCCCGGGAGGGGGACATGCGCACCACGGACGGAGTGATCGAGAGCCTGCGCCAGGACATCGAGGCCCTGCAACTGGGGGGCCGCATCAGCTTCACCCTGCTGTCCGGGGGGCCACCGGCCCAGAAGCCTGTGAAGGTGCGCCTGCGGGGCGACGACTACACGGCCCTGCGGCAGGCGGCGGATGCTCTGCGGGAGATCGTCAGCCAGGTGCCCGGTACCCGGGATGTAACGGACGACGATCTGCCCGGCCGGCGTGAATTCGTCCTGAGGGTAGACCCGGACGGCGTGCGCGCATCGGGCCTGGACCCGGCCCGGGTGGCGCGGCTGGCCCGCCTGCATACCGATGGCGAGATCGTCGCCGTGGCCCGGGAGGGCGGCGAAAAGGTGGATGTGCGGGTGCGTGGCCCCCTGCATGAATTCGCCCATGTGGGCCAGGTGTTGGACACCCCCGTCGCCCTGGCATCGGGCACCACCACCCTGGGGAACCTGGTCAGCGCCGAAGCCCGGGTGGCCAAGGGGGTGATCAAGCGCTATGACCTGCGGCGGGCGATCACCGTGGAGGCGGACCTGGACAAGGCCCGCATGGACACCCTGGAGGCCAATGACCGTATCCGGACCGCCTGGCAGGCCATCGCCCCCCGCCACCCCGGCATCAGCATCGATTTTTCCGGCGAACTGGATGACATCCAGGAAAGTCTGGACGCCATGCCCGGGCTGTTCCTGTTGGGAGTGGGGCTCATCTACATGCTGCTTGCCGCCCTGTTCCGCAGCTACTGGCAGCCCTTGATGATCCTGGCCACCGTGCCCCTGGCCTTCACGGGGGTGGCCCTGGGACTGCTGGTCTCCGGCAACCCCCTGTCCCTGTATAGCCTGTACGGTGTCATCGCCCTCACGGGCATTGCCGTCAATGCGGCCATTGTCCTCATCGATGCCGCAAACGAACGCCTGCGGGCAGGCATGGGCCCCCTCCATGCCGCCATCTACGCCGCTCGCCGGCGGGTGGTGCCCATTCTCATTACCACCACCACCACCATCGGCGGCCTGCTTTCCCTGGCCCTGGGGCTGGGGGGCAAGTCCCTGATCTGGGGGCCGGTGGCCTCAGCCATCGTCTGGGGACTGGCGGTGTCCACCTTCCTGAGCCTGCTGGTCATGCCCCTGCTTTACCGCCTGGCCATGGGGCGCAGACGGAGCCGGGCCTGATTCCGCCCATGACGCCCCGGGAGTTACTTTTTGGCGCGTTCCAGGCGGCTGTCGAAGCCGTGAGTGCCGGGACGCTGTTGCCGGACCATCTGCCCGCCCCGCCCGCCCGGGGCCGCATTCTCGTCGTGGCTGCCGGCAAGGCAGCGGCGGCCATGGCCGCCGTGGTGGACAAGCACTACCCGTCTGACACGGCCCTCACCGGGTTGGCCATCACCCGCCATGGTCATGCCATGCCCGCCAGCCGCATCGCCGTCATCGAAGCGGGCCACCCCTTGCCCGACGCGGCAGGCCTGGCCGCCGCCGCCCGACTGCGGTCTCTGGTGGCCGGAGCTGGCCCCAACGATCAGGTGCTGGCCTTGCTTTCCGGAGGGGGGTCCAGCCTCCTCACCCTGCCGGCCCCGGGCCTGACCCTGGCAGACCTGCAGACCACCCTCCACAGCCTGCTGAACAGCGGCGCCCCCATTGCGGACATCAACTGCGTGCGCAAGCACCTTTCCTCGACCCTGGGGGGCGGACTTGCCCGGGTTTGCCGAGCCCCTGTCACGGCCCTGCTGCTCTCGGACGTGGTGGGGGACGAACCCAGTGTCATCGCCTCAGGCCCCTTTGCCCCGGACCCCACCACCTTCGCCGATGCCCTGGCGGTAATGTCGCGCTCGCGCGTTGCGATCCCCAGGCCAGTACTGGCCTACTTGAAGCAGGGTGCTGCCGGGGCTTTCCCTGAAAGCGCAAAACCCGGAGAGGCCTGCTTCGCGCGGATCACCACCCGCATCCTAGGAAATGGCCGCACGGCCCTGGACGGCGCTGCTCACTGGCTGGAACGCCAGGGCGTGGAGACCCGGGTGCTGGGCGATCATTTCCAGGGGGAGGCCCGGCTGCTGGCCCGGGAATTTGCTGGCATGACCCGCACTTACCTGAACCAGCGCCCCCCTGGACGCCCCTTGATGCTGCTCTCCGGTGGCGAGGCCCAGGTGACCGTGCGGGGCCGGGGACGGGGCGGGCGTAACGGGGAATTTCTTTTGGCCCTGGGGTTGGAACTTGCCGGCCTGGACCCCGGCGACCAGGCCAGGGTACATGCCCTGGCTGCGGACACGGATGGCATTGACGGCAGTGGTGAAAACGCCGGCGCCCTGCTGGCCCCGGACTCCCTGGCCCGGGCCGCTGCCCTGGGTCTGAACGGCGAGACCTGCCTTGATGAAAACGACGCTCTCGCCTTCTTCTCGGCCCTGGGAGACACCCTGGTCACGGGCCCCACCCGGACTAATGCAAACGACTTTCGCGGGATTCTCCTGGCCTGACCAGATCCCCCACCTTCAATCCCAGTACCTGCTGGGCACTGGCCCGGTTGGCGGCAATCTCTACCAGCCCGACACTGTTCACGTACCAGAACGCCTCGCCTTTGCCCGCCTCGGAAAAGGTGCGGCGCCAGGGCAATGGTTTACCCTGTATGAAGAATGTCTGGCTCGTATCTGCAAGCCCACCCCGGATGCCCGTCCAGGCATTGCCGAAGTGGTCGATATGGATGATCCGGGGGAGATCGGCATCGTCGAACTGTACCTCCAGTTCGGCCGGAACCAGCCAATCCTGGGGGAAACGCCCGGCAGCAATTTCGGCCGCGACGGGGGCAAACAAATCCCGTCCGTGGAAGGTAACGGTGAGACTATCCGGCCGCCAAAGTATGCGCCAGACCCGCCGACTTGAGGCCCGGGTTGCCACCAGGGAGAGCAGGCCATTGTCGGGCCCCACATACCAGCGCCCATCTGCTTCCAGCACTACCGCCTGCCTTGGGCCTCCCACGCCCGGGTCCACCACGGCCAGAACCACGGCACCCTCAGGACAGGAAGGGACCATATTTGCCAGGAGATGGGCGCCAGCATGGGGATTGAATTCCGGCACAGCATGAAAGAGATCGACAATGGGCACCCCCGGCGCCCGATTCAGCAAAGCAAGCTTGAGCTGACCCACATAGGGATCCTGCCAGCCATAATCCGTGAACAGGACAAGCATGGTGTTCTCCAGTGAAACTTGGCTGAGGTGCGGTTGAGTAACCATCAGACCCTATTGGCAAGTTCAGGCGCCAGCAAACGAAAAAGCCGGCCATGGCCGGCTTTTTCGACACTTTCAATGCTGCATTACTCGGCCGTGGGGGCTTCCTCGGCGGACGGCGCGCGATCGACCAGTTCGACATAGGCCATGGGCGCATTGTCGCCCTGACGGAAGCCGAACTTCAGGATGCGCACATAGCCACCAGGACGGCTCATGAAGCGGGGGCCCAGGTCATCGAACAGCTTGACGACCATGTCCCGGTCCCGGAGGCGGGAAAAGGCCAGACGGCGGTTCGCCAGGGTCGGCTTCTTGCCCAGGGTGATGAGGGGCTCGACCACCTTGCGCAGCTCTTTGGCCTTGGGCAGGGTGGTCTTGATGGCCTCGTGCTTCAGGAGGGCATTGGACAGGTTGCGCAACAGGGCAGCGCGGTGGCTGCTGGTGCGGTTAAGTTTGCGGTTCGAGAGGCGATGACGCATTTTTTTCTACCTTCTATATCAGGGCCGCTACTCAGGCCTTGTCCAGGCCCAGGGGAGGCCAGTTCTCGAGCTTCATGCCCAGGGTCAGACCACGGGCGGCGAGCACATCCTTGATCTCGTTCAGGGACTTGCGGCCCAGGTTCGGGGTTTTCAACAATTCGGTCTCGGTACGCTGGATCAGGTCACCGATGTAATAGATGTTCTCGGCCTTGAGGCAGTTGGCGGACCGCACGGTGAGTTCCAGTTCGTCCACGGGACGCAGCAGGATCGGATCCACCTGGGGCGCTGCCACACCACGCATGGCAGCAGGCTGCTCGCCCATGGTGGTCACGCCACGCAGGTCGGCAAAGGAAGACAACTGCTCTATCAACACACGGGCTGCGGTACGCACGGCCTCGGCCGGCTCGATGACGCCGTTGGTCTCTATCTCTAGAATGAGCTTGTCCATGTCGGTGCGCTGCTCTACGCGGGCGCTTTCGACGCTGAAGCTGACCTTTTTGACCGGGCTGTACAGGGCATCCACCATGATCACGCCAACAGGACGACTTTCGTCGGTGCTGGAGCGGGTGTTGGCAGGTACATATCCGCGGCCGCTTTCCACCTTGATTTCCATTTCAAGCTTGCCACCCTTGGTCAAGTTGGCAATCACATGGTCAGGATTCAGAATTTCAACATCGTGGCCCGCCTGGATATCCGCCGCAGTAACGGGGCCTTCTCCAGACTTGTTCACAGTGATGACCGCGTCATCCCGGCTGTTCAGCTTAACGGCCAAGCCCTTCAGGTTCAGCAGGATATCAACCACATCTTCCTGAACCCCTTCCATGGCGGAATACTCATGCACTACTCCACTGATACGCACTTCCGTAGGGGCGTAGCCTTTCATGGAAGACAGCAGAATGCGGCGCAGGGCGTTGCCGAGCGTATGACCGTAGCCACGCTCGAAAGGCTCCAGGGTGATGCGAGCCTGGCGGGGGGAAATGCTGTTGACCTCAACGATCCGGGGTTTCAGCAGTTCGCCGGTGTTAGACATAGTTTGCTTCCTTCAGTGAGGCGGGCAATT
This sequence comes from Pseudomonadota bacterium, assembly GCA_040757575.1. Classification (GTDB taxonomy): domain Bacteria; phylum Pseudomonadota; class Gammaproteobacteria; order Burkholderiales; family Thiobacillaceae; genus PFJX01. The sequence continues at coordinate 11,728 of JBFLXA010000018.1, forward strand.
ACTTGGAATACAGTTCGATGACCAAGTGCTCATTGATCGTGGAGGGCAGCTCACTGCGCTGGGGCAGGGCTTTGAGGGTACCCTTCATGGCCTTGGCATCCACCTCAACCCACTCGGGGAAACCACGCCCTTCGGCAGCCTCAGAGGCCGCTTTCACGCGCAGGTGGGACTTGGCCTTGGCTGCCACTTCCACGACATCACCAGGCTTGACCTGGTAGGAAGGAATATTGACCCGCTTGCCATTGACCAGGATGCCGTTGTGGCGGACCACCTGGCGAGCCTCGTTGCGAGAGGCGCTGAAGCCCATCCGGTAGGTCACGCTGTCCAGGCGCGATTCAAGGATTTGCAGCAGGTTTTCGCCCGTCACACCCTTGCGGCGGTCGGCTTCAAAATAGGTCAGGCGGAACTGGCGCTCCAGCACACCGTAGATACGACGGATTTTCTGCTTCTCGCGCAGCTGGGTGCCATAGTCTGACAAGCGGGTCTGCTTGGCGCCGTGCTGACCAGGGGCCTGGTTACGGCGCTCAATGGCACACTTGTCGCTCATACACTTCTCGCCCTTCAGGAAGAGCTTTTCGCCTTCGCGGCGGCACTGGCGGCATTTGGGATCAAGGTTGCGGGCCATTTGTGCTCTCCTTAGATACGACGTTTCTTGGACGGACGGCAGCCGTTGTGCGGCATGGGGGTCACGTCAGAAATGCTGGTGATCTTGTAGCCAAGGGCATTCAGCGCGCGCACCGTGGAATCGCGACCGGGGCCGGGACCCTTGATGCGGACTTCCAGGTTCTTGACACCGTATTCCAGCGCCATCTTGCCGGCGTTCTCGGCTGCCACCTGGGCAGCGAAGGGGGTGCTCTTCCGGGAACCCTTGAAGCCTGCACCACCTGCGGTGGCCCAGGCCAGGGCATTGCCTTGACGGTCGGTGATGGTCACGATGGTGTTGTTGAAGGAAGCGTGGACGTGGGCGACGCCATCAGCCACATTCTTCTTAACCTTCTTGCGCACGCGCGCGGCGGTTGCCTTAGCCATATTGATATCCTGTTACTTCTTGATCTGCTGCTGCTTGCGAGGGCCCTTGCGGGTGCGTGCGTTGGTACGGGTGCGCTGGCCGCGGACGGGCAGACCACGACGGTGACGCGTACCACGGTAACAACCGATATCCATCAGGCGCTTGATATTCATGGTGGTTTCGCGACGCAGGTCGCCTTCCACCGTGAACTTACCTACGCCGTCGCGCAGCTTTTCAACTTCCGCGTCGGACAGGTCCTTGACCTTGGACGTAGGGTTGACGCCAGCTTCCTGGCAGATGACAAGCGCACGGGTGCGACCAATGCCGTAAACCGCGGTCAACGCGATCGCGACATGTTTATGGTTTGGGATATTTACCCCAGCGATACGGGCCATGAACCAATCCCCAGCAATCGAAAACTGTTAATTTTAGCGACCAAGCCTGCCCATTGGCAAGCCCAATCAACCTTGACGTTGTTTATGACGTGCTTCGGAGCAAATCACGCGCACCACACCATTACGGCGCACGATCTTGCACTTGCGGCAAATCTTCTTCACAGAGGCTTGAACACGCATGTTCGGCTCCTTTATTAAAAATCTTACTTGGCGCGATAGACAATGCGCGCACGGGACAGGTCGTAGGGCGTAAGCTCTACGGTGACCTTATCGCCAGGCAGGATCCGGATGTAGTGCATCCGCATCTTGCCGGAGATGTGCCCCAGCACCACATGGCCGTTTTCCAACTTCACGCGAAACGTGGCGTTGGGCAGGTTTTCCAGCACTTCACCTTGCATCTGGATGACATCGTCCTTAGCCATGCCAGTCTCAGCGGGTGATGAAGTTCCCACCCTTGAAGTTGGCCTTCTTGAGCAGGGACTCGTATTGATGGGTCATGATGTAGGCTTGTACCTGGGCCATGAAATCCATGGCCACCACAACGATGATCAACAAAGAGGTGCCACCAAAATAGAAGGGCACGTTCCAGTTGACGATCAGGAATTCAGGAATCAGACAGACGAAGGTGATGTAGACAGCCCCGACCAGGGTCAGACGTGTCAGCACCTTGTCGATGTAGCGCGCGGTCTGCTCACCTGGGCGATAACCAGGCACGAACGCACCACTCTTCTTAAGGTTGTCAGCTGTTTCACGGGGGTTGAAAACCAGGGCCGTATAGAAGAAGCAGAAGAAGATGATGGCCAGGGCGTACAACAAGACGTAGATCGGTTGGCCAGGAGACAGGGCAGCGGACAGATCCTTAAGCCAGGTCATGGACTCATTGCTGCCGAACCAGCCCGCCATGGTGGCTGGGAACAGAATGATGGAACTGGCAAAAATGGGGGGGATTACACCCGCCATGTTCAGTTTGAGAGGCAAATGAGAACTCTGCCCGCCATAGACCTTGTTGCCAACCTGGCGCTTGGCGTAATTAACCAGGATCTTACGTTGGCCTCGCTCAACGAATACCACCAAGGCGGTAATCAAGATCACACCGATGAACAGCAACAACACCAGGGGGATGGAAAAGGCCCCGGTGCGGGTCAGTTCCAGGGTACCTCCAATGGCGCTAGGCAAACCTGCCGCAATACCGGCGAAGATGATGATGGAAATACCATTACCCAAGCCCCGCTCGGTGATCTGCTCACCCAACCACATTAGGAACATGGTACCGGCAACGAGGGTGGTAACTGCCGTGATGCGGAACATGAAGCCGGGGTCGAGCACCAGACCTGCCTGGCTTTCGAGCGCGATGGAAATGCCGATAGCCTGGAATGTGGCCAGCACGACGGTGCCATAGCGGGTGTACTGGGTAATCTTGCGCCGGCCGGCCTCACCTTCTTTCTTGAGGGCTTCCAGGCGGGGCGAAACCACCGTCATCAACTGCATGATGATGGAGGCAGAGATGTAGGGCATGATACCCAGGGCGAATACCGAAAACCTGGACAGGGCACCACCGGAGAACATGTTGAACATGCCGAGTATGCCGCCCTGTTGGCTCTTGAACAGATCTTCGAGAACCACCGGGTCTATACCCGGCACAGGAATGAAGGAACCGACCCGGAATACGACCAGCGCGCCCAGCAGGAACCACAGACGACGCTTGAGGTCGCCCATCTTTCCGGACATTTGAAGCATATTGGCCGCGCCAGACAAGGTCTTCTCCCGTTCCTGCTCTATCAGGCCGCTTCTTCGACGCTACCGCCGGCAGCCTCGATGGCGGCCTTGGCACCTTTGGTGACACCCAGACCAGATACCTTGACAGCCTTGTCAATGGTACCGGACAGGATCACCTTGGCAGACTGGGCGAGATGGGAAACCACACCAGCTTGCTTCAGGACCAGCAGGTCTACCGTATCCACAGGCAGGGCATTCAGGTCGGAAAGGCGAACCTCGACCTTGAAAGCCCGGTCCAGGGATACGAAACCCCGCTTGGGCAAGCGCCGAGCCATGGGCATCTGACCGCCTTCGAAGCCGACCTTGTGGAAACCACCGTCGCGGGACTTTTGACCCTTGTGACCCCGGCCACCAGTCTTGCCCAGGCCCGAGCCGATGCCCCGCCCCGGACGCTTGGCGTAATGGGTAGCGCCAGCAGCGGGCTTGATGTTGTTCAGTTTGAGGGTATCGCTCATTACACCACCTCGGCCTTCACCAGATAGTTGACCTTGTTGATCATGCCGCGCACAGCTGGCGTATCTTCCAAAACGCGAGACTGGTTCATGCGCTTGAGCCCGAGGCCAAGCACGGTAGCGCGATGGCTTTCCAGGGTACCGATCACGCTTTTGACCAGGGTCACCTTGACCTTGCCTTTTGCTTCGCTCATGGCTTACTCCAGGATTTCAGCTACGGTCTTGCCGCGCTTGGCAGCCACTTCCGCAGGCGTCATCATTTGCGACAGGCCATTCAGGGTCGCGCGGACGACGTTATAAGGATTGGTGGAACCCAGACACTTGGCCAGCACGTTGTGCACACCCATCACCTCGAAGATGGCGCGCATGGCACCACCAGCGATGATGCCGGTACCTTCAGAGGCCGGCTGGATCAACACGACAGAAGAGCCATGCTTGCCAACAACCGCATGATGGAAGGTGCCATTCTTGAGGGGCACCTTGATCATCTTGCGACGGGCTTCTTCCATGGCCTTGGTGACTGCCACAGGCACTTCACGGGACTTGCCCTTGCCCATGCCGATGCCGCCATTGTCGTCACCCACGACGGTCAGGGCGGCGAAACCAAGGATCCGGCCACCCTTAACCACTTTGGTGACGCGGTTGACGGAGATCATCTTCTCCTTCAGGCCATCGCCCTTGTCTTCCTGCTGCTGTTCAGGTCTTGCCATGATCTTCCTCGCTTAGAACTGCAGACCGGCTTCGCGAGCCGCATCAGCCAGTGCCTTCACACGGCCGTGGAAGGCAAAACCGGAACGGTCGAAAGCAACCTGTTCGATGCCTGCCTGCTTTGCCTTTTCGGCAATGCGCTGGCCCACCAGTTTTGCGGCTTCCACATTGCCGCCGTTCTTGATTTGCTCGCGCAGGCCCTTCTCCATGCTGGAGGCGGAGGCAACCACGTTGCCACCGGTGGCATCGATGATCTGCGCGTAGATGTGGGAATTGCTGCGATGCACGCTGAGACGAATCGCACCAAGCTCCGCAATCTTGGCGCGGGTTTTGCGCGCCCTGCGGATACGCCGGATTTTCTTTTCCATTGCAATCGCTCCAGATTATTTCTTCTTGGTCTCTTTAAGGATCACCACTTCGTTGGCGTAACGCACGCCCTTGCCCTTGTAAGGCTCGGGTTTGCGATAGGCACGCACATCAGCGGCTACCTGACCAACCAATTGCTTGTCCACGCCCTTGATGATGATCTCGGTCTGGGTCGGGGTTTCCACTTTGATCCCAGCCGGCATCAGATGCTCGACGGGGTGGGAAAAACCCAGGGACAGATTCAGCTTGTCGCCCTGAGCCTGGGCACGATAACCCACGCCAACCAGGTTCAGCTTCTTCTCGAAACCCTTGGACACACCATTGACCATATTAGCCAACAAGGCGCGAATCGTGCCGGACAGAGCATGGGCTTCACGGGAAGCATCAGCGGTACTGACGGTGAGGGCGCCATTGGCATGCTCAACAACAATACTGCTGCTCAGCGGCTGGGTCAGGCTACCCAGGGGGCCTTTGACGGAGATTTGGCCAGCCATCAGGCTCACCTCGACGCCGGCAGGCACGGGGATAGGATTCTTAGCTACGCGGGACATGTCTCAACCTCAGGCAACTACGCAGAGAACTTCGCCACCCACACCGAGGGAGCGAGCCTTGCGGTCAGTCATCACGCCCTGGGACGTGGAAACGATCGCCACACCCAGGCCGTTCATGACACGGGGAAGGTCATCGCGACCTTTGTAGATACGCAGACCAGGGCGGGATACACGCTCGATCTTCTCGATAACAGGCCGACCTGCGTAGTACTTCAGGGCCACTTCAATTTCCGGCAGACCGGAACTGTCGCGCACCATGAAGCCTTCGATATAGCCCTCATCCTTCAGCACCTGGGCAATGGCAGCCTTGAGCTTGGACGCAGGCATGCTGACGATGGATTTTTCCATCATCTGGCCGTTGCGGATGCGGGTCAGCATATCGGCGATGGGATCACTCATACTCATCTCAGATCTCCCTTACCAGCTGGCTTTGACCACACCCGGGATCTCGCCACGCATGGCGATTTCTCGGATCTTGTTACGACACAGCCCGAACTTGCGGAAAACGCCACGGGGGCGGCCGGTCAGCTGACAGCGATTGCGCAAACGGCATTCACTGGCATTCCGGGGCAGGGACTGCAACTTCTGCAGGGCTTCCATGCGATCTTCTTCGCTACGGTTCATATCCCTGAAGATCGCCTTCAATTCAGCACGCTTCGCAGCGTACTTGCTGACCGTCTTGCGGCGCTTGTCTTCACGGTTGATCAATGCGAGCTTGGCCATTGCAACCTCAATTCTTAAAAGGAAACTTGAAAGCCGCCAGAAGGGCCTTGGCCTCTTCATCCGTCTTGGCGGTCGTGGTCACGGTAATGTTCATACCGCGCAGAGCGTCAATCTTCTCGTACTCGATTTCCGGGAAGATGATCTGCTCCTTGACACCCATGTTGTAGTTTCCACGGCCATCAAAACCCTTGCCGGCCACACCACGGAAGTCGCGAATACGCGGAATGGCCACGCTGATCAGGCGATCCAGGAACTCGTACATGCGTTCGCGGCGTAGAGTCACCTTGCAGCCCACCGGATAGTCATCACGGATCTTGAAACCGGCGATGGACTTGCGTGACTTGGTCACGACCGGCTTCTGGCCAGCAATCTTGTTCATGTCACCCACCGCGAAATCCATGACCTTCTTATCACCCACCGCCTCACCCACACCCATATTGAGGGTGACCTTGGTGATGCGAGGCACCTCCATCGGAGACTTGTAGCCAAATTGGTCTGTCAACTGCTTGACCACGGTATCTTTGTAAAAATCGTACATGCGCGCCATTTCCAGCCCCTTACGCGTCGACAACTTCGCCGTTGGACTTGAAGAAGCGCACCTTGCGCCCGTCCTCCAGCGTCTTGATGCCCACTCGGTCACCTTTTCCCGTTAGCCTGTTGAACAGCGCCACGTTGGAGATGTTGATAGGCATGTCCTTGTCCTGGAAACCACCCTGAGTCCCACGCATGGGATTGGGCTTTACCGCCTTGCGGACACGGTTCACACCCTCAACCACCAGACTCTCTTCCATGACCACCAGCACCGTGCCACGCTTGCCTTTGTCTTTGCCGGTCAGCACAACCACTTCGTCACCCTTGCGGATCTTTCGCATGATGAGCTCCTTACAGGACTTCCGGCGCCAGCGACACGATCTTCATGAACTTCTCCGTGCGCAACTCGCGGGTAACAGGGCCAAAAATACGCGTACCGATGGGCTCAAGCTTGTTGTTGAGCAGCACGGCCGCATTCTTGTCGAACTTGATCAAGGAACCATCAGGACGACGCACTCCCTTGGCGGTACGCACCACCACGGCGTTGTATACATCACCCTTCTTGACGCGCCCGCGAGGGGCCGCATCCTTGATACTGACTTTGATAATGTCGCCTACGCCGGCATAGCGGCGCTTGGAGCCACCCAGCACCTTGATGCACATAACACTGCGCGCACCGGTGTTGTCGGCAACATCCAACATGGATTGCATCTGGATCATGTTTTCTCTCCAACTTTCCCGCCTGAGCGAGCAGTTTTGGATCCCGTTCGGGTTTAGTTCACCACAAAGGTGACCGGATTAAACCACGCGCCAAAAAGCGCGCAGAAGAAAGACCGCGACTTTACATCGCGGTTACCGATTAGGCAAGTACTTTTTAAACCAGGCGAGCCTTTTCCACCAGCTTGGCCACTTTCCAGGCCTTGCTCTTGGAAATCGGACGACACTCTTCAATCACTACCACATCACCGGAGTGGAACTCGTTGTTCTCGTCGTGGGCGTGGTATTTCTTCGACAGACGGATCACCTTGCCGTAGATGGGGTGCTTGACCTTGCGCTCCACCAGGACGGTGACGGTCTTGTTCATCTTGTCGCTCACCACGGTACCGGTCAAGGCGCGGACGACTTTTGTGCTTTGCTGTTCAGTCATATTCATACTCATCAGTTGCTGGCAGCCTGGCCTGCCTTGACCTGCTGCATGACGGTATGCACGCGGGCGATGTCACGCCGCACCTTGCGCAGTTCATGGGTCTTGTTGGTCTGCTGGGTGGACAATTGCATACGCAGGCTGAACTGGGCGCGCAACAGCGCCTTCAGTTCTTCCTTGAGCTCGGCAACGCCTTTGGCACGAAGTTCACTGGCTTTCATCTCAGGCCCCAAAGTGACGGGTCACAAACGTGGTCGGGATGGGCAGCTTGGCAGCGGCCAGGCGGAAAGCCTCCCGCGCGATGCTTTCATCCACACCTTCCATTTCATACAAAACCTTGCCGGGCTGGATTTCGGCAACCCAGTACTCCGGGTTGCCCTTGCCGTTACCCATACGTACTTCAGCAGGCTTCTGGGAAATGGGCTTGTCCGGGAAGATACGGATCCAGATACGTCCGCCCCGTTTGATATGCCGGGTCATGGCACGACGGGCAGCTTCGATCTGGCGGGCCGTGAGACGGCCGCGGCCGATGGCCTTCAGGCCGAACTCGCCAAAGCTCACCTTGGCGCCGCGGGTAGCCAAGCCGGTATTACGGCCTTTCTGTTCCTTGCGGTATTTTCTGCGGGAAGGTTGCAACATGTTGATTACTCCTTAGCTGCGCGCGGGGAGCGGCGGGGTTTGCGCTCGGGTTCCGGCGCAGCCACGGTTTTTTCAGCTCCACCGATGTTCTCGCCCTTGTACACCCATACCTTGATGCCGATGATGCCGTAGGTGGTACGTGCTTCGGCCACGCCGTAGTCGATATCGGCACGCAGGGTGTGCAGGGGCACACGGCCTTCGCGGTACCACTCGGTACGGGCGATTTCAGCACCGTTAAGACGACCGGCAGACATAATCTTGATACCCTGGGCGCCGAAACGCATGGCGTTCTGCATGGCGCGCTTCATGGCCCGACGGAACATGATCCGCTTTTCCAGCTGGGTAGCGATGGACTGGGCGATCAGAGTGGCATCGGTTTCCGGCTTCCGCACTTCCTCAATGTTCAGGGTGACGGGCACGGACATCATGGAGTTCAACTGGCTACGCAGTTTCTCGATGTCCTCGCCTTTCTTGCCGATGACCACGCCCGGACGGCTGGAGAACAGGGTGATGCGGGCGTTCTTTGCAGGGCGCTCGATCACGATCTTGCTGACGGACGCATGAGCGAGTTTCTTCTTGAGGAAGTCCCGCACCTTGATGTCTTCATTCAGCGTGGTCGCGTAGCTCTTGTTACCGGCGAACCATTTCGAATTCCAGTTCTTGTTTACTGCAAGCCGGAATCCGGTCGGATGAATCTTCTGTCCCATATGCCTTCCTTCAGTCGCCGACCGTCACGGTGATGTGACAGGTGGGTTTGGAGATGCGGTTGCCCCGGCCTTTGGCACGAGCGGTAAAACGTTTAAGCACCGGGCCCTGGTCGACGTAGATCGTCTTGACCTTGAGTTCGTCGATGTCGGCGCCTTCGTTGTGCTCGGCGTTGGCAATCGCGGATTCCAGAACCTTCTTGATGGTGAAGGCCGCCTTCTGGGGAGAGAAGGTCAGGATGTTGAGGGCCTGGTCAACGGATTTGCCCCGAACCAGGTCGGCCACCAAACGTGCCTTCTGGGCGGAAAGCCGCGTGCCACGCAAAATTGCAGATACTTGCATCGCTGCTCTCCTTATTTCTTCTTGGCCTTCTTGTCGGCGGCATGACCCTTGAACGTACGGGTCAGGGCAAATTCGCCGAGCTTGTGGCCAACCATGTTTTCAGACACGAACACCGGAATGTGCTGCTTGCCGTTGTGCACAGCCAGGGTCAGCCCAATGAAATCCGGGAGGATCGTGGAACGTCGCGACCAGGTCTTGATCGGCTTCTTGTCACTGGTTGCCACGGCAGCCAGGACTTTCTTCATCAGATGCCCGTCAACGAAGGGGCCTTTTTTAACGGAACGAGCCATTTCTATACCTCTTACGCTTTGTGACGGCGACGCACGATCATGTTGTCGGTGCGCTTGTTGTTACGGGTACGGTAACCCTTGGTCGGCACACCCCAGGGGGTAACGGGCACACGACCTTCGCCCGTACGCCCTTCGCCACCGCCATGCGGGTGATCGATAGGGTTCATCGCGGTACCACGCACGGTCGGGCGGATGCCGCGCCAGCGGTTTGCGCCGGCCTTGCCGATGGAGCGCAGACTGTGCTCTTCATTGCCCACTTCACCCAGGGTGGCTCGGCAGTCGATGTGCACCTTGCGGATTTCACCGGAGCGCAGACGGAGCTGGGCGTAGCTTCCCTCCCGGGCAAGCAGCTGCACGGAGGCACCTGCAGAACGGGCGATCTGGGCACCCTTGCCAGGCATCATCTCGACACAGTGGATGGTGGAACCCACAGGAATGTTGCGGATGGGCAGACAGTTGCCGGCCTTGATGGGGGCTTCCGCACCGTTCATCAATTGCTGGCCCACTTCGGCACCGCGGGGGGCGATGATGTAACGACGCTCACCATCGGCATAGCACAGCAGGGCAATATGGGCACTGCGGTTGGGGTCGTATTCAATACGCTCAACCTTGGCCACGATGCCATCCTTATTACGCTTGAAATCGACAAGGCGATAATGCTGCTTGTGGCCACCACCCTTATGCCGGGTAGTGATGTGGCCATTGTTGTTGCGGCCAGCTGTGCTGTTCTTCTTCTCCACCAACGCGGCGAGGGGCTTGCCTTTATGCAGACCAGGCGTGACCACCTTGACGACGGCACGGCGGCCGGCGGAGGTCGGTTTGACTTTAACCAGCATGGCTTATTCTCCTGCGGCGAAATTGAGTTCCTGACCCGGCTTCAGGCTCACATAAGCCTTTTTCCAGTCGGAACGGCGGCCGAAGAAGCGGCCAAAACGCTTGATCTTGCCCTTGACGTTGGCCACCTGGACATCCTTGACCTGGACCTTGAACAGCAATTCCACCGCCGCCTTGATCTCGGGCTTGGTGGCATCGGATGCCACACGGAAGATCACCTGTTCACGCTTGTCGGCAAGCATGGTGGCCTTCTCGGAGATCACCGGGGCGAGGATGACCTGGAGCAAACGCTCCTCTTTCATCGGCACGGCATTCATGCGTAGATCTCCTCAAAGGACTTGACCGCTTCACGCGTCATCAGCACGCGGTCGTAACGGATCAAGCTGACCGGATCAGCCTGATGGGGCTCCAGCACCAGCACGTTGTGCAGGTTACGAGCCGACAGCCACAGGTTGTCGTCCACAACCGGGGAAATGATCAGCACGCGATCGGTGATGCCCATATCCTTCAGCTTGCCAGCCAGCACCTTGGTCTTCGGCGCGGAGACACCCAGGTCTTCCACCACGGACAACCGACCATCCGCCGCCAGGCGGGACAGGATGGTGGCCACGCCAGCACGGAACATCTTGCGGTTGACCTTCTGGGAGAAGTTCTCGTCGGGCTTGTTCGGGAAGGCACGACCACCGCCACGCCAGATGGGACCGGAGGTCATACCGGCACGGGCACGACCCGTACCCTTTTGCTTGAAGGGCTTCTTGGTGCTGTGCTTGACCTCGGCACGGGTCAACTGGGCCCGGTCGCCCGTACGCGCATTCGCGAGGTAGGCAGTCACCACCTGATGCACGAGGGATTCGTTGTATTCGCGGCCGAACAGAGCGTCGGCAGCAGCCACAACACCCGCATCCTGACCTTTGTCATTGATGAGTTTCAGATCCATTATGCAGCCCCTTTCACGGCAGGACGCACGACCACATCCCCACCCTTGGAGCCCGGAACAGCCCCCTTCACCAGCAGAAGGCCCCGCTCGGCATCAACTCGGACGACTTCCAGGTTCTGCACCGTACGATTGACGGCACCCATGTGACCGGACATGCGCTTGCCGGGGAAGATCCGACCCGGGTCCTGAGCCTGACCGATGGAACCAGGCACGTTGTGAGACCGGGAGTTACCGTGAGTGGCCCGCTGGGAGCTGAAATTGTGACGCTTGATGGTGCCCGCAAAACCCTTACCCTGGGTCACACCGGACACATCAACGGATTGGCCAGCCTGGAATATTTCCACACTGACGGCAGCACCGGGCTGGTACTGGGAGGCCACATCCTGGCTCACACGGAATTCGGTCATGCCAGCAGCTGCATCCACACCGCCTTTGGCAAGATGCCCCGAAACCGCTTTCGTCAGGCGACTGGGCTTACGCACCCCATAAGCCACCTGCAGTGCCACGTAGCCATCTACTTCAGCCGTTTTAACTTGGCTGACGCGATTGTTCGACACATCCAGCACAGTCACCGGAACGGACACGCCGTCGTCGGTAAAAATGCGGGTCATGCCGATCTTTCGACCGACAAGGCCTAGACTCATTTCTAGTTCCCTTCAAAAGGTGCCGACTGCAATTGGCCGGCTCGATTTTCAAACTGGAGGCCGATAGCCGCCCCCTCGCTTACTACCAATTACTGCAACTTGATTTCGACATCGACGCCTGCGGGCAGATCAAGCTTCATCAGCGCATCCACGGTTTTGTCCGTGGGATCGATGATGTCCATCAGCCGCTTGTGGGTAAGAATCTCCAACTGATCCCGGGATGCCTTGTTCACATGGGGGGAACGCAGGATATCGAAACGCTCGATGGCGGTCGGCAGGGGGACAGGCCCCTTAACAACAGCACCGGTGCGCTTGGCGGTATCCACGATTTCCATGGCGGACTGGTCGATCAGCCGATAATCGTAGGCCTTCAGGCGGATACGAATCTTTTGGTTTTGCATGTTTATTTCCAATAACTGGAAAAGGGCGGGATTTTACCCGCCCTTTCCGAATTTGGCGACTGGTATTTACTCGATGATCTTCGCGACCACGCCGGCGCCCACGGTACGACCACCTTCACGGATGGCGAAACGCAGACCTTCTTCCATGGCGATGGGGGCGATCAGCGCAGCAGTGATGCTGATGTTGTCGCCAGGCATCACCATCTCGGTGCCAGCAGGCAGTTCGATCGCGCCGGTCACGTCCGTGGTACGGAAGTAGAACTGGGGACGGTAGCCGTTGAAGAAGGGGGTGTGACGACCACCTTCGTCTTTGGACAGCACGTAGATCTCCGCCGTGAACTTGGTGTGGGGGGTGATGGAACCCGGCTTGGCCAGCACCTGGCCACGCTCCACGTCTTCACGCTTGGTGCCGCGCAGCAGGGCGCCGATGTTGTCGCCAGCCTGACCCTGGTCCAGCAGCTTGCGGAACATTTCCACGCCGGTGCAGGTGGTCTTCTGGGTGGGCTTGATGCCGACGATTTCGATTTCTTCGCCAACCTTGATGATGCCCCGCTCCACACGACCCGTCACCACGGTGCCACGACCGGAGATGGAGAACACGTCTTCCACAGGCATCAGGAAGGGCTTGTCGATGGCCCGCTCGGGCATGGGGATGTAGCTGTCCAGGGCGTCGGCAAGACGGAAGATGCTGGCTTCGCCGATGTCGGACTGGTCGCCTTCCAGGGCCTTCAGCGCAGAGCCGATGACGATGGGGGTGTCGTCGCCAGGGAAGTCGTATTTGCTCAGCAGCTCACGCACTTCCATTTCCACCAGTTCCAGCAGTTCAGCATCGTCCACCATGTCCGCTTTGTTCATGTAGACGATGATGTAGGGCACGCCCACCTGACGGGCCAGCAGGATGTGTTCCCGGGTCTGGGGCATGGGGCCGTCAGCGGCAGATACCACCAGGATGGCGCCGTCCATCTGCGCTGCACCCGTGATCATGTTCTTCACGTAGTCAGCGTGGCCGGGGCAGTCCACGTGGGCGTAGTGACGGCTTTCCGTTTCGTATTCCACGTGGGCGGTGTTGATGGTGATACCCCGGGCCTTCTCTTCCGGCGCAGAGTCAATGTCGGCGTAGTTCTTCGCCGCTCCACCAAACTTCTTCGACAGGATCGTCGTGATCGCCGCCGTCAAAGTCGTCTTGCCGTGGTCAACGTGTCCAATCGTCCCAACGTTCACGTGCGGCTTCGTACGCTCGAATTTTTCCTTGGCCATGTGCGTAGTCCTCGTTAGCTAAATTACTTCTTACTGTTGATCACGGCTTCCGCGACGTTCTTGGGCGCCTCGGAATAATGCTTGAATTCCATGGTGTAGGTGGCACGACCCTGGGACATGGAGCGCAGATCGGTGGAGTAACCAAACATCTCGGCCAGGGGCACTTCCGCCTTGATGGACTTGCCGGTGGGCAGGTCATCCATACCCTGGATGATGCCGCGGCGACGGTTCAGGTCGCCCATCACGTCGCCCATGTAGTCTTCCGGGGTTTCCACTTCCACGGCCATCATCGGCTCCAGCAGGGCCGGGTTGGCTTTGCGCATGCCGTCCTTGAAGCCCATGATGGCAGCCATCTTGAAGGCCTGTTCGGAAGAGTCCACCTCGTGGTAGGAACCGTCGAACAGGGTGACCTTCACGTCCACCACAGGGAAGCCGGCCAGGACGCCGTTGTTCAAGGCTTCTTTCAGACCCTTGTCCACGGCGGGGATGTATTCGCGAGGCACGGTACCGCCCTTGATGGCATCCACGAATTCGTAGCCCTTGCCGGCCTCGTTGGGCTCCAGCTTGAGCCAGACGTGGCCGTACTGACCCTTGCCGCCGGACTGCTTGACAAACTTGCCTTCCTGCTCGACAGGCTTGCGGATGGCTTCCCGGTATGCAACCTGGGGGGCGCCCACGTTGGCTTCCACGTTGAATTCGCGGCGCATACGGTCGACGATGATCTCCAGGTGGAGCTCACCCATGCCGGAGATGATGGTCTGACCGGATTCCTCGTCGGTACGCACGCGGAAGGAGGGATCTTCCTGGGCCAGACGGTTCAGAGCCAGACCCATCTTCTCCTGGTCAGCCTTGGTCTTGGGTTCCACAGCCACGTGGATCACGGGCTCGGGGAAGACCATACGCTCCAGGATAATGGGCTTGTCGATGGCGCACAGGGTATCCCCGGTGGTGGCATCTTTCAGACCCACTGCAGCGGCGATGTCACCCGCGCGCACTTCCTTGATTTCTTCCCGGTTGTTGGCATGCATTTGCAGAATCCGGCCCAGGCGCTCTTTCTTGCCCTTGACGGAGTTGTAAATGCTATCGCCGGAGTTCACCACGCCCGAGTAGACCCGGAAGAAGGTGAGCTGGCCCACATAGGGGTCGGTCATGATCTTGAAGGCCAGCGCAGAGAAAGGCGCCTCATCGCTGGCGGGACGCTCGTCCTCGCTGCCACCCTCGGTTTCACCCCTGACCGGAGGAATGTCCACAGGCGAAGGCATGTAGTCGATCACGGCGTCCAGCATGGCCTGCACGCCCTTGTTTTTGAAGGCGGAACCACACAGCATGGGGACGATTTCGCCGGCGATGGTACGGGTACGCAGGGCCTGTTTGATATCAGCCTCGGAGAGGTCACCCTCTTCCAGGTACTTGTTCATCAAGTCTTCACTGGCCTCGGCTGCGGTTTCCACCAGTTTCTCGCGCCACTCGTTGCAGGTATCCACCAGATCGGCAGGGATATCCGCATATTCGAACTTCATGCCCTGGGAGGCATCGTCCCAGACAATGGCCTTCATCTTGACCAGATCCACCACCCCCTCGAACTTGTCCTCAGCACCGATAGGCACTTGCAGGGGGATGGGATTGGCTTTCAGACGGGCACGCATCTGCTCATAGACACGGAAGAAGTTGGCGCCCTGACGGTCCATCTTGTTCACGAAAGCCAGACGGGGCACCCCATACTTGTTGGCCTGACGCCACACGGTTTCAGACTGGGGCTGCACGCCGCCCACGGCGCAATACACCATGCAGGCACCGTCCAGCACGCGCATGGAACGCTCCACCTCGATGGTGAAGTCCACGTGGCCCGGGGTGTCAATGATGTTGACGCGGTGCTCGGGCAGGGAGAGATCCATGCCTTTCCAGAAACAGGTGGTTGCCGCAGAGGTAATGGTGATACCCCGCTCCTGCTCCTGCTCCATCCAGTCCATGGTGGCGGCACCATCGTGCACTTCGCCAATCTTATGATTGACGCCGGTGTAGAACAGGACGCGCTCGGTGGTAGTGGTCTTGCCTGCGTCGATGTGAGCGGAGATACCGATATTGCGATAGCGCTCGATGGGGGTCTTGCGTGCCACGGTCTTGAATCCTTGTGATTATCAGAAGCGGAAGTGGGAGAAGGCCTTGTTGGCTTCAGCCATACGGTGCACTTCTTCGCGCTTCTTCATGGCGGAACCGCGCCCTTCGGCTGCATCCAGCAACTCGCCGGCGAGACGCTGACCCATGGACTTCTCGCCACGCTTGCGAGCAGCTTCCTTGATCCAGCGCATGGCCAGGGCGGCGCGGCGAGCGGGACGCACTTCCACGGGAACCTGGTAGTTGGCACCACCGACGCGGCGGGACTTCACCTCGACGACGGGACGCACGTTGGACATGGCCTGATTGAACACTTCAACCGGATCCTTGCCACTCTTCTTGTTGATCTGCTCGAAAGCACCATAGACGATGCGCTCGGCTACAGCCTTCTTGCCGCTGTTCATGATCACGTTCATGAACTTGGCCACTTCAGTGCTGCCGAACTTGGGATCCGGCAGGACGATACGCTTGGGAACTTCGCGACGACGGGGCATGCTTGAACTCCTTGTCTCTTGCTAGCCGGCTTACTTGCCGGCCTTGGCACGCTTGGCGCCGTACTTGGAACGAGACTGCTTGCGGTCCTTGACACCGGCGGTATCCAGGCTGCCGCGCACGATGTGGTAACGCACACCCGGCAAGTCTTTCACACGACCACCCCGCACCAGCACGACGGAGTGCTCTTGAAGGTTGTGACCTTCACCACCGATGTAGCCGATGATTTCGAAGCCATTGGACAGGCGCACCTTGGCAACCTTCCGCAAAGCCGAGTTCGGCTTCTTCGGCGTGGTGGTGTAAACACGGGTGCACACCCCCCGCTTCTGCGGGCAGGACTCCATGGCGGGCACTTTGCTCTTCTCGATCGGAGCCTGACGCGGCTTCCGTACCAATTGGTTGATGGTCGGCATCTAACGCAATCCCAGCAAACTAATACACTGAATGGTTCGGCCCGCGACGCGCGCAGCTGTCTGCACGACGCGGGCCGGCTAAAAAAAGACTGTGGATGGTAGTGTCGGTGTCGGAGACTGTCAAGCCAAATTCATGGCTTGGCCCTCAGATCAGCCGCCACTGCCCTCCCCGGCCCCTTCGGTGACGATGATGATCTCGTCCCCTTCCTGTACCGGCATTTCCATCCCGCCCTGATTTTTCCGGTTGCGATGGTATGCCATGCCGGTACCGGCGGGAATGAGCCGGCCGACGATGACGTTTTCCTTCAGGCCCCGCAGGTCGTCCCGCTTGGCCATGATGGCAGCTTCCGTCAGCACCCGGGTGGTTTCCTGGAAGGAAGCCGCCGAGATGAAGGAGTCCGTGGACAGGGAGGCCTTGGTGATACCCAGCAGGATGTTTTCGTAGACGGCGGGCCGCTTGTCTTCCGACACCATCTGGTCGTTGGCCTGCAACACCTCGGACCGTTCCACCTGCTCACCGGGGATGAAGCCAGTGTCGCCCGGATCGGTGACGTTGACCCGACGCAGCATCTGGCGGACCACCACTTCGATGTGCTTGTCGTTGATCTTCACGCCCTGCAGCCGGTACACGTCCTGGACCTCGTCGATGACGTAGCGGGCCAGGGCTTCGATACCCTGCAGGCGGAGGATGTCGTGGGGGTCCTGGGGACCATCGACGATCATTTCGCCCTTCTGCACCACCTGGCCGTCGTGGACGGTGACATGCTTGTCCTTGGGGATCAGATATTCGTGGGGCACGCCGTCCATGTCGGTAATGACGATGCGCTGCTTGCCCTTGGTGTCCTTGCCGAAGGAAATGGTACCGGTGAGTTCCGCCAGCACGCCGGCGTCCTTGGGGGCGCGGGCTTCGAACAGTTCCGCCACACGGGGCAGACCGCCGGTGATGTCCCGGGTCTTGGAGGTTTCCTGGGGGATACGGGCCAGCACGTCACCCACGTTCACGTCCTGACCGTCCTTGACGGTGATCAGGGAGCCCACCTGGAAGGTGATGCTCACGGCGTGGTCGGTACCGGCAGCCTTCACGTCCTGGCCATCCGGGCCCAGCAGGCGCACCTGGGGACGCACGCCCTTGGACTGGGCCGCACCCCGGCGCTTGCCGTCGATGACGATGAGGGTGGACAGGCCGGTCACGTCGTCGATCTGCTTGGCGACGGTGACGCCCTCTTCCACGTTCTCGAACTTCACCCGGCCGGCGTACTCGGTGATGATGGGACGGGTATGGGGGTCCCAGGTGGCCAGGGCAGTGCCGGCCTTGATCTGGTCGCCGTCCTTCACCGCCAGGGTGGCGCCGTACGGCACCTTGTGGCGTTCCCGCTCCCGGTTGTTGTCATCGACGATGAGGACCTCGCCGTTGCGGGAGATCACCACCTGCTCGCCCTTGATGTTGGTGACGTAGCGGATGGTGGAGGAGAAGCGGATGGTACCTGCGGACTTGCCTTCCACCTGGGTGGCGGCAGCGGCCCGGGAAGCGGCACCACCGATGTGGAAGGTCCGCATGGTCAACTGGGTGCCCGGTTCGCCGATGGACTGGGCGGCGATGACGCCCACGGCCTCGCCGGAGTTCACCAGATTGCCCCGGCCCAGGTCCCGGCCGTAGCACTTGGCGCACAGACCCCAGCGGGTGTCGCAGGTCAGAGGCGTACGCACCTTCACTTCGTCGATGCCCAGGTTGTCGATCAGATCCACCGCATCCTCGTCCAGCAGGGAGCCGGCATCGATGACGGTTTCCTGGGTGTCGGGATGGATCACGTCGGCGGCGGCCACGCGACCCAGGATGCGGTCCCGCAGGGGTTCCACCACGTCGCCCCCTTCCACCAGAGCCTTCATCAGCATGCCGTTCTCGGTACCGCAATCGTCTTCGGTGATCACCAGGTCCTGGGTCACGTCCACCAGACGACGGGTCAGGTAGCCGGAGTTGGCGGTCTTCAGGGCGGTATCCGCCAGACCTTTCCGGGCGCCGTGGGTGGAGATGAAGTACTGCAGCACGTTCAGGCCTTCACGGAAATTGGCCGTGATGGGGGTCTCGATGATGGAGCCGTCCGGCTTGGCCATCAGGCCCCGCATGCCTGCCAACTGGCGGATCTGGGCGGCGGAACCCCGGGCGCCGGAGTCGGCCATCATGTAAATGGAGTTGAAGGAGTCCTGCTTGACCTCCTTGCCATCCCGGTCCAGGACGATCTCGGTCTGAAGCTGCTCCATCATGGCCTTGGCCACCTTGTCGCCAGCCTGGCCCCAGATGTCCACCACCTTGTTGTAGCGCTCGCCCTGGGTCACCAGACCAGAGGTGTACTGGGATTCGATTTCCTTCACCTCGGCCTCGGCGGCCGCCAGGATATCGTGCTTCTGGGGCGGCATGAGCATGTCCTGGAGGCAGATGGATATGCCGCCCTTGGCTGCCATGGAGAAGCCCGTGTACATCAGCTTGTCGGCGAACACCACCGTGTCCTTCAGGCCGCACTTGCGGAAAGCCGCGTTGATGAGCTTGGAGATTTCCTTCTTTTTCAGGACCTTGTTGACGTGACTGAAATCCAGGCCCGGGGGCAGGATTTCCGACAGGAAGGCCCGACCCACCACGGTATCCACCCGCTTGGTCTGCTCCTGCACCTTGCCGGCGGCGTCATAGTTCCGCTCCTGGATACGCACGGTGACCTTGGCGTTCAGGTCCACCAGACCGGACTGCCATGCACTGCGCAGCTCGTCCACGGTGGCAAAGCGCATGCCCTCGCCCTTGGCGTTGATGCGCTCCCGGGTCATGTAGTACAGGCCCAGCACGATGTCCTGGGAGGGCACGATGATGGGGTCGCCGTTGGCGGGAGACAACACGTTGTTGGAGGCCAGCATCAGGGTGCGGGCTTCCATCTGGGCTTCCAGGGACAGGGGCACGTGCACGGCCATCTGGTCGCCGTCGAAGTCGGCGTTGAAGGCGGTACACACCAGGGGGTGAAGCTGGATGGCCTTGCCCTCGATGAGCACCGGTTCGAAGGCCTGGATGCCCAGGCGGTGCAGGGTCGGGGCCCGGTTCAGCATGACCGGGTGTTCGCGGATGACTTCTTCCAGGATGTCCCAGACCACCGGTTCTTCATCTTCCACCATGCGCTTGGCGGCCTTGATGGTGGTGGCCAGCCCCATGGTTTCCAGACGGTTGAAGATGAAAGGCTTGAACAGCTCCAGGGCCATCAGCTTGGGCAGGCCGCACTGATGCAGCTTCAAGGTGGGGCCCACGACGATGACGGAACGGCCGGAGTAGTCCACCCGCTTGCCCAGCAGGTTCTGACGGAAGCGGCCGCCCTTGCCCTTGATCATGTCGGCCAGGGACTTCAGGGGACGCTTGTTGGCGCCGGTCATGGCCTTGCCCCGGCGACCGTTGTCCAGCAGGGAGTCCACGGATTCCTGCAGCATGCGCTTTTCGTTGCGCACGATGATGTCCGGGGCCTTCAGCTCCAGCAGGCGCTTCAAGCGGTTGTTCCGGTTGATGACCCGGCGATACAGGTCGTTCAGGTCGGAGGTGGCGAAGCGGCCGCCGTCCAGGGGCACCAGGGGGCGCAGTTCCGGAGGCAGCACGGGCAGTACTTCCAGGATCATCCAGTCGGGCTGGATGCGGGACTTCTGGAAGGCCTCCAGCACCTTCAGGCGCTTGGCGTATTTCTTGATCTTGGTTTCGGAGGAAGTCTTGCCCAGCTCGGAGCGCAGCTTCTCCACTTCACCCACCAGGTCGATGCCCTTCAGCAGGTCCCGGATGCCTTCGGCACCCATGCCAGCCTTGAACTCGTCGCCGTACTCTTCCAGCTTGGCCAGGTAATCGTCCTCGGTCATGATCTGACCCCGGTTCAGGGGGGTCATGCCGGGCTCTGTGACCACGAAGGCTTCGAAGTACAGCACCCGCTCGATGTCCCGCAGGGTCATGTCCAGCACCATGCCCAGACGGCTGGGCAGGGACTTCAGGAACCAGATGTGGGCCACGGGGGAGGCCAGCTCGATGTGGCCCATGCGCTCCCGGCGCACCTTGGCCTGGGTGACTTCCACACCGCATTTTTCGCAGATCACGCCCCGGTGCTTGAGGCGCTTGTATTTGCCGCACAGACATTCATAGTCCTTGATGGGACCGAAGATCTTGGCGCAGAACAGGCCATCCCGTTCCGGCTTAAAGGTGCGGTAGTTGATCGTTTCCGGCTTTTTGACTTCACCGAAAGACCAGGCACGGATTTTCTCCGGGGAAGCGAGGCCAATCTTGATGGCGTCGAATTCCTCGTCCTGGGTAACCTGTTTGAACAGATCGAGTAGGGCTTTCATGGTCGGTATGCTCCTAAAACCCGATTAATAACGCTCGAGGTCAATGTCGATGGCCAGACTGCGGATTTCCTTCACCAGCACGTTGAAGGATTCCGGCATGCCCGCGTCGATCTTGTGCTCGCCCTTGACGATGTTTTCGTACACCTTGGTCCGGCCGGAGACGTCGTCGGATTTGACCGTGAGCATCTCCTGGAGGGTGTAGGAGGCGCCATAGGCCTCCAGGGCCCACACCTCCATCTCGCCGAAACGCTGGCCGCCGAACTGGGCCTTGCCACCCAGGGGTTGCTGGGTGACCAGGCTGTAGGGGCCGGTGGAACGGGCGTGCATCTTGTCGTCCACCAGGTGGTGCAGTTTCAACACGTGCATGATGCCCACGGTGGTGGTACGGTCGAAGGCCTCGCCAGAGCGGCCGTCATAGAGCTGCACCTGGGTCTTGGCCGGGGTGAAGCCGTTGCGGGCGGTGAGCTCGTCGCCGCTCGGGAAGGCCAGGTCCAGCATGGTGCGGATCTCTTCTTCCTTGGCGCCGTCGAACACCGGCGTGGCGAAGGGCACGCCCTTCGTCAGGTTGCCAGCCATCTCCAGGACTTCCGCGTCGGTCAGCCCCTTGATGTCTTCCTTCTTGCCGTTGCTGTTGTAGATCTTTTCCATGAAGGCCCGTACTTCGCTGGCCTTGGCTTCCGCCTTAAGCATGTCGTTGATGCGCTCGCCCAGGCCCCGGGCAGCCCAGCCCAGGTGGACTTCCAGGATCTGGCCCACGTTCATCCGGGACGGCACGCCCAAGGGGTTCAGGACGATGTCCACGGGGGTACCGTCGGCCATGAAGGGCATGTCTTCCACGGGAACGATCTTGGAGACCACACCCTTGTTACCGTGACGACCGGCCATCTTGTCACCGGGTTGCAGGCGACGCTTCACGGCCAGGTAGACCTTGACCATCTTGATCACGCCCGGAGGCAGTTCGTCGCCCTGGGTGAGCTTCTTCTGCTTGATCTCCAGCATGCGGTCGAACTCTTCCCGCTGCTTGTCCAGGGCATCCTTGATGCCTTCCATCTGCCGGGCCAGGTCCTCGTCGGCCACCCGGATGTCGAACCAGTCGTGGGGGTTCACGCCATCCAGGTAGTCGGCGGTGATGTCCGTCTTGCCCAGTTTCTTGGGGCCACCCTTTGCGGCCTTGCCCACCAGCATGCGGCGCATCCGGGCGAAGGCGTCTTCTTCCACGATGCGCATCTGGTCGGCCAGGTCCTTCTTGTAGGCCTTGATCTGGGCATCGATGATGGAATTGGCCCGGGTGTCCCGCTCGATGCCTTCCCGGGTGAACACCTGCACGTCGATGACGGTGCCGCTCATGCCCGTGGGCACCCGCAGGGAGGTGTCCTTCACGTCGGAGGCTTTCTCGCCGAATATGGCGCGCAGCAGTTTTTCCTCCGGGGTGAGCTGGGTTTCGCCCTTGGGGGTGACCTTGCCCACCAGCACGTCGCCGGCGGTGACTTCCGCCCCCACGTGGATGATGCCTGCCTCGTCCAGGCGACCCAGCTGGAGCTGGGCCAGGCTGGAGATGTCCCGGGTGATCTCTTCCGGCCCCAGCTTGGTATCCCGGGCCACCACGGAGAGTTCCTCGATGTGGATGGAGGTGTAGCGATCTTCCGCCACCACCCGCTCGGAGATGAGGATGGAGTCTTCGAAGTTGTAGCCGTTCCAGGGCATGAAGGCCACCAGCATGTTCTGCCCCAGGGCCAGTTCGCCCTTGTCCGTGGAGGCACCGTCGGCGATCACGTCGCCCCGGGCGATCTTGTCGCCCAGGCGCACCAGGGGACGCTGGTTGATGTTGGTGTTCTGGTTGGAACGCTGGTACTTGGTGAGGGTGTAGATGTCCACGCCCACCTTGCCGGCCACGGCTTCATCGTCATTCACGCGCACCACCACGCGGCTGGCGTCCACGTAATCCACCACGCCGCCCCGATAGGCGGTCACCACGGTGCCCGAGTCCACGGCAGCGGTCCGCTCGATGCCGGTACCCACCAGAGGCTTGTCGGGGCGCAGACAGGGCACGGCCTGGCGCTGCATGTTGGAACCCATCAAGGCCCGGTTCGCGTCGTCATGCTCCAGGAAGGGGATGAGGGACGCAGCCACGGACACCACCTGGGACGGCGCGATGTCCATGTACTGGATGCGGTCCGAGGTGGCCAGGGTGAATTCGTTGCGGTGGCGGCAGGACACCAGATCACCGGTGAAGGCGCCCTTGGCGTCCAGTTCCGCGTTGGCCTGGGCGATGACGTACTGGGCTTCTTCAATGGCGGAGAGGTACTCGATCTCGCTGGTCACCTTGCCGTCCGTCACCTTGCGGTAGGGGGTCTCGATGAAGCCATACTCGTTGGTCTGGGCATACAGGGCCAGGGAGTTGATCAGGCCGATGTTCGGACCTTCCGGGGTTTCGATGGGACAGACCCGGCCATAGTGGGTGGGGTGCACGTCGCGCACTTCGAAGCCGGCCCGTTCCCGGGTCAGACCGCCGGGGCCCAGGGCGGAGATACGCCGCTTGTGGGTGATCTCGGACAGGGGGTTGGTCTGGTCCATGAACTGGGACAATTGACTGGAGCCGAAGAACTCTTTCACCGCCGCCGAGATGGGCTTGGCGTTGATCAGGTCATGGGGCATCAGGTTGTCGGATTCGGCCTGGGACAGACGCTCCTTGACGGCCCGCTCCACCCGCACCAGACCGGCGCGGAACTGGTTTTCCGCCAGTTCGCCCACGGAACGCACGCGGCGGTTACCCAGGTGGTCGATATCGTCCACCTCGCCCCGGCCGTTACGCAATTCCACCAGGATCTTGATGACCTCGACGATGTCCTTGGGAGACAGGGTGAAACGCTCTTCCACGCGGGGGTTGAGTATCTTGGGGTCAAAGCCGGCGGCCTTGAGCTGCTTGTTCAGATCGGCCAGCAGGGCTTCCGCTTCTTCCAGTGTGGCGATGCCTTCCAGGCTCACCTTGGAAAGGGTGGCTTCCGGACAGACCTCGTACATGCTCTGCAAGGCACCGGCCAGCTTGTGTTCCCGGTGATGGGGGGGGAAGACGATTTCCCAGCTGGCCTTGGCCGGCGCGTTGATGCGCCGGTTGAACTTCATGCGCCCCACCTTCGACAGGTCGTAGGTTTCGGAGCTGAAGAACAGGCGGTTGAACAGAGCCTCGACGGCATCCTCGGTGGGCGGCTCGCCGGGGCGCATCATGCGGTAGATGGCCACCCTGGCGGTCCACTGGTCCACCGTCTCGTCGGCGTTCAGGGTCTGGGAGATGAAGGGGCCATGACCCAGTTCATTGATATACAGGGTCTGGAAATCCGTCACGCCGGCACCCAGCATCTTCTCCAGCAGGGCTTCGGTGATTTCTTCGTTGGCGCGACCGATCAGTTCACCGGACTCGGTATCGATGATGTTCCGGGCCAACACGCGGCCGAGTACGAATTCGTTGTCAACGGTGAGTTTCTTGACTCCGGCCGCCTCCAGATCACGGATGTGCTTGGCGGTGATGCGCTTGTCCTTGGCGACGATGACCTTGCCGTCCTTGCCGGCGATGTCGAAGCGGGCGGTCTCGCCCCGCAGCCGCTCGGGCTTGAGCTCGAACTCGATGCCCTTCTTGCCGACATGGAAGGTATCCGTCTCGTAGAACATGTCCAGAATCTGTTCCACGCCGTACCCCAGGGCCTTCAACAGGATGGTAACGGGCATCTTGCGGCGCCGATCCACGCGGAAGTAGACGAAATCCTTGGGGTCGAATTCAAAGTCGAGCCAGGAGCCCCGGTAGGGGATGATCCGGGCGGAGAACAGGAGCTTGCCGGAGCTGTGGGTCTTACCCTTGTCATGCTCGAAGAACACGCCGGGAGAACGGTGCAGCTGGGAGACGATGACCCGCTCGGTACCGTTGATGACGAAGGAACCATTTGGGGTCATGAGCGGAATCTCGCCCATGTAGACCTCCTGCTCCTTCACCTCCTTGATCTTTTCCTTGACGCTTTCCCGGTCCAGGATCACCAGGCGCACCCGAGCCCGCAGGCTTGCAGCGTAAGTGAGGCCCCGCTGCTGGCATTCGACGATGTCGAAGACCGGGGTACCCAGCTGGTAGCTCACATATTCCAGGCGGGCATTGCCGCTGTGGCTGCTGATGGGAAAGATGGACTTGAACGCCGCCTGCAGGCCTACGTCCTGACGGGCCTCCATGGGCACGCCTTCCTGGATGAACTCCCGGAAGGACTCGATTTGAGTGGTTAGCAGGTAGGGCACCGGCAGAACGCTGACGCGTTTTGCGAAACTCTTGCGAAGGCGCTTTTTCTCGGCGAATGTATAACTCATCACAGCTCCGTCTCCAGTAGACAGGGATCAGGTATCAGAAATTCCGTTCCAACCCTGGTTGCCGAGACCTCTCGACACCGGTTGATACCGCATCCCTGATAGCTGGTACCTGAAACGCCAAAAGGCCGGTGGTCAAACCACCAGCCTCCGGCCGGGCAGGAGACCTGGTCTCCTGAACCCAGTTCCTGCATGCCTTACTTGATCTCGGCGGTCGCGCCCGCTTCGGTCAGTTGCTTGGCGATATCCTCGGCTTCGGCCTTGGGGCAGCCTTCCTTCACAGGCTTGGGCGCGCCGTCCACCAAGTCCTTGGCTTCTTTCAGGCCCAGGCCGGTGATGGCACGCACGACCTTGATGACGCCGACCTTGTTGGCGCCTGCGCCGGTCAGGATCACGTCGAACTCGGTCTTCTCCTCAGCGGCGGCAGCACCGCCACCGCCAGCGGCGGGACCAGCCACAGCCAGGGCGGCGGCAGATACACCGAACTTCTCTTCGAACGCCTTCACCAGGTCGTTCAGTTCCATGACGGTCATGGCGCCAACGGCTTCCAGGATGTCTTCTTTGCTAACAGCCATTTTCAGTACTCCAGAATTGAATGTCGTAAGGTTGAATACGTGGGATCAAGCGGCGGCGCCTGCTTCCTCGCGCTGCTTGGCCAGAGCGGCCAGGGCACCGGCAAAGCCGGAGACCGGGGCCTGCATGACGCCCAGCAGTTTGGCGAGCAGTTCCTCGCGGCTCGGGATGGAGGCCAGTTCTTTCACACCGGCTTCGTTCATCACCTTGCCGGCATAGGAGCCAGCCTTCAGGATCAGCTTGTCGTTGGTCTTGGCGAAGTCGTTCAAGACCTTGGCAGCAGCAACGGGGTCGGCAGAGATGCTGTAAATCAGCGGGCCAACCATATGCTCAGCCAGGCCGGCGAACGGGGTATCCGCCACGGCGCGACGCACCAGGGTGTTCTTCAGCACACGCAGATAAACACCAGACTCCCGGGCCTTCTTGCGCAGCACGGTGAGATCGCTGACCGCGACTCCCCGATACTCGGCCACGACGATAGTCTCGGCGTTGGCCACTTGCGCCGACACCTCAGCCACGACGGCTTTTTTGTCATCCAGATTCAGACTCAAGGTCTTTCCTCCTTTCAAGTCAACACACGGCGGAGAAACTCCACCGCACCCACGGCGACCTGAACCAGGAGTCCCGCCATTTGCCCGTACGAGCTCAAACGACCATCAATCCTGTTCGGGGTACACCGTCTGCGCAGGCCTACGCTCCATTAAGCCTCGCTGCATACCGGCCACAGCTTCGGCACCTGCGGTCTTTGACGATCCGCTGTCCCTGAGGACAGCGGCCCAAAGCCTGTCCCCGCAACACGCGGGGTTACTACGAATTACTGTTGCGCGCTCAGGCTGGCCTGATCAACACGCACGCCCACACCCATGGTGCTGGATACGGACACCTTCTTCATGTACACACCCTTGGAACTGGCCGGCTTGGCCTTGTTAAGGGCTTCGATCAGGGCCACCAGGTTTTCCTTCAGGGCTTCGGGCTCGAAGGAAGCGCGGCCGATGGTGGCGTGGATGATGCCGGCCTTGTCGGTACGGTACTGGACCTGACCGGCCTTGGCGTTTTTCACGGCTTCGGCAACGTTGGGGGTCACGGTACCCACCTTGGGGTTGGGCATCAGGCCCCGGGGACCCAGGATCTGGCCCAGCTGACCCACCACGCGCATGGCGTCGGGAGTGGCGATCACCACATCGAAGTCCATCTTGCCGGCCTTGACCTCGGCAGCCAGGTCGTCGAAACCGACGATGTCCGCACCGGCGGCCTTGGCGGTCTCAGCGTTGGCGCCCTGGGCGAACACAGCCACCCGCACGGTCTTGCCGATACCCCGGGGCAGCACCACGGAACCCCGCACCACCTGGTCGGATTTCCGGGGGTCCACGCCCAGATTGATGGACGCATCGATGGATTCGTTGAACTTGGCGGTGGCGGCACCCTTGACCAGGGCCAGGGCCTCATCCACGGGGTAGTTCTTGGTGCGCTCGATGTTGCCGCGCAATGCCTTCAGTCGCTTGGAAATCTTGGCCATGTCACACACCCTCCACGGTGATGCCCATGCTGCGGGCGGTGCCGGCGATGGTGCGCACGGCCGCATCCATGTTGGCAGCGGTCAGGTCGGGCATCTTGGTCTTGGCGATCTCTTCCAGCTGGGCACGGTTGATGGTGCCAACCTTGTCGGTATGGGGCTTGGAAGAGCCCTTCTGCACACCGGTGGCCTTCTTGATCAGAATGGTGGCCGGCGGCGTCTTCATGATGAACGTGAAGCTCTTGTCGGCGAAGGCGGTGATCACCACGGGGATGGGCAGACCAGGCTCCAGACTCTGGGTCTGAGCGTTGAAGGCCTTGCAGAATTCCATGATGTTCAGGCCGCGCTGACCCAGGGCGGGACCGATGGGCGGCGACGGGTTGGCCTTGCCGGCCGGCACTTGCAGCTTGATGTAGCCAATGATTTTCTTGGCCATAGTTCACACTCCTGTTAAGTGAGTCCAATCGCGCTTTCGCCCTCCACCAGGAAAACTACTTGCGCTCCTCTGCCGGTTTAAAGCCTCGGCCCGGCCAAAAAAACTGTCAGGCCTTCTCGACCTGGGAAAAATCCAGCTCCACCGGCGTGGCACGACCGAAGATGGTCACGGAGACGCGCAGCTTGCTCTTCTCGTAATTGACCTCTTCCACGGTGCCATTGAACTCGTTGAAGGGACCATCGATGACGCGCACCATCTCCCCGGCCTCGAAGGTCACCTTCGGCTTGGGCTTCTCCACCCCTTCCTGCATCTGCTGGAGAATGGATTGCACTTCCCGCTCGCTGATGGGCGCCGGCTTGTTGGCAGTACCCCCCACGAAACCGGTTACCTTGGGTGTGCTTTTCACCAGATGCCAGGAATCGTCGTTCATCTCCATCTGCACCAGGACGTAGCCGGGAAAGAACTTGCGTTCGGTGGTCTTCTTCTGACCCCCCTTCATTTCCACAACTTCCTCGACCGGTACGAGGATCTGGCCGAAGCTCTCCTGCATGCCCGAGCGTTCCACCCGCTCTTGCAGGGCGCGCATCACGCTTTTTTCAAAACCGGAATAGGCATGGACCACATACCACTGCATCGTCATCACTCACCCCTGCCCATGATCAGCTTCACAAGCCACATCAGGCTGCCGTCCACCAACCACAAGAACAAGGCCATGACGAACACGAACACGGCCACCACGCCCGTCATCTGCATGGTTTCCTTGCGCGTGGGCCAGACCACCTTGCGGGCCTCGGTCACCGCCTCCTGGCTGAAGGCATAGAACTGCTTGCCGGGCGCGGTAAACCAGGCCACCCCCGCCGCAGCTGCCAGACCCGCCAGCACCGACACGACGCGAACCACCGTGGGCATTTCGGACAGCAGGTAAAAACCCGCAATCCCCGCCGCAACCAGCAAGGCGGACGCCAGCAATTTGAAGTTATCTACCATCTAGGGCTGACCGACCGGTATTACCCGACGTCCCGTTATCTACTGCGGTTAACTACTGCATATCTGGCAGGCCAGGAGGGTCTCGAACCCCCAACCTTCGGTTTTGGAGACCGACGCTCTGCCAATTGAGCTACTGGCCTGTACAAACTCTTTCACTACTGACGACAAAAGGCGGTCGCCCGCCTTTCGCCACCAAAAAACAATGTATTACTCGATGATCTTCGCGACCACGCCGGCGCCCACGGTACGACCACCTTCACGGATGGCGAAACGCAGACCTTCTTCCATGGCGATGGGGGCGATCAGCGCAGCAGTGATGCTGATGTTGTCGCCAGGCATCACCATCTCGGTGCCAGCAGGCAGTTCGATCGCGCCGGTCACGTCCGTGGTACGGAAGTAGAACTGGGGACGGTAGCCGTTGAAGAAGGGGGTGTGACGACCACCTTCGTCTTTGGACAGCACGTAGATCTCCGCCGTGAACTTGGTGTGGGGGGTGATGGAACCCGGCTTGGCCAGCACCTGGCCACGCTCCACGTCTTCACGCTTGGTGCCGCGCAGCAGGGCGCCGATGTTGTCGCCAGCCTGACCCTGGTCCAGCAGCTTGCGGAACATTTCCACGCCGGTGCAGGTGGTCTTCTGGGTGGGCTTGATGCCGACGATTTCGATTTCTTCGCCAACCTTGATGATGCCCCGCTCCACACGACCCGTCACCACGGTGCCACGACCGGAGATGGAGAACACGTCTTCCACAGGCATCAGGAAGGGCTTGTCGATGGCCCGCTCGGGCATGGGGATGTAGCTGTCCAGGGCGTCGGCAAGACGGAAGATGCTGGCTTCGCCGATGTCGGACTGGTCGCCTTCCAGGGCCTTCAGCGCAGAGCCGATGACGATGGGGGTGTCGTCGCCAGGGAAGTCGTATTTGCTCAGCAGCTCACGCACTTCCATTTCCACCAGTTCCAGCAGTTCAGCATCGTCCACCATGTCCGCTTTGTTCATGTAGACGATGATGTAGGGCACGCCCACCTGACGGGCCAGCAGGATGTGTTCCCGGGTCTGGGGCATGGGGCCGTCAGCGGCAGATACCACCAGGATGGCGCCGTCCATCTGCGCTGCACCCGTGATCATGTTCTTCACGTAGTCAGCGTGGCCGGGGCAGTCCACGTGGGCGTAGTGACGGCTTTCCGTTTCGTATTCCACGTGGGCGGTGTTGATGGTGATACCCCGGGCCTTCTCTTCCGGCGCAGAGTCAATGTCGGCGTAGTTCTTCGCCGCTCCACCAAACTTCTTCGACAGGATCGTCGTGATCGCCGCCGTCAAAGTCGTCTTGCCGTGGTCAACGTGTCCAATCGTCCCAACGTTCACGTGCGGCTTCGTACGCTCGAATTTTTCCTTGGCCATCGTCTATCCCCTAGCAATGATCATCAACAACACAATTAACTGGTGCCCATGGGCAGGATCGAACTGCCGACCTCTCCCTTACCAAGGGAGTGCTCTACCACTGAGCCACATGGGCAAAACTCTTTACACAACAACCGCATTCCAAACTGGAGCGGGTAGCGGGAATCGAACCCGCGTCATCAGCTTGGAAGGCTGAGGTTCTACCATTGAACTACACCCGCTTTACCCCGCTATGACCGGCGTGGCGCGGTAATAAATCTGGTGGTGGGGGAAGGATTCGAACCTTCGAAGGCAGTGCCGTCAGATTTACAGTCTGATCCCTTTGACCGCTCGGGAACCCCACCGCGAAAGCGCGGCATTATGGTAGTGAAGCGCCACCTTGTCAATCACACATTGAACAAGAAATTCATGACGTCCCCATCCCGCACGACGTATTCCTTACCTTCCGAGCGCATTTTGCCGGCCTCTTTAGCGCCCTGTTCTCCCTTACAGGCAATAAAGTCTTCAAAAGCAATGGTTTGCGCGCGAATGAAACCCCTCTCGAAGTCACTGTGAATGACTCCCGCCGCCTGGGGCGCCGTATCACCCTTGTGGATGGTCCAGGCCCGCACCTCTTTCACCCCAGCGGTGAAATAGGTTTGCAGGCCCAAAAGGTCATAGGCGGCACGGATCAGGCGATTCAGCCCCGGCTCGTGGAGCCCCATGGACTCCAGGAATTCCGCCTTGTCCGCTTCTTCCAGGGTGGCGATCTCCGCTTCGATGGCCGCACACAGGGCCACCACCGGCGCCCCTTCCCGGACGGCCAGTTCCTGGAGACGAGCAAGGTGGGGATTATTCTCGAAGCCATCTTCGGCCACGTTGGCCACATACATGGCCGGCTTGATGGTCATCAGACACAAGGGCGCCAGCAGGGCTTTTTCGTCGTCAGACAGCCCCAGGCTCCGGGCCGGACGGGCTTCGTTGAGGTGGGGCAACAGCTTGTCGTAGACGGCGATCAGCTTCTGGGCTTCCTTGTCCCCGGCCCGGGCCTTCTTGCCATCCCGGGCATGGGCCTTTTCCACGGTGGCCAGATCGGCCAGGGCCAGCTCGGTGCCAATCACCTCGATGTCGGAAATGGGGTCCACCCGGCCCGACACGTGCACCACGTTGTCGTCCTCGAAGCAGCGCACCACGTTGACGATGGCATCGGTTTCCCGGATGTTGGCCAGGAACTGGTTGCCCAGGCCCTCCCCCTTGCTGGCCCCTGCCACTAGGCCGGCGATATCCACGAATTCGACGATGGCGGGCAGCACCCGCTGGGGCTTGACGATTTCCGCCAGGGCCGTGAGCCGGGGATCCGGCACCTCGACGATGCCCACATTGGGCTCAATGGTGCAGAAGGGATAGTTCTCGGCCGCGATGCCCGCCTTGGTCAGGGCATTGAACAGGGTGGATTTACCTACGTTGGGCAGGCCGACGATGCCGCATTTCAGACTCATGATTTCTCCGGTGAGGCGTGAGACGCATTGGTTGAGGCGGGCTTGGTGTTGGCGCGCTTCACGGCCCCATTCCAATCCGCTTTTTCGATGAAGGGCCAGAGTTCCAGGGCGCGATCGAGGGCGGCATCGATTTCCGCCTGTTCCTCCCGCCGGGGCGGCTTGAGCACGAAGTTCACCACCTCGTTGCGATCCCCCGGGTGGCCGATGCCGATACGCAAACGCCAGTATTCCTGGGTACCCAGGTGGGCGGTGATGTCCTTGAGGCCGTTGTGCCCGCCCGCTCCGCCGCCGAATTTCAGTCGTAACTGCCCCGGGGGGATGTCCAGCTCGTCGTGGACCACCAGGATTTCAGCGGGTGATATGCGGTGGAACCGGGCAAGGGCGCCCACCGACTGGCCCGAGCGGTTCATGAAAGTCTGGGGCATGAGCAGCCAGACACCTGCATGCCGGGCATGGGCCACACGGCCATGGAAGCGGCTTTCGTTGGAAAACCCCGCACCCAGTTTTACCGACAGTCGCTCACAAAACCAAAACCCGGCGTTGTGCCGGGTTTCAAGATATTCGGGGCCGGGGTTACCCAGGCCGACGACAAGGCGAATTGACGCTTGCATCAGCCCGGCCCCCTGGCAACGCCACCTCAGGCAGCGGGGGCTTCACCCTCGGATTCGGCGCCGCCGCGCACGCCCAGGATGTTGGCCACGCCGTGGTCCTCGCCCCGCACCAGGGCAGCGAATTCCACGCCGGCGGGCAACTTGAGCTCGGACAAGTGCACGGTGTGACCCGCTTCCAGGGTGCTCAGGTCCACCTCGATGAACTCGGGCAGGCTGCCGGGCAGGCAAACCACTTCCACTTCGGTCATCAGGTGGTTGACCACGCCACCACCCAGCTTGACGCCGGGAGCCACGTCGGCGTTCAGGAAGTGCAGGGGCACCTTGACGTGGATCTTGTGGGTGGCGTCCACCCGCTGGAAATCCACGTGCAGCACCAGCTGCTTGTAGGGGTGCATCTGGAAATCACGCAGCAGCACGGTTTCCTTGGCGCCATCCAGATTCAGGTTGAGCACGGAAGAGTGGAAAGCCTCGTTCTTCAGGCTGAAGTAGAGTTCCTTGTGGTCAAGATCCACGGACTGGGCATCCTTGCCCCCGCCGTAGACGATGCCGGGCACCCGGCCGGCATGACGCAGGCGGCGGCTCGCTCCGGTGCCCTGGCTGTCACGCTTCTTGGCGTTGATTTCGATTTGCATGGTACTGCTCCTTACGGTTTGAAAACGGCCCCCCGCGACCAGGGAACCGAGGAATAGAGTTCGTCATTCGATGAACAACGAACTCACGGAATCTTCGTCGCTGATGCGACGGATGGTTTCGGCCATGAGGTTGGCCACGGACAACTGACGGATGCGGGGACTGCTGCGGGCATCGTCCCTGAGGGGGATGGTGTCCGTCACCACCAGTTCGTCCAGGGCGGAGTTGTTGACCCGCTCCACGGCGCTGCCGGACAGCACGGCATGGGTACAGTAGGCCAACACCCGCTTGGCGCCGTGCTCCTTGAGGGCAGCGGCGGCCTCGCACAGGGTGTTGGCGGTATCCACCATGTCGTCCATGATCAGGCAGGTACGGTCTTTCACGTCACCAATGATGTGCATGACCTTGGCCACGTTGGGCTTGGGGCGGCGCTTGTCGATGATGGCCAGGTCGGACTCCAGGCGCTTGGCCACGGCCCGGGCTCGCACCACGCCCCCCACGTCCGGGGACACCACCATCAGGTTCTCGTAGTTCTGTTTCCAGATGTCGCCCATCAGGATGGGGGTGGAGTAGATGTTGTCCACGGGCACGTCGAAGAAGCCCTGGATCTGGTCCGAGTGGAGGTCCATGGTCAACACCCGGTTGACGCCGGCCACGGTGAGCATGTCGGCCACCACCCGGGCGGTGATGGGCACCCGGGCGGAACGCACGCGGCGATCCTGGCGGGCGTAGCCGAAATAGGGAATTGCGGCGGTGATGCGACCGGCGGAGGCCCGGCGCAGGGCATCCACCATCAACATGATCTCCATCAGGCTGTCGTTGGTGGGCTGGCAGGTGGACTGGAGCACGAACACGTCCTTGCCGCGGACGTTCTCCAGAATTTCCACATTCACCTCGCCATCGGAGAAACGACCCACAGTGGCCCGTCCCAGGTGGATGTTGAGATGGCGCGCCACATCCTCGGCAAGCTTGGGATGCGCATTGCCGGTGAACACCATCAAGCTGTCATATGCCATAGCAATCCCTGCCATTTCGGCCCGGCGAGCTTTCGGTTGCCCGACCCGAGTCCGTCACCCAAAACAAAAAAGCGTGTGGCCGCAGCCCCACGCTTGCCGGTTGCGCTGCAACCTTCGGCCACAGCGCACCTGTTAACTGGCTGGGGAGGTAGGGATCGAACCTACGAATGCCGGAATCAAAATCCGGTGCCTTACCACTTGGCGACTCCCCAAGTTGGCTCACCGCATCAATCGGCCCACTCATAAAGCGGGTGGCGATCCATGCCGTCAGCCACAAAACCCGTCCAACCTTCCGGGCGGCCGGCAAACACACGTTCTGCCTCTGCCCGTTCTGGATAAGCCGCAAACACGCAGCCTCCAGACCCCGTCATGCGCGCCTCGCCCCGCTGCTTCAACCAGGAAAGGGCAGTCGCCACTTCCGGATGCATCGCACTTGCCACGGGCTCGAGATCGTTATGCAGCACACCTGTCTGCATGGCTTCCGAGAGGGCCGCGATTGTGACGGAGGGCGTATTCCGTGTCAATGCCGGATGGGCAAAGATTGCGGGCGTGGACACATGCACCGGCGGCACCAGCACCACATAACTGGCAGGCGGCGGCGTCCAGGCTTGCAGGATTTCTCCCACACCTTCGGCAAAGGCCGTCTGGCCAAAAACGAATACGGGCACATCCGCCCCCAGGCCCAGGCCAATGGATTGCAGGTTCTGGCGCGGCAGATGCAGGTTCCACAATCGGTTCAGGGCCAGCAAGACCGTGGCAGCATCCGAACTGCCGCCCCCCAGCCCCCCCCCCAGGGGCAGGCGCTTGTGCAGGCGGATATCCGCTCCCAGACGGCAACCGGCATGGCGCTGTAACGCGTGAGCAGCACGCCAGCACAGATCCTGCTCCACCGGCACACCCGCCAGGGGCTCCAGAATACGTATCTGCCCATCCGACCGGGGGGTGATCTCCAGGGTGTCGCCCACATCCAGGAAGCGGAACAGGGTTTGCAGCAGGTGAAAGCCGTCTGCCCGGCGCCCCACCACGTGCAGGAACAGATTCAGCTTTGCGGGGGCGGGATAGCCCCCGTCCATCAGGGGAGTCGCCACGTATCCACCACCAGACGGATTTCCAGGTCTTCGCCCCGGCGGGCGATCAGCTTGCCGGGTAACTCCCCAGCGCGCTGTCCCGTCCCTTCCTGGTGAGCGTAGCGACTGAATTCGATACGCCAGTCCGACTGCTCCAGCACCGCCAGGCGCCCCTGGGCATCGGCCTCGGCCCGGTGGCGGACTCCCGGCTGGGGATGCCCCACCACCCACCATGTCAAGCCCTTGAGAGGCAGGGTCATGCCGATGGTCTCGCGCACCAGGGTTTCCGCATCCGGCGCCTCATGGACGCGCCCCTCGCCGTCCTTGAGGGTGACCCGGTCCGGACGGCCATGAAGTTCGGCCACCCCCTGGCCCAGGGGAGTGCGCAGCAGCAAAACATCCTGTTGCGGCCCATGGTCCCAGACCATGCCCCCGGAAAAGGAGGATTCCCCGGATTTCACCGATACGCGCCCTTCAAGGCTGAAACGTTCCGGAGCTGGCGACAGAACCAAGGGTGAGCGGGGTGAATCCCGCCAAAGGCCCGGCCATTGCGCGCACCCTCCCAAAAGGCTCGCCAGCAGACAGACGAGCCCCAGACGCCCTGGCCCCATCAGGGGACCAGGCGGGAAAGGGTTTCCCGCAGGCTTTCGTTATCCGGGAAAGACTTGAGACCCCCCTGCCATATACGCTGCGCCTCTTCCTTTTCGCCCAGCACCCACAACACCTCACCCAGATGAGCGGCGATTTCCGGGTCTGGCCGGGCCGCGTGGGCCTTGCGCAAGTAGACGGCGGCTTCAGGGTAGCGTTTGGCCTTGTAGAGCGCCCATCCCATGCTGTCCTGTATGAAAGGATCATCCGGAGCCAGACCGATGGCCTTCTCCAGAAGTTGGATGGCCTCCTTGAGGCGATCCGTCCGGTCCGCAAGGGTATAACCCAGGGCATTATAGGCATGGGCGTAGTCCGGCTTGAGTTGGATCATGCGCCGCAGATCCCGCTCCAACACATCCAGCCGTCCAAGCTTCTCGGCCACCATAGCCCGGTCATAAAGCAGATCCAGGCTATCCACATGGCGGGTCAGGGCGGCATCGAACACCTGGAAAGCCTCTTCGTAACGCTTGGCATCCCGCAGCAATTCCGCTTCCGCCTGGACAAGTCGCACAGCCTGGGCTTCGTTGCCGGACGTCAGACCAGACAGCCAGTTACGGGCCTCATCCATACGACCCATGCGACCCAGCACCATCCCTACACGCAAACCGGCGTCGAAGGTCTGGGCTCCACCCACAGACTTGTACCAGTCCAGGGCCTGTTCCAGCCCCCCCTGGGCCTCTGCAATCTGGCCCAGGTAATAACGCAGCACAGAGGGTTCGGGGTAATCCAGTTCCAGGGCCTTGAGAAAGGCTTCCCGAGCGGTATCCAGCTCATTGGCCTGCATGGCCACCAGCCCCAGGGCGAAATGGGGCTCGGGATTGGTTGGCTCCGCCTCGGCCAGCAGGGCGAAAGACTGGCGTGATTCCTCGAGTCGCCCCACCCGGGCCAATTGCTTGGCATAGGCCATCCTCACGGCAGCCGCACCTGGCCGGGCCTTCAAGTAAGACTCCAGGAAATCGATGGCCGCCGCGTCGCTTTCCTTCTGTTGCAGTATCTGGGCCCGGAACAGGGCAGCGTGCTCCCACTCGGGCTTGAGACGCAATGCATCGTCCAGTGCACTGAGGGCATTACCCCCCTGGCCTGCCTGCCAGGCCGCTTGGCCCACAGCAAAGCGGGCCTCCGCCAGGGCAGGATAGGCCGCAGCCAAATCCGACACCAGGGCCGCCACGGCCTGTCGGTCCGTGGTCCTGGCAAAAAGGCTGTGTAGCTGCATGAAGACCTGTTCCGGCGCGCCAGACTGAAGCCAGCGCTCCAGATAGGGCCGTGCCTCGGCCAACTGTCCCGCCCCCACCAACAAGGATGCCAGGGTCTGCTTGGCCTTGGCGGAATCAGGTTCCAGTTCCAGCCAGAGACGGGCATTACGCAAAGCCAGCCCCCCCTGGCGGGCATAAAGGGCAAGCTCCGTAGCCCGCCGGGCCACCCGCACATCCCGGGTCCGCGCTGCCAGATCAGCATAGGCCTCCGCCGACAACCGCAGCTCTCCGCGCTGGCCGGCAATCTCCCCCAGCAGGAATTGATACATCAGCTGGGGGGTAAAGGGCACCGGTTCCGGCAGGACATCGGCAGCAGACTTGGCCAGGACCACAGATGGCGCCGCCTGGGGCCCGGAGACTCCTTCCGGCATCTGGGCACAGGCGGACAGGGAAGCCGCCAACAAGGTAAGGAATAGTGTTTTGCTCTGCATGGCATGACCTAGGAAAACCCGGTGGGTGCGAACCATTATGCAAGACCCCTCCACCTGTGAGAAGTTGCACGTTGTTCCATCTCCTCCCTTGTCCGCAATGCCCGAACTACCCGAAGTCGAAACCGTACTGCGCGGACTGACCCCCCATGTGACCGGCAAACGCCTACTGGGCGCCCGGGTGCGGGAGCCCCGGCTGCGTTGGCCGGTCACGCCGGACCTGCACGGCCAACTGGCCGGCTGCCAGGTTCAGCGCTTGGAACGGCGGGGCAAATACCTGTTGCTCGAACTTGTCCGCACCAATCCTGATCAACCTCGCCCGACCGCCCAGGACGCCCCCGGCTACCCGGCGGGCAGGCTGATCATCCACCTGGGCATGTCCGGCAGCCTGCGGCTGTGCCAGGCCAACCAGGCCCCAGGCCCCCATGACCACGTGGACATCCTGCTGGAAGGGGGCCAATGCCTGAGATTGAAAGACCCACGACGCTTCGGCGCCATGCTGCTCGCCTCCCCTACGGAAATTCACCCACTGCTGTCCAGCCTGGGGGTGGAACCCCTGGGGACGGAATTCGATGGCAATTGCCTGTACCAGCTCAGCCGGGGCCGCCGGATAGCCATCAAAAGCCTGCTCATGGATGCCCACAAGGTGGTGGGTATCGGCAATATCTACGCCAATGAAGCCCTGTTCCACGCCGGCATCGACCCGCGCCTGGGGGCGGGACGTCTCTCCCGGCCCCGCTGCGAACGGCTGGCCGGTGCCATCCAGGACACCCTGCGCAAAGCCATTGAGGCCGGCGGCAGCAGCCTGCGGGATTTCGTCAACGGCCATGGCCAGCCGGGCTACTTCCAGCAGACCTATTACGTATATGGCCGCACCGGCCAGCCCTGCCGAAACTGCGGCACGGCAATCCGCCATCTGGTCCAGGGGGGGCGTTCCACCTACCTGTGCCCTCATTGCCAGACCCGTTGAGACGCAAGCCTCAAGTCCCTACTGTTTGTGCCGATATGCTACATTGTTCAGCACAACTAGCGCGGCAGAGCCGCCGGAGGCCCAATGAGCACCGTATCCCTCGTCAGCGAATTCGAAGCGTACAGCCAGTGGCGTGAAGGACTGTCCCAGGGCATTGCCGAATACCGGAAATGGCTGGGCAAGGAAGACCTCAACGACGCCCAGCGGGATCTGCGGCTCCAGCAGCTCCTGGAGCGGCTGGCGGAAGACAAGCTCCACGTGGCCTTCATCGCCGAGTTTTCCCGGGGGAAATCCGAGCTCATCAACGCCATCTTCCTGTCGGACCTGAAGCAGCGGCTACTGCCCTCCACCGCAGGCCGCACCACCATGTGCCCGACAGAATTGCTCTACGAGGTTGGCAAGCCACCGGTGATCGAGTTGCTCCCGATCGAGACCCGGGGCTCCAACGCCACCGTGTCCGAGTACAAGAAATATCCGGATGAATGGACCCTGGTGCCCATCGACACCGGCTCGGCGGACAGCGTCGCCCAGGCCATGAAGGAAGTCTGCCGGGTGAAGCAGGTCAGCGTGGAAGAAGCCATCCGCTACGGCCTGTACAACCCGGATGATCCGGATTCCAGCTTCGGCGTGAACGAGAACGGCGCGGTCACCATCCCCGCCTGGCGCCACGCCCTCATCAACTTCCCCCACCCTTTCCTGGAAAAGGGCCTGGTGGTGTACGACACCCCGGGCCTGAACGCCATCGGCGTGGAACCGGAACTGACCTTCAACCTGCTGCCCAACGCCCACGCCGTGCTCTTCGTGCTCTCCGCCGATGCCGGGGTCACCAAGTCGGACAT
Source organism: Pseudomonadota bacterium (assembly GCA_040757575.1). Taxonomy (GTDB): domain Bacteria; phylum Pseudomonadota; class Gammaproteobacteria; order Burkholderiales; family Thiobacillaceae; genus PFJX01. Next base: position 50,990 of record JBFLXA010000018.1, read on the forward strand.
CGAAGTCTGGCGCAGCCATATCTATGCCCGGGGCAAAAACCGGGGCCGGCTGGTGGCCCTGAACAAGATCGACGGCCTGTGGGATGACCTGAAGACGCCGGAACAGATCGAGGCCGAGATCGATAACCAGGTCAAGACCTGCGCCGAACTGCTGGGGGTCGAGCCTCGTCAGGTCTTCCCCGTCTCTGCACAGAAGGGGCTGCTGGCCAAGATCAATGGCGACGAGCAACTGCTGCAGAAAAGCCGCCTACTGGAACTGGAAAGGGCCCTGTCCGAAGAGCTCATCGCCTCCAAGCAGAGCATCGTCCGGGACCAGACGGAAGCCGAGCTCTCCGACCTGCTGGACAACAGCCATGCCCTGCTGCAAGGCCGGCGCCAGGGCATCGAAGAACAGCTCACCGAACTGCGGGGCCTCCAGGGCAAGAACGAGGACGTGGTGGGCCACATCATGGGCAAGATTGCCAGCGACAAGGAGCAGTTCGAAAAAGGCCTGCAACAGTTCCAGGCCCTGCGTTCCATCTACTCCCAGCACAGCATCAAGCTGTTCTCCAAGATCGGCATGGATGTGCTGCGCAACGAAGTGCGTCAGGCCCGGGAAGCCATGACCGCCAGCCGCTTCACCAAGGGCATGCGGGAAGCCATGAACGGGTTTTTCACCGGCATGGACGAACATCTGGACGCCGCCCAGCTCCAGATCGAGGAGATCAACCGCATGATGGAGGCCATGTACCGCAAGCTGAACCAGGAACACGGCATCAACCTGGTGGCCATTCCGCCCTTCTCCATCCTGCGCTACCGCAAGGAGCTACAGCGTCTGGAAGAGACGTACGAGCGCCACTTCAACAACTTCTACACCTTCCTGACCACCGAGCAATACACCCTCACCTCCCGGTTCTTCGAAACCCTGGCCACCCGGGTGGTGCAGGTATTCGAAATCCTCAACCGGGATGTGGAACAGTGGCTCAAGGCCGTCATGTCACCCATGGAAAGCCAGGTCCGGGAACACCAGATGCAGTTGCGGCGCCGCCTGGAAAGCGTCAAGCGCATCCACAAGGCAGCCGACACCCTGGAAGACCGTATCGGTGAACTGGAACAGATGCGCGGCGACGTGGCCCGGCAGGAAGCGGAACTGGGCGCCATCACCGGCCGTATCCGCGCCAGCCTTGCCGTGGTGGACGCGGTCGATCCGGAAATGCTGGCGGCCTGAGTAGCACAGTCTGACAAACAAAAAGCGCGGCCGAGGCCGCGCTTTTGCTTCATGGGGCACCAGAAGCCGGGTTTTATTTGTTACCGGTCAACTTCTTGTACTTCTCCATCAACTGTTCCGGACTTTCCACGTAATCCGGGTTCAGGGGAATGCAATCTACCGGGCAGACTTCCCGGCACTGGGGCGTATCAAAGTGGCCCACGCATTCCGTGCACTTGTTGGGATCGATGATATAGATGTCTTCTCCCTGGGAGATCGCATCGTTTGGGCACTCCGGCTCGCACACATCGCAATTGATGCATTCATCGGTAATCATCAGCGCCATTACATTTCCTTTATCAGTGTCGTGTTAAAACCACAGGGCGGATAGGGGTTCACGCCTTGTATTTCGCGACCAGCCGGTCGGCCACCATGGGATGCACAAAGGGTCGCACATCGCCCCTCAACCGCGCAATCTCCCGGACCATACTGGCAGATACGAACATGTGCTGTTCCGCCGGGGTCAGGAACACGGTTTCCATCTCTGGCGCCAGACGCCGGTTCATGCCTGCCAGCTGGAATTCGTATTCGAAGTCGGAAACCGCCCTCAGTCCCCGCAGGACCATGCAGGCCCCCTGGCTGCGGACAAAATCCACCAGCAGGCCGCTGAAGGGCTCCACGCGGACCTGTTCCAGTCCGGCCAGGGCCAGACGCGCCAGTTCCACCCGCTCTTCCAGGGAAAAACAGGGCACCTTGGGGGTGTTCTCCGCCACCGCCACGATCACGCCGTCGAACAGGGCCAAGGCCCGCTTCACCAGGTCTTCATGACCGCAGGTAATGGGATCGAAGGTCCCCGGATAAACAATGACCCGGTTCAAGCCTGCTCCAGCAAACAGTGATAGGACGCCCCCGCCCGGCCCTGCCGGAGCAGGGCCAATCCCAGATCCGCCAGGGCCTGGGGCTCCAGGGGACGGGGGGACTCGGCGTAGATTCTACCGCCGGGCCGCAGCCGTGTCGCCGCGCCCCGCAACGCACCGGCCAGCAGATCCGACGCAAAGGGCGGGTCCAGAAAGATCACGTCGAAGGCTTCTCCCGGCCCGGCCAGGAAAGAAAGCCCATCCGCCGCCAGGATTTCCGCACCCGACAGGCCCAACTCCCGGGCGCTCTCCCGCAGGGCGGCCAGCACCCGGGCATCACGATCCAGCAACAGCACCCGGGCCGCCCCCCTGGACAGGGCCTCGAAGCCCAGGGCGCCGCTGCCCGCAAAGGCGTCCAGGCAACTGAGCCCGGTCAAGTCCTGGCCCAGCCAGTTGAACAGGGTTTCCCGCACCCGGTCCGGGGTGGGGCGCAGGCCGGCCACGTCCGGAAAATGCAGCAGCCGGCGCCGATACTGGCCGCCGATGATGCGGACCTGGTTCAGCCGGCCCGGCTTAGTTCTGCCCTGGGGCAACTTGACCTCCCACCACCACCGTATGCAAGGCATCCAGCCGCACCCGGCTGCGGAAAGCCTGCAGGATGTCATCCCGGCCCACGGCCTCCACCTTGCGGGTGTAGGTGTCCAGCCAGTCCGGAGACAAGCGGTAGAAACCAATCACGGCCAGGTATTCCAGAATCTTCTTGTTGCTATCCAGTCGCAGGGGGAAGCCGCCGACGATATTGTTCTTCGCCTGGGCCAGTTCCGCTTCGCTGGGCCCCTCTTCCAGATAGCGGGCCAGCACCTCGCGCACGGTTTTCACCGCCTCGTCCGTCGTCGCCCGGCGGGTCTGGAGGCCGATCTGGAACGGCCCGGCTTCCTGCATGGGGGCAAAATAACTGTAGACGCTGTAGGAGAGGCCCTTCTTCTGGCGCACCGCCTCCATCAGTCGGGAATCGAAACCGCCGCCTCCCAGGACATAGTTGCCCACATACAAGGGGAAATAATCCGGGTCTTCCCGCTTCATGCCGGTCATGCCCATGAACAGGTGGCTCTGGGTGGCGTGGTGGGGAATGACCTGCTCGCCCCCCGCTGCCGCGGGCACCGCCGGGGGAATGGGGGGAGGCGCATCCCCTGCCGGCAAACCACCCGCCAGCCGTTCGGCCAGACGCTCCGCCTCGGCACGGCTGATGTCCCCCATCAGGGCGATGCTCATGGCCCGGGCGCGGTAATGACGCTGGTAGAAGTCCAGCAAATCATCCCGGCTGAGGGTCGCCACGGTTTCCGGCTCGCCCCCCTCCGGCAATGCATAGGGGTGCTCACCGTAGATCGCGGCGCTGAAGGCCTTCTCGCCTACGGTTTCCGGTTTTGTGGCGGCCTCCTGCAAGGCCGCCACCGTGCGGGCCTTTTCCCGCTCCAGGACAGCAGCATCGAACCGGGGGGCGGACAACACGGCGGCCAGCACGTCCACTGCCCGATCCCGCTCCAGGACGCTGCTCAAGGTGCGCAACTGGAATCCGGCCCGGTCTCCGTCAAAGCGACCAGAGAACAGGGCGCCCACATCCGCCAGGGCCTCGGCAATCTCCTTTTCCGAATAGGCGCCCGCCCCCAGCCCCATCAAGTGCCGGGTCAGACTGGCCAGGCCGGATTTGGCCCGGGTGTCCCGGGCGCTGCCAGCGGCGAAATCCACGCTTACATCCAGCATGGGCAAGTCGTGGTTTTCCACGAACACCACCCGGGCCCCCTGGCTGGTCTGCCATTGCTGGATATCCAGCCCGGCCAGGGCCGACTGGGACACGACTGCAACCAGGCACATCAAACCCAGGAACCAACGATTAACGGCCATGACCACCTCCGGAAAAACCACGGGGGGCGACCAGCTGACCGGCGGGCATGGGCTGGGGGTCCAGCTCGGCCACGGTCAGGCGGTCATCCACGAAATATTTGTTGGCCACGGCCTGCACCTGGGCCGGGGTGACGGCCTTCAGCTTTTCAAACCGCAGGGCCCGGTCCCGATGGTCCAGGCCAGCGGTGGTCCATTCGCCGATGAGCATGGCCTGGTAAAAGAGGGAATCCTGCTGAAACACCTGGCCCGCCAGCACCTGGGCCTTCACCCGGGACAATTCCGCTTCGCTCACCCCGTCCCGGCCCACCTTGGCCACTTCCTCCTTCAGGGCCTGCTCCAAGACTGCCACGCTTTGCCCCTCGGCTGGGGACGCGTCCATGAGAAACAGGCCGGGCCCCCGGGAAACCGGGTCATAGCCCGCCCCCACCTGGGTGGCGAGTTTCCGGTCCCGCACCAGGGACTGGTTCAGGCGGGCGGAGCCGTGGCCATCCAGCACGCCGGCCAGGATTTCCAGGGCATAGGGCTCCCATTCCTCCGCCGGAGAAGTCAGGCGGGGGGCCTTCCAGGCCAGGAACACCACCGGCAGCTTGGCCGGGGCCTTCACCGTGACCCGGCGTTGCCCCGTCTGCTCCGGCTCCGTCTGGGGCTTGCGGGCAGGCACCGCCCGGGAGGGGATGACCCCGAAATACTGCCGGGCCCAGGCAAAAACCTGTTCCGGCTCCACGTCGCCGGCCACCACCAGGGTGGCGTTGTTGGGGGTATACCAGCGCTGGTACCAGTCCCGGGCGTCGTCCACGCTCATGTTGCGCAGATCGTCCATCCAGCCGATCACCGGCCGGCGGTAGGGGTGGGACGTGAAGGCCTGGGCCATCAGGGCCTCATAAAGCAGGGACTGGGCGTTGTCCTCGGTGCGCAGGCGCCGCTCCTCCTTCACCACCTCGATCTCCTTGGCGAATTCCGCCGGCGACAACACCAGATTCGCCATGCGGTCCGCCTCCAGCTTCAGGGCCAGTTCAAGCCGGTCCTTCTGCAGGGTCTGGAAATAGGCCGTGTGGTCCCGGGAGGTAAAGGCGTTCTCCCGCCCGCCAGCGGCGGCGATGCGCTTGGAAAACTCGCCGGCCGGCACGTCCCTGGTGCCCTTGAACATCATGTGTTCAAGCACATGGGCCACCCCCGTGGTGCCGTTGTGCTCGTCCATGCTGCCCGCCCGGTACCAGACCTGGGACACCACCACCGGGGCCCGCCGGTCCACCTTCACCACCACCCGCATGCCGTTGTCCAGGGTGGTCTCCGCTACCCGGGCCCAGGCCGGGGACATCCCCGCCGCCAGGGCCAGCCACGCCCCTATCCAGGGCAGCAACCATCGATAACCTGCTGTCATATCAACCTTTCTCTCAAGCAAACGAAGGGCCGCCCGAGTTTGCTTGCCCCCTCGGGGGGCGATCAAAGAGGCCCATGATAGAATCTGCGCGTCATTAACGCAGCCTGCCGAGCCCTTCGGACTCTCCTCCCCGTGTTTGGTTTCTTCAAATCCGGCGCCAAATCAGGCGCAACATCGGACACCCCCCCAGCCGCGCCGGAGCCGACAGCTGCCCCCATCGCCAACTCGCCGGAAGCGCCCAAACTTTCCTGGGCCCAGCGGCTGAAACAAGGCCTTGCCCGTACCCGCAACGCCTTCACGGGCCAGATTGCCGGCCTGTTCGGCGTGGGCGTGAAGATCGACGAAGCCCTGTTTGAAGAGCTGGAAACGGTGCTGCTCACCGCCGACGTGGGCGTGGAGGCCACCCAGCACCTGCTGTCCCGGCTGCGCAGCCGGGTGAAACAGGACAAACTCACCGAGGCGCCCCAGCTCAAGGATGCCCTCAAGGCCGAGCTGGTCAGCCTGCTGGCCCCCCTGGAATCCCCCCTGGACACCAGCCCGGCCAAACCCTTCGTCATCATGCTGGCGGGTATCAACGGCGCCGGCAAGACAACCACCATCGGCAAGCTGGCCCGCCGCTTCCAGAGCCAGGGCCTGTCCGTGCTGCTGGCCGCCGGCGACACCTTCCGCGCCGCAGCCCGGGAACAACTCACCGAATGGGGCGACCGCAACAACGTGGAGGTGATCCAGTCCCAGTCCGGCGACCCGGCCGCCGTGATCTTCGACGCGGTGCAGTCCGCCCGGGCCCGGAACATCGATATCGTGCTTGCGGACACCGCCGGCCGGCTGCCCACCCAGCTGCACCTCATGGAAGAGATCAAGAAGGTGAAGCGGGTCTTGCAGAAGGCAGACCCGGGCGCTCCCCACGAGGTGCTGCTGGTGCTGGACGCCAACATCGGCCAGAACGCCCTGCAGCAGGTGAAGGCCTTCGACGACGCCCTGGGACTCACCGGCCTGGTGATGACCAAGCTGGACGGCACCGCCAAGGGCGGCGTCATCGCCGCCCTGGCCGCCCGATCCCGGGACCGGCAGGCCATTCCCGTGCGCTTCATCGGCGTCGGCGAAAGCCTGGAAGACCTGCAACCCTTCCGGGTGGAGGAATTCGTCGATGCCCTGTTCGCCTGAACGCCCATGATCGAGATCAGCGACGTCACCAAGCGCTATCCCGGTGGTCACGAGGCCCTTTCGTCCCTGAACCTGAATATCGAGCAGGGGGAACTGGTCTTCCTTACAGGCCATTCCGGCGCCGGTAAAAGCACCCTGCTGAAGCTCATCGCCGCCATCGAACGGCCCACCAACGGCCATGTCATCGTCCGGGGCCAGAACGTGGGGCGCCTCAAGCGGGCCGCCCTGCCCTTCTTCCGCCGCAACATCGGCCTCATCTTCCAGGACCACAAGCTGCTCTACGACCGCAGCGCCTTCGACAACGTCCTGCTGCCCCTGCACATCCAGGGCCTCACCGGCGTGGATGCGGCCAAGCGGGTACGGGCCGCCCTGGACAAGGTGGGCTTGTTGAAGAAGGAAAGGGCACGGCCCATCACCCTGTCCGGCGGTGAACAACAACGCCTGTGTATCGCCCGGGCCATCGTCAGCCGCCCGGCCCTGGTGCTGGCCGACGAACCCACCGCCAACCTGGACGACGCCTACGCCCGGGACATCATGGACATGTTCCGGGCCTTCAACGAAGTGGGCGTCACCCTGGTTATCTCCACCCACGACCACGACCTGATGCACCGCTACGGCGGCCGCCAGGTGCATCTGGCCTACGGCAAGCTGGTGTCATGAAGGCCTGGCTCGTCCATCACCTGCACAGCCTGCGCACGGCCGTTGAGCAATTCCGTGCCAGCCCCCTGGCCACCCTGTTCACCGTGCTGGTCATTGGCGTGGCCGTGGCACTGCCCGCCGGACTCTATGTTCTGCTGGACAATCTTGACAGGGCTGCTGGGGGCGTCAAACCCCGGGCAGAGCTCACCCTGTTCATGAAAACCAGCGTCAGCGAACCCCAGGGCCGGCAACTGGCTAACCGACTTGCCCAGAACAAAGACATCGCCAACATACAGTTCATCAGCCGCACGGAAGGCATCGGCAAACTGGAGGCCGCAGGACTTGCAGACGTCACCGCCGGCCTGCCGGACAACCCCCTGCCCCATACCCTGGTCATCACCCCCAAGGAAGCTTCCGCCCCGGCCCTGGAAGCCATCGCCGCCCGCCTCACCTCCCTGGACGAGACCGAACGGGTACTGGTGGACACCGCCTGGATCAAGCGGCTGGCCGCCCTCATGGCCCTGGGCCAGGACATGGTCTTCATCCTCGCCGCCATGCTGGGGCTGGCCCTGGCGGCCATCACCGCCAACACGATCCGGCTCCAGATCTACGCCCGCAAGGACGAAATCGAAGTGGCCCGGCTCATCGGCGCCACCGACCGCTTCATCCGTCGGCCCTTCCTCTATTTCGGCGGCATCCAGGGCCTGGTGGGTGGCCTGGCCGGCTGGGGCGTGATCCTGGTCGGGCTGCAACTCATCGAAGCCAGCGTCAGCCAGGCGGCCCAGGCCTACGGCGTCCGCTTTGTCTTGAGCGGGCTCTCCCCCGTCGAACTGCTCGCACTCCTTGGCGCGAGCACACTCCTGGGCTGGCTGGGGGCCTTCTTCGCCGTGTCCCAGACCCTCCGCCAAGTGGAAAGCTTCTGAGTCTCCTCCAGTCAGGAAGCGGCCGTTTCAGGTCCTCACGAAAGTCATTTTCTTCGGAACTTTCCACCGTTAGCACTCTCCATCAACGAGTGCTAATATTGCGTTGAACGTTTTCCGAGGAGGTTTTCCCATGACCGCTCAAGCGCTGAACTTTCCCGTTCCCTCCGCCCTGGGCAGCCTGGAGAACTACATTCAGGCCGTAAACCGCTTTCCCATGCTCAGCGCGGAACAGGAGCATGACCTGGCCGTGCGCTTCCGCGACGACAACGACGTGGATGCCGCCCGCCAGCTGGTACTCTCCCACCTGCGTCTGGTGGTGGCCATTGCCCGGGGCTACCTGGGTTATGGCCTGCCCCATGCCGACCTGATCCAGGAAGGCAACGTGGGCCTCATGAAGGCCGTCAAGCGTTATGACCCGGACCGGGGCGTGCGTCTGGTGTCCTTCGCCGTCCACTGGATCAAGGCGGAGATCCACGAATTCATCCTGAAGAACTGGCGCATGGTGAAGGTGGCCACCACCAAGGCCCAGCGCAAGCTGTTCTTCAACCTGCGCAGTATGAAAAAGGAAGAAGGCTCCCTGTCCGCCGATGCCGTCAGCGACATCGCCAAGACCCTGAACGTGCATGAACAGGACGTGCGGGAGATGGAAACCCGGCTCTACGGTCAGGACATGGCTCTGGATCCGGGCGTGGATGACGAGGACGACGCCTTCACCCCCATCGCCTACCTGGCCGCCCCCAACGCCGAGCCCACCCAGCATCTGGAACAAGCCGAGCGGGACCACATGGCTGGCACCGGCCTGCAGCAGGCCCTGGAAACCCTGGACCCCCGCAGCCGGCATATCGTCGAAGCCCGCTGGCTGGAAGAGGAAAACCCCGCCACCCTGCATGACCTGGCGGCGGTTTACAGCATCTCTGCGGAGCGGGTACGCCAGATCGAAGCCAAGGCCCTGCAAAAGCTCAAAGGCGTGCTGAGCCGGTAACCTTGCCCGCCACAGCCAACAAAAAAGCCCCGGAGAACCCGGGGCTTTTTACATTCCGGCCGCGGCTCAGAACAGGGAAGCAATGGCCGTGGAAAGGAAGCTGATCCAGGCCCAGACGATCAAGGCCACCACCAGGGTCATGGGCAGATTGGTTTTGCTGAACAGATCCATCTCGTTCACCTCAGGCAAAAAACGGAATTGCGCGCATTTTAAATTAAAAGCCCCCTGGCTGTGGGCCCGTTGTGAAGCCAAATGCCTGCCGCCATGAAAAAAGGCACGGCGTGCCGTGCCTTTGCCTTCATCTACCAGGAAACCTTCAAGGTTTGGCCTTGGCCGCCCCAACCGACAACTGATCCTTCACCTTGGCCACGCTGGCTTCGCCGAAGCCTTTCACGCTGGCCAGATCATCCAGGCTTTTGAAAGGCCCGTTCTTTTCCCGATGGGCCACAATGGCCTGAGCCTTGGCAGGCCCGATTCCCCGAACCGATTCCAGTTCGGACTGGGTCGCGGTATTCAGATCCACCGCCGCCCAGGCGGGCAGGCTCATGAACACCCCAAGCAGCAGACTGCCAAACAGTTTTTTCATTGGATTCTCCCTGACATCGTCACGCCAATATTGGCGGCACAAATTTTGTGCGCCCGATCCATTTAGCGCAATTTGCCGAAAGACATATGCAAAAAGTCATAAGTTATCCACCGAAGCTGGCCTTTTCATAGGCCAGCGAGCGGGATACGCTTTGCCAGGTCCGCTCAGACCGGCACCGGAGACAGGAGAAACGCCATGAACCGACATTTATTAATTGCCTGCCTGGCCACGGGCCTGCTGACCGGATGCGCTGCCGATGGCGGCCTCATTCTGGGCCCGGCCTACGACCACCCTGCCCAAAAAGCAGGCGTGCCCCCGGGACACATGCCTCCCCCAGGAAAATGCCGCATCTGGTACCCGGACCGCCCTCCGGGACAACAGCCGCCCCCCGGCGACTGTCGCGAACTCCGTCACCACGTACCGCCAGGCGCCAGCCTGATTCGGGGATGACACCCGAGGGGCCGTCGAAAGGACCCTGGCGTCTGTCTTGAACCCAGGAAAATCCCATGCGCCCATGAAAGGACCCGCCATGCCTGCCCACCTTTTTCCCAGCCTGCTTGCCGCCTCCATCCTTCTTGCCCTGGCCCTGTTCCCGGCAAGGCACGTCAGCGCTGCCGACGGCCTGGTGGCCCTCAAAAGCCCCCACGTTGCAAAAGCCACTCTGGACAAGCTGGAAGCCCTGGCCCGGGACAAGGGTCTGCACATCTTTGCCCGCATCGACCACGCCGCCGGTGCAGCCCGTGTAGGCAAGGCCTTGCGCCCCACAGAGCTGCTCATCTTCGGCAGCCCCCAGGGGGGCACACCCTTCATGGAATGCGTCCAGACCGTGGGCATAGACCTGCCCCTGAAGGCCCTGGCCTGGGAAGACGCCCAGGGCCAGACCTGGCTGGGCTACAACGATCCAGTCCATCTGGCCCGGCGCCACGGCGCGGCAGACTGCCCGGCCGCAGAAAAGCTCGGCCTGGCCCTGGAGGGGCTGGCGAAGGCCAGCGTGGCCCCCTAAGCCTGGCTTAAGTAAAAGCCCATCGGATTCAGGCCACCGGGTTCCCCGGCGCCTTGGCCCAGGGGGCCGGTTTGCGCACCGCCTGCCAGACGGGGCTTTCCATGGTGAGGGCCAGTTGCCGGGCCAGTTCCACCATGCCCTGGTAGCCGGCGTAGGCGAATTCCCGTTCCTGGTTGATGTCCAGGAACGGGATGCGGGCCTTGAGGGCGGTGTACATGTTGCGCCCCCCGGCAATGAGGATGTCGGCGCCATATTCCTTGACGATGCCGATCAGGGCCTTGGGGCTGCCGTCGGTGATCATCTTGGTCTTCTCGCCCATGAGTTCCCGGATGCGTTCCTTGTCCTCTTCCGTGGACTTGTTGGTGCCCGTGGCCACCACTTCCATGCCCAAATCCTGGAGGGCGGAGACGATGGACCAGGACTTCACGCCGCCGGTGTAAAGCAGCACCTTGCGGCCCTTGAGGCGGGCCCGCCAGGGTTCCAGGGCGGCGTGGGCCTTGGCCTCTTCCCGGGCGGTGACCGCCTCCACCCGGGCGCTGAGGTCCGGGTCGCCGATCAGGCGGGCGATTTCCTTGAAGGCGAAGCTGGTATCCGTAACGCCGTAGAAACTGCCCTCGAAAAACGGAATCTTGTAAGTGGTTTCCATCTTGCGGGCCACGTTCAGCAGGGCCTTGGCGCACACCACCATATTGGCCTCGGCCCGGTGCATGGTCTGCACTTCATGGAAACGCGTGTCGCCGGACAGGGTGCAGAGGATGCGGATGCCCAGCTCGTCGAACAAAGGCAGCACCTGCCAGAACTCGCCAGCGATGTTGTACTCACCGATGAGGTTGACGTTATGCACGGTGATGCCGGGACGCTGGGCGGAGTCGGGCAAGGGGGCCGGCTCCCGGGTACCGATGACGTACTTGAACATGGATTCGCCGGCGATGCGGTTGCCCAGGTTCTTGGTGCCGTAGAAACCGGCGCAATCCACGGGCACCACGGGCACCCCCACCCGCTCGCTGGCGGCCTTGCACACCGCGTCCAGGTCGTCCCCCACCAGGGCGGGCACACAGGTGTTGTAGACGAACACGGCGGGAGGCTTGTAGTCATCCACCGCCTGCTTGATGGCATGGAACAGGCGTTTTTCGCTACGCCCCATGATCACGTCCTGCTCCGTCAGATCCGTGGTCATGCCGATCTTGTACAGGGTCGGGCCAGAAGAGCGGGTGCCCCGGTTGTCCCAGGAACTGCCGGCACAGGCGATAGGGCCGTGGACGATGTGGGCCACGTCGGCGATGGGCAACAGAGCGATCTGGGAACCGTCGAAGGCACACCCCCCCGCCGTGGCCCCCGGCTTGGGCTTGGAACAGCCTGACTTGCTCTTGGTGTTGTGGGCGCAGGAAGGCTCGTTCAACAACTCGGCAATCTGTTTGGCTTGCATGGCGGTAGCGGCAAGAGTGGTCTTGATCGACTTATTGCAAGGCCCATGCCATATGGCAAACCCTTGAATCGACACATTTTTCAAAATGGCGCCTTGTGACAAACACGACAAACCTGGCGCCAGACCCATACGTACTTGGGGGGTAAGCGACGAAGCCTGGAGGCACATGCAGCCCCTCCCACCCGGTCCTCCAGCACCATCGAGCCCCTTGCCAAGCCAGACACCCCAAACGTATAAAGCACAAAAAACAATCAGGGAGACATCCATGCACCCCACGTCCGCCGTCACGCCACAGTCGCACCCCGCCAGCCGGGCCAAGGTCAGCAAAAAGCTCCATACCGGCCAACCCGGCACCCAACGGTACCTGGCCCAATACGGCGAATCCCTGCTCTGTGTGCGCTACCGCCAGTCTGGGGATGGCAAGCGATACACCACCGTCGAGCTCCTGGTGGAAGAACGGGTACGCCTGCCCCAAACCCGAAACGTCACCCTTGCCCCCAATGCCCTGGTCGCCGTAAAAATCGACTACCCCCAGTCCGAACTACGCACCCGGGCCAAAGCAAGCGGCGCCCGCTGGGACGCAACCCGCAAAGCCTGGATCATGCCCATGACCACCGCCCACGAACTCGGGCTCACCGAACGCATCATCGGAGTAGTGCAATGAATGGCCAAATATGGCAATGGCCAAATCCGCCAATATCCAGATATGGGAAACGGATGGCTATATCTGGGAAAAAGCTTCCATATCTGGAAAGAAATCCAGATATGGACTTGTCGGCTACATTACGTTG
>JBFLXA010000019.1:0-59924 GCA_040757575.1 Pseudomonadota bacterium
CCCCCATCAACTTCGAAAGGAGCAAGTCAGACCCCGTGCTTCCCTCAGCTGAAGTCCCCGTGCATGATCCCGAAACCGCCTGATCGGCGATCCAAAATCTGTCCGTGAAAACGGGGCAACTCCAGGTTGGCGTTGACGGCGCTCTTGAGGAATTTGACCCTCTCAAGCGCCTCGGCGCCTTCGATCTTGACATCGAAGTAGGTGGTTTCGGGCGCGTCGATCGAGCCATGCAGCGCGGCGATGGAACAAGCCCAGAACGAGCCCTTCTTGACCTTCACTTCACGGACACGATTCAAATACCCGATCCCGTTCACATGCAGATCGAGATGCGTCTTCGGCTTCTCGGCGGCAGCGGCGGTGGGTTCAGCAGCGGTAGTGTTCATAGCGATCTCCTTGATGAAAAAACAAAGGGAGACCACTACCCGTGAGGGGAGTAAGCCTCCCCAGTGGGATGTGGGTCTTGCGACCCGATGAAACCGGTTGCCCGGCGGTGGTTGAATTGGTTTTCCGAAGCGGTGACTTACCTAGGTAATCCAGCGGGATATCCGCCAGATGTGGTGGGCCGGGAGTGTCGTGCTATCGGAATGAGCCTCCATCAGGGAATGGAGGCGACCGGTGGGGATGCAATCCCGCGCGGTCAGAGAAAGGATTTGGCCTCGGCTCTTACGAGCGTCGCGGTGTCAGAGGCTGACCGCGATCTAGTGGCTGGATGACGCACCAGAAGGCGAATCGCGTTACGTGCGATCAGGCGAGCCCTGAGGCTAGGGAATACGCGGACAAGTCCAACACGAAATAAAATTCGTGTCAAGGCGAAATGGCTGGCGGTGTCAGCTACTGTTTGTTCGGGCGCTTCGGGTCGCACCGTGACTTTGTACCCAAGTGAGATGACAGAATCCCGCGCGCTGCGCACTGGCCCTTCGCGCCTGAGAATGGCAGAATTGGCCAATCTTTGGAACATTCCGCCACGCGATACCAATTGGGCAGCCTGACATGACCGAAGCCGATGGCGAAATTCTCACGCTGGAAGAAGTGGCCGCCTATCTGAAGGCAGGCAAGAAAACCGTTTATCGGCTGGCTCAGCAGGGCCAGATACCGAGCTTCAAACTGGGCGGCACCTGGCGGTTTCGCCGCACCGAGCTGGATCGCTGGATTGCAGCGCAGATTGCCGAGAAGACACAGGACAGAACATGAGCGACCCGCAAAACGATACCAACTTGGCCGCATCACCCAACCCGGCCGACGAGCGCCGCGCGCAACTGGCCGCGCTCATCCCCGAGGCATTTTCCGAAGGCAAGCTTGACCTGGCCGCCCTCAAACGGGCGCTGGGCGAGCACGTAGTCACCGAAGGTGGCGAGCGCTATGCGCTGACCTGGGCAGGCAAGAACGACGCCTACAAGGTGCTGCAAACGCCTTCCAGCGCCACGCTGCGGCCCGAGCGCGACAAGTCGGTGAATTTCGATCAGGCGCAGCACGTATTCATCGAAGGCGAGAACCTGGAAGTCCTCAAGGTCTTGCAGAAGGCGTACTTCGGCAAGGTCAAGCTGATCTACATCGACCCGCCCTATAACACCGGCTCGGACAGCTTCATCTACCCTGACCGCTTTCAGGAAAGCAAGGAGGACTACCTCAAGCGCATCAACGATCTTGCCGACGACGGCACGTTGATGCGCGAGGGCTTCTTCCGCAAGAACAGCAAGGAGAACGGTCACTACCACAGCAACTGGCTGTCGATGATGTTGCCGCGCCTCTACATCACCAGGAACCTCTTGCGCGAGGACGGAGTGATCTTCGTTTCGTGCGATGACAACGAGGTCCATAACCTGCGCTGCCTGATGAATGAAGTCTTCGGCGAGGAAAATTTCATTGCTTGCATCGCTTGGCAGAACGTATATGGCGGTGGAGCGAAGGTCAAAACGATAGTTGCCCAACATGAATACGTAGTCGTCTTTGCTCGTTCCAAAGACGCTGTGGGCGAGATAGACCTTCCTCCAGATCCTGAATACCGAAAGATGTACAAGGAGAAAGACGAAAAATTTGAAAAGCGTGGCCCGTACTTCACGCAGCCCCTAGCCACGACGAGTATGGACGAACGCGAGAACCTGCGGTTCCCGATTACATGGCAAGGCAATGAGATTTGGCCGGAGAAGCAGTGGCAATGGTCTCAGGATCGCGTGAAGAAGGCACTCGCAGAAAATGAACTGGTTATCAAGAAAACCGGAGATGGTTGGTCCGTTCGTTACAAGCAATACCTCAAAGATGAAGACGGCAACGAGCGCCCGGCCAAGCTCTACTCTGTAATGACAGGGCCATGGAGCCAAGCGGGAACAGAGGAGATTCGAGGATTCTTTGTTGACGGGAAGGTTTTCCCGTTCCCCAAGCCGTCGTCGCTAATCAAAACCATTCTTGGCGTAGCTTGGCGTGATCCCAACTGCATCGTTCTAGATTTCTTTGCCGGGTCTGCGCCAACCGCCCAAGCTTTGCTCGAACTGAATCAGGAGATTGCCGGTAATCGCAAGTTAGTAGCTATTCAATTACCGGAGCCCATAGAAGTTGAAAGTCCTGCGGGGAAAGCTGGCTTCGGAACGGTTGCGGATATTGGACGTGCTCGCTTCCAGAAGGTAATCGACAAGATTCGGGCTGTTAGCGATCTTGCCAACCCCGCACCAGAGAATCTTGGCTTCAAGTCCTTCCTTCTCGCTCCCTCCAACTTCAAACAATGGCGCGGTGATGGCATCGACACGCCTGAACAACTGGCCGAGCAGATGCAGATGTTCGCCAAGGCCGAGAAGGAAGGCGCGGCCGTTGAAGACATGCTCTACGAGTTGCTGCTGAAATTCGGGCAGGAACTGACCACACCCATCGAATCCCTGGAGGTGACGGGCGGCAAGGTATTCGCCATCCACGACCGCAAGATGCTCTTCGTGCTGGAGTCGTTCACCGAGGCCATGATCGTGCCGCTGGTGGACATTAAGCCGCGCGAGATCATCGCCATCGATGGCGTGTTCAACGATTCGGACATGCTCAAGACCAATCTGGACTTGCAGTGCCGCGACGCGGGCATCCGCTTCACCTGCCTGTGAGACAGCGCGAATGAAACTGCAATTTGACGCCCACCAGGATTACCAGCTCGAAGCGATCCATGCCGTGGTGGCGCTGTTCGAGGGGCAGCCGGACGCTTCACAAACCGCCGTAACGCGGGATGACATGCTTTCCAGCCTGGCGCTCACCGAAACGGGCATTGCCAACCAGCGCGTGATCGACGATGCGCAATGGCTGGCCAACTTGCACGCGGTGCAGGAGGCGCACGGCATTGAACCATCGGAAGCCTTGGCGACGATGATGCTTGATGACGGCACGACTGTGGGCGGCTTCCCCAACTTCACGGTGGAGATGGAAACCGGCACCGGCAAGACCTACGTCTACCTGCGTACCATTCACGACTTGTCCAAGACCTACGGCTTCAAGAAGTTTGTGATTGTGGTGCCGTCGGTGGCCATCCGCGAGGGTGTGCTGTCCAGCCTGAAAATCACTCGTGAGCACTTCCAGACGCTATATGACTACGAACCGGTCAAGTTCATGGTGTACAGCTCTGGCAACGTGAATGACCTTCGTAGTTTCGCCCTGTCCGACGCGATTCAGATTCTGGTCATCAACATCGACGCCTTCGCGAAGGACTCCACCGAATCTGACAATGACTCGGCGGGCGGCAAGGCCAAAAAGAAGAGCAAGGGCAACGTCATCAACCAGGTGCGCGAGACGGGGGTGAAGCCCATCGAGTTCATCCAGGCTGCGCACCCCATCGTGATCCTGGACGAGCCGCAGAACCTGGAAACCGACATTCGCAAGCAGGCTATCGCGCGGCTCAATCCCCTATGTACGCTGCGCTACTCGGCCACCCACCGCAACGCCTACAACCTGATCTATTCACTTGACCCGGTGCGCGCGTATGAACTGGGGCTGGTCAAACAGATCGGCGTGGATTCGGTCATCGAGCTAAAGGACGCCAACCAGGCGTTCATCGAGGTGGAAAGCTTCAAAACCGGCAAGCGCAGCGTGTCGGCCAAGCTTTCCATTTGGGTCAACCAGGCCAGCGGCCCGGCCAAGAAATCGGTGACTGTGAAGAACGGCGACGACCTCTATTCGGAGAAATTCTCCAACCACCGGGAAATCTATCGCGACGGTTTCATCGTCAACGAGATTGATGCAGGCGAGGGCTTCGTTACCTTTGCCAACGACGTGCGCGTGGCCGTGGGCCGCCCGCATGGCGCACTGACTGACGCGATCCTGCGCTTGCAGATCGAGGCCACGGTGCGCCGCCATTTCGAGAAGGCGAGGAAGCTACACCCGATGGGCATCAAGGTGCTGTCGGTCTTCTTCATCGACCGGGTGGCGAACTACCGGGTGTATGGCGAGGATGGCACAACGGCCAAGGGCAAATTCGCGGAGTGGTTCGAGGAAATCTATGCGCAGTATCAGGCCAGAGAGGAGTTTGCGGGCCTGCTGAACGCCGACTCTACGGCGGTACACAACGGCTATTTCTCGCAAGACAAACGGGCCGTGTCGCCCTTCGAGACGCTGACCGGCAAGACCAACGCCGATGCCGAAGCAAGCGCCTTTGAACTCATTATGCGCGACAAGGAGCGCTTGCTGGGGCTGGATGAACCGCTGGCCTTCATCTTCAGCCATTCCGCGCTGCGCGAGGGCTGGGACAATCCCAACGTGTTCCAGATTTGTACGCTGGCCGAATCGAGTTCCGAGATCAAGAAGCGGCAGGAGATCGGGCGTGGCCTGCGCCTTGCGGTGAACCAGGATGGCGAGCGCGTGCGCGACCCGGCCATCAACCGACTTACCGTGATCGCCAATGAGAGTTACGAGGACTTCGCCAACCAGTTGCAGACCGAGATGGTCGAGGCGGGCGTGAGGTTCAAGCGCGAGATGGTGCAAAACGAGCGCGACAAGGTGACGGTGCGCTTGAGGAAAGGTTTTGAGACCGATCCGCAGTTTATTGCGTTGTGGGAGCGGATTCGGGCACGCACCCGCTACAGCGTGGCATACAAGACCGGCGAGCTGATTACCAAGGCCGCAAGCCGTATCAAGGCAAAGATGCCAGCGATCGAGCGGCCCAAGGTGGCGCTGACCCGTGCAGAGATTGCCATCGGCACCGACGGTGTGGTCGGCAAGCAGACCGGGTATCGCACGCAGACGGTGGAGGCCAAGTACGTGATGCCGGATTTTGTCGGCCAGGTACAGGCCAAGACAGGGCTGGCCAAGTCCACCGTGGCGCGCATCCTCCTGGAGTCCGGTCGCTTGAATGATGCGGTGAACAACCCCCAGGCGTTCATCGACCATGCTTCGGAACTAATCAATGCCGTCAAGCGCGAGTTCCTGGTCTTCGGTGACGGCTCGGATGGCAGCGGTGTGAAATACGTGAAGCTGGATGATGCGGTCTACGAAATGCGCCGCTTCGAGCGCGATGACTTGATGGAGGTGTTTGCTTCCAACGTCCAGGCGGTGGAGAAGCAGGAGAAGACGCTGTTCTCGCACATCGTCATCGACTCCAATTCAGGGCCGGAGCGAGCCTTTGCGCAGGCATGTGAGGACAACGCGGACGTGCTGTTCTACATCAAGTTGCCGCGCTGGTTCCAGATCGAAACACCAGTCGGGCCGTATAACCCCGATTGGGCTGTGGCCTACCGCAACGACACGACGCTCTACTTCGTGGCTGAAACCAAGAAGACCGGCAACGGCGATCACGTGCAGCTCGACCTGCTGAGGCCGATTGAAGACCTGCGCATCGAGTGCGGCAAGCGGCACTTCAAGAACTTCGAGCAGGTGCAGTTCAGAGTGGTCAGCACGCTTGAGGAATTGGTGAACTGATGCGTACCACCTTGGCACCCACTCACGGTAGTTTGGCGGGGAGAAGAAAATGAGCGACCAATACACCTATGCCCGTTTCTGGCGGTGCGCCTTGCAGGTGAACCCGGTTGGTTACAACAGTGCCTACCGGGGCAGCGAGCACGGCATGAGCGAGGCCGACTACAACCAGGCGCTACTTGCAAAGTGCCAGGAACTCGATATCAAAGTCGTCGGCCTGGCTGACCATGGCAGCGTGGACAGCGTCGATACGTTGCGCAACATGTTGGCACCCCACGGCATCTTCGTATTTCCCGGTTTCGAGATCGCCTCGACCGAAAAAATTCATATGGTCTGCCTGTTCCCGGAAGACACGACCAAAGATCAGTTGAACCGCTATCTTGGGAGTCTGCAACTGACGGACCCCGAGGAAAAGGTACGCCCCTCACGGCTTGGTTGCATTCAGTTGGCGGAAACGATCAAAGAGCTAGGCGGTTTCTGGTATGCGGCGCATGCAACGCAGGCGAGCGGCATTTTGTTTCAGAAGTCAGTTCACACCTGGCAGCGCAGTGATTTGGTCAAGGCGGCACAAATTCCCGGCTCGATAGATGACTTGCCGCAAGAGTACAAAAACATCGTTCTGAACGCAGACCCCAACTGGAAGCGCGAGCGCCCCATTGCGGTCATCAACGCCAAGGATGTTGCCAAACCTTCTGACCTGGACGATGCCAGCGCCTCATGCTGGATCAAGATGACGAAGCCGACCTTTGATGCCTTCAAGGTCGCTTTCCTAGACCCGGAATCACGCATCCGTCTGAACTCGCAAAAGCCGGAGGTGACGGCTGGCGAGATCGTCTCTATGACCATTTCGGGGGGCTATCTCGATGGTGTGGAGATCGCCTTCTCCCGGCACTTGAACACGGTGATTGGTGGACGTGGTACTGGCAAATCGACCCTGCTGGAGTGCCTGCGTTATGTGCTGGACATTCCCCCGAAAGGTAAGCAGGCGCACAAACTTCACCTTGAGATCATCAAGGAGAATTTGGGCAAGGCGTCCGGCCGAATCGAGGTGGAGGTCGTTTCTTCTTCACAGCATGGCAAGCGCTATCGGGTTTCCCGGCGCTATGGCGAAATGCCCATTGTGCGCGAGGTAGTACCCGACGGGAGCGGCAATGTCTCGACCCTGCAACCGCGTGACCTGTTGCCGGGGATCGATATTTATGGCCAGAACGAGATTTACGAACTGGCACAGGACGAGCAGAGCCGAATTCAGTTGCTGGACCGCTTCCTGCCTAGCGATGGCGACTACGCACAGCACAACGCTACGCTCAAGAAGCGCTTGCAAGAAAGTCAGCAGAAGTTGGCCAAGACCTTGGGCGAGGTCGATGACCTGAAAGCCCAGATTGCGCGCTTGCCCAAACTGGTTGAGCAACTGCAAGGCTTTCAGGCGTTAGGGATACAGGAAAAGCTTGCCAAGACACCGTTGTTTGCTCGCGAGAGGCAGATTGTCGAACGCACCCACGAAGAAATCCGGCACTTGCGGGATGGTGTGGCGAGCCTTCGGGACAATTTGCCCGACCTGACTTTCATCAGCGACAAAGCCTTGGAGGATTTGCCCAATGCCGCATTGCTCAGCCCAGCGCGGACAATTTTGGACAAACTGCGCGAGGGCTTCGAACGTCACCTTGCCGAGCTGACAACCGAGCTGGCAAACGGTGAGCAGCAACTGGCGGTACAGCTTGAGTTGTGGAAGCAGTCAATTGCACAAGGTGAGGCAGAACTTGAAAAAGCCTTGCGCAGCCTCCCGGCGACGGCCGGGAAAAGCGGCCAAGAGGTGGGAACGGCTTATCAGCGGCTGCTACAGGACATCGAGCGCATCAAACCACTCGAAACTCGGGTCGCCAATCACAACAAGCTGCTTGAATCCCAACAGCAGGAGCGTCGAAATCTTCTTGCGGAATTGTCCGATCTCCGCGACCAGCGCACCAAGAGCTTGCAGAGTGCGGCCAAGAAATTGAATCGTCGTCTTGAAGGGAAATTGAAAGTTGAAGTGGTGCCTGATGCAGATCGAACACCGCTGAAAACCTTCCTGCTGGAAAGCAAGCTTGAGGGGGTAGGCGAAAAGCGGCTGTCGTGGATCGACGAACGGGATGCCATCAGCCCGTCAGCACTTGCACAGGCAATCCGTAGCGGCTCAGCAGCGCTTCAGCTCGATTGGGCATTGACGCCCTTGGTCGCGGATGCATTGACGAGGCTGCCTGCGTCTCGCCTGATGGAACTTGAGGCGCTGGAACTCGACCATCGGATAGATATTTTTCTGAATGTGTCGCATGGCCAAGCGGAGGCAGTTTTTCGGCCATTGGACAAGCTGTCGACCGGCCAGCAATGCACAGCGATCTTGCACATGCTGCTACTGGAAAATGTCGATCCGCTCATCATGGATCAGCCCGAAGACAACCTCGACAATGCATTTATCGCCGAGCGCATTGTCCACGAACTGCGCGCGGCGAAAACCAGTCGTCAATTTCTGTTCGCTACACACAATGCCAACATCCCGGTATTCGGGGATGCCGAGTGGATCGGCGTATTCACGGCTGTTGAAAACCATGGTGCATTGAGCTTCGATGCCCAGGGTTCGATTGATGTTCCAGTCATTCGCGACCAGGTGGCCAACATCCTCGAAGGTGGACGCGATGCATTCATCCAACGCAAAGAGAAGTATGAGTTTTGAGGTAACGGCCTATGTTGAAATCTGAATTGCTGGAAATCATCGCCAACGGTGAGAACTCCGGCGTGGAATTCAAGCGTGATGACCTGCGCCCGGAGCAACTGGCGAAAGAAATTGTCGCGTTGCTCAATTTCCAGGGTGGAAAATTGCTTTTGGGTGTGGAGGATGACGGCACCATCAGCGGCATTCAGCGTGGCGACCTGGAAACGTGGGTGATGGACACCGTATTTGGCCGATACGTGCATCCGCTGGCCCTGCCATTTTACGAAGAGGTTGTGTTCGATGATGGCAAGCGCGTGGCGGTCATTTCACTCACCCTTGGCACAGCCAAGCCCTATGTGGTGCGCAACAACAATCGCGAGGAAATTTTTGTTCGCGTCGGCAGTACTTCACGTCTCGCAACCAGGGAGCAGCAAGCTCGACTGTTTGAAAGCGGCGGAATGCTGCACGCTGAGGTTTTGCCTGTATCCGGCAGCAAGCTGGATGATCTGGATCAGGCCCGACTTAGCGATTACCTGGTCAATGTCGCAGGCGACCAGATGGCGCCGCAGTCCGCCGAAGACTGGGAACAGCGGCTGACCGGTTTAGGCTTCATGGTTGGCCGCCCCGATGGTCCCGCTACATGCACCATTGCTGGGTTGATACTTTTTGGGCGAAGCCCCCGCCGTTGCTTGCGCTACGCGGGGGTACGCTGGATGTCCTTTGCTGGCGGCACAAAAGATTACCAGGCACAGGATGACACGGTGCTCGATGGCCCGCTGGTAGCCCTGTGGGAAGGCAGGCCAGGGGCAGGACGAAACATCGTGGAAGATGGATTGCTCGAACGCCTGATTGATCGAATGCGCCCTTTCATCTCCGAGGAGGGGGGCGAGATAAACGAGGGCCTGCGCCGGGAGCCAAGCTACCGCTACCCCTTTGATGCAATCCGTGAAGCGCTTCTCAATGCACTTGTTCACCGCGACTGGACGCGTTCGATTGAGGTAGAGGTTGTCAATTACTCCGACCGCCTGGAAGTGACCAGTCCCGGGGCATTACAGAACTCGATGACCATCGAAAAAATGTTGGCTGGGCAGCGGTCACCACGCAATCCAATCATTGTCGAAATCATGCGTGACTACGGCTACGTCGATGCGCGCGGAATGGGAGTTCGCCGCAAGATTGTTCCTTTGACGATCGGTTACTCCGGCAAAAATGCGGAATTCGAGTTGACCGATGACTACTTGCGTGTAGTGATCCCGTCTCGCCAAGGAAATTAGCAGATCAAGGCTGAGTCAAAGTCGCATCCGCTTATTCAGCAAACCGGTTCATCCTCCTGCTCTGGTACGGCCGTTTTCTCCCTAAACTGCACCGACTCAATCCGCGACAGCGCCAGCGTGACGTCATCCACCGCCAGCCTGAATTCACTCTTCATCTCGCCGGATGTTTTGTCATGCCAGGTTTCCTCGCGCAGGCGGCCTTCGATCTTTACCCGGGCGCCCTTGCGCAGCAGCTTGGCCGCCGCTTCCGCCTGTCGGTCCCAGGCCGAGCAGGTTAGCCAGAAGCCCCCACTCTGCTGGATTTCGCCCTCAGCATCGCGGCTGTATTCGTCAAAAAATACCCGCAGCTCACAGACGGCGCGATCTTCGCCGTTGACGCTGACACGCTTGAGGGTGGGCGCCGTGCCCAGGTTGCCTTTACCGACAAATACGTTACTCATCGTGCATCTCCTATCAAATTGAACTGCTCAATAGACAACACCGCGGTTCCTCTCCTCGGAGAGGTCCCGCATCACCTGGCGTGCGTGGCGCACCAGGCGTTCTCTCGCATTGAGCCAGCGCACCTTGGCGTCCAGCTCGACGTACCAGCGCCCGACTTCGGGGGGCAGACCGGCCACTCGCTTGCCCAGGGCGTCGGCAGACAACATCTGATTACGGTTGGTCCGCCACCTGAGCGACACCGCTCCGGAAGCGCGGCGCTGGATCGCCAGCACCAGGCCGACGCCGTTCTCCATCCGGGTCAATTCACCGAGCTGGGTCATCTCCGCCTCGATTTCATTCAGAACCTCCGTCAAGGTCATCGCGATACGGCCGCTTCGTTGCATCAGCGCGGTGCCGTCGGACGCCATCCAAAGCTCGGCCAGAATGGCCAACGCCGGGGCAGATACATCGAATGGTGTGTTCATGCGCAACGGCCTCGCCAAGCGCCCAGTAATGATTCGGCGATCACGTGGCTCTTCACAGGCGAGGGCTCCTGTCGGGACCGGGCTCGGCATCCGCCTCGCGATTCCTGCCCATCGTCACCACACAGGCCACGCCGGATCGCTGTTCGCCGGGGCCGGGGTTCGCCTGATCCACTCCGGGGCTTTTGAACAGGCGAACCAGCCAGACGCCCAATTGCCGAACCGATAATTTCCTAGCACCCCACCGCATCGTTCAGCCCCGCCGCCTCGCGCCCGCGCCCTTACCCTTAAAACCCTTTGCGTTACCGAGCGGTAGCCCACTGTCTTGGTGTTGGCTCGATAGCCTGTTGCCGTTGCCGACGTCCATCGAACCTTTGCAGCTCATAGCAGGCCTGCCTCTTCGGCGTCCTCGGGTTCTGTTGGATCCGCCTCGCGCACCGTCCCCCGACGGATAGATTTGGCATGCTTGGGCAGTTTTCGGCGTTCCAGGACTTCGGCCGGCAGCCCCGGCCAGATTTCCGCCAAGGCCTGAACGCGGTCCTTGATGTCCTTGCTTTTCGGGTCGAGTACGTCGGCACGGGTCAGGGCGGCGTAGGCGGGGACCTGCAGGACGTTCTGGTTGCGCAACACCCGGTCGAAGAACGCGCGCATCGGCCGCAACCGTGCATTCAGCAGTTCCCGTTCCTTCTCCGCGCTGATCAAATCCCGGCCGGCGAGTGTCTTGACCACCCGGACGTACAGATCGAAGTCCATGACCAGGCGGGAGATCAGAAACCCGTAGGGCGAGCGGAATCCTAGCGTAACCTTGGCCGGTTCCCGGCTCTTCAGGATGGAGAGGTGCATGCCTTCCGCGCCCAGGGTCTCGATCCGGCCTCGGGCCTCGGCGACGGCCTGGCCAAGTTGCTTCATCAAGTCGTCGATCTCGAATTCGGACAGGATCAACATCCAGTCGGCATAGGGATTGTCCTGTCCGGAGAGCTGCCACAGGTTCCGCAAGGCCGAGCCGACGTTCTTGGCGCCGGGTATCCTTGCCAGCTTGCCTTCCGGGTCGCGGCCACGGCCGATGAACAGCCGCAAGGCCTGGCGGGTGTGGACGAGCATGTAGTCGTCATCCGAGTCTAGGGAGCCGACGGACAGCATCGTGCGCGCCTCGTCCTTGCCTACACCCTTGTCCGCGCCCAACCGGCTCGTGTAGTCGCGTTTCTCTGATTCCTGCGCGTCCTCCCAGGCCGACAACAGGAGTGACAGCGGATACAACGGATGATGCGATGGCACATCCTGGTCCGCGTCGAGAAACTCCTTCAATTGCCGCCGTGCCTCGTCCGGGTCGAACTTCGGCACCGCCGCGGCCCGCTTTGCATCCTTACCTGTCGTCGCCATGCACATCACTCCCTAAACACGTTCCTGAAATCGGTTGGGCCAGGCCCATTCCGAACCGCCCTCCGGTTTGTCCCCAGTAGGGACAAACCTCAACTTGTCTCGGACCTGTCCCCACTGGGGACACACCATCAATCATTCGCACCGCCACTCGGTCTCGATTGGCCCATCCGTTGCGCCATGAATGTGCGCAGGCCGTTGAGCCCGGCCTGGATGTGCCGAGCTCGTTCGTCAGGGGGGATTGCGTTGGCGGGCGTAATGGCCTGCCGTTCCGCCTCGATGCGCTGTCGCCGCGCCTGTTCGCGCAGGGCCGCCGCCGGGATGAAGTCGCCCGTCCTGGCCTTGCTCGCCAAAGCCGAGAGGTAGTTCAGCGGTTGCTCGATGGTCTTGTGGTTCAGGGCCTGGCCGGCCAGTTCGTCCAACAGCAACTGGGCCTGCGCCGACACGGGGGCCAGCAGGCGCTTGGCGGATTCGCGTTCTTCCGGCCGGAGGGTTCTCGGCCAGATCAATTGCTCGGACCACCTACACCCATCGTCATCGGGGCCGATGGCCTCGGTAGGTGGAGTAGTCTTAAAACCTGTAGTCCAATCTATATAGAGATTTTCCGGAAAGCGCCCATCCGGGGCGCCGGAAACCGCCCAACTTGCCGGCACGTTTCCGGAAATCCTGTCGGTACGATTGCGGAAATCCAGTCGGTGCGTTTCCGGAAAACCAGCCAGCAGGATGCCTGCATCCTTATTTGCAGGGTTTCCGCATGCTGGATTGCCGGATTCCCGCAAACTGGTTGGTTCGTTTCCGGAAAATCGATCAACCAGGCCGGTCCCAGCCAGTTGATCCGGTTGGCGCAGTTCCGTGTTTGCTGACGCAGGGCGGCTGTCGACAGCCGCGAGCAGCGCAATCAACCGGTCCAGGCGGATTTGCCATTCCACCCTCGGGGGCATGCCGAGCCGGCGCTCGGCCAGCACTTCGGTTTGGCGCAGGCCCGAGCGGGCGCTGTCCAGTTCGTGTCGGGTCAATCCGGTTTGCTGCCGCAGGGCATCGAACAGGTAGGGCCGCCAACCGGTCAGCGCGTCGCCATTCTTCAGCCGAGCGCGCTCCTGCCCCAGGAAATTCGACAGCAGCACCGCCGAGGTGGCGGCGCCGGTGATGTCGGACAGGTTCCGGTAGAACAGGAAAGGGCGCCCCAGCAGTTGCAGGACAGCCCGGTCGTTGCGCCAGTCCCAGGCGGTATAGCCGGTGGGCTCCAGAAGCCAGCCCAGGGTGTCCAGGTCGATGCGGTACCAGACCTTGGCCGGCATACCGACCCGTTTCTCCAGCCAGAGCCCGAGGTCTTTCAGGGCCTGTCGCGCGCTATCCTGCTCGCGGCGCGAGAGGCCGGTCTCGTTGCGCCATTCCTCGCGCGTCTTCCAGAACCAGCCTTGCCGGGCCGATTCAGCGATGGCCAGCTTGCGCGTCCAGTAGATGGCCTGGGAGAGCATCAGTCCCGCCGTGACGCATCCGGTCACGAGCACCAGCTTAGGATGAAAGGCGACGCATCGTTGCCCCAGCAAGACCGTGGCTTCGTAGAGCTGGTTCAGCCGCCCCATCGAGTGGGGTGGGTCTTCTGTACCGCTGGTGTGGGCACGGGGCGTATCCGTCATCGACGCTTCGGATTCATCGTGGTATCGATCTCAGTCGAGACGGGCATAGTCGATCTGGTCCAGCCCCTGGTATTTCCGGCTGGCTTGCGCTTGTAGCCGCTCGATCAGGCGGACGACGTCGACGCGGATCTCCAGACGCGCCGGCATGCCGACGCGGCGTTCCTCGATCAGGCCGCGCTCGCGCAGGTTGCGGCGGGCGCTTTCCTGTTCGGTGCGGGTCAGGCAGGTGGCCTCGGCCCATTGCGCCATGGTCAGACGCATCCAACCCTCCGATTTGTCCGGCAGGTCCGCCGCCTTCTGGCAGGCGCAGGAGAGGAAGAGGGCGGCCGTGACCCCGCCGCCCATTTCCACGAAGGCGCGGTGGAACGACACCGGCTCGTCGTACAGCTCCAGCAGAACGCCGGGGGTGATCGTGCGTTGAGCCGAAACGACCTGGGGGCGGCGAGGGAGCGGTCGATTCATGTCGTGGTCTCCTTGAAGACCGCCCACAGCGATGCCAGGGGTTCGTCAGGAAATTGTTCGGCCAGCAGGCGGAAGCGGGCGGCCTGGTCGTCGCTTTGAAGTCGTGTGCCGCGCCAGAACCTGAGTACCTGCTCGGCGACCGCGGCATCCAGCTTGCGCACCCGGCCCCGTCTTGAGGTGTTCGCGGTTATCCGCTTGAGCTGGCGATATTCGCGATCGGGGATGCCGAACAACTCCAGCATGGCCGCCGCCGGCGCGCCTCGCCGGATGAACCACAGGGTCTCTTCCTTGCGATGAAGGATGTGCTGGAGACGATGGCGCGCCAGAGACAATTGGGACTCGTCGACGAACACCGAGATAAAGGCCGGACGTTGTTCGGCAAGGCGCAGCAGTTCCACCGTGGGGGTGCGCTTCAGTTGTTCCAGCGTGGTGGGGCTGACCACCGATAACAGTTGTTCCATGTTCTCTCCCAGGTCGGCCTGGTCGACCAGATGCTGGAGCAGGGCGACCACATGGCGAGGGTCCGAGAGCGGGAGGCCGGGTAAGGTGTTCATTCCGGCCCCGCCACTACGAAGCGTTCAGGTGCGGTCCCGCGTAGTGTGCGCAGTATCGAGACCAGTTCCAGCCAGACCGGCACCGAGGGCGATGCCGAGGCCAGGCGTTTGCCCAGCGACAGGGGGTCGATGGGCATGCCCAGGATCGTGTCCATGTAATGCTGAAGAGCGAATTCGTCGCGGCCACGTTCCTGCCGTTGGGCCTGGCGCCAGGTGGAGTCGTCCGGCATCGATCCGGACCAGGCGCCATCGAGCTGCTCGGAGAGCATGGCCAGCATCCACCAGCCGAAGTAGCGATCCGCGCCGTTTTCGGTCAAGTCGATGGGCTCGTCGTTTTCCGGTACTTCCATGTAGAAGCCGGTGGGCCACTCCTTGGTGAGACGTAGGCAGTCGGCGGATTCGGTCAGACGAGCGAACCGGGTCGCCAGGTCCTGGATCTCGCTGATCAGTTCTGTCTTGGGCTTCTGTTCCGGTATGACTGGCTCGGGGTTCTCGGTCCTCTCCGTGGCGTTGCCTTTCTTGCCAGCAGAGGTTTCGGCGGCATTCGGAGGGGGTAGGGGAGGGGTGCCCGCTGGCTCCCTCTGTAGCCTGGCCTGGGCCATCAGCCCGGCGATATCCTCGCCCGGGTGCTCCTGGCATAGCTGTCTGGCAAGGCGTGTCAGCTCAACGGTCTCGCCCATCTTCGTGGCCACGGCGTGTTCCAGTTGTTCAATCACTCTGCCTGGCTCAAGTGCGCGGGTGGACAACCAGGAGTGCTCGGCACGCTTCAATACCTGGTCGCGCAACTCCGGCCAGGCCTGGATCTGCTGTTTATGCTTCAAGAGCCGTTCAAAGGCGTTGAAAGCAGGTTGCAGTTCCGATATGACCGGCCTGGAAAGCGACTTGCAGGCCTCGCCCAAGGCGGCCAGATGGGTGACGGCGAAGTTGAAGTAACTCAGCGTGGTCTTGCCGAGCGGCAGGCCACGTTCCTTCAGGGTCTGTTCGAAGGCCCGCGCGGAAAGGGTGTTTCCAGTTTCCGACTCGATCATCTGCTTCAGGTCGGCGTAGGCTCGGGCCTTGTCCCAGAAGATCATTTCGCCACGCAGTTCGTTTTCCACCAGGTGGGCGGACAGCGTGGAGGATTCCGATACCCAGGGGGTGTAGGTGACGACGACATACTGGAATGCCGCATCGCCGGTTTCGCTGAATAGTTCCTGTAGCGCCGTCAGGCGGGTATTGCCGCCTTTGCCGACCATGTACTTTTCTTGGCTAGGCCGGCGGGTGACCACTAGCGGGCTGGTGAGTTGTTTGGTCGAGCGGATGGATTCCTTGATGATGTCGTATTGGTCGTTGATCGCCTTGCGGGGGTTCTTGTCGTAATGGAGGATGTCCATCACCGGCAGGGTCATCTGGCTCTCGGTGTCGATCGATAGTTGGTGACTGTTGTCGAGCGGCAGGCCGACGTTCAAGGACTCCTTGACCAATCTGGCCCGCAGGTCGATCGGGCTGATGGTCCGCGTGCCATTGGGTTGCGCCAAATCCCGTTGTTGAGCCTTCCGAGCGGCGTCCGCAACCGTCACCGAAGCAGGGAGGCGGTCCTGTGCGCTCATGCCGTGTGGGCTTCATCGTGGGCCGGCTGCGCGACCGGGGAAGGTGTTTCTTCTTCCTCGGAGAAACCACCGGCGTAGACGCCGCTGAGCGATGGGATCAGCTCCCAGACCAGGCGATGCATGGTGTCGAACGGCGTCACCCCGCGCTCCCGGCGTTTGAGTCGGTGTACCGCCAGTTGCGCCGTGGCCGCCTCGTTGTAGGCCACGCTGGCCGGAATCGCGGTCTCAGCCACGGTGACCAAGCCGCGCATCTCCAGATAGCTCTGCCTGATTTCCTGTGTGATCTGGCGTGCGTCGTTGGTGTGCCCGACCCGGTTGATGACCGCTGTCAGGGGACCGGGACCGATACCCAGTGCCTGGGCCTCTTCCAGCTTGACCAGCAGTTCGAACGTCCCGGTGCGGAATTCGCGTGCGCTCGGCGTCTCCGGCAGGACGGGGGAGATCAATCGATGCGCGGCCAATGCCGCCGTGTAGAGCAACGGCCCCTGGGCGCCAGGGGTGTCGATGAACACCAGATCGTAGTTGTCTTCGATGACCGGGGCGCGCAGCGCTTTGCGGAGGATCATCGGCGCGTCGATGCGGCCCTGGATGAACTGTTCCAGATCGGTGGTCTCGATGCCGGCGAATTTCCGCCGCGGGGCATCGCATACGATGATGTCCAGCCGATCCCAGGCCGTGGTCGAGATCGCCGATTCGGCGACGCGGCCGCTCAGGACGACGGAGGTCAGCCCATCCGGGGCTTGCCGCCGCAACTGGTAATACTTGGATAGCGATCCCTGGATATCGGCATCGACCAAAAGCACACGCAGCCCCATGTCGGCGGCAAGCGCGCCAAGATTGGCTGTGATGGTTGTTTTGCCGATCCCCCCTTTTGTACCTACGACGCTCAGAATGACCACATGTACCTCCTGCTACGGATATGAATGCGTTTGTGCGTGGCGTGGTTACACGATGACCATAACCATCAAACGGTAATATAATATACCGATGCACGTACACACAAATATTTATAGGTATTCTATTGGTTGCGCCATGAGTGCTACCTTGGCATCCGTAATGAAGATGTCGGCCGCATCGCTATAATCGGCCTAACCCAAGAAGGTCCCCACCATGTCTACACCGCCCGAAGTGCCCGGCAAGCGCGAGTCGCTTGATACCCGCATCGAGCCCGAAGAGCGTGGCCGGATCGACCGCGCCGCCAAGGCTCGCGGCAAGATCCGTACCGATTTCATCTTGGATGCAGAGCGTCTCGCGGCCGAAGAGGCCTTGCCCGATCAGATGCTCATCGTCGCCAGCCGAGAGACCTACGCCGAGTTTCTGACCCGATTGGACCAGCCGCCTCAGCCCAATGAGCGCCTGCGCAAGACGATGCAGACCCCGGCGCCCTGGAAGACGGCATGACGGGGAGTCGCGTGATGGCGAATTCGAGTTGGGATCGAACGCCATCGCGGACGGAATGAAAACTGTGACAGGAAAGTGGTATGGCGCTGACGAAAGCTGAACTCTGTGATCTTCTGTTCGAGAAGGTGGGCTTGAACAAGCGGGAGGCCAAGGAGTTCGTGGAATCGTTCTTCGAAGAGATCAGCGTGACCTTGGAGCGCGGAGGCGAAGTCAAATTGTCCGGCTTCGGCAATTTCCAGCTGCGCGACAAACCCCAGCGGCCTGGCCGCAACCCGAAGACCGGCGAAGAGATGCCCATCCAAGCCCGCCGGGTCACCACCTTCCATGCCAGTCAGAAACTCAAGTTTGCCGTGGAGGGCGTGGGTGATGGCGACAAGGTGTGACGAATTGCCGGGAGTCCCGACGCATGAGATCGAGCTCTACCTTCGTAGTGGTCAGCACGACATAGCGTTCCGTACATGGCCAGGAGAAAACTTTCTTGTACGCGCCCAATCTGGCAATGCCGCACTGCGCCGTGCCTTGGTCTCTGCGGTCCGGGAACGAACTCAGCATGCCACGCTCCCCGTAGCCTTGATCAATATGGATCTCGTTGCGTTTATACGTGAGAAAGTCACGCCCATGGTGTGCGGACTGTTTCCGGCGACTGAACAAGAGCGGGTTCTGGATACGCTCGCGCGTTCAGTCGTTTTTCTGACACCGGCCACCATTGATGGTGTACTTGAGAAGACACCGTGGCTCAGTACGGCCTGGGATCTTGCGAATCTCTATCTGGCGGACTGTGGCGCCGATCTCCTCGCGGAAGATGCCCCCTGTCTTGTCGGTTTGAGCGAGGAGATAACCTGCTATCTGACAGCGGGATACTTCGACCAGTCTGGCCGCTTCGATGACTTTCTGGTGCACGAAGCGGCGCACATCTTCCACAACTGCAAGCGTGTCATGATCGGGTTGCCTGAAACCAGACGGAAAAAATGGTTGCTGGAAATCGAATACAGCAAGCGAGAGACCTTCGCCTATGCCTGCGAGGCTTACAGCCGAATTCAGGAATTAGCCGACAGCGCCAAGGGGCGGCTGCGGTTGCTTGCAGAGCACGAACATGGGCCAATGCCGGCGGATGACCGGGTGAATGTCGACGAGTACATGGACATCCTTCGCGAAGCCATCACGGCCCGTAATGGCTGGAAGCGCATATTGCAGCGGTGTTCGCCTATTGCGCGGTAGCCAGGAAAGATCGCTACAAGTATGTTCCTTGATATTGGCAGTTATTGACATCTACCTATGTTATGGAACACCCTGGCCGCATGAATACTGCTGCCGTCAGGCTGATCGATCTGGCACGATCCCAAGGGCTGATTCGCCCCTGTGACCTGGTGCCACTTGGAATCCCCCGAGTTTCCCTGACCCGTGCCGTCCGTCGCGGACAACTGGAACGTGTCGGGCGCGGGCTGTATGGCCTGCCCGGCCGTGAAGTCTCGGTCCATGGGGCGCTGGCGGAGGTGGCGCGCAGGGTGCCCAAGGGTGTCATCTGTTTGCTCTCGGCGCTTCGATTTCACGGCCTGACAACTCAAGCCCCCTTCGAGGTGTGGCTGGCCATCGAGAACAAGGCCATCGCGCCGAAGCTCGACTATCCGTCGCTGCGCATCGTCCGTTTCTCCGGCGGGGCGCTGACCGACGGTGTGGAGGAGCATGTCGTGGATGGTGTAACCGTTCGCGTCACCAGTGTCGCCAAGACCGTCGCTGATTGTTTCAAGTACCGAAACAAGATTGGCCTTGATGTCGCGCTGGAGGCACTGCGAAGCGCATGGTACGAGAAGCGCATGACCAGCGACGACCTCTGGCACTATGCCAAGGTCTGCCGTGTAGCCAACGTGATGCGCCCCTATCTGGATAGCCTGGCATGAGCGTTCGTAACCTCGGTGCCTCCATCCGGGATCGGCTGCTCAACAAGGCTCGTTCTGAAAAGCTTGACTACAACCTGCTGCTCACCCAGTATGCCTTGGAGCGCATGCTGTACCGCTTGAGCATTTCCGGACAGCGCGACCAGTTTTTACTCAAGGGGGCGCTGCTTTTCGACCTATGGTTCGACGTGCCGCATCGGCCTACCCATGATGCCGATTTCCTTGGCTTTGGATCGGCGGAGATTTCGCATGTCGAAGCGCTATTCCAGGATATCTGCCGCATCGAGGTCGAGGATGGCATCGTGTTCCAGCCCGATTCGGTGAAGGCGGCGGAGATTCGCAAAGAGGCCAACTATGCGGGCGTCCGCGTCACCCTGATGGGCCTGCTGGATAGTGCCCGCTGCCCGGTACAGGTGGATATCGGCTTTGGTGATGCCGTCGTGCCCGGCCCGGATGAAGCCCAATATCCGGTCATTCTAGGCGAGATGCCCGCACCGCAACTGCGGGTCTATCCCCGGTATACGGTGGTTGCGGAAAAACTGGAGGCGCTGACCTCACTTGGCATGCTCAACAGCCGGATGAAGGATTACTTCGACCTCTGGGTGTTGGCCAGGTACACGGACTTCAATGGGGCCGTGTTGTCACAGGCGGTCGCGGCAACATTCGATCGTCGACGCACGGCAATTCCCAATGATGTACCGATCGGATTGAGCGACGAATTCATCACGGATGCCCAGAAGGAAAAGCAATGGCAGGCTTTTCTGCGCAAAAACGCCATCGATTCGATGTCACTGGCGTCGGTGACCGCTGATCTGCGGGCATTTCTGCTGCCGGTGCTGGCAACGGTCGCGGCGAAGGGCCGTCTCAACGTGAACTGGCGAGCCGGGGAGTCGTGGCAGTGACGATTCTCGAATGGCTTTGAAACAGACAAGGTGCCCCGAAGGACACGTCAGTCCTACGAAGCCAGCTTGACCTTCGAAGTCGTCCCTTTCGGAACCATCGTCCAGTCGAGCCAGGTCGTCTTCGCCGACTGCTCGTAAAGCATGCAAATCAACAGGCGAGCCTCTTGCGGCGTCTGCTGCCAGACTACATCGGTCAGGGCGAGACCGCACCACATCGCGTCGTGTGTCATGGCTTCTCGGATGCGTGCAATTCGCTCGTCCATCGTGGGACTTAGGACGAAGTCTTCCGGGTTCAAGGCGCCGGCGAGCAAATAGGCTTGGGCGACGGGTGTACCCAGATAGTCTGCGGCGCGCTTCAGAACTTCGCGACCGACCTGGGGGATAGGCTTCTCGCCCCGCGCCAGGGCCATCAGGTACACGTAAGTGATGCCGAGGGATTCGGCCAATTCCTTCGTGGTATGACCGCGCTCGCCCATTCGTTCCCACAGTGACGCAATGAGCGCGGCGCCTACAGGGCTTTCAGGTGTCTTGGCCGCGCTGGCCGCCTTGCGGCTTTGTCGGACGGGTTTATCTTTGGATTTATCTACCATCTTGTTCACCTGTTGCGTGGATGTGTAATGGCGCACGGGTTCAATTTATACACCATCGACAATTAATTTGTCGTTTTGAGGGGCAGTCAGCCCACAATGGATTGATAGGTGACGTTTACCGACGCTTTGCTTTTCCTCCAGCCAGTTCTTCGATGCATGCCTTCTGTTTGGCCAGTTTCTGCTTGGCCTGGTCGACCATGTGCTCGTGGAAAGCCAGCGAATGCAGGCTTGGGCGTGTGAGCTTGTTCTTCCATCTGGTCAAGGTGGAGACAGAGGTTCCGAGCAGCGCGGCGAGCTGGCCATTGTCCTCATAGGGCACACCGAGTGCCTTTGCCCAACCGGCCAGGATGGCAGGCATCTCCAGCCCTTCGTATTTCTTGCGATTGGATTCCTGGGCCTCGCCGTTATTCGCCGCCAACTCCCGGGCGGCCGTCATGACCCATTCGGGTATGCTCCCGGCACGGCCATACTCGTATGACGACAGGCGGGGAACGCCGATACCCAGTTCTTCCGCGAATTGGGCTTGGGACAAGCCAAGCTTCAGGCGCATGTTCACCAACTCCTGATGTTCCGGCGACAAGCTTCTTTTCACGGCCGGCTTCTTCTCGATATCCGGCAGTCGAGGTGGGAGCAGGGCAGGGGAGTCCGACTCCTTCACGCAAGGCAGTAAAAGAGCGGCTGGCGTTTCTGGTGGGTGTTGGTTGTTCATCGCGGCATTATATGGGCGTGATGTGGTTTCTTGTATCCCGATACGCCTATCAATAAATCGGTTGCATGGTTCGGGGCATGATCGCCTGGCCATAGGGAGCCATCGGTCAAGTCGGTTTCGGTGGGCTCGCTGTCATCGTCGTGAGTCGCCGTTTGCAACGTTCAGGTTTCAGCTGGATCGTTGGGATCGAGGCCTCCAGTTCCATGCGGAGGCGCAGGCAAAGTGCTTGGTGAATCGGGACACGTCTTGGCCAGTCAATCTCGTCATTATTGGCCGGCGCGATGCTCATGTCTGAGGCAACGAATTACCACCTGCTATCAAAGGCGCGCTGGTAGGCCTCAGGTCCTGTGGGCTTGCTGGTCATTCTCGGCATCCTGAATCGCATCGCCAATCCGTACGAATTGCTCGCGAAGTACCAGTCTGCCAGGGGTGTCGGGAATGATGCCGTCCGCCAACATGGCCAATGTGACCAGGCCGATCTCATAGGCATGAACGGGGTACTTGTAGATGGCCGACTCGGCTCGATCAACCAGCTCGGTCGGGCTGAACACGCACGGAACCTGCTTGTGCGTGGCGATGCCCATCGTCTCGGCGGCAACCGCCACCATGTAAGGTACTTCATCGAATTGTGTGATGTATTCAACTGGATCAACCACTTTTTTCTCCTGAAAATCGCATAAAAGCGACAGCTCCCTATCGTTTTCTGATTTACCTCCACGTTGTCGGTCAGATGGCGATGGACCATCTGTTCGTGTCATTGGGCTGTGGTTTGGGGGCTCCTGATGAAGACAACGGTTATGTGATCCGGGGCGGGGCGACGGTGGCCTCTCGACGTTCAATTTGGCGTGGTTAGATGAATATATCCTGTTGCACGAAATGGTAACTTATCGCGGGGGCGCAGAGAACCAAATTGACGGCTGTTTGCTTCGCTACCCCAGTCTCCGTGTAAGTATTTCAGCCTGTTCGGCGAATTTTTTCGGACTCTTGCGTTCCAGTTGTTCGAGATTGTGGAGTTTCCAGCGGATCCCGGGTAGCTGTTCGGCGTGGGCGATTCCCAATAACGACCATTCGGGCCTGCCGCTGACGAGTGACAACAGGAACTGTCGCTTGTCGGCATCCAGGCCGCCTTGGAGCTCCTGCATCATTCGCTCTCGTGCGTCCAGAAGCGCAGCCAGTTCAACTGGCTGAGTGGTCATGCCTCTGAAGTTGAATTCGTATTCTCTGTCGATGTTCCGTAGAGTCGGGAACAGCACTTCGTGAATGGGGCGGTTGTGGCTGGCGAGGTAGACCACGAAAGCACGTCGGATACCTGGGGTGATGCCTTCGTGGGCGAATAGCTGCATCACGTCGAACAGATCGCGAGGGTGCTGGCGGTCCATAGCAGCGACGAGTTTGCCGCCGTAGACATCCTCCAACGACACCACCGGAATTTCGAGATCGGCCAGCAAGGTATCTCTGGCCATGGGCGTCAAGGCAGCGGGACGTATAGGGTGGACGGTGCCTCGCATCACATAATTGACTTCGATCTTTACCTCGATGCCCGCGCGCCGCACCATCAGCTTGGTTTCCCCGGCATCGGCTGTCGCGAGCACATGGGTCTGGAACCCCCGAGTATTCAAACGCTCCGCAGAGTGGCGGATGGATGCATTGATGCGAGCCAGCGCTTCATCTCGCGCCAGGCGGTGGTCGGAAAATACCAGATCCAGATCGACCGACAGGCGCGGCATGTCGCGTATGAACAGATTGATCGCCGTGCCGCCCTTGAGCGCGAACGCGCCATCGGAAAAAACGAGCGGGGCGACCTGAGTCAGCAGACGTGCGGTATCGAGGTAGTTCTGGTTCATGGCTTGAGTATCAGAAGCCCGTCGACAGAACGGGACACCCAGGCTCGGGCGCTACCGGTGGGCAGTTGGCTTGGGTCAAGCTTCGCAGCCCATGGCAGTCCGAGTTCGCGGCCAAACTGTAGGCACATGCGCACCGTCTTAACGCTGGAGCAGCGTTGCAGCAATTCACTCAGCACATCGGCACGCAGGCTGTAGGCGCTCTCTGCGAGTTCGCGAGCCTCCTGTAGCGGTTGGCGTACGCCCACCTCGCTGAACACTTCCAGCAGGGCTCTCTCGGGTGCGGATACTCGGGGTGCGCCGATGCGTTTTTCAAACGGCCCGGCATGAATCGGGTCGGCCGAGGGCTCATCGAACAAGCGTTTGCGATGGTACTCCGCCGGGAAGCGTTCGGTGAACCAGCTGGGCAGGCGGGCCGCTGTCCAGCCGTATAGATTCAGGACCGGTTGTTGTGACACGTAGTGCCTCACCCCATACCAATCGAGGGCTGATTTGCCGCCCACGTGTAGTCCGCCGATGGCGCGCTGAAGCAAGAGCAAGCTGGAATTCAGTTCCAGCGTATCGTTGGGGCGACAGTACACCCCGCGTGCCAGGCGAAAAAGCCAGCCGGCACGTACGTAGTGGACGGCCAGGTCGGCGGAGATGCCCTGAGCAGCCAAGTCCTCCGAAGTCAGAGGCGTTCCTGGCGCCCACTGTCTGTAGAGGGTGTTTAGTTTGTTTCGTTCAGTCGTAGCCATACTACGATAGTAGTCGTCATTACAAATTACGCCAATATTTGATCAATGTAGTCGTAGTACAACTACGATAAATTTAAACATTGTAAGTTGGTGAGCTTTGCCTGTGTTAGATCGGTCTCTGTAGATTTTGAGCGTGACGAAAACGTGACGCACTGGCGTCACGAACCGTCAAAAACTGTCACTTTCGGTCACTAAAGGCACGGGGCAGTGTGCACTAAGTAAATGAAAATAAATGGCAATTTAGCGACTTGCCTGGTTCGAGCCCAAGCTGGCGGATGGGCTGGCTTCGCACCTGCTCTGAGAATCAGACAGCTATCGCGAATACGGCCTGGGCCTGGGCCGGGTTCGGGGTCGGAATTTCTGCGCAGTCTGGAGCAGAGTCTGGCACTGGGTTTTGTCCTGGCCGTAGCGGCATGCTGCGTAGCTTTCGGCCAGGGCCTGGATTGCCAGGGCGAGATCAGGTCGGACCCGGCTGACACGGATGGCCAGAGCGGCTGGGGTTTCGCCAATCACCGGTGCCAGGCCGATGCGGGCGAGGCGGCGTTCCACCTGACGCCAGACGCGGACTTCCGGGGCTGGACGCAGTTCTCCCAGCCCCCGCCAGTAGAGGACGCCCAGCAGGCCCAGGCCCAGCAGGCCAGCCAGGATGGTTGCCGATCCGAGCCAGTGGACGGAGACGAAATCCGGTGCCAGCCGGGCCAGCAGGGCCAGTTGCTGGGCCTGGCCATAGCCCAGCACCCACTGGTTCCAGCCGTTGTTGAGCATTTCCCAGGTATGGCGTGCACCCTGGAGCCAGCTCAGGGACAAGCGGGCCAGGGCGGGCGGGATCTCCGCAGCTGGCAGGGCCGCCCCCAGGCCTGACTGGACCCGGGCCGGGGAGACGCTGGCCGTCGGGTCCACCCGTTGCCAGCCAGTATCCGGTCCCATCCAGACTTCTGCCCAGGCGTGGGCGTCGGACTGGCGCACCACCATATGGCCGTCCAGGGGATTCACCTCACCGCCCAGGTAGCCCGTCACCACCCGGGCCGGCACATCAGCCGCCCGCATAAGAAACACGAAGCTACTGGAAAAATGTTCGCAAAAACCCCGTCTGGAGCCGAACAGGAAGTCATCCACACTGTTCACTCCCAGCAGCGGCGGTTGCAGGGTGTAGGTGAAATCCCGGTTGAACAGGGCAAGGGCTTGCTGCACCAGGGCCTCGGGCCGGGGGTCAGCCTGGCGCCATGACTGGGCCAGGGCTCGGGCCCGGGGGTTGAAATCTTCCGGCAGTCGAAGGGACCGTTCGATTTCTGCAGCGGGCTCCAGCAAACGATAGCGAGGGTAGGTCTGGAAATCCCAGCGGCGGCGCTTGTCCACCTTGTCCCTGGCCAGCCACTGGAAGCCCGCCGCCAGGCGGGTGCCATCCGGCAAAGGACTTGGGGGGCCAAGGCTGAACAGCCAGCGTTGCTGATGGGGTTCCAAGGTCAGGCTCAGACGCAAAAGAGGGCCGCTGGTGGAAGTTTCACCGGCGAAGGGTGTCGGGTTTTGATCCCCCCGCCAGGCCCTGCCGTCGAAATCCTGCAACACCAGGCCTCGCCAGTACAGTGCGTCCGGGTCAGGCACCGGGCCGTCAAATTCGACCCGGAAGGCGATGCCCCCGGACTGGATAAGGTTGGCGATATCCCCTGGCGCCATGCTGTCCGATAGCCCGGTGGCGGCCGTGGCCGGACCGGTAGGCAGACTCCAGAGGGGGTGGTCCAGACGGGGAAAGAACACGAACAGCAGCAGGGCCAGGGGAATGCCGCCGGCAAACAAGCGGGCCGAAAGCTTCAATGCCGGTCCAGGGGATAGCCGGCCCTCCCCCTGCAAGTGGGCCATGACCGCAATGCTGAACACCGCCAGGGCGAGCATGTAGACAGTGACGGGCAGGGACTGGCCGAACAGGAAATAGGCCATGGCCATGAACTGGGTAAGGATCAGCAACAGGCGTTTTTCAGCCAGGCTCCGGGTTTCCAGGAGCTTGATGAAGAGCAGCAGGACGAACAGGGGCACGCCTGCCTGCTGGCCCACCAGGGTGCCGTATTGCAGCCAGATACCCGCCAGGGCCCCCAGGCCCAGCACCACGCGGATCCATCGGGGAGGCAGGGGACGATCCCCCAGGGCCAGGGCCAGCCGCCAGCCCCAGAAGCCCAGGCAGGCCAGGGCCAGGCCCGGGGGCAGATGCTGGACGTGGGGAAGGGCGGCCAGCAGCGGGGGCCATAGCCAGAGCACTGGCAGGCTTGTCAGCCTGGTCATCCAGGAGCGGGCCTCAAGGCGCGCCATGGCGGCCTCCCTGGTCTTCGGCCATGCCATGCAGGGCCAGGGCGTTCAGACAACGCAAACGCTGGGTGGGGCCGCTGGCGGGGACGATGCGCCCCGCCGGCAAGGCCAGGCCATAAGTCAGGCCCCGCTGGTCGGCATCCACGACCCAGCGGGCCAGATGGGCGAGGCGGGCCTCGGTGTCCATGTCCGGCAAGGCGTACCAGTCCAGCCAGAGATTGCCACCCTGGGGGGCGATGAACTGCTTGACCAGGGGCTCGTCATGGCGACCCAGGGTTTTCCAGGCCAGCCGGGAAGGGCTTTCCCCGGGGGAATAGGCGTGCAGGCCATCGAAATCCTCCGTGCCGCGCTGGCTGCCGCCAGGCTTGTCGTCCAACTGCCCCGCCTGGCCGGACAGGGGCAGGGCACGATCCGCCGGCCGGGGCCAGACCAGAGCGGCGGCATCCGGTGCAAACAGGGTCCAGGCTCGGAACAGTCCCAGGGGGGCTTCGGTCAGCAACCGGCAGGGCCCCAGGGGCTGGACGCCCCGCTGTCTGGCCGCCTGGCCCAGGTCCGCTTTGGCCAGGCCGGGGCCCTGGGGCCGGAATGAACCCCGGGCCCCGCCGCATTCCAGGATATACGCCCCCGCATCCCGGCCTGTCTCCAGGTGCAGTGTGGCGATAAACACCACCTGGCCCCCGGCGAAATCCGGGCGGGCCTCCACCCCTTCCAGCCGTAGGCCCAGCAGCAGGCGCCAGGTGGAAAAAAGGGTGGACAGCAGCATGCCCGCCAGCAGGAAGGTGAACAGGAAGCCCATGGACAGGCCGTAGTTCATGGCCCCCAGCAACATGCCCAGCAGCAGAATGGAAAACGCCAGGCCCTGGCGGGTGGGCAGGATATAGATGCGCCGGGGCGTCACGGTATAGGGGAGGGGTTCCACGGCCCGCAGCCGGAACAGGCGTCGCCAGAAGCCGTTGCGCAGGGGCAGGAAGGCGAGGCCCTCCGGGGCCGGGGCGCGGGCTTTCACGGTGGCTTCCCTCACGGGAGGGCCACGGCCCCCAGCACCCAGGCAGCGGCCGGTTCCCCTTGAAGGGCCCCGTCCACGTCCACCAGGCGATGGCCGGCGACGGCGGCGAACACGGCCTGCACGTCGTCCGGGGTGCCGTAGTCACGGCCATCCAGCCAGGCCCAGGCCCGGGCGGCCCGGGCCAGCCCCAGCAGGGCCCGGGGGGAAAGGCCGTGGATGAAGCGGCCGCTGCGGCGGGTGTGCTCCGCCAGGGCCTGGATGTAATCCAGCAGGGGCGGCGCCAGGCGCACCGATTCGATTTCCGTCTGGGCGGTAAGCAGTACTTGTGGGGTGCTGACGGGGGTGGCACCCTTGGCCGGCTTGGCATCGCCCGCCAAGAGGGCCCGTTCCGCGCCCGGGTCGGGGTAACCCAGGGACAGGCGCATGAGAAAACGGTCCAGTTGGGATTCCGGCAGGGGATACACCCCGGTCTGGGTGAATGGGTTCTGGGTGGCGATGACAAAGAAGGGGGCGGGCAAGGGACGTGTTACGCCTTCCAGGGTCACCTGACCTTCCTCCATGGCCTCCAGCAGGGCGCTTTGCGACTTGGGCGTGGCCCGGTTGATCTCGTCCGCCAGCACCACCTGGCTGAACACCGGCCCGGGGTGGAAGGTGAAGCCCCCCCTTTCCCGGTCGAACATGGAATAGCCCAGCACATCCGCCGGCAGCAGGTCGCTGGTGAACTGGATGCGTTTGAAGTCCAGCCCTAGGGTATGGGCCAGGGCGTGGGCCAGGGTGGTCTTGCCCACACCGGGCAGGTCTTCGATGAGCAGGTGGCCCCCGGCCAGCAGGCAGGTCAGGGCCAGGCGGGTCTGGCGGGGCTTGCCCAGGACGATGCGGTCGATTTGCGCCAGGACGGGGGCGAAGGGAGCGGACATGGCGTTACCGGAAGGAAGGACATCCGGATTCTGGCCCATTTCTCCGCCCCGGGCATGGGGCATGGGAATGAGAAGTGGAATGCAGTGTGTTCAGGCCCTGGCCTGGGTGGGCCTTTGCTGATCCAGGAGGAAGGTGAGGACCAGGCTTGCGGACAGGGTAAGCAGAAAACCGCTGACCAGCACGGTGAACGGCAAGGCACCATAGGCCAGACCCTTGGCTACCCCCAGGAATGCCCCGTAGGACCAGCAGCCCAGGCTGATGGCGGCGGTGAGCAGCATGGGGGTACGGATGCCCGCCTTGAAGCGGGGCATGGCGTAGCGACGCATGGTCTGGGTGGCGATCAGCCAGACCAGGATGAGCAGGGATTTGGTCCACAACTTGGGGTTGGACAGGTAGTGCAGCAGCCCGGAGGAGAGGATACCCAGGCCGATGATGACGAAGCCGGACAGCCAGAGATGGATGTCCGCCTTGCGGATGAACTTGCCCCAGCGGGGCTCATGGGGAATCTGGCCCAGAAGGGCGCGATAGCTTTGCCAGACGAATGCGAATCCACCGGCAAAGGCCACCACATGCCACAGGGCAGCCAGGGTTTTCAAGACTTCTAAGGGGAGGGAAGTAACCATGGCGGCACCTGAGCAGGGCGGTCAGACTGCTAGAAATTAACGGCTTATTGCTTGTCGGTCAGACGGTTCTTGGCCTTCCGGCCCCGGGCCATGAAACCCACCAGCCCCAGGCCCGCCAGCATCAGGGCATAGGATTCGGGTTCCGGAACCGGAGCGGCAGCCACGTTCAGGCGTCCCAGGATGCCATCCCGTTCTTCATCCGGACCGGCGGTGAAGTACAGGCTGTCCGCATCCCCAAGCGACCAGCCGTTTCCGAAGGTCAGGCCCCAGATGCCGTCGATGGTGATGATGTTGCCGTCCGGATCACGCAGGTAACCCAGTTCGGCGCCGGTTGCCACGTCGAAGGCGGCAATGGTGCCGTCACCGAAGTTGGCCACCAGCAAGGCACCGGAGAACTCGCCGAAGTTGTCCGGTGCGATGGCCATGCCCCAGGGGTTGTTCAGCAGGCCCTGGGCGGTGTAATCCTGCAGCACCTTGCCGTCCCGGTCGTAAGCCACGATGCGGCCGAAGCCGGCGCCGGGGATTTCCTCGGTGGGTTCGTCGATGTCGTAGGAGCTGATGGTCCAGGCCACATAGATGCGGTTGTCCCCCAGCACCTGCACGTTGAACGGGCTCCAATTCGGGCCTATCAGGTCAACGGGCTTTTCGAACGGGGTTTTCCAGGTGATGTCATTCCACTGGTTGTCAAAGGTCATGATGCGGCCGTTGGCGAAATCGGCTACATACAGCCGG
The DNA here is from genome assembly GCA_040757575.1 of Pseudomonadota bacterium. Classification (GTDB taxonomy): domain Bacteria; phylum Pseudomonadota; class Gammaproteobacteria; order Burkholderiales; family Thiobacillaceae; genus PFJX01. The sequence goes on from JBFLXA010000019.1 coordinate 30,014, forward strand.
TTGTCTGCCACCTTGTTGCCCTGGGCATCGGTGGTCCAGTGGTCGGTGGTCATGGCCACACCGTTGAAACCGGGGCGGTTGTTGAAGCCTTCGGCCTGAGGATCTTCGGTCCAGTAGTCCTTGACCACCACGGCTTCCAGCATGCCGGGGTCGGTCTTGGTGCGCCAAGCGTTGATGGTGCCGTCCTGGGTGACAAAGATGAACTTGGCGGAGCCTTTGTCGATACCGGCATTGGTTCCGTTGGAAAAGTTGATGGCCGGGCCTTCCACGTAGAACTCGACAGGCTGGCCGGCGAAATCGCTGGCGGCGTTGTAGACCTGTCCGGTTACCTCGGCGTTCTGGGTCGCCCCCAGACGGTCGATTTCCATATCCAGGGCGGCGGAGACGATCGGCACCACCTTGAGCCCATCCTGATACATGGGGGTGACGGAATAGCCGGGCGCGGTGGGCCGGTAGACATCACCGATGTAGGTGGTGGTGGTGCCGGTGCCCGCGTTGCTGGTCCAGATGTGGCCACCCGCACCGGGGGGACGCAGGGCGATGCCCCAGGGGTTGACCAGATAGGGGTCCACCATCACGGTGGGGTTGTATTTAGCGTCGTTGGCGACCAGGTTGGTCTGCACATAGCCTGCGGCGTTCACGCCGGAAGCCTGGGTGGCAAGGACGAGCGCCAGAGACGCGGACAACACGCTCAGGCGACCGGGAAGAAGGCTGTTCATGGGTTTCTCCATAATCCGGGGCGGCTGGCTGGACGCGCGCTTTGTCGGGGCCATCTGTTTATTGCGCGGCGATCTGGCTTGCCAAAAAAGCGGGGCCGCAAAACTACCTGGCGGCCCCATTCGAGTATTCGTACCGCCACGCGACGTTGCGCGTGGCGGACAGTACTGCTGTTACAACGGGGTCAAGACTCAGGCCTTGCGGCGGCGAGCCATGAAGCCCACCAGGCCCAGACCGGCCAGCATCAGGGCGTAGGTCTCGGGCTCGGGAACGGGGCTGATCTCGACCAGCACGTCGTTGCCGCTGGTGGGATGCTGCACGTTCACGTAGAACTTGCCGTTGAACTCGTTGAAGAACAGGCCGGTGGGCTCGGCGCCAGCGGTCTGCAGGGTGGCCCAAACGTCGATGGATTCAGCCACACCGTCGTTGTCCACGTCGGCAGCCTTCCAGATGTTGGCACGGCCGCTGTCCTGGTCTTCGATGATGTACATGTTGCCGTCACCGTCGATGGCCAGGTTGTCCGGGCTGGAGAAGGGGGTGCCGACAGCAGCGCCGGTGGCAGCGTCGATGGTGTCACGGCTGGCGAACAGGTCGATGTTGCTGGTGGCCAGTTCCAGGGCGAACACCTTGCTGTTCGTGGTGGTGGCCACGTACAGGATCTGGTCGCCGTTGGCCAGGGTTTCGATCTCCAGGTCTTCCGGACGGTCGAAGTTGGTGCCGTGCAGGCCAAGGACGTTGGGGGTGGCGCGACCGTCCAGGATGGACAGGCCGTTGGCATCGGTCTTGACGATGGCGTTGGACAGGGGGTCTCCGTCGGCGTCGGTCAGGGCAACCCAGGAGTAGCCGCCGGTGACTTCTTCGTTGACGTCGGTCATGGTGTCGTTCAGGCCCGTGCCCACGCGCAACACAGAGGTCTGGCCGGCGGCAAAGAAGTCAGCGCCGTTGGTGGCGTTGGGGTTCAGGGAGGTGAACTTGAAGATGCCGCTGTTGTTGCGCTCGTCGATGAAGTAGAAGTTGTTGTCCTTGTCGAAGGCCAGACCTTCGTGAGAGACGCGGATGTCGGCCTTGCCGATCTTGCGGTGAACGAAATCAGCACCACCCTGGGTAGCGGTGGTGGGGTTGGTGATTTCGAACAGACGGCCAAAGGCGCTGGCTTGCTGGTTGGGGTCGGACCAGGATTCTTCGGCGGTCAGGTAGGTGCCCCAGGGGGTCCAGCGGGAAGCATCACCCACCACGAATCCACCGGCACCAGAGTTCATGATGGTCACGGTGCGGGTGTTCATGTTGTTGTCCCACAGATCCACGCGCTGCACGCCGGCGGTGCCGGTTTCGTAGGGCATGAACAGGTAACGGCCAGCGTCAGGACCGGTACGGTTAGTATCGATCATGTCCCAGTTGCCGGAGTTGCTCTGGCCCAGGGCCAGCTGGTTGGTACGGGTGGCGATCACTTTCTGGGTGAAGCCGGGGGACAGGATGAAGGGAGCGATGGATTCCTGGGCATCGCCTACGGGGAAGGTGGGGACCTGGTTGGGCACGGCGGCGAAGGCCTGGGTGCCGGCCATCATGGCAGCGATGGCAAAGGCAAGCTTGTTGTACATGTCTACTACCTCTCGAGAAGGGAAAGATTGGCTATTCATTGCAACCGCTTGGCGGTCACAGGCGAGAGGATGGCGGTGGATTGTTACAAGCCCGTGAGAGCGTATGTCGAAAGGCGTAGTCCTTTTGGCGGATCAGCCTGATTCTCCTGGCCCGGCAGCCAATTCGACCTGTAACTTGCAGGACGCTGGTCGGCCAGGATATGCCCGCGATTACTTAAGGGCAGCCCTGGGGTTTCCTTGCCCTCCCTGGGGGGGAGGGGCAAGGGAAATTTGCGGTTTCATCCGCCAGGGATTAGTACGCTTGATGGACCTCAGTCTTCCCTGCGCATCTGGGGGAAGAGGATCACGTCCCGGATGCTGGGGGCATCCGTCAGCAGCATGACGTAACGGTCGATGCCGATGCCGCAACCGCCGGTGGGGGGCAGGCCGTGCTCCAGGGCGCGGATGAATTCCGCGTCGTAATACATGGCTTCCTCGTCGCCCGCTTCCTTGGCGGCCACCTGGGCCTGGAAGCGGGCCGCCTGGTCTTCCGCGTCGTTGAGCTCGGAGAAACCGTTGGCCACTTCCCGGCCGGCAATGTAGAGCTCGAAGCGTTCGGTGATGGCCGGGTTGGCGTCGTTGGCCCGGGCCAGGGGAGAGCATTCCACCGGATGGTTGATGATGTAGGTGGGCTGGATGAGCAGGTGTTCGGTGGTTTCCTCGAACAGGGTCAGTTGCAGGCCAGCCAGGGCATCGTGCTTGTGGTAGGGAATCTTGCGGCGTTGCAGTTCCCCCAGCACGAAGTCCATGTCGTCCAGGGGGGCGTCCCGCAGGTCCGGGTTGAAACGGCGGGTGGCTTCATTGGGGGTGAGCCGCTCGAAGGGCTTGGACAGGTCGATTTCCTGGCCCTGATAGGGCACAACGGCACTGCCCGTGACTTCGATGGCCACCGTGCGCAGCAGGTCTTCCACGAAGTTCATCAGGTACTGGTAGTCCCGGTAAGCCTCGTAGAACTCCATCATGGTGAACTCGGGGTTATGGCGGGTGGAAAGCCCCTCGTTGCGGAAGTTGCGGTTGATTTCGAAGACCTTTTCCAGGCCCCCCACCACCAGGCGCTTCAGATACAGCTCGGGGGCGATGCGCAGGAACATTTCCATGTCCAGGGCGTTGTGGTGGGTGACGAAAGGTTTGGCGGAGGCCCCCCCAGGGATGGGGTGCATCATGGGGGTTTCCACTTCCAGAAACCCGTGCCGGGTCATGAAGGCGCGGATGCCGCCGACGATCTTCGAGCGGCGGATGAAGGTATCCCGGGTGCTCTCGTTGGTGATCAGGTCCAGGTAGCGGTGGCGGTATTTCTGTTCCTGGTCGGTGAGACCGTGGAATTTCTCCGGCAGGGGGCGCAGGGCCTTGGTGAGCAGCCGTATGGAGGTGGCGTTGACCGTCAGTTCGCCCTTGCCTGTCTTGAACAGGGTGCCGGTGACCCCCAGGATGTCGCCCAGGTCCCAATGCTTGAAGGCCTCATGGTTTTCGGTGCCGGTGACGTCGTTGGAGACATAGATCTGCAACCGGCCGCTCATGTCCTGCAGGGTGGCGAAGCTGGCCTTGCCCATGACCCGCTTGAGCATCATCCGCCCGGCGAACTGCACCGGAACCCCGTCCGCTTCCAGCGCTTCCTTGGATTTGTCGCCATGGGCGGCATGCAGGTCGGCAGCGTAGTGTTCCCGGTTGAAGTCGTTGGGGAAGGCCACGCCGGCCTGGCGCAGAGCAGCCAGCTTTTCCCGGCGCTCGGTGATGATCTGGTTTTCGTCTTGTACTGGAGCGGGAGCGGGCGTTTGTTCGGACATGATGCGCAAGAAATAAAGTGGCTGAAACGTGAGAAGCGGGATTTTAACCGTGCGGCGATAATTTCCCGTCTTTTTCATCGCTGCTTTCATGCCTGCCGCCGCCTCCAAACTTCTGCAGAACGTCTTTGGCTACGCCGCATTCCGTGGCCATCAGGCCGCCATCATCGACCAGGTGGCCGGGGGCGGTGATGCCCTGGTGCTCATGCCCACCGGCGGCGGCAAGTCCCTGTGCTACCAGATTCCCGCCCTGCTGCGGCAGGGTTGCGGTGTGGTGGTATCTCCCCTCATCGCCCTCATGCACGACCAGGTGGCGGCCCTGACGGAAGTGGGCGTGGCTGCAGCCTTTCTAAACTCCAGCCTGAGCGGGTCGGAGGCCGCCCGGGTGGAACAGGATTTCCTGGCCGGTCGCCTGAAGCTCCTCTACGTGGCGCCGGAACGCCTGCTCATGCCCCGCATGCTGGAGTTGCTGGAGCGTGCCTCCGTCTCCCTGTTCGCCATTGACGAGGCCCATTGCGTGTCCCAGTGGGGCCACGATTTCCGTCCGGAATACCTGGGACTTTCGGTACTGCACGAACGTTTTCCCGGCATTCCCCGCATCGCCCTCACCGCAACCGCCGACGCCCAGACCCGGGAGGAAATCCTGCAACGTCTGGCCCTGGAGGATGCCCAGATTTACGTGGCCAGCTTCGATCGACCCAATATTCGCTACACCATCGTCGATAAGGCCGACACCCGGCGCCAGCTCCTGGCCTTTCTGAAGGACGGACACCAGGGGGAGGCGGGCATTGTCTATTGCGCCACCCGCAACAAGGTGGAAGAAACCGCCGCCTGGCTGGCGGGAGAGGGGTTCGAGGCCTTGCCCTACCACGCCGGCCTGGACGCCGAGACCCGGCGCCGTCATCAGGAACGTTTTCTGCGGGACGAGGGCATCGTCATGGTGGCCACCATTGCCTTCGGCATGGGCATCGACAAGCCGGACGTGCGTTTTGTGGCTCACCTGGATCTGCCCCGTTCCATGGAAGGGTACTACCAGGAGACGGGCCGGGCGGGCCGTGACGGCCTGCCTTCCGAGGCCTGGATGGCCTGGGGCCTCCAGGACGTGGCCACCCAGCGCCGGTTTATTGAAGAGTCGGAATCGGAGGAGGCCCATAAGCGCATCGCCCACGCCAAGCTCAACGCCCTGCTGGGCCTGGTGGAATCCGCCACCTGCCGCCGGGTGGCCTTGCTGGATTACTTCGGCGAAGCCAGCGGCCCCTGCGGCAACTGCGACAACTGCCTGGAGCCGCCCCAGCTCTGGGACGCCACCGAACCCGCCCGCAAGGCACTGTCGGCCCTGTACCGCACGGGCCAGCGTTTCGGCGCCGGCCATGTCATCGACGTGCTGCTGGGCAAGGCCACGGACAAGGTTACCCAGTGGGGACACCAGGAACTCTCGGTATTCGGCATCGGCACCGACCTGGACGACAAGCGCTGGCGCACGGTCCTGCGGGCCCTGGTTGCCAAGGGCTGGGTGGCGGTGGACCACGATGCCTACGGCGCCCTGAAACTCACCGAAGCGGCCCGGCCGGTGCTGAAAGGGGATATCCAGGTCATGCTGCGGGAGCCTGTCGCCCGCAAGCGCAAGGAAAAGCGCCGCACCGGTGGCACATCGGACCTCCCGCCCCTGGACGCAGCCCTGTTCGACCGCCTGAGGGAATGGCGCCGGGAGACCGCCAAGGAACACGATGTGCCCGCCTACGTGATCCTCCACGATGCCACCCTGCGGGAGATTGCGTTGCGCAAGCCGGCGGACCTGGGGGCGTTGGGTGCCATCTCGGGGATTGGCGCGAAGAAACTGGAAGCCTATGGGGACGGGCTGTTGCGCGTGGTGTTGGCGCTGTCCTGAACGTGACCGGGCGGAGGGCCAACAGACTAAACTGTCAGTGTTGCCTCAAAAGATAAGGTGATTACCCATGAACGCACGTTCTTTCCAATTGATGATCTGTGTTTCCTGCATGGTCTGCTTCCAGGGCATTGCCCAAGCCGATAAACCCGCCTGGGCGGGCAAGCCCGGCAACAAGGAAGCACCTCAGGAGGCCTATCGTGAGTCTCACACTGACTTGGCCATTTCCATTCGTTTTTCAGACGACTCGCGCCGCATCATCGGTGATTTCTACGGCAGAGAGGCCCGGGCCGGCAGATGTCCTCCCGGTCTGGCAAAGAAACACAATGGATGCCTGCCCCCGGGCCAGGCAAAGAAATGGGCTTTGGGTCGTCCACTGCCTGGGGACCTGCGATATCACGACTTGCCCAGGGAACTCCTGCTGCGCTTGCCGCCGCCGCCCCCCCAGCACCGCTATGTGCAAATTGCCGCAGATATCCTGCTGATCGCAGTGGGAACCAGCATGGTGGTGGATGCGATTGAGGACATCCTGCGCTGATTACCCGACGCGGCAGGAATCGGGCAACTACAAGGGCCGCAATAAGCGGCCCTTGTCTATTTCAAACCCCCTGTTTCAGGCTGGCCGAGATGAAATCGTCAAGGTCCCCGTCCAGCACGGCCTGGGTGTTGCCCACTTCGTGGTTGGTGCGCAGGTCCTTGATGCGGGACTGGTCCAGCACGTAACTGCGGATCTGGTGGCCCCAGCCGATGTCGGACTTGGCGTCTTCCAGTTTCTGCTGTTCCGCCTGGCGCTTGCGCAGTTCCAGTTCGTAGAGGCGTGCGCGGAGCATCTTCCAGGCTTCGTCCTTGTTGCGGTGCTGGGAGCGGTCGTTCTGGCACTGCACCACGATGTTGGTGGGAATATGGGTCAGACGCACCGCCGAGTCGGTCTTGTTGATGTGCTGGCCGCCGGCGCCGGAGGCCCGGTAGGTGTCGGTGCGCACGTCCGCCGGGTTGATCTCGATCTCGATGGAGTCGTCCACCTCCGGGTAGACGAAGACGCTGCAGAAGGAGGTATGGCGGCGGGCGTTGGAGTCGAAGGGGGACTTGCGCACCAGCCGGTGCACGCCGGTTTCGGTGCGCAGATAACCGTAGGCGTAATCGCCTTCGACACGGATGGTGGCGCTCTTGATGCCTGCCACTTCACCTTCGGATTCTTCCAGCAGTTCGGCCTTGAATCCCCGCTTTTCGCAGTAGCGCAGGTACATGCGCTCCAGCATGCCGGCCCAGTCCTGGGCTTCGGTGCCGCCGGCGCCGGACTGGATTTCGATGAAGCAGGGCTGGGGGTCCATGGGGTTGTTGAACATGCGGCGGAATTCCATTTCCGCCGCATGGGCCTCGATGCCTTGCACGTCGGCGCCGACAGACTCCAGGGTTTCGTCGTCCTGTTCTTCCCGGGCCAGTTCAAACAGTTCCCGGGCGTTGTTGACCTCGTCGTTCAGGCGTTCCCACTTGAGGACGATGTCCTCCAGCATGCGCCTTTCCTTGCCGATTTCCTGGGCCCGCTTGCTGTCGTTCCACAGGTTGGGGTCTTCGGACAGGCCGATGACTTCCGTCAGGCGATCCCGCTTGCCAGGGTAGTCAAAGATACCCCCTGAGTTCCTGGGCGCGCTTGGCGAGGTCTTCCAGTTGGGCTTCGATCTGGTTGAGGCGTTCGGCTTCCATGGTGCTGGCCTTCATTGAAAGCCGGGCATTATACCTGCTCGCCCCGGCCCGTCTGAAGACCGCATCAGGCCGTTCAGGAGATGAACCAGCCCAGGGCCAGGCCTGCGGACAAGGCCGCCATGCCCGGCAGCACCTGTCGGGCCAGGGCCTTGCCCCCCAGGGTCAGGACCAGCCCGCCCTTGAACAGCATATTGGCCAGCACGGCGATGAGCAGGGTGGTGAGCACCTGGCCGGCAGTGAGGTTGCCAAGGCCGAAGAGCCGCAGGCTGGAAAGGGTGATGGCATCCACATCGGTGAGGCCGGAGACCAGGGCCACCACGTACACCCCCTGGCTGCCCACCAGGTCAGACAGCCAGGCGGCGGCGAACAGCACTCCCGCGTACAGGGCGCCAAAACTCAGCGCCGCGCGGATCTCCGTGGGGTTGGAAACGGCCAGTTCCGGGGTGGCGGATTTCTGTTCCAGATTGCGCCAATAGTAGTAGAGCACGGCCAGGCCAACGGCGATGCCGCTGCCCATCATGACCAACACGGGGCGGATCAGGGCCGGGGCCAGCAAGCTGACCACCACGGAAAGCCGGATGAGCACCACCCAGTTGGCCAGCAGGATGACCAGGGTGGCCATGGGGCGCAGCCCGGGCGTGTCCCGACCGTGGCGGGAAAAGGCCAGGGTGGTGGCGGTGCTGGAGGCAATGCCGCCGAACAGGCCGGTGAGCAGGGTGCCGTGGCGCTGGCCCATCAGCCGCAATGCGGTGTAACCCGCCAGGGAAAGGCCGGAGATCAGCACCACCATCCACCAGATCTGGTAGGGGTTGAGGGCCTGGTAGGGGCCGTAATCCTGGTTGGGCAAGATGGGCAGGATGACAAAGGACAGCACCGCGAATTGCAGGATGGACACCAGGTCCGTGCGGGTCAGGCGGGTGGACACGCCCCGGAGTTCGGGCTTGAAGTAGAGCAGGGCGGTAGTGAGGATGGCCAGGGTAACGGCCAGTTGCTCCTGGTCCAGCCACACCAGCACCCCCAGGGCATAACACACCACCACGGCGGCCACGGTGGTGGTGCCCGGGTCTTCTGCGTCATCGTCCTTGAAATAACTGGCTACTAGCATGCCGCCCAGCACCAGCAGGCCTGCCCCCAGCAACCAGGGGGCACCGGTTTTCTCCGCCACCAGTGCGCCCAGGGTACCCGCCAGGGCCACCAGGGAAAAGGTGCGCAAACCCGCCTTTGCATGGGGAGAGCGTTCCCGCTCCAGGCCGATGAGCAGGCCCAGGGCCAGGCTGGTCAGAAAGGGGAAAAGGGTGGCCAGTTCGTCTGTCTGCATGGCCTGATTATGGCTGATGGTTGCAATACGTGTACCCGGACTCGGCTGCGCCGCCTCCAGGCTACGGCCAGCCCCTGGTTCCTAGTAGCCCGGAGTAGCGCAGCGCGTCCGGGGCAGTACCCAGGTCAGCCGACGGGGACGGTGTCCTTGAAAGCCGGCCGCTGCATCAGGCGGTCGAACAGTTCCGACAGGTTGGGGTGGGCCCGGCGCCAGTCCAGTTCCGGAAAACGGAATTCCAGATAGCCCAGGGCGCAGCCGACGGCAATGTCTGCCAGGCAGTGGAATTCCCCGGCACACCAGTTCTGCTGGCCCAGTTCGTCGCTCATGGCCTTGAGGCCGGCGTTCACCTTGCCCATCTGGCGACGGATCCAGTCCGGGTTCTGCTGGGCGGTGGGGCGCTTCTTTTCCATGAAGACCAGGGCAGCGGCATCGCAGACGCCGTCTGCCAGGGCTTCCCAGCGCTTCACGGCAATGCGGGGCCGGGCATCCTTGGGCAGCACGTGTCCCGCCGGGCTGACACTGTCCAGGTATTCGACGATGACCCGGGAATCAAACACGCTCTTGCCGTCATCCAGCACCCAGACGGGCACCTTGCCCAGGGGGTTGAAATCCGGCACGTGGGTGTCGTCCTCCCAGGGCACGTCCACCACGAACTCGTAGTCGATGTGTTTCTCCGCCGCCACGATGCGCACCTTGCGCACGAAGGGACTGGTGAGGGAGCCAATCAATTTCATGGATTTAGTGGGTTTGTTTTTCATCAGCGGCCCGCATTCTAGTCGTGCCCCGGCGGGCCAGCCATTGTTCAAAAGGTGTATTGAAATCAGGCCGCAGCCATGGCAGCCAGGGTATGGGGCCAGGCGGCATCGAAACGGGCCAATACGGCTTCCCGGCCCAGGATAGCCAGGATCTGGTCGATGGCCGGGGTCTGGGCGGTGCCGAACAGCACCAGACGCAAGGGCATGCCGATCTGACCCATCTTCAGGCCATGGGCGGCGGCGGTGTCTTTCAGCAACTGACCCAGGGCCGGCGCTTCCCAGGCCACGGTGGCCAGGTCCTGGCGCAGTTTTTCGAATGCGGGCAGGGCGCTGGAAGTCAGCTTGGCCTGTAGTTCCGCCACATCCGCCAGGGCCTGGCGGTAATAGATATGCAGGCCGTCCGCCAGTTCTTCCACGGTGCTGACCCGTTCCTTGACCAGGGCGATCAGGGCGGCAGCGTCGGGGCCGGCATTCTGGTCGATGCCCTGGGCGGCCAGGAAGGGACGTACCAGCTCCGCCAGCCGGGCGTTGTCGGCTTCCTTCAGATATTGCTGGTTCAGCCAGCTGAGCTTGGCGCCGTCAAAACGGGCGGCGGCATGGTTCACCTGGTTCACCTCGAACCATTCCACGAACTGGGCGGCGCTGAATTTCTCGTCGTCGCCGTGGCCCCACCCCAGGCGGGCCAGGTAATTGAGCAGGGCCTCGGGCAGGAAACCTTCGTCCCGGTACTGGGTGACGGAGACGGCGCCGTGGCGCTTGGACAGGCGTTCCCCGTCCTGGCCCAGGATCATGGGCACGTGGGCGTAGGTGGGGATGGGGGCCCCCAGGGCCTTCAGGATATTGATCTGGCGGGGGGTGTTGTTGACGTGGTCGTCGCCCCGGATGACATGGGTGATGCCCATGTCCCAGTCGTCCACCACCACGCCGAAGTTGTAGGTGGGTATGCCGTCCCCCCGCACGATCACCAAGTCGTCCAGTTCCGCGTTGGCCACGGTGATGGGGCCCTTGATCATGTCGTTGAAGGTGACTTCGCCCTCCAGGGGGGTCTTGAAGCGGATCACTGGCGTAATGCCGGCGGGGGGGGCGGGCAGGGTCTTGCCCGGCTCCGGACGCCAGCGGCCGTCGTAACGGGGCTTCTCGCCCCGGGCCTTCTGGGCCTCCCGCATCGCATCCAGCTCTTCCTTGCTGGCGTAGCAGTAATAGGCCTGGCCGGCCTCCAGCAACTGGTCCACCACCGTCTTGTAACGTTCCAGCCGGTCCATCTGATAGAAGGGGCCTTCGTCCCAGTCCAGGCCCAGCCAGCTCATGCCGTCCAGGATGGCCTGCACGGAAGCCTCGGTGGAACGCTCCCGGTCCGTATCCTCGATGCGCAGCACGAAAGTGCCCCCCAGCTTGCGGGCGTAGGCCCAGGAAAACAGGGCAGTTCGGGCACCGCCGATATGCAGGTAACCGGTAGGCGAGGGGGCGAAGCGGGTACGGATCATGATGGATGGGGCAAAACCGGGAGCGAAAGGCCGCGATTCTACTGGATGCGCGATGCCGGGCCCCAAGAAAACGAAGGTCTGCCCCGTCCCCTCAGGGACTGGGCCGGGCATAGCCTGGGTGGAGCGCTCAAAAAGCCTTTGACCCCTAGGCCCGGGCTATTTAGAATGCGCGCCTCTCCGATTTATCGGGCGGTTAACTCAGCGGTAGAGTGCCACCTTCACACGGTGGAAGCCACTGGTTCGATCCCAGTACCGCCCACCAACATGCAAAAAGCCGGCCTCTGGGTCGGCTTTTTGTTTTCCAGTCGTTTGCATGACGGGTTTTACAGATGGCCAAGCGTTTTGAACTGCTGATTTTCGACTGGGATGGCACCCTCATGGATTCCGCCGGGGTCATCGTCGCCTGCATCCAGGCCGCCAGCAGGGACATGGGCCTGCCCGAACCCAGCCGGGAGGCCGCCAGCCACATCATCGGCCTGGGCCTGCGCCAGGCCCTGGAAACCCTGTTCCCGGAGCTGCCGGAAGACCAGCACCAGCCCCTGGCGGACCACTACCGCCGCCATTATCTGGGCCAGGACGCGGAAATACCCCTGTTCGACGGGGCCCGGGAACTCATCCTGGAACTCCATGGCCGGGGTCACACCCTGGCCGTCGCCACGGGCAAGGCCCGGCGGGGTCTGGCCCGGGCCTTCGAGCACACGGGCCTGGAAGCCTATTTTCATGCCTCCCGCACCGCCGACGAAACCCATTCTAAGCCCCATCCGGCCATGATCGAGGAACTGCTGGACGAACTCATGGTGGCCCCGGACAAGGCCCTGATGATTGGCGATACCACCCACGACCTGGAAATGGCTCGCAACGCCGGCATCGCCTCCCTGGCGGCGGGCTATGGCGCTCATCCGCCGGAAAACCTGGCTGATCTGGCCCCCCTGGCGGTGTGTCACAGTTTCGCCGAGATGGCGTCATGGCTGAAACAGCACGCCTGATCTGCGCGGCGGTGGATCTGATCGAAGCCGGGGAGGGGGTCCGCTTCGAAGTTGAGTGGCAGGGAGAAACTGCCGCCGCCTTCCTGGTGCGCTGGAAGGGCCAGGCCCGGGCCTACCTGAATCGGTGCGCCCACATCCCCGTGGAACTCGATTACCAGCCCGGCCGTTTTTTTGATTTCAGCAGCGAATATTTGGTCTGCTCCACCCACGGCGCCCTTTATGATCCGTCCACCGGCGCCTGTGCAGGTGGGCGCTGCAACGGAGCGGGCCTGGTGCCGGTTCCGGTCCAGGAACGGGACGGCGGAATTTACCTGATGGCATCTGCCAGGGAAGGAACATGAGCGAAGAGAACGGCAACCATTCTGACCGGGGCGCCCTGGAGCGCCTGCTTCTGGCCCACCTCACGGAACAGAGGCGGGCCAGGCGCTGGAACATCTTCTTCCGCTCCCTGGGGTTTCTTTTTCTGTTCAGCGTTTTATTCCTGCTGTTGAGTCAGGATGGCGACGAGTTCGTCACCCAGGGCCCCAAAACCGCCCTGATCGAATTACAGGGTGAAATCGGCGGCGAGGACGGACTGAGCGCCGACATGCTCATCGGCGCCCTGAACGGTGCCTTCGAGGATAAGCACACCAAAGCCGTGGTCATGCGCATCAATAGCCCGGGGGGCAGCCCGGTACAGTCTGGCCAGGTGTACGATGAAATCAAACGCCTGCGTGGCAAATATCCCAACATCCCCCTGTATGTAGTGGTGGACGACCTTTGCGCCTCCGGCGGTTATTACATCGCCGCTGCCGCCGACAAGATTTTCGTCGACAAAGCTTCCCTGATCGGCTCCATCGGCGTGCTCATGGACGGTTTCGGCTTCACCGAGGCCATGAAGAAAATGGGCGTGGAACGCCGCCTTCTGACTGCCGGCGAGCACAAGGGTTTCCTGGATCCCTTTGCGCCCATCGACCCGGCGGAAGAGGGGCACGCCCGGGCCATGCTGGGTGAAATCCACCAGCAATTCATCCAGGCCGTGCGCCAGGGCCGGGGCAAGCGTCTGAAGGAAACCCCGGACATGTTCAGCGGCCTGATCTGGAACGGTACCCGCAGCATCGACCTGGGCCTGGCAGACGGCCTGGGCAGTCTGGATTACGTAGCCCGGGAAGTGGTGGGGGCCGAGGACATCCTGGACTACACACCCCAGGAAGACCTGGCGGATCGCCTGGCCCGCCGCATCGGCAGCGCCATCGGCGACCACCTGCGGCCCTGGGCCGGCAACGAGGCGCAACTGCGCTGACACCTGCCGGGCAAAGCCCATGAGCGACTATGTGCCCATCTCCTGCATGGCCCATGAACGGCTGGAGTTCGCCGTTTTGCGGGGGCAGAAGCTCCGCCTGCGGCTGAAGCAGGAAGACGGCTCCGCGCAGGAGCTGGTGGTATTACCGACGGATGTGGCCACCCGCAACCAGGCGGAATGGCTGAGCTTCAGAAAAGAAGACGGTCAAACGGACGAAGTGCGCCTGGACCAAATCCTTTCTGCAGATCCCATGGGAAACCGCTGACGGGTTCGCACCCCCTGCAGTCGGGGCGTGCGGCAAAAGCGGGCTCACCCGCGATTCAGAGGCCGTCTTTGCGGTTCATCGCGGGCGAGCCCGCTCCTGCAGGGCTGCCAAGGTTAAAGAACCTTGCCCTTGGCCTGTTGCTCCTTGGGATGAACCTTCGCCAGGGCCCGCTGGATGCTGTCGTCCAGGTGGAGATCGATGCTGGCCATGACTTCGCCGATCATGGGATCCATCATGGCCCCCACCAGACCCGTATTGAGATGGGCCACTACCACCCGGCCGTCGCTCAGGCCGTATATCGACAGCCGGCAGGGCATCATGGCTGAGAGATAGCGGGTTTCGTCGCTTTTCAGGATGGGGATGGCGTTTTTGCAATTGGCCAGTTCCAGCACCACGAGGCCTGCGGGAATCTGCACGCCCTTCTTGGCGATGCGGCCGCCCAGATCGATGCTGGTGATCTGGCTCCAGCCATCAGCTTCCAGTTGTGTGGTGAGGGCGGTCAGGGTTTCGGAAAAGCTCCCCGGGCTGATGTGTTGGGCCACCACCCGAGGCTGGGGTGCAGCAGCCTGGGCGGCCGAGGCCTGGGGCGCCAGCGCCAGACAACTGAGGGATAAAAGCAGGGCAGAAGCGCCCCGGATCATGGGCTTCATAGTAGGAACTCCCGAATGTGATTGCGGCAGATGCCGGTGAGATGGGTCATAAGTGGGTCTGAGCAAGGTCAATTGTCCTTGCCTGGGACACTCCCCAGGCTGGCATAGTAATGGGCCAGGGCCTGGATTTCCTTTTCAGTCAGATTCTTGGCGAACATGCGCATCACGCCCCCCACGTCCGAGGAACGCATGCCCGCCTTGTACATCTGCATGGCCTGGACGAAGTATTCCGGGGTCTGGCCGGCCAGGGCGGGGGTGTCCGGGGTGATACCGGATTCGCCCTTTTCGCCATGGCAGCTGGAGCAGGCGCTGATGCCCCGCTTTTCATCCCCTGACTGGGCCAGCTTGGCACCCTGGCGGGCCAGCTTGAGATTCGTCTGGGGAGGCACGGACGGGGCCGCTTGCCGGGCGTAGTAGGCAGCCAGGTCTGCCATCTGGTTTTCGTTCAACAACTGGCTGATACGGGTCATGACCTGGGCCTTGCGGTAGTGGTCCCGGCGCATGTCCTGTTTGTAGTCCAGCAGGGTCTTGACCACATAGTCGGGCTTCTGGCCGGTGAGACTGGGCCAGTTGCGGGAGGGGGAATTGCCGTCATCCCCATGGCAGGCAGAGCAGTACATGTAGTGGTGCAGATGCTTGCCGGATTCCGGATTGCCCTGGGACGCCTTGGCCAGGGCCTGTTCCAGTTGGGTGTACTCCCATTCCGGCATGGGGGTGACGGATTTTGCATCCTGGGCGGCTACGGCGCCGGATAGGCCTAGCAGGCCCCAGGTGGCAAGGGTGGCAAGCCTGGCGGCGAAGGATGGTGAAGTAAAGGTCTTGTTCATGGGGCAATCAGGCAAAGCAGTCATTGGCAAACGTGCGGTGCCAATTGCGCTGGTACACCGCTTCCAGCAGGGGCTGGGCAGGAGAATCGGTAATGGGGGAAACGCCGGAGGCGGGCAGCTTGACGATGCGGTTGTCCACCACCTTGAAGATGTCGGCGATGGAAACCCCGTAGTCCTGGCCCGCCAGGCTGTAGCAGACGTTGATCATGGCGGGTTCCCCCGGGGTCTTGCCGGCCAGCAGGTCGGCAATGGCCTGGACGGCCACCTTGGCCTGGGAATTGGCGGAATAGCCGGACTTGGGCATGGTGTCGGCGATGGCCGCGTCACCAATGACATGCACGTCCTTGATGATGCTGGACTCGAAGGTGCGCCGGTCCACGGGACACCAGCCTTCCCGATTGGTAAGGCCCATGCGGAAAGCCAGGGTGCCCGCCCGCTGGGGGGGGATGTAGTTGACGGCATCGGCCTTGAAGCTGCCGGCTTCGGCCACCAGGGTCTTGCTGGCGGCATCCACCCGCAACATCTTGCCCCCCTGGGCCGCCGGGATCCATTCGATCATGGAATTGGCGGTGTTGAAGCCGTATAGCCGCTCCCAGGCCTTCTTGAAGGGCACATCCTTGGTGAAGCTGTCCTTGGGGTCCAGGATGACCACCTTGGCCTTGGGGTTGTGTTTCTGGAACCACTCCGCCACCAGGGAAGCCCTCTCGTAGGGCCCCGGGGGACAACGGTAGGGCAGGGGGGGCGCCACCATCACATAGGTGCCCCCCTGGGGCATGGCTTCCAGCTGTTTCTTCAATAGCAGGGTCTGGGGGCCGGCTTTCCAGCCGTGGGGCATGACGGTTTCCGAGACTTCCCGGTTGTAGCCCTCCACATCCCCCTGGATGAAATCCACCCCCGGTGAGACCACCAGTCGGTCGTAGGTGAGGGGTTTGCCGTTGAGCAGCTGCACGGTCTTCTTGTCCGGGTTGAGGCCCACCACCCGGTCATGGATCACGTTCACCCGGTACTTGGCCCGCAGGGCGTCATAGGTGAAGGTGATGTCATCCAGGCTCATGTGGCCCACGATCACGTCCGTGCTGCGCAGGCATGTGATGAAGCGCTTGACCGGCTCCACCAGGGTGATCTGCACGTGGGGCGCCGCCAGGCGCAGGTACTTGGCCGCCGTGGCGCCGCCGATGCCACCCCCCACGATGACGACGTGGGCGGTCTTGTTATGGGTTTTTGCCAGGGCCGAGGCGGGCAACAACAGGGCAGAAGCCCCCAGGGCCTTGAGGAGTTCGCGTCGATTCATGATGGGACAGGCTTATTTGATTCGGGAGAAATAGTCGGCAATGGCTTCGATCTCGCGATCGTTGTAGCCCTTGGCAATACGGTTCATGACGACGCTGGCACGCCGGTCGGCACGGTAGTCCTTCATGGCGGCCACCAACTGGTCCCGGTTGATGCCGGCCAGGGAGGGCATGTATTCATCAAAGCTTCTGCCGTGGGTGCCATGGCAGGAAGCACAGGTATCCCCCAGCATCTTGCCGGTGGCGATTGGGGGCTCCTGGGCGGCCTGGGCCTGATTGGTCCAGAGGAGCAGGCAGAACAACAACAATTTATGCATGGTTACGTCTTGGGTCTGGTTGGGTCTTGGTTAATTATTAATTTCTTATATAGAAATAACTTATCTGTTTGCCTGGAAAATATCAATAGAAAAAACCTGACAAATGTACCGGTTCCCGCTATTGATGAGGTCTGCACAAGGGTGGTGCATGTTGCTTACCCATGTGCACAGAAGGGGTGCGCAGGCTTTGTCATAAAACTTATATATGGACAAGACTCGCAAGGAACTGCGGGCCAAGGACAGTTCGGCGGGTCTTGACTGCTTTTGACGGCCTAGGCTGGCTTACAGTGCCCGGGCGATGAAGTGGCGGCCCACCCGGGACATGGAGACGCGGAAATCAAACCAGCCCCATACGTCACGCATTCAAGTTTTTACGGCAGGTTTCGATATTGACTTTGTCAATGCCTGACCAAAGGCCCGGAGCGTTTTGTGACGACAAACATCATCTCCCTCGTGTCATCCCGATCCAGTGAGCTTGGAAATGCTGCTGCTGAAATTGCAGGAACCGTAAGCGACCTGTCTGCGAGTGCAGACGCCCAGGCCAAGTCCTTCAAGCATGTGGGCGAAAAGATAGATGACCTGTTGCATGCGAATCATCAGATTGCAGAATTTGCCCTGACCACCGCCCAGGAAACGCAAAAGATGAAGCAGGTGGTGGGCCAATCCCTGGCAAACGCACTTGCGCTGGAAGCCTCCGTAGATTCTGCGCAAGAGGGCATCCTCGCCATCAACCAGACATTCCGGCAGGTTTCCAACGTGGCCGGCGATATCGGCAAGATCGCCCTGCAAACCAAGTTGCTCTCTTTCAACGCTTCGGTAGAAGCCCACAGGGCGGGCGAGGAAGGCAAGGGATTCGCCGTGGTGGCAGCTTCCATGCGGGAGTTGGCCGAGGCGGTGGAAAAGGCCAGTCGACAGATCACTGCAACCATCAGCGATTTCGGAAGTCGCATCCATGCCCTTCAGGAAACCATGCGTCAGGCCAGCCGTATAGAGCACGGGGAAGGCCAGGCCGAGTCCGTCATCCATCACGCGCAACGATTGTTCGATGAGTCCTCCGCAGCGGTGGAGAGCCGGGTCCAGGAAATCCTCGCCAGCGCCCGGGCCAATGACCAGATCTGTGCTGATGCCAACACCCAGATGGAAGGCCTGACCCGGGGTGTCGAAGGCACTTCCATGAGTCTCAAGACGGCCAGCCAAAGCGTGGAAGTGCTTCTGAACATGGCCGAGGAGATGATCGGCATCGTGGCCGACAGTGGCGAGGAAACGGTTGACACGCCCTACATCGAGGCGGCCATCCGGGGTGCCGATGAAATTGCCCGCGCGATTGAATCGTCCATCGAGGCAGGACGGCTTTCAGTCCAGGACTGGTTCGATACGCGCTATCAATCCGTGCCAGGCTCAAACCCGCCCCAGTTCACGACACGCTATTGCGACCTTTCGGATCAGTTGTTTCCCCGGGTGCAGGAATCCATGCTGACCATGCCTGGCGTCGTGTTCTGCGCGGCCGTGGACAACAACGGCTACTTGCCAACCCACAACAACAAGTATTCCCAGCGTCCCAGGCCCGGCGACC
Organism: Pseudomonadota bacterium; assembly: GCA_040757575.1. Lineage (GTDB taxonomy): Bacteria > Pseudomonadota > Gammaproteobacteria > Burkholderiales > Thiobacillaceae > PFJX01. The sequence goes on from JBFLXA010000019.1 coordinate 48,484, forward strand.
CTGCCTGGAACGCCGCCAACTGCCGAAACCGGCGCATTTTCAATGACCGGACAGGCTTGCGGGCAGGGCGCAATACCGAAAGGTTCCTGCTCCAGACCTACCGGCGCGATATGGGAAATGGCGCGTTCGTGCTGATGAAGGACCTGTCCGCCCCCATCACCGTGCAAGGCCGGCACTGGGGAGGCCTGCGACTGGCCTACCGTACGGAATAGGCAGGCTCAGCCCAGGGCACGGGCAATGAAGTGCCGCCCCACCCGGGGCTTGGGCACCCGCTCATCGAACCATGCCCGAACGTCTTCCTCCAGACCGATGCCATGCATGTAGTTATATAGGGCCTTGTTGAGGGCGATGCCCAGCCGGTCGTGGTCCACGCCGGCGGGATCGGTGAAACCCACGTCGTTTTTCGCGAAGGTGACCGGGGGCAGGGGCTTCAGCGTGACGCCGTAGCGTTCCGGATGCAGGCCCACTGGGGAATGCACGGTGCAGGCGAAGCGGTGGAAGAACCCGGACTGGATGCAGCCGGCGGCAAACAACTGGCGCACATACTCCAGGGCATCCACCGTGTCCTGCACGGTCTGGGTGGGAAAGCCGTACATCAGGTAGGCGTGCACCAGGATGCCCGCCTCGCTGAAGGCGTGGGTGACCCGGGCCACCTGGTCCACGGACACGCCCTTCTGCATCAGCTTCAAAAGCCGGTCCGAGGCCACTTCCAGCCCGCCGGAGACGGCGATGCAGCCGCTGTCGGCCAGTTCCTGGCACAGGTCCGGGGTGAAGGACTTCTCGAAACGGATGTTGCCCCACCAGGAAATGGCCCGGTTGCGGCGCTGCAATTCCTCCGCCAGGGCCTTGAGGGCCTTGGGCGGGGCGGCCTCGTCGACGAAATGGAAGCCGGTCTGGCCGGTTTCGGCAATGACGGCCTCGATGCGATCCACCAGCAGGCTGGCGCTGGCCGCTTCATAGCGGGAGATGTAATCCAGGCTCACGTCGCAGAAACTGCACTTCTTCCAGTAACAGCCGTGGGCCACGGTGAGCTTGTTCCAGCGGGCGTCTGACCATAGCCGGTGCATGGGGTTGAGCATGTCCAGGACGGAGAGATAGCGGTCCAGGGGCAGGCCGTCCCAGGTGGGGGTGCCCACCTCGTTGAAGGGGATGTCGGCCTCTCCGCTGTGGATGTAGCGGACCTGGCCTGGGGTGGCGCTTTCCCTCTCCCGCGCTGCCGCGCACCCCTCCCCCGCTTGCGGGGGAGGGGCTTCGCCCTTTGCCGACGAATCACACAGGAATGTACGCACCAGACCGGCGAGGGGCCGCTTGCCCGCCAGGTATTCCAGCAGGGCGAGGATGGGGCGCTCCCCATCGTCCAGGCAGACGTAGTCGAAGTAGTCGAACACCCGGGGTTCCGCCAGTTCCCGCAGCTCGGTGTTCACATAGCCCCCTCCCAGCACGGTGACGGTCTTCGGATTCCGGGCCTTGATGGCCTGGGCGATGCGAAAGGCGCCGTAGACGTTGCCGGGAAAGGGCACGGATACCAGCACCACGTCAGGCTGATGGCGGGCGAGGGCTTCCCGGGTCAGGTCCGCCAGGGTGGCGTCCACCAGGTTCAGGGGGGCGGCCAGGGCTTCGGCCAGCGGTTCAAAAGTCGGCTGGCTCAGGGCCAGGGATTCGGCGTAGCGCACGAATTCGAAGCGTGGGTCCACCGCCTCCCGTACCACGTCGGCCACATCGTTGAGGTAGAGGGTGGCCAGGTGTCGGGCCCGGTCCTGGACCCCCAGGGCACCGAAGGCCCAGGCCAGGGGGTCGCCCCCTTCCGGGTCGTCCGGGTCGATATATACATCCAGGGATTCAAAACGGGGGCCTTCCGGCAGGAAATCCCGCCGGCCAATACGGTGCCCCAGGCTCGGGTCCCTGCCCTGAAGAAAGGCCACGACAGGGGTGATGGTGGCCAGGTAACGGTCCGCCTGGGCCTGGAAGCCCTGTACCCGGGGCGTGCGTTTCGCCTGGGGCAGGGCTTCGATGCAGTTCAGCACCCCCTGCAAGCCTGGGGGCGAAAACAGCCGCAACACCAGGGCCAGGGCCAGATCCTCCTGCACGGCATCTACCCCCCGGCCACGCAGAAAGCCCGTCAGGTAGGCGGTGGACGGGTAGGGGGTATTGAGCTGCGTCATCGGCGGGATGACGGATAAAACCTTCATGGGCGATCTCGGACTTGGGCTCCCGGGCAAGGAGGCTATTGTCGCCTGAATCCCGCCAGGGGATTTTCAGAAAGGGGGTTGAAATCCCCGGCTTCACCCCCAGTACAGGTCAGGTTATTCCATCTCCCCACCCACCTATTCAATATGACCGAAGAAATCACTTCCCAAGCCACGCCCCCTGAAAGTGAAGCCCCCGCGCAAGCCGCCGCCGGTAATGTGGACACCACCCCCAGCCTGGAAGAACTGCTGCGCCAGGCTGAACTGCGGGCCCAGGAGCACCACGACGCCTGGCTGCGGGCCAAGGCGGAAATGGAAAACGCCCGCCGCCGGGCCCTGGAAGAAGTGGAAAAGGCCCGCAAGTTTGCCCTGGACAAGTTCGCCGGTGACCTGCTGGCAGTGAAGGACAGCCTTGAAGCCGCCCTGGCCACCGGCGACAACGCCACCCTGGAAAGCATCAAGAGCGGTGTGGAGATCACCCTGAAACAGTTGTCCGGGGTATTCGAGCGGCATGCCATCCAGGAACTCAACCCGGTGGGCGAAAAGTTCGACCCCAACTGCCACCAGGCCATCAGCATGGTGGAAGGGGAGGGGGAGCCCAACACCGTGGCCACCGTGCTGCAGAAGGGCTACCTGCTGAATGAGCGGGTGATTCGCCCGGCCTTGGTGATGGTTTTTAAATCCAAGTGAAGGGTAAAGGGTCCGCGCCTGCGGCGCTCAAGGGGGAAGGGTAAAGGCGCCACGCTTTTCACCCTTCCCCCTTAACCCTTCCCCCTTCACCGCTTTACCCCCCCTTGAAACCAGACACACCAATCCCATAACGCATACAAGTTCAATTTTTCTGAGGAAGACCAAAAAATGGGCAAGATCATCGGCATCGACCTGGGCACCACCAACTCCTGCGTGGCTGTAATGGAAGGCGGCAAGACCAAGGTCATTGAAAACGCGGAAGGCGCCCGCACCACCCCGTCCATCGTCGCTTATGCCGAGGATGGCGAGATCCTGTGCGGCGCCCCGGCCAAGCGCCAGGCCGTCACCAACCCCAAGAACACCCTGTACGCCATCAAGCGCCTGATCGGCCGCCGTTTCCAGGAAAAGGAAGTCCAGAAGGACATCGACCTGATGCCCTACAAGATCCTCCAGGCCGACAACGGTGACGCCTGGGTGGAAGTGCGCGGCGACAAGAAGGCCCCGCCCCAGATTTCCGCCGAAGTGCTGCGCAAGATGAAGAAGACCGCCGAGGACTACCTGGGCGAGGAAGTGACCGAGGCCGTCATCACCGTGCCCGCCTACTTCAACGACAGCCAGCGCCAGGCCACCAAGGACGCCGGCCGCATCGCCGGCCTGGAAGTGAAGCGCATCATCAACGAGCCCACCGCCGCGGCCCTGGCCTTCGGCATGGACAAGCAGGAAGGGGACCGCAAGATCGCCGTGTATGACCTGGGCGGCGGCACCTTTGATATCTCCATCATCGAGATCGCCGAGATCGACGGCGAGCACCAGTTCGAGGTGCTGTCCACCAACGGCGACACCTTCCTGGGCGGCGAGGACTTCGACCAGCGCCTCATCGACTACATCATCGAGGAGTTCCAGAAGGAGCAGGGCGTCAACCTGAAGGCCGACGTGCTGGCCCTGCAACGCCTGAAGGAAGCCGCCGAGAAGGCCAAGATCGAGCTGTCCTCTGCCCAGCAGACCGAGATCAACCTGCCCTACATCACCGCTGATGCCTCCGGTCCCAAGCACCTGGTCATGAAGATCACCCGGGCCAAGTTCGAAAGCCTGGTGGAGGAGTTGGTGAAGCGCACCATCGAGCCCTGCAAGACCGCCATCAAGGACGCAGGCGTTAAGGTCTCCGACATTTCCGACGTGATCCTGGTGGGCGGCATGACCCGCATGCCCAAGGTCCAGGAAGTTGTGAAGGAGTTCTTCGGCAAGGAACCCCGCAAGGACGTCAACCCGGACGAGGCCGTGGCCGTGGGTGCCGCCATCCAGGGCGGCGTGCTGCAAGGCGACGTGAAGGACGTGCTGCTGCTGGACGTCACGCCCCTGTCCCTGGGTATCGAAACCCTGGGTGGCGTGATGACCAAGCTGATTCCCAAGAACACCACCATCCCCACCCGGGCCAACCAGGTGTTCTCCACTGCCGACGACAACCAGACCGCCGTGACCATCCACGTGCTGCAGGGCGAGCGGGAAATGTCCGCCGGCAACAAGAGCCTGGGCCAGTTCAACCTGTCCGACATTCCCCCGGCCCCCCGTGGCATGCCCCAGATCGAGGTCACCTTTGACATCGACGCCAACGGCATCCTGCATGTGAGCGCCAAGGACAAGGGCACCGGCAAAGAGGCCAAGATCACTATCAAGGCCAACTCTGGCTTGAGCGAGGACGAGATCAAGAAGATGGTGTCCGACGCCGAGGCCAACGCCGCCGAAGACCACAAGGCCTTCGAACTGGCCACCGCCCGCAACCAGGCCGACTCCATGGTCCACTCCGTGAAGAAGGCCCTCAAGGACTACGGCGACAAGGTCAGCACCGACGAAAAGGCCAAGATCGAAGCCGCCATCGAAGCCTGTGAAGCCGCCATCAAGTCCGGCGACAAGGAAGACATCGACGCCAAGACCCAGGCCCTGGGCGAAGCCAGCCACAAACTGGCCGAGCAGATGTACGCCAAGGAGCAGGGCGGCGCCGAGGCCCAGCCCGGCGCCCAGGCCGGCGGCAAGAAGGACGACGACGTGGTGGACGCGGAGTTCGAGGAAGTGAAGGACAAGTGATTCGTGAAGGGGGAAGGGTAAAGGGAGAAGGGTGAAACGCGGCCACCGCTCGCTCAACGCCTGGCAACAGGCCATGGAGCTGGTGGTGGCTGTCTACGCCTCAACTTCGACCTTTCCCTCTAACGAAAAGTTTGGGCTGGCGAGCCAGTTGCAGCGCGCAGCAGTATCGGTGCCGGCAAATATCGCGGAAGGTGCCGCACGCAATGGCGCCAAGGAATTCATCCATTTCCTGGGCATCGCGAGCGGTTCCTTATCTGAACTGGACACCTTGCTGGAACTGGCACACAAACTTGGCTATCTGCCGCAACCCGATTCAAGGGCACCTCGAAAAACGTGGTTCGACAAGCTCACCACGAACGGAACACTTTGATTTACATGACACCGTTCGCACTGAGCCTGTCGAAGTGCGGGGTTTTTCGAGGTGCCCTCAATTCAGAGGCAAGTGGATGATGTGTCAGGATTGGTCATGGGCTTAGCTGCATCCCTACGTCGCAAGCTCTAACCCTTCCCCCTTTACCCTTCCCCCTTTACTCCCTATGTCCAAACGCGATTACTACGAAGTCCTGGGCGTCTCCAAGACCGCCTCTGAAGACGAAATCAAGAAGGCCTTCAAAAAGCTGGCCATGAAGCACCACCCTGACCGCAATCAGGGCAACAAGGACGCGGAAGAGAAGTTCAAGGAAGCCAAGGAGGCCTACGACATCCTCTCGGATGCCGGCAAGCGTTCCGCCTACGACCAGTACGGCCATGCCGGCGTGGACCCCTCCATGGGCGGCGCCGGCGGTGGCGGCAACTACCGGGATTTCGCCGACGCCTTCTCGGACATCTTCGGCGACATCTTCGGCGGTGCCGGCGGGCGAGGGGGCCGGGCCCAGGTGTATCGGGGCGCCGACCTGCGCTACAACCTGGAAATCTCCCTGGAAGAAGCCGCCCGGGGCACGGAAACCAAGATCCGCGTACCGGTTCTGGAAGAATGCGAGCACTGCCATGGCACCGGCGCCAAGCCGGGCACCGAACCCGTCACCTGCCCCACCTGCGGCGGCCATGGTCAGGTGCGCATGCAGCAGGGCTTCTTCTCTATCCAGCAGACCTGCCCCCGCTGCCACGGCAGCGGCCGGGTCATCGCCGAACCCTGCACCCATTGCCATGGCGAAGGCCGGGTCAAGAAACACAAGACCCTGTCGGTACGCATTCCCTCCGGCGTGGACGAGGGCGACCGCATCCGCCTCACCGGCGAAGGCGAAGCCGGCATCAACGGCGGCCCCCCCGGGGATCTGTACGTGCAGATCCACCTCAAGGCCCATCCGGTATTCCAGCGGGACCACAACGACCTCCACTGCGAAATGCCCATCTCCTTCGCCACCGCCGCCCTGGGCGGGGAAATCCAGATCCCCACCCTGGACGGCCATGCCAGTATCAAGATTCCCGCCGAAACCCAGTCCGGCAAGGTATTCCGCCTGCGGGGCAAGGGCATCAAGGGGGTGCGCAGCGACCACCCCGGCGACCTGATGGCCCACGTGGTGGTGGAAACCCCGGTTAACCTCACGGAACGGCAGAAGGAACTGCTGCGGGAATTCGAAGCCTGCTGCAGCGGCCATGAAGGCAAGCACAACCCCCGGGCCAAGGGCTTCATGGACAAGGTGAAGGAGTTTTTCAGCCAGTAAGGCCCTGGGCACTCGGGTACTTATGGGCACCTCAATAACCCCGCGCTTCGACATACTCACTGCGAACAGTTAAATACAATCATGTAGTTACGTTCGTGGTGAGCTTGTCGAACCACGTTTTCCGAGATGCCCCAAGGCAAGCATGTCGCCTTTGATATAGTCTGTAGCCGGCATTAAGCCGTACTTCAGAGTGAGCTTTCAGTTGGGTATCGGCGGGTTTGGCGGATATTGGCGGTATGCGCTGTTTTTACGCTGTCCCAATAACAAGATCGACACACAAAACAGGGCTAAGGGCTGATGGCGAGCAATAACGGTAAAGACAAATCCCTCGAATCGTGGATATGGGACGCGGCCTGCTCCATCCGTGGCGCCAAGGACGCGCCGAAGTACAAGGACTACATCCTCCCCCTCATCTTCACCAAGCGCCTGTGCGACGTCTTCGACGACGAGCTGAACCGCATCGCCAAGGAAGTCGGCTCGCGCAAGAAGGCCTTCCAGCTCGCCAAGGCCGACCACAAGCTGGTCCGCTTCTACCTGCCGCTGGTGCCCGACGATCCCGAGCAGCCGGTCTGGTCCGTCATCCGCAAACTCTCCGACTGGATCGGCGAAGGCGTCACCACCCACATGCGCGCCATCGCCCGGGCAAACCCGCTCTTGCAGGGCATCATCGACCGCGTCGACTTCAACGCCACCACCCACGGCCAGCGGGACCTCGACGACGACCGCCTCTCCAACCTCATCGAAGCCATCAGCACCAAGCGCCTCGGGCTCGACGACGTCGAGGCCGACATCATCGGCAAGAGCTACGAATACCTCATCCGAAAGTTCGCCGAAGGCGGCGGCCAGAGCGCTGGCGAGTTCTACACCCCGCCCGAGGTCGGCACCATCATGTCCCGCGTGCTCCAGCCCGAGCCCGGCATGGAAATCTACGACCCTACCTGCGGCTCAGGCGGCCTGCTGGTGAAATGCGAGATCGCCATGGAGGAAGCCGCTCAGGGCAAAAATGCGGGCAACAAGCGCACCGTCGCCCCGCTGAAACTGTTCGGCCAGGAATTCACCCCCGAGACCTGGGCCATGGCCAACATGAACATGATCATTCATGACATGGAAGGCCAGATCGAGATCGGCGACACCTTCAAGAACCCCAAATTCCGCAGCAGAGGCAAGCTCCGCACCTTCGACCGCGTCGTCGCCAATCCCATGTGGAACCAGGACTGGTTCACCGAGGCCGACTACGACAACGACGAACTCGACCGCTTCCCCGCCGGGGCCGGTTTTCCCGGCAAATCCTCCGCCGACTGGGGTTGGGTCCAGCACATCCACGCCAGCCTGAACGCCACCGGCCGCGCCGCCGTCGTCCTCGACACCGGCGCCGCCTCGCGTGGATCGGGCAATGCCGGCACCAACAAGGAAAAGACCGTCCGCCAGTGGTTCGTCGACCACGACCTCATCGAGAGCGTGCTCTACCTGCCCGAAAACCTGTTCTACAACACCACCGCCCCCGGCATCGTGCTGTTCCTCAACAAGGCCAAGCCGAAGGAGCGCCAGGGCAAGGTCTTCCTCGTCAATGCATCCCAGGTCTTCGAAAAGGGCGACCCCAAGAACTTCATCCCCGAAGCCGGCATCCAGCGCATCGCCGACACCCTCATCGGCTGGCAGGAAGCCGAAAAACTCAGCCGCATCGTCGACCACGCCGAACTGAAGAAGAACGACTACAACATCTCCCCCAGCCGCTACATCCACACCTCGGACGCCGAAACCTACCGGCCCATCGCGGAAATCGTCGAGGAGTTGGCCGTGATCGAGGCCGAGGCGCGGGAGACCGACAAGGCATTGCGGGGCATCCTCAAGCAACTGGGCCTATGAGAAAAGAAGACGACATTCAGCGTCACGTTTCAGTTATCCGGAATTTTCGGATAACTGCCTTCTGCCCGTGCAAGGCGACAGGATGTGAGAAATGAGCGAACTCGTCCTCTACACCTCCGACGACGGCCGCACCCGCCTCGATCTGCGCATCGATGGTCAGACCGTCTGGCTGACCCAGCTTGAAATCGCCGAGCTTTTCCAGACCACCAAGCAGAACGTCAGCCTTCACGCCAAAAACATTTTCGAGGACAGGGAGTTGAGTCCCGAGGCAACTGTCAAGGAATCCTTGACAGTTCAAATCGAGGGAAGGCGGCAAGTCCAGCGCACGATCCAGCTCTACAACCTCGACCTCATTCTGGCCATCGGCTACCGCGTGCGCTCGCCGCGTGGCGTCCAGTTCCGCCAATGGGCCAGCACCCACCTCAAGGAATACCTGGTCAAAGGCTTCGTCATGGACGACGAGCGCCTCAAGAATCCCGGCGGCTGGGATTACTTCGACGAACTCCTCGCCCGCATCCGCGAGATCCGGGCCTCGGAAAAGCGTTTCTACCAGAAAGTGCGCGACCTCTTCGCCCTCAGCAGCGACTACCAGGCCCGCGAAAAGGAAACCGCGCTCTTCTTCGCCGAAGTGCAGAACAAACTCCTCTACGCCGCCACCCGCCAGACCGCCGCCGAACTCATCGTCGCCCGCGCCGACCCGAGCCAGCCCAACATGGCGCTCACCACCTGGAGCGGCTCCCGCGTGCGCAAGCAGGACATCCTCATCGCCAAGAACTACCTCAGCGCAGACGAAGTGGACACCCTCAATCGCCTCGTCGTCATCTTCCTCGAACAGGCCGAGCTCCGCGCCAAGCAGCACAAGGACCTCACCCTCGACTTCTGGCGCAGCAGCGTGGACCGCATGCTGGCTTCCAACGACCAGCCCCTGCTCGACGGCACCGGCTCCGTCAGCCACGCGGACATGAAAACCATCGCCACCGAACGCTACGACAGCTTCGACGCCAAACGTCGCCAACAGGAGGCCATCGCCGCCGACGCCGAGGATCTAAAAGCCATCGAGGATCTGGAAAAAGACCTCAAGCGGAAGGGAGGGATGGCGTGAGCGCCGAACTCCAGCAAACCGAAATTGGCGAGTTCCCGTCCGCCTGGTCAATTGGCCGCGTTGATTCGGCATTCGACATTCAGCAAGGAAAGCAGGTCTCGAAAAAGAACCGCGATGGCGAACACCAACGCCCCTTTCTTCGAACCAAGAACGTCTTCTGGAATCGCCTCGAACTGACTGATCTCGATGAAATGCATTTCAGCGAGGCCGAGCAGACACGCCTCGAACTTCAGGCGAACGATTTACTTGTCTGCGAGGGCGGTTCGATTGGACGAACAGCACTTTGGAACAATGAGGTAGATGGCTGCCTTTACCAGAACCATCTCCATCGCCTCCGTGCGAAGGGCGACAAGGCTCATCCGCAATTTGGCGTGTATTGGCTTTGGTACGCCTTCGACGTGGCCAATCTTTACTTTGGTCGTGGCAACGTAACGACGATCCCGAACCTTTCGCAGTCGAAGCTGGCGGAGTTGCCCATGGCGCTCCCCCCACTCCCCGAGCAAAAGAAGATCGCGCACATCCTTTCGACGGTGCAGCGGGCGATTGAAGCGCAAGAGCGGATCATTCAGACCACCACCGAGCTGAAAAAGGCCCTCATGCACAAGCTCTTCACCGAAGGCCTCCGCAACGAACCCCAAAAACAAACCGAAATCGGCCCCGTCCCCGAAAGCTGGAAGGTGGTGCGGTGCGAAGATGTTTGCGACACGATCAGCGTTGGAATCGTCGTAAAGCCATCCAGTTACTATGTGAAGGAAGGCGTCCCTGCATTCCGTTCGCAAAACGTCCGAGAAGATCGGATTCAGTCAGAACCGATGGTCTATATCTCCGAAGAGGCAAACAACGGCCCAGTGAGGAAATCAAAGTTGGCAGCGGGGGATGTTCTGATTGTCCGAACTGGCTACCCAGGAACGTCCTGCGTCGTTCCGCCGGAGTTCGACGGCAGCAACTGCATCGATTTGATTTTCGTCCGACCGAATAAGGAAAAACTCAGGGGCCACTACTTGAGTCGATTCTTCAACTCGGACGCCGCTAAGGTTCAGGTTCAGGCGGGCAAGATCGGACTCGCACAGCAGCACTTTAACGTGGGCGCAGTGAAGAACACCCAAATGCCGCTGCCGCCGACGGACCAGCAAGACGAGATCGTGGCACATCTCGAATTGATCGACTCGAAACACGATCTGGCGACCGCGAAGCGGAACGCACTCCAAGACCTCTTCCGCACACTCCTTCACGAACTGATGACCGCGAAGACCCGCGTCCACGAAATTGAGGTAGCACAATGAGCACCGAACAATACGGTTCGCCAGAGAATGAGCAATTCCTTCGTGATGCTTTTGCCTCTGAGCAGGAGTGTCTTGCGGCGAGTTTGAAATCGTCGTTTCGAATTACTCACAACGGAGACCGTGGGGAGGTAAACGAACAGTTCTTTATCGACTTCTTACGAGCCTATCTCCCCAACAGATACACAGTGGAGAAAGCAATCGTCCTCGACAGCCTTGGACAGGTAAGTCACTCGATCGACATCGTGGTGTTTGACCGGCAATACACGCCAACACTGCTCGACAACGAGAAGCACCGCTATGTGCCCGCTGAAGCCGTCTATGCCGTCTTCGAGTGCAAGCCGACGATCGACAAGGGCTATCTTGAATACGCGGCCGATAAGATCGCCTCTGTGCGAAAGCTGCACCGAACTTCGGTGGATATCCACCACGCGGGGGGCATTTTTGGAGTTGCCCCGATTCCACGGACACCTTAGCGTTCGACAAAGGAGTCCGAAATGCCCAATCACAAGCCCCCCTACGCGGCGGCCTTCCGCCAACAAATAGTTGAGTTGGTCAAAGCCGGCCGAGA
>JBFLXA010000020.1:0-58165 GCA_040757575.1 Pseudomonadota bacterium
TTGGCGATGTCCAATCCGATGCGCGTCACTTGCATGGTCTGCTCCTTCGCACTCAAAGCGGGGAAATTCCCAACTTCAATTTGGCACCCGCGTCAGCACCGGGGAAGGGGGAGTCCATGTCATTAGCACATTATCTATGCCACTACATACAAACTCCGCATCCAGACTGAAAGCATTGCTCTCAAAAGCCTTGGGCGAATCAGATGGCACCCAGGTAATGGAAGTATGGGCTAGACTTTTTGGCATTGTTGAAGACAATCAAAACAAAAAAGCGGCCTTGGTCTCTGAACGCCTACGCTGGATGTATCATGAAACGGAGAGTATCTCCAAACAAATGAAGGCAACCGGCTATAGCGATCACCTGTATTCGGGCGCGATAGCAAATATTGAACATGCACTCTCAACAATGATTTTGCCTGGGTCATGGAATCAGGCTAAGCAATACATAAAACGCGAAACAATTCTGGCTTTAGATTTTTGCAGTGAAATATTACCTGATGAAGAGTCGCAGATTTCTGAGGAAGACATTAGCTGCATCCGCAATCTAGTTAGTGAACTCAGGGAGTTGCTACAGGCTTCCGAACTCCCGACCAGACTGATTGACCTGATTCAGCATCACATCGATTTGATCAGTCGCGCCCTTGATGGGTATCCAATATCTGGCGCAAAAACATTGAGGGAAGCTGCGAGAACTGGGCTAGGTGAGTTAATTGAAATTAAAGAAGCTGTTGAAGCGAGTCGCACAGCTCCCGAAATAAGCAAACTTGGTGAGACATGGAAGAAAGTTAATTCTGTGGCTGATGCGGCATTAAAAATTGAAAAACTTGCACAATTAGGCCAAAAGGCGTGGGCAGCAATAGAGGGCCTTATTTAATAATGCTTAACTTGCCGCTCAAGCGGGTCAATGGCGGGTCAATAGGGGACCACGGTTTTCTGGCGGTCACCAAGTTTCGCAACCAGCCAAAAGGGTCAGTGTAGATTCCCGCAATATGGACTAGAACGATTACTCCCCTCGCTTCCCCACCCCCAGGAGCAGCCAGATGAAACCCTTCCTTTTCGTCCTAGCCCTGTCCCTCCTCATCCACCCCACCGCCAAGGCAGACCCCATTCCTGAAAAGTTGGCGGAGTGGGCGGCCCAGTCGGCGGATCTGGAGTTTCCTGGCAAGGTTTCCACGTTCGGGTTTTTCTCTTCCCCCGGGTTTGCCCTGTACAAGCCGGAGGGGCCGGGGCCGTTTCCGGCCGTGGTGCTGCAACACCAGTGCGGGGGCCTGGGGGATTGGCAGCGCAAGTTCAGCAATACCTCCATGCTGGAATGGGCCAGGAAGGCGGTGGCCCGGGGGTATGTGGCCTTGCTGATGGATAGCCTGGGGCCCCGGGGGGTGGATTCGGTGTGTTACGGGTTCAAGGGCGGGGTGAACTGGGGCCGGGGCCTGAAGGATGTGCAGCAGGCGGCGGGTTTTCTGCGGTCTCTGGATTATGTGGACAAGGGCCGGGTGGCCCTGGCGGGGTATTCCTGGGGCGCCACCATTGGTTTGCTGGCCAGCAGCCGGGATGCGGTGGACACCCTGGGGGTGCCGGGGCGCTTTGATGCGGTGGTGGCCTTTTACCCCGTTTGCCACGCGAAACCCAAGTCCCGCGCCCCCTACGAGGTGATTGCCCAGAACATCGACCGGCCCCTGTTGGTGTTGATGGGCGGCCAGGACAACGAAACCCCGCCCCAGGAATGCTTTGACCGCCTGGAACCCATGAAGCAGGCGGGCGCCCCCATCGAACTGCACCTGTACCCGGAAGCCACCCACTGCTGGGATTGCAAGAGCCTGGACCAGTTCAGGAAGGTGGACAGTCGCGGCACATCGGTGGTCTACCGCTACAGCGAGGCCCTGACCAACGATGCGGAGGAGCGGATGTTTGCGTTTTTTGAGAGGTCGTTCGGGCGGGGGCAGTGAGGGGCACTTCGAATAGCCTGCACTTCGACAGGTTCTGTGCGAACGGCGTCATATAAAACAAGGCGTTATGTTCATTTTTGGCCTGTCTATACCCGCATTTCGATGTACCCTGGGGCGTCGATCTGAAGTGGCAACCAGGGGTTTACTCCGTCTGGTTCTTAGCGAAATTCCCGCGTATGCCAAATACGCAATATCCAGATGACGTTCCCTGAAGATATCTGATAGCGCATCTCATAATCGCCAATCAAGATGGCGCGCACTTCGCTGGGTTCGAACTCTGGCAGCCGGGTGCCGATCCTGGGTTGTGCTAGCAGCAAATCGGGGCCGTCCGTGAGGCGCTGAACAACACGGGCTGCGGCCTGTTGGTTCACTGGGCACAGAAAGTCATACACGCGCCCCAGATCCCCCAGGGCGGTCCGGGTCCACCTGATCTTCACTCGGGGAGCTTTCCGGGCTGGTCCGTACTCAGGGAATCCGCCCAAGCCTTAACTTCTTCATGGCTTATGCCGGCCATGACATCCACTTCTGCCATGGCCTCGACAGTCAGGCGATACCGCTCTGCTTCTCGCTCCACATAGGCGGCAAGGGCCTGTTTCACTACCCAACCCCGGGAGCGATCAAGCTTTGCAGCCAGTTGATCCACCTGTTCGGCTAGCGGTGCCGGCACGTGGGCTGTCATCACACGGGTATCCGCTGAAGCCATTTATCACTCCTAATCACTTTTCATCAGCCTAGCGCAATGGCTTTCCCGTGACCACCCCCGGGGGCACCTCGAATCGTGGTTCGACAGGCTCACCACGAACAGAACCTCTCGATTCACAGGCTGCGGTTCCTACCGAGCCTATCTGACTGAGGGGACGATCGTGCTGCCCTAAGGGCGGGCGGGCACGCCAAACCAATCCGGATGGGTGCGTACAAAGCGGAGCACCTGGGACAGCCGGTTTTCGATGCCTTCGTCGAAGTCTCCAGTCTGGCCCTGGGCCCCGGCGTAGGCCTGGCGCAGGATGTCGTGGAAGTCCGGGTGATCATCGTCGGCCAGGCGGGAATAGGCTTCGGTGACGGCAGCCAGGGCCCGGGCTTCGGCATCCAGGCCTACGGTGCGGTAGCTGTCGATGATCCTGGCCATTTCCACCAGGCCCTTGTTGCTTACCGCCGTCCATCCTTCGTACTGGCAATGACGCTCGAATTCCAGCACGTCGATGAGGGGTGGGTAGCCCCTGGGCAGGGTGCTCCAGTCCATGTCCGGGTCCAGCCCGGCCAGCAGGTCGTCGAACAGAAAGTCTTCCAGGGCCTGGTCGTCTTCGATGTTCCAGAACTGTAGTTCGGGCCCCAGGGTTTCTGCCTTGGTGATGAAGCCGATGCGGATCTGGTTGCCGACCGGGTCGGCGGCCTGTAGCTGGGCATTGCGTGCCTGGGCACGGGCATTCAAGTCCCGGAAATGGGCGCGTATGCCCAGAATAGCCACCTGCACGGCCTGGGGGATTACCAGCTTGGACATGGGGCCTCCTAAACAATGAGGGCAGTTTGAATAGTGTGGTTCGACAGGCTCAGTACGAACGGTGTCATGTAAATCAATGTGTTCCGTCGGTGGTGAGCCTGTCGAAGTGGGGGGCAATTCGAGGTGCTTCAATATGGTCACGCCGTTTCGCCGGATGCTTTCAGGGCTTTTTCCAGGGTCAGGGAGGTTTTCAGGAAGGCGTACATGTCGCCGGGGTAGCCAGTGGTGACATGCTTCATGATCTTGTCGAAGGGATAGGTGGTGGCTTCGCCGTCGCCCACGGGAATCTTCATGGCCGGCCCACCGCCGTCATCGCCGGCCACCCACCGGGCCCCCGCATGGCGGCGCAGCATTTCCCCGAGAAACGCGCCGGTGGGCAGCACGAACTTCCAGTAGAAGTCTTCTTCGGCAAAGGCCTTCTTCAGGGTTTCGTGCTGGTCCAGGCGCTTGGAGAACACCTGGGCGGTTTCTTCGAAGCGGTCCAGGTCCAGGGTTTCATCGAAATGCTGCTTGAAGCCCGCCACGCAGGCATGGGCCAGGGCGGAAATTGCGCCCAGTTCCACCTTGGCGATTTCCTCGTAGGCCCGCTTCTGGCTCTGGCGCAGATGCAGCAGCCCCCATACGAAGCCCAGGGCCACCAGGCCCACCGCCGCCGCGATGATGTACATCAACATGATTTGTTACCCCCCTTTTGTAATGCACACCCCGAAAAGCCCTGCACTTCGACGGGCTCAGTGGGAACGGTGCCTTATGAATCGTTGCTTTCCGTTCGTGGTGAGCCTGTCGAACCACGTGTTTCGAGGTGCCCGGCGATGATCTCTCCCAAGGTCAACGGGGCGGTTATGGCTGTTGTGTCGCCCCTCCGATGGGGAGCAAATATGACTTGGCGTGCCGTCCGGGTCAATCGGGCGCGGGAAAATGGATGCGTGCCCGGTAAAGCTGCGTGCTTCGTAATCCGTGGTAGGGCATGGCTGCCCCAGCCGGTTCAGCGTTCCCCGAGCATCCCGTTGACCCGTTCGGTCAGGCGTTCTATGCCTTCCAGCACGGCGGTGCGGGCGGCGAACAGTTCGGGCAAGCGGGCCCGGGCCTGTTCCCGGTCGCCGGATTCCACCAGGCCCGCCAGTTCAGCGGCCAGGTCGTGGATACGATTGTGCAATACGTCCAGGGCCATGAACTCTTCCAGGTTGCCGTAGCGGTTGGCGCCGCTGCCCCGGTACCAGCGGCCGAAGCGGCATTGGTGGCTGTGGATTTCCTGGGGCAGTTCGTTGCGTTCGCTGCGGATATATTCGGCGAGGTTTTCCACCCACTTGCGGTGGCTGGCCGCAGCGACGATGAGGGTCACGTCGGCCAGTTGGCTGATGGAGTTACGCAGCTCCTGCCAGGCCGCGTCGTTGTACCAGTTCTTGATCCATGAGGGCAGTTGCCCGGCCGGCATGGGCCGGGCGATGCCGTAGCCCTGGCCCAGATGGCAGCCCATGCGGACCAGGGCGGCGCCGTGTTCCAGGGATTCCACCCCTTCGGCGATGACCGGCCGGTTGAAGGCCAGGGCCAGGCGGATGACGCTTTCGACGATGCTGAGGTCTTCCGGATCGTCCAGCATGTCCCGCACGAACACCTGGTCGATCTTCAGGGTTTCCACTGGCAGGCGGCGGAAATAGGCCAGGGATGAATAGCCGGTGCCGAAGTCGTCCAGGGCGAACCGCACCCCCAGGGCCAGGCAGGCCAGCAGGGTGCGGGAAGCATGTTCCAGGTCGTGGATGGCGGCGGATTCGAGAATCTCCAGTTCCAGTTGGTGTTTGGCCACCCCGGGGTGGCGGGCCAGTGTTTCCCCCAGCCTGGCGGCAAAATCAGGTACTTGCAGGTGGTCCGGGCTGATGTTCACGCTCACCGTGATGGCCAGGCCGTCCGCGTTCCAGCGTTCGATCTGGCTGAGGGCCGTTTCCGTCACCCATTCCCCCAGTTCTGCGGCCAGGTCGGTGCCGTCCAGGAAGTGCAGGAACTCCGCAGGGGCCAGTAGGCCTCTTTCAGGATGCTGCCAGCGCACCAGGGCTTCGGCCCCGATGACCGTGCCGTCCAGCAGGTTCACCTTGGGCTGGAAATAAAGCACCAGCTCATCGTCCCGCAGGGCCTGGGCAATGCGCAGCTGGTTCTCCCGCAGGGCCACCGCCTGCCGGTCCTGTTCGGCGTCATAGAACTGGTAGCGGTTCTTGCCTGCTTCCTTGGCCACGTACATGGCCTGGTCGGCATGGCGCAACAGGCGGTCCGCGTCCACATCGTCCTGGGGGCACAGGGTGACACCGATGCTGGCCGACACACTCACGGTATGCCGGTCCAGCAGAACCGGGGCCGAAAGGCGAGTCAGGATGCGGTCCAGCAGGGCGCAGATTGCATTGTGGTCGCCCACCTCGTTGAACAGCAGTACGAACTCGTCGCCCCCCAGGCGGGCCACCGTGTCGTCGGCCCGGGATTCCGCCTTCAGGCGGGCGGTGATCTCCACCAGCAACCGGTCGCCGAACTCGTGGCCGTAGGTGTCGTTGACGGGTTTGAAGCCGTCCAGGTCCAGGTAACAGAGCACCAGTTGCTGGCCGCTGCGCAGGGCCCGGGCGATGGCCTGGTCCAGGCGGTCGGCCAGCAGGCGGCGATTGGGCAGGCTGGTGAGGCTGTCGTAGTGAGCCACCCGTTCCAGTTCCGCCTCGTGTTCCTTGACGGTGCTGATATCGACGAACACGCCCACGTAGTTCTGCACCCGGCCGGCATCGTCGCGTACCACGCTGATCTGCAACTGCTCCGGGTAGATCTGTCCGTTCTTGCGTCGGTTCCACAACTCGCCGCACCAGGAAGACTGGGTTTCCAGGGTCCGCCACATCTCTGTATAAAACGGTCGCCCGTGGCGCCCCGAGCTGAGCATGCGGGGGTTCTGGCCCAGCACATCGTCCCGGCTGTAGCCGGTCAGGCGGGTGAAGGCCTCGTTCACGTTGAGGATGCGGTTCTCGGCATCGGTGATGATGATGCCTTCCTGGCTGTGGTCGAACACGCTGGCGGCCAGGCGCAAGCCTTCCTCGGCCCGCTTGCGCTCGGTGATGTCCTGCATGGTGCCCAGGATGCGCCGGGGTCGGCCGTCCTCCCCCAGGGGGATGTCGGCCTGGCTGAACACATGGCGGATCTCTCCGTTGGGACGCACCACCCGGTATTCCACTTCGTAGCGGGGGCCGCCGTCCAGGGCCACCTGCACCGCGTTGGCAATGCGTTCCCGGTCTTCCGGGTGGATGAGGGCCAGCCAATGGCGGTTCCAGGTTTCCAGGTCCCGGAAGGGCTTGTCGGGGGGCAGGCCGAAGATACGGTAGGCCTCTTCGGACAGGTCTATGGTTCCGGCCACCAGATCCCGCACCCAGTAGCCCACCCGGGCCACCCTTTCGGCCTCCTTGAGACGCTGTTCGCTGTCCCGCAATTCCTGCTGGGCCAGATGCACGGTGAGGGCGTCTCCAAGACGGCGACCCATTTCCTCCAGCAGACGGGCTTCCTGGTCGGTCCAGAGCCGCTCCCGGGAACATTGCTGGATGCCGAACTGCCAGGCCTGGCCCGCCACGGGCCGCAGGGCCATGCTCAGCATGCTGTGGATGCTGAACTGCTCGGCGATGACGGGCGGCACGGGTCTGGCCAGGCCCGTGCCAAACTTCAGGGGCTTGTCCGTGGCCAGGGAGCGGGCGAAGAAATCGGCCATCTGGGCGTTCACGGGCAGGGGCTTGCCCAGGGCCTGGGCACCGGGAAACTCCGGACGGGTCCGCTCCATGGGCACCCGCCAGGAAACGGCCTGGGGGTCGCAGGGGTAGAGCAGATAGGCCCGGTCGCAATCGAAGGTCTGCAAGACCACGTCCAGGGCATCGGACATCATGGGCCCCAGCTCTTGCGCTCCTTGGACAGCCCGGTTGAGCCGGTCCAGGCTTTCAAGGAAATGCACGTGGGCCAGCCGGTCTGCTTCAGCCAGCTTGCGGGGGGTGATGTCCTGCAGGGTGCCCAGCAGGCGACTGGCCGGGACGCCCTCGCCATCCAGGGGTTGGGCCTGGCTGTGAACGTAGCGTATCTCGCCGCCAGGGCGCACCACCCTGTATTCCTGGTCGTAGCTGGTGCCCTGTTCCAGGGCATGGATTACCGCTTCGAACACCTGTTCCCGGTCATCGGGATGGATGAGTTCCAGCCAGCGCCGATGCCAGGCTTCCAGGGTGGGGAACTGCTCGTCTTCGGCCAGACCGAAGATGCGCCGGGCCTCATCGGACAGGTTGATACGGTTGTGTTGCCGGTCCCGGTCCAGGTAACCCAGGTGAGCCAGGGCTTCGGCTTCCTTCAGGCGCCGCTCGCTCTCCCGGGATTCCTGCTGCACCAGCATGCTGGTGATGCCGTCGGCCAGGCGCCGGCCGATCTCCTGGAACAGGCTGACTTCCTCCTCGCTCCAGGCCCGGGGCCGGTCGCACTGATGAATGCCGAACTCCCAGGATGGCACCACCCGGGGATAGATGGCCTGGGCGAGCATGGACTGGATATGGAAGACCTGGGTAGCCTCCGCCGGCACCATGTGTTCTCCGCCGGGGGCGAAGCGCAGCGGCGAAGGGGAATGGCGGAGCAATGCGGCATAGGCCTGGGAACCCGGGGTGGCGGTGAAGAACTGGCCGTGCAAGCCCGAGGACCAGCCCGGACGGGCGCGTTCCTCGCGCACGCGCCATTCGGTGGCAAGGGGATCGCAGGGTTCCACCAGTCCCGCCCGGTCACATTCGAAGAGTTCCAGGACTTCCCCCAACACCTCGCCCAGCATGGCTTCCAGGTCGGCGGCCCCCTGGATGGCCCGGTTGATGCGGTCCAGGCTTTCCATGAAGCGCAGGTGGGCCAGGCGCTGGGCCTCGGCCCGCTTGCTCTCGCTGATGTCGTAGTTGATGCCCACCATGCGCAGGGGCTGGCCGTCTGGGCTGCGCAGGGTGCGGGAGGCGGCCTTGATGTGGCGCACCGTACCGTCGGGCCAGACTATCCGGAATTCCGGCCCGTATTCCCGCTCACCATGGAGGGCCGCCTGGATCTCTCCTTCCACGTAGGCCCGGTCGTCCGGGTGCAGGGCATTGGCCCAGGCCAGATAGGCGCCGCCGAAGGCGCCGTCCGGGAGACCGTAGAGACGGTACATGGCGTCATCCCAGACCAGTTCGTCGCGCACCACGTCCCAGTCCCACACTCCCACAATGCCGGCCTCGGTGGCCAGTTGCAGCCGTTCCTTGACGATGCGCAGCTCGCTCTCTGCATGTCGCTGGGTTTCGTTGCGGATCTCGTTGTGCAGGATCAGCGCCACATGGTTGAAGAACAGGGGCAGGTAGTTGTCCAGGGCGTTGCCATGGATGCGCAGGTTTTCCAGTTTGATGACGCCGACCAGTTCATTCCCTACCAGTAGAGGGAAAGCCCAGGTCCAAGTGCTGCGCAACGTGTCGTCGCGCAGCTGGGCACCCTCGGCGCCGGGGTGCAGTTCCACAGGTTCGCGCTCCTCGGCCGCCTGGCGGGCCTGGGGGTCGTCTATTTCGGCCAGCAGGCGGGCCTCGCCCAGAAAGTCCAGGTAACAGATCTGCTTCTCACGCCGGTACCAGAGTCGGACGTTGGTGCCCCCCAGGATATCGACGATGCTGTCGAGCAGGGCACGGAGCATGTTTTCCAGACCATCCAGGGGGTTGATGTTGCCCATGAGCTGCATCAGCAACTGGAAATTGGTCTGGTTCTCCTCCAGGGTGGCGTTGTGCCGGCGCAGCCGTTCCAGTTCGGCGGCCAGATCCTGGATCGGGAGGTGGGCGCTCATGCCCGCTCCAGCTGGGTTTCAAGATGGATCAAAGCGACATCGAGCCACCTCAGGTGCAGCATCCTGCCGGTGAATGCAGAGGGAATCCGTCGCGTCATCATAGGCGGACCAGAGCTGTCTCCCCGGTCTGGAATGACTGGTCCTTGGCGGCATGGAATTGTGCCTCGCTGTTGGCCTGGAGGAGGGTGGCAAGGTCGACAGAGGGCATGCGGACGGTCTCCAGTACCTGCATTAATCAGTGTTGACACTATATCTTTAGTTATAGGTTCCGCCCATAGCCCAGCTCCCACGCCGGGGCATCCGTTGGGGGGGGGCTGGCCGGGTGTCGCTGCCAGCCAAATCCGGAACTGCTAAGGTTGGGGCTGCGGCTATGATCGCGAGGTCGGCTGTTTTTCTGGCCGAATTCAAAAACCGGTGGGGGCTAACCCGCTTGCCGGTCCACAGCCTCCTGTTCCTGGCCAGTTCAAGCCGGCTTGCAGGAGGACGCGCGCCCTGTACGTGGTGACCCGGCCTATGTATGGCGGGTGATGTGGAAGGGCGCTGATGTATTGCAGGGGCCTGGCCCGTAGCCAGGGATTTCATGGTCTTCAGGGAGACGCAACATGCTGGTCATTCTTCACGGTTGGAGCGATTCGTATCAGTCCTTCGTGCGGCTGGGCAAACGTTTGGTGGCGGACGGTGTGCGGCCGGACGTGCGGCATGTGCGGCTGGGGGATTACGTCTCCCTGGACGACGATGTCACCTTCGATGATCTGACCCAGGCCCTCCAGGCGGCCTGGAAGCGGCAGAAGCTGCCCACGGCGCCAGGCAGCGTGGATGTGGTGGTGCACAGCACCGGTGGCCTGGTGGTGCGGCACTGGATGACCACCTTCTTCACCCCGGCCACCAACCCCATCAAGCGGCTGCTCATGCTGGCGCCGGCGAATTTCGGCTCGCCCCTGGCCCACAAGGGGCGGTCTTTCATGGGGCGCATCGTCAAGGGCTTCAAGAGCGACAAGCTGTTCAATACCGGCACCCACATTCTCAAGGGCCTGGAACTGGCCAGCCCCTTTTCCTGGGAGCTGGCCCAGCGGGATTGCTTTGGCAGCGATGTCTGGTACGGGCCCGGCGGGGTGTTGTGCACGGTGCTGGTGGGGGCGGCGGGGTATTCGGGCATTTCCGCTGCGGCCAATGAGGACGGCACCGACGGCACGGTGCGGGTGTCCACGGCCAACCTGAACCCGGTGCAGATCCGCTTCGATTTTTCCACCGACCCGGCGAAGCCCACCCTGGTCTTGCAGGAAGCCAAGGGCAAGACGGCCTTTGCCCGGCTGCCCGACGACAACCACAGCACCATCGCCCTGAAGGACAACGGACCCCGGAACCCCAGTGCCCTGGGCTTCATCAAGGAGGCCCTGCAAGTCACCGACAGTGGTTTTGCCGACTTTGCCGCCCGTCTGGAGGACTTCTCGGCGGCTGCTCGCAAGGACGGCGCCATCGACTCCTATACCCAGGGCTACCAGAACACCGTGGTGCGACTGACTGACAGCCAGGGGGCTTTCGTGCCGGACTTCTTCCTGGAGGTGTTTGCCAAGGACAAGGCCGGCGTGAAGGTGGACGACCGGCTTACCCGGGTGGTGCAGGAGGCAGTCTTCGGCAAGGTGCACGCCTACGGCGACAACGCCGCCTATCGCAGCCTGATGTTCAACACCACGGTGCTGCACGACCGCTTCGTCGCCGCCGGCCTGCCCCTGTACGTGAGCGTGACCGCCATGCCGGATGTGAGCAAGACCCGCACCGTGGGCTACGCCACCTTCGGCTACGACGACATCGGCAGCATCAAACTCACCCCGGACCGGCTGCGCAAGCTGTTCCAGCCAGACCGCACCGTGCTCATCGACATGAAAATCAAGCGTCAGCAGACCGACAAGGTGTTCCGGATGATGGGACTGGGTTAAGCCGGCTTCCCGCGTTTGCAGGTCTTGTAGGAGTAGGTCAACCTGAAGGTGAAGGCCTGCATTTGCTCTCAGCCCGCCGTCTGGGTGATGAGCAACTGGGCCGGCATGGGGGCGGGAAAGCCGGCCTGGGCGAGGGATTCCCGGATGGCGCGGTTGCCGTCGAAATAGACCTGCCAGTAGTGGTCAGTGTGGCAGAAGGGGCGAACTGCCAGCACGGGGCCCACCAGGTTGAATTCCAGGATTTCCACTTCCGGCTCGGGGCTGGCCACCACGTTGGGCAGGGTGGCCATGCGGTCCCGTAGCAGTTCCATGGCGGCCACGTGGTCGGCGCCGCCGGCCAGCTGGCATTTCAGTTCCACCCGGCGGTAGGGGTTGGCGCTGTAGTTCTGGATGGTGTCGCCGAAGATCTTGGCGTTGCCCACCAGGGTCAGTACGTTGTCCGGACTGTTGAGGGCGCTGGCAAACAGGCCGATCTCCCTCACTGTACCGGTCATGCCCGCCACGGTGACAAAGTCGCCCACCTTGAAGGGCTTGAGCACGATGAGGAAGATGCCGGCGGCGAAGTTGGACAGCAGCCCGCCCCAGGCCGCGCCGATGGCCACGCCCACGCCGGCCACCAGGGCGGCAAAGCTGGTGGTTTCCACGCCGAAGTAGCCCAGGATGGCCACCACCAGGGCGATGTTGAGGGCAATGGCGACGAAGTTGCCGATGTAGCGCATGAGGGTGGGGTCCACCTTCTGGCGTTCCAGGGCGCCTTGCAGCATGCGGCCCACCAGGCCGATGAGCCAGCGGCCGGCAATCCAGAAAACGATGGCGGCCAGCACTTTCAGGCCCGCTTCCGTGGCATAGGCCAGCAGCAGGTCGGAATATTGTTGGATGTTCTTGTCCATGGATGATGACTCCAGTTGGGGTGAGGGGATAGCAGCGTCGCGCCGGGAAGGGTGGGGCGGTATTTCAACACGATGGATGGGAATGCCCTGTTGCCCACCTCACACTGTGACTTCAGGGCCGGTGTGTTCCCGGGAGGGCCAGGGCGGTTACCCTTGCCGCTGTTCTAGGAAAAGGGGGCGATGGCATGGACAGGAAAAAGTACTTGCTTGATCAACTGGACGACAAGATCAAGTCCTTCGGCAAGGATTCTGATCGGCACAAGCGCATGTATCGCCACTTGCGCTATGGGGTGTTCGGGCTGACTTCCCTGTCGGCCCTGCTGGCAGGCCTGGCCTTGTCGATGCCCGAGGCGGGCACGGTGATCAGCGTGCTGATCCTGCTGGTTTCCGGCGTGGTGGGGGTGCTCACCTCCGTGGAGGGACTCCACAAGCCTTCGGAATTGTGGATCCACGAACGCACCACCTATTACCTGCTCATGGATTTGAAGCGGGAAGCGGAGTTTGTGCTGGATGCTCACGCAAGCAATGAAGACGTGGAAGGGTTTTTCTATCGTTTTCAGGCCATCCTGGGGGCATCGAACGAAAAGTGGAACCGGGGCATCGTGGCTGTCCACCAGCAGTCGTCGCCGTCTGCGGCTGCGGCCGGGGCAGCTACAACTGATTAACCAGAAAGCCGCATTCCTCGCGGGTAGGAGCGGGCTTGCCCGCGATTCGGTGGTCGGCTCGGCGGGAAATCGCGGGCGAGCCCGCTCCTACAAATCGGCCTCTGGGAATCAGGATTAATCAGCGTTTTTCTGGGGAGCACATGGGATGAATGTCGTGATTCGACCCTCCATGCCGGTGGACGGGCCGGCCATTTCCCGCCTGGTTCTAGCGGCCTTTGGCGATGAAGGCCCCGATATCGTGCAGTTGATCGACGCCCTGCTGGATGATGCGACGGCCCGGCCGTTGGCCTCCCTGGTGGCCAGCGTGGATGACACGGTGGCAGGCCACGTGATGTTCAGCCGGGCGGTTATTGGTGACTCAGGCCCGGCGGTGACGGCGTCGATCCTCGCGCCCCTGGCAGTGCACCCGGATTTCCAGCGCCAGGGCCTGGGGCGCCGGCTGGTGGAGGCGGGGCTGGCGGTCCAGGCCGCGTCCGGCGTGGACCTGGTGTTCGTGCTGGGAGATCCGGCCCTCTACAGCCGTTTCGGTTTCGAACTTGCCGGACCCCGGGGGTTTCGGGCGCCTTACCCTTTGTCGCCGCTGTATGAAGCAGGCTGGCAGGTGCAGGTGCTACATGCCGCCAGGGGCGAAGCGGTCAAGGGACGGGTGAAGTGTGCCGATGCCCTGTCCGCACCCCGTTACTGGCAGGAGTAAAGCCTGCCCGGCGCGGGGGAAGTCAGGGCCACAAATCCCCCCGCACCCCCCACAAGCCCAGGGCGCTCACCAGCACCAGCCCGCCGCCGATCCAGCGCTTGAACAGCAGGTCGTTGCGGGTGATGGCTTCGTGGGCCTTGAGGCCCAGTACGTGACCCACGGCGGCCACGGGGATGAGGCTCAGGGCGAACAGGAAATGGAGGTCCACATCCAGGGCGACGAAGGTGGCCATCTTGATGCTCACCAGCACGAACCAGAGCACGAACAGGGTGTCCCGCAGGCGGGTCTTGTCCACGTTGCGCATGTACACCGCCACCATCAGGGGGGCGCCGGTGAGGGACGTGCCGGCGATGTAGCCCCCCAGCACCAGCAGAAAGCGGTCCACCCAGGGGGAGTGGCTTTCGATGGCCCGGTTGAGTAGCCACACGAAGCCATAGAACAGGCTTACGCCGTAGATGGCCGTGTTGAGCCAGACGGTGGGCAGGTTCACCAGCCCGAACACCCCAGCCACCGCCGCCGGCATGATGTAGGCGGAGGAGCGGCCGAGATAGGTCCAGTCCACGTTATGCAGTCGGGTGCGCAGGGTCAGGCCGGAGAAGAACAGCAGGTGGGTGCCGATGATGGGCAGCCAGAGCAGGGGCTGGGGTTCCACGAACAACAGCAGGGGCAGGCCCAGGGCCGCGCCACCGAACCCCAGGCCGGTGCGCACGAAACCGGTCCAGACGAACAGGCCGGCGATAAGCAGCAATTGGGGCAGGTCGAAGTGCAGGAACATGGTGAAGGCGAGGCCGGTGCGGGGCGGACCGCGTGGGTCCGCCCGCCACTATACAGGCCTGCCTTATTCCGTCAGCCAGCGCAGGCTTGCGGGGGCGTCCACCAGGACCGGCTGCCAGGTCCAGCCGGCCTGGGTGACGGCCTGCTGGAAGGGCTGGCGCAGTTCCTGGAGGTTGAAGGTGTAGGCGTAGCTCAGCTGGGGCAGGGGCCGGCCTGCGCTGTCGAATTGCAGGCCGAACACCCGCTGGTGCTCGTGCTGATAGAAGGTGATGCCCCGACCCATCTGCCATGAGGCCCGGGCGCCATCGGCCCCCAGGGAGGCTTCCAGGTCCCGCCAGTATTCCCGCACCCGCACCGTGTGGTGGGCCTCGTCGAAATCCAGCACCAGCCGGTGCTGGCGGCGCAGCATGTGGGCCCGGGCCAGGTCCAGCCAGCGGGCGTCGGCAAAGCGCCAGTCCACCACCAGGCTGCGACCGTCGGGGCTGGAACTCACGGTCATGGGTACGTCCAGGTTGTTGATGGCCAGCAGCCGGTTGACCAGGGTTGCCTGGGGCAGGGGGGCGACGTGTTCGGGGGCCGGGGTGCGGGTGGCCCACACCGCTCCCTTGAAGAAGAACACCACTGCCAAGGCCATGTTGGCGAGCAGGAACAACCACATGGCGGGCTTCTTGATGAGGGGGTCGATATAGACCTTGTCGGTCGCCGCAGAAGCGGGGGCGGCTGGCGTGGCTGTGGGGGACCAGCCATCCGTGAAGCTTGCCAGGGCCGCCGGGTCGGCGGCGGTCCACACCATCAGCAAGGGGCCCGTGAGGCGGATGCGGGCCATGTCACCTACGGAGCCCCGGGGCACCACCAGCCCTTGCACCAGATCGCCCCCGGCCATGCCCACCTGGAACTGGGCCAGGTAGCCACGCAGGGCGGCGGTGGCCCCGTCCATGTCGGCAAAACGGGCTGCCAGCAGGGTGTTGCCACTGGGAAAGAAGGCCATCTGGGCGGCCTGGGCCTGGCCCAGGAAATCGGGAAAGATCGTCCGGGCATCCCGGATGAGGGGGGCTTCGGCCTTGGGGCCAAACAGGTGGTTTGGGTGCAGGAATCGGCCCTGGTCGTGGGCCCAGGCTTCCTCCCAGCCCGAGGGGGTGTCCCCGGAGGCCGGGGTTGAGAAGCTTGCCTGGGGCTGCTGGCCGGGCTGGGGCGCCTTGGCCTGGCTCAGATGGAATAGGAACTGGGGCAGCACCACGATGAGAAAAAAGCCCAGGAAGAAGGCGATGGGACGCAGGGACTGGCCAGCCTGGCGAAGGATTACCACGAACAGGAGGGAGACCAGCATGCCCGCCAGCAGCAGGCCCCCGGTAATAGCCAGGCCCGGGTTGGCCTTAAGGAAGTCCAGAATCATGGCTGGCCTCCTTCACGGCCGGATAGGCTGACAGTATCCAGGGTCATGGCATGTCCTCCCCGTCGGCGGCAAATTCCACCAGCCGCCAGGCGCCTTGTTCCAGCCGGAAGTAGAAGGCATAGGGCTGGCAGAAGATCACCCGGGCGCCGTCTTCTTCCATGGGGCGGGTCCGGGCCAGGCAGCGGCGGGTTGGGGCGTCGAAGAGTTGCGGGTAAATACGGATGAAGCCTTGCCGGTCCTGTTGGTGGCCTTCGAACAGAAAGGGCAGACGGGTCAGGCTGGCGATCCGGGCGCTGTCGTTTCGGGCCAGGGCCTGGCGGAAATCGGCCAGATAAGCGGAGAAATCCGGCGCGGCCCGGGCGGTCAGGGGGAGGAGGGGCAGGCCGGCAAGAGCCAGGGCAAGGAGCAGCCTGATTGTGCAGACGTGAACAAGGGGCATGGAACCTACCGAAACATGCAACAGGGACAGGGAGATTTTGGCATCGCCCGAAGCCTTATTTCCCATTCCCTGTCAGGTCATCGTGTTTCCGTTGCTTCAGGCCTTGGGCGGGGCGCCGGGGTCAGTGCAGTTGCTGGTCGTGGACCACTAGGTTACGGCCGGATGATTTTGCGTGGTAGAGGGCTTTGTCGGCCCGCTCGAACAGGCTGTCCCGGTCGTCCTCGGGGCGGCGCTGGGCCACCCCCAGGGAGATGGTGAACGGGTCCAGGGAGAAATTGTCCTGTTTGCGCACCAGGCGCAGGGCCTCGATGCGCTTGCGCAGGGTTTCAGCCACGGTGACCGCGCCTTCCAGACCGGTGTTTGGCAGCAGCACCATGAATTCCTCGCCGCCGAAGCGGATGGCGATGTCCCCGCCCCGGATGTGCTTGCGCATCGTGTCCGCCACGTTGCGGATCACCACGTCGCCGATGGCATGGCCGTAGGTGTCGTTGATGCGCTTGAAATGGTCGATGTCCAGCACCAGCAGAGAGAAGTCGTTGTCTTCCTTCCAGATGTTATCCATGTGCAGGTCCATGGCGCGGCGGTTGAACAGGCCGGTGAGGGGGTCGATCATGGCCTGCCGGCGCTGGGCTTCCAGTTCTGTGCGTAGCTGCTCTGCTTCCTGCTGGGCGGCGTCCAGGTGTTCCTTGAGCTTGGCGTTATGGACCCGGGCCGTTTCCGCAGCGGTCACCATCTCACCGGCGATTGCTTTCAGGGCTTCCTGGCTCTGGTCTGTGCCCAGCTTGCGGATGCTGGATTCCAGGCCCGCCTGGAAGGCCGCCGTGTGGCTTCCCGTGTCGGCCATGGTCTGCACCAGGGTTTGCAGCAGGTGTTGCAGGTCGTCCCGCATGCCGTGGATGGCTTTGTGCCGTTCTGCGGCGATGTATTTGTCGTACAGGTCCTGGAGCAGGATGTCGTCCAGGGGTTTCCCAGCAGTCAGATGGGGCTTCAGGAAACCTGCCAGGTCCGAGCTCTCGTTGAAGAGATACTCGTAGGCCACGGCATAGTTCAGGGGAGAGGGAGCCAGGCCGTGAGACAAGAGCAGATCGATGGCGTCCAGGGCAGTCTTGCGGGCCTGCTCGATCTGTGTCGCATGGGATGTGGTGCGGCTCATGACATGGGTCTCCTTCTCTTCTGTACGGGACAGGGGGCGATTATGCAGGCATAGTACAAAAGATATAGACGCCTGGGGAGAGGCGCTCCCCTTGACCAGCCAGGCGGGTCAGCGTTGCAGCACCACTTCCATGACGAACTTGACCCCTTCGTAGGCCAGCAGCAGGCTGGCGAAGCCCGCCAGGGTCCAGTAGATGGCGGTGCGTCCCCGCCAGCCATAGATACGCCGACCTACCAGCAGGGCGGCGAAGATGCACCAGGCGGTCAGGCCGAACACGGTCTTGTGGTTGAAGGGCACGGCCTTGCCGAACACTTCTTCAGAAAAGCCGATGCCGGAAATGACTGTCAGGGTGAGCAGCACGAAGCCCGCCTGGATCATGCGGAACAGCAGCTTTTCCAGCGTCAATAGGGGGGGCAGCCCTGCCAGCATCTTCGGCGGCACGGCCTTGTGCAAGTGCTTTTCCGCCAGGGCGATGAGCAGGGCGTGGAGGGCGGCAATGGTAAACAGGCTGTAGGCGGCGAAGGCCACCAGCATGTGGGCCCGGAACAGGGGCGCGTCGGTATGGGCCAGGGGCGTGCCCAGGGGCATGGCGAGTTGCAGAACCACGCTGCCCCCTGCAAAGGCCAGCACGAAACCCAGCACCCCGGCCAGGTGGTAGCGCCAGGCGGCGGTGGCGTAGGTGAACACTGTCATGGCGGAGACTGCAGACAGGGAAATGGCAAAGCCCAGGTGGATGCCGTCCGCCCCCAGCATGTCCCGGTGCAGCAGGATGACATGGGGCACCAGAGGCACCATGGGCAGCAGCCGGGGCACCCAGTCCGTGCGGCAGCAGCCGGGCAGGCCGGGCCAGAACCAGGCGGCCAGGCCGAAGTAGGCAGCGATGCAAAGGGCTTCAAGCATGGGTAATAAGAGGGTGGGGCAGGAGCGGCCTGGGGTTTGCTAGACTGCGCCAGTCTATCGCAACTCAACGGATTGCAGATTCCATGTTCGAAAACCTGACTGATCGCCTGTCCAAGGTTGTCAAGAACCTGCGCGGCCAGGGCCGCCTCTCCGAGGAAAACATTCAGGAAGCCCTGCGGGAAGTGCGGGTGGCCCTGCTGGAAGCGGACGTGGCCCTGCCCGTGGTGCGGGATTTCATCGCTCGGGTGAAGGAAAAGGCCCTGGGCCAGGAAGTGTTGCAAAGCCTCACCCCGGGCCAGCAGCTCATCGGCGTGGTGCACAAGGAGCTGACCCACCTGATGGGGGACCAGGCCGCGCCCCTCAATTTCGCCACCCAGCCCCCCGCTGTATTTCTCATGGCCGGTTTGCAGGGGGCGGGCAAGACCACCTCCACCGGCAAGCTGTGCCGCATCATCCGGGACGCGGGCAAGAAGAAGATACTGGTGGTGAGCTGCGACGTATACCGTCCCGCCGCCATCGAACAATTGAAGACCGTGGCCGGCCAGGCGGAAGTGGATTTCTTCCCCTCCACGGCGGACCAGAAGCCCGCTGCCATCGCCGATGCCGCCCTGGATTACGCCCGCCGTCACCTTTATGAGGTGCTCATCGTCGATACCGCCGGCCGGCTCCATGTGGATACGGCCATGATGGACGAGATCAAGGACCTCCACGCCCGGCTCAAGCCCATCGAAACCCTGTTCGTGGTGGACGCCATGCAGGGCCAGGACGCGGTGAATACCGCCAAGGCCTTCAACGACGCCCTGCCCCTCACCGGCGTCATCCTCACCAAGCTGGACGGTGACGCCCGAGGGGGCGCCGCCCTGTCCGTGCGGCATATCACCGGCAAGCCGGTGAAGCTGGTGGGCGTGGGGGAAAAGCTGACCGGCATCGAGGTGTTCCACCCGGAACGCATGGCCAGCCGGGTGCTGGGCATGGGCGACGTGCTCTCCCTCATCGAGGAGGCCCAGCGCAGCGTGGACCACGCCGAGGCCCTCAAGACGGTGCAGAAACTGAAAAGCGGCAAGGGCTTCGACCTGGAGGACTTCAAGGCCCAGATGCAGCAGATGAAGAAACTGGGCGGCCTGGGCAGCCTGGTGGACAAACTGCCCGGTGCCGGCAAGATCGGCGCCGAGGACCTGGCCAAGGGCGAAAAGGAAATGCGCCGGGTGGAAGGCATCATCAACAGCATGACCCCGGAAGAGCGTCGCCGCCCCGAACTCCTCAAGGCCAGCCGCAAGCGTCGCATCGCTGCCGGAGCCGGCCTCCAGGTCCAGGACGTCAACCGGCTGCTCACTCAGTTCGAGCAGGCCCAGAAGATGATGAAGATGATGGGCAAGGGGGGCGGCCTGCAAAAGATGATGCGGGGCATGAAAGGCATGATGCCCGGCATCCGCTGAGCCACTGTTGCAAGCCGGATACGGCAGAGCCCCGCTTCCGGTTTGTCAAAGCCAGCCAAAACAACGGCTTGGAATGCTTGCCGGGATGGCGTACAATGCGCGGCTTTTCCGAATTCCCCGTGCGCGAACCCCGGTTCGGGCACGGCTTTCCGATTTCTAGAGGACTGCAACACCATGGTGACCATTCGTCTTGCCCGCGGCGGCTCCAAGAAGAATCCCTTCTACAACATCGTTGTGGCGGATTCCCGCAACCGTCGTGATGGCCGTTTCATCGAGCGCATCGGCTTCTACAACCCCGTTGCCAAGGGCAATGCCGAGACCCTGCGTCTGGCCCAGGATCGCCTGACCTACTGGCAGGGCGTGGGTGCCCAGGTGTCCGACACCGTTGCCCGCATCGTGCGTGGCCAAAAAGCCGCTGCCTGAAACCCCGGCTGAACGGGTGGTGATGGGGCGCGTTGCCGCGCCCTACGCCGTCCAGGGCTGGCTCAAGATCCAGCCTTTCACGGAATACCTGGACAGCCTGCTGGACTACGAAGTCTGGTGGCTGGGACGGGATGAAGGACCCCGGGCCGGTTGGCGGGAATACCGGGTGCTGGAGGGCAAGGTTCACGCCCAGAGTCTGGTGGTCCGGCTGGAAGGCGTGAATGATCGGAACCTGGCCGAGTCCCTGAAGGGGCTGGAAGTGGCTGTGGACCGGGCGGAATTCCCGGAAGCGGATGAGGGCGAGTATTACTGGGACGACCTCATCGGCCTGGATGTGGTGAATACCGAAGGGGTTCACCTGGGCCAGGTGGAAGGATTGCTGGAAACCGGTGCCCACGAGGTTTTACGGGTGCGGGGCGAGCGGGAAAGGCTGATACCCTTCGTTAACGCCTATGTGCGCGAAGTGGTGCCGGCGGCGGGAGTGGCAGGTGGACGCATCCTGGTGGAATGGGGTGCGGACTGGGACAAGGACTGAGCGGGCGGGGCCATGGCGCCGAGCTACCATGTCATCAGCCTGTTTCCGGAGATGTTTACGGCCCTGACCCAGTCCGGCGTGAGCGGGCGGGCAATACGCAGGCAGTTGTGCAGGTTAAGGTTCTGGGACCCCCGGGACTTTACCCAGGACAACTACCGCACGGTGGACGACCGGCCCTTCGGTGGCGGCCCCGGCATGGTGATGCTGGTGGAGCCCCTGGACCTGGCCCTCACGGCGGTGAAGACGGTGTTGTTGCGGGAATGCGTGGGCCGGCCCCGGCTGATCTACCTGTCCCCCCAGGGGCGGCGGCTGGACCAGGCCCTTGTGGAAGAATTGGCGGCAGAACCGGCCCTGGTGTTGCTGGCCGGGCGGTACGAAGGCATAGACGAGCGGGTGTTCGCCCGTCACGGGCTGGAGGAAGTGTCCATCGGCGACTATGTGTTGTCGGGGGGCGAGTTGCCGGCCATGGTGTTGCTGGATGCGGTGATCCGCCAGATTCCGGGGGCCCTGGGCCACGAGGATTCGGCCAAGGAGGATTCCTTTGCCGACGGCTTGCTGGATTGCCCCCACTACACCCGGCCCGAGTCGTATCTGGGTCTGGAGGTGCCGGAGGTGCTGAAGAGCGGTGACCATGCCGCCATTGCCCGCTGGCGCTTGCGGCAGTCCCTGGCCCGTACCCGGGCCCGGCGGCCGGATCTGCTGGCGGACCGGCCCCTGAGCGGGCAGGAACGGAAGTTGTTGCAGGAACTGGACGCTTCGCCGGAAGGCGGTGCGTGAAGAAGTGCCCACTCCGGTGGGATGTGAAAAACGGCACCACGTATCGTGGATACCTCTGGTGCCCATATCGTTAAGGAAAACGAAGATGAACGTGATCGAGCAGCTGGAAAAGGAAGAAATGGCCCGCCTGATGGCCAACAAGACCCTCCCCGACTTTGCCCCCGGCGATACCGTCGTGGTGCAGGTGAAGGTGAAGGAAGGCAACCGTGAGCGTCTCCAGGCCTATGAGGGCGTGGTGATCGCCAAGCGCAACCGCGGCCTGAACTCCGCTTTCACCGTGCGCAAGATTTCCGCCGGCGAAGGTGTGGAGCGGACCTTCCAGACCTACTCCCCCCTGGTGGCTGCCGTCGAGCTGAAGCGCCGTGGTGACGTGCGCCGCGCCAAGCTGTACTACCTGCGCCAGCGTTCCGGCAAGTCTGCCCGCATCAAGGAAAAGCTGGAAGCCCGCAAGCAGGAATCCTGAGTCGCCCCGGCGATTCACCCCATGCAAAAGGCCGCCTTCGGGCGGCCTTTTGCATGGCTGGGGCATGCGGCCCTTAGCCTGACTGCAGGGCCTTGGCCGCCACCGACAGGGCGCTGACCAGCAGTAGCCAGCCCACCAGGCGCTGCATCTGGGCGTTGCTCAGGCGGGTGTGGATGTGGCTGCCCCCGTACAGGGCGGCAAGGATGACGGGGAATGCCAGCAACAGGTATAACCAGATATCCGGGTCAAGGAGCAAGCCCGCCACCAGGAAGGCGACGATGCGCATCAGCCCCTCCATGAAGAACAGGCCGGAAAGGGTGGCCCGCAACAGGGTCTTGTCCTGGATGCGGTGGCTCAGGTAGATGACATAGGGCGGGCCGCCGGTGCCGAACAGGGCCCCCACGGCGCCGCCGCTCAAGGCTGCCGGCCAGGCCCAGCGAGGTGAGATGGGGGTGAAGGGTCCGGGGCGGGCCAGCAGAAACCGCAGGGCAAATAGCAGGATGAAACCGGCCAGGGTGGCCAGCAGGGCCGTGGTGGGCAGGGACACCAGGAGGGTGGTGCCCAGGACGATGCCCACCAGGGACACGGGCAGCAGACGCACCACTTCGGCCTTGTCCACATGCCGGAAATGCAGGCCGCCGATGAGGGCCGAGGCTGAAAAATCCGCCATGAGCATGAAAGGCACCACCTGGGTCAGCGGGAACTGAAGGGCCAGCAGGGGCACGGCGATGAGGCCGGAGCCAAAACCGGAAATCCCGCGCACGAAGTACGCCAGCAGCAGCACGGTCAGGGCGTAGAGGATTTCGTGGTGGCTCAAGAGATAAAGGCAGCGCGGCAAAGGCGGGCGCGCATTACACCACATGGGGCGGAAGCCCGTGACTGTCCGGGCCTATAATCAGCGCACTTGATCCTTTGATGTGCCTGCCATGATCCCTGCCCTGCCTAAACCCCCCAGCCCAGAAGCCTTCATCCTGCAATTCGACAAGGCCCTGCGCACGGTCTTTGCCAGCGCCGCCAGCCGCCGTCCCCACCCGGACGCCGATGTGCCGGAAGCGGACATGGACGAGGCGGACAAGCGCCACGCGGCGGGCCTCATGCGCATCAACCACAGTGGCGAGGTGTGTGCCCAGGCCCTGTATGCCGGCCAGGCCCTGACGGCCCGCAACCCGGAAGCCCAGCGGGCACTGCTGGAAGCAGCGGAAGAAGAGACCGAACACCTGGCCTGGTGCGAACGGCGCCTGACGGAATTGGGCAGCCACAAGAGCTATCTCAACCCCCTCTGGTATGCCGGTTCCTTTGCCCTGGGGGCCTTTGCCGGCGCCCTGGGGGACAAATGGAACCTGGGTTTCCTGGCGGAGACCGAACGCCAGGTGGAAGGCCACCTGGACAGCCACCTGGACAAGCTGCCCCCCCAGGACGGACGCAGTCGGGCCATCGTCGAGCAGATGAAACAGGACGAGATCCGCCATGCCGAGACCGCCATTGCCCACGGTGGGGCGGAATTGCCGGGGCCGGTCAAACAGACCATGAAGCTGACCTCCAGGCTGCTGACGCGCCTGGCCTACCGGGTGTGACGCCATGAGCTTCAATGAACGCCTTGCAGCCCTGCCCCCCGTGGATGGGGTACTACGCCTGGAACTGTCCGGTCCCCAGGGGCAGGTGGAGATCATAGAGAACAAGCCGGGAAGCTCCGGCTCGGTGAGGGTCTATGCCTACCTGCTGGCCAAATATGGGATGCTGGATGCCTCGGCGGCGGAAGAGGGGATCCAGATCTATTCGGAACATGTGGAGGATGCCCGCATCAACCCGGGCAAGCATCCCAACATCGACCGCCTGTTCCACATAGTGTTCACCGGAGGCCGCTGGCAAATCCACGTCATCCAGCAGCCATGAAAAAAGCCCGCGCAAGGCGGGCTTTGTTTCGGGAGGCTGAAGAATTACTTGGCGGGGCAAGCGTCGTCGCCGGGTACCTTGCCGGGGATCAGCAGGAACTGCTCAAAGGGGCCCATGACCCGCATGGCTTCGCCCTTGGGGCCTTCAAATTTCAGGCGGCCGAACATCATGGCGCGCATGGGGCCGTATTCGCCCGCGCCCATTTCACGCCAGCGCTTGGTCTCGGCGTGCATGACGTAGTCCACGCTGCTGTCCAGGTCAGTGTGCTTGATGGGGCCGGCGTAGGTGCACAGGGCCTTGCTGTCCTTGGCGGAGATGGTCATTTCCACCTTGGTGCCTTCACCGCAGTCGGTGCGATACATGTGAATGATCTTGTAACCCCGGCCCTTGTCGTTCTTGATCCATTTTTCCGCGAGCTCGTTGGTCAGCGCGGGATTGCTGTTCCAGGCTTGGCAGGCTTGGCCGGCCCAGTCTGCGGACATCAGGGGGGCGGCTTGGGCAGTGCTGGCAAAGCCGGCCATCAGGGCCAGGGAAATCAGGGTCTTGCGCATGTATGTGCTCCTCTATGGGTGGTGTGGTGAAGCAAGAACGGGGGCGAAGAGTAGTCCGTTGACCTTTATGTGTCAAAAAGGCGTTGATTTGCCAGGAATATCTGCGAATGTGCCCCCCCGCTGCGAGCCAGGGGGTCTGTACCACAAATCAAACAGGGTGGCTGCGCAGTAGTTCAGTGGCGTGTTCCGTGTCCAGGGGATGGCTGTAATAGAAGCCCTGGTAGGCGTCACAGCCCAGTTCCTGCAGGTAGGCCAGCTGCTCCTTGGTCTCCACCCCTTCCGCTACCACGTTCAGCTTCAGTCCCTTGGCCATGGCGGTGATGCCGGCGACGATGGTGGCGCCGCTGTGGTGACTGTTCAGATCGTGGATGAAGCTGCGATCGATCTTCAGGGTATGGACCGGCAGTTTCTTCAGGTAGGAGAGGGAGGAATAACCGGTGCCGAAATCGTCGATGGAGATGTCCACCCCCTGGTCTGCCAGTTTGCGCAGCTTGGTGATGGCGCCGTCCACGTCCCGCATGAGGGCGCTTTCGGTGATTTCCACCTCGATGCCTTCACCCCGGGCGCAGCCCCCCAGCAGGGTCTCCATGAATCGGTCCACGAAACGGGGGTGTTCGATCTGCCGGGCGGAGATGTTCACCGCCAGGGTGGGACTGGGCAGGCCGGCGGCGGCCCAAAGGTTTGCCTGGCGGCAGACGGTGTTGAGGACGAAATCGCTGATGGGGTTGATGAGGCCGCAGTCTTCCGCCACGGAAATGAAGCTGTCCGGCATCACCAGGCCCCGGCGGGGGTGCTGCCAGCGGATCAGGGCCTCCATGCCCCGTATGCGCTGGCTATCGATATCCACCTGGGGCTGGTAATACACCTGGAACTGCCCCTCCTGAAGGGCGTGGCGCATGTCGTTTTCCACCGACAGGCGGCCTGACAGGGCCTTGTTCAGCTCATGGGTGAAGAATTTGAAGTTGTTCCGGCCATGGTCCTTGGCGTGGTACATGGCGATGTCGGCGTGCTTGATGAGGGTTTCCCGGCTATCCCCGTCCTCGGGGTAGAGGGCAATGCCGATGCTGACGCCGATGAAGATTTCGTTGCCTTCGATGTTGAAGGGGGCTTTCAGGGCCGCGAGGATCTTTTCGGCGATGAAGATGACGTTGTCCCGGCTGCGGATCAGGGGCAGGAGGAGCATGAACTCGTCGCCGCCGATGCGGGACAGGGTGTCGCCTTCCCGCAGGCAGGCTTTCAGGCGCTGGGCCACTGCCTGGAGCAGGGCGTCGCCGATCTGGTGGCCCAGGGTGTCGTTCACTACCTTGAAGCGGTCCAGGTCCAGGAACATGATGGCCATGCTCTGGCCGTGCCGCTTGGCCTGCACCATGGCCTGGTTCAGGCGGTCGTGGAACAGTGACCGGTTGGGCAGGCTGGTGAGCTGGTCGTGGTAGGCCTGGAAGGTGATGGTGGCTTCTGCCTGCTTGCGTTCGCTTATGTCCCGGGCGACGCCGTAGGTGCCCATGAATTCCTCGTTGCCGTTTGACAGGGGCCGGTACATGCCCATGGCCGACAATTCCACAGTGACCTGGTTCTCGGCCGGGCTGGGGGCCAGACTGGTGAGCAAGTCATCCTTGCGCCGCAGGCGCAGTTCATGGTTACGGGTGGCCCGGTCCGCCTTGCGGCGCTCATTGAGGCGCTGGATGGCGTTGTCTGCCTCCCCCGGAGGCACCAGCACCAGGTAATCCTGGCCGATGAGTTCTTCCGGGCGATAGCCGAGAATCTTTTGCACGCTGTCGTTGACGAAGGTGAAAGCGCCTGTCTCGTCCAGGGTGTAGATGATGTCCGGAGAGGTGTTCACCAGCAGTCGGTACCATTCCTCGGAATGTTCGATCTGGGTGCGCAGGCGGGAGTTGTCCCGCTCCAGCTTGACCCGGCCCACGGCGTTGCGGACGGTCTGGATCAGTTCCTCGGGTTCGTAGGGCTTGCGCAGGTAGTCGTAGGCCCCCAGGCGCAGAGACTTGATGGCGGATTCGATTTCGTCGTCGCCGCTGGCGATGATGACCCGGCACTGGGGCTGGTGGGCCCGAAGCCAGGCCATGATTTCGTGGCCGGTGGTATCGGGCAGATGCAGGTCCAGAAGGGCCAGGTCGTATTGCCGGGCTTCCAGCTTGGCGTAGGCCTGGGCTCCGTCCAGGGCGGTATCGATTCGATCCACCACCTGTGCCAGGAGCAGACGGGTGCTGTCCAGGTAGCGGGGCTCATCCTCGACGATGAGCATGCTTACCAGCGTAGAGTGCTTCTGCTCATCCGAAGATTCGGTCATCTGTGCCTCTTGTGGTTGCCCGTGGGAGATCATGGTCATTCCTGGCTGATCACCCTAGGGGCAATGATATCTGGAATGTGGTGCCGCCAGGGCCGCTCTTAAGGGTGATGCTGCCCTCCAGGGATTCGGTGAGGGACTTGACGATGGATAGCCCCAGACCGGCATGGCCTTCTCCTTTTTCCGTTTCCACAGGGTCGAACAGGGCGTCCATCCGTTCCGGTGGAATGCCGCTGCCCTTGTCAGCCACAAGTATCTCCAGGAAATGTTTCTTTTGGTGGTTCGTAACAGTGGCGGTTTCCAGGCGCACCACGCTACCCGGGGGGGAGGCCTCCAGGGCATTCAGCAGCAGGTTGAGGATGATCTGCTTGAGTTTGTCCCGGTCATGGGGCAGGCGGGGCAGGCCCGGGGACAGCAGGGGTTCCACCCGTACTTCCTTGGCATGCCAGGTGGGGGCGGTCACCTTCACCATGTCGTTGATCAGGACGTTGATGTCCGTATCGTCCCGCAGGTCACCCAGGTCTGTATCTTCGTGGAGCATGCCGCGCACGATGCGCACGATGCGGTCCAGTTCTTCATGGATGATGCGCAACTCGTCGGAGACGGGGGCGTCATCCCCCATCTTGGTTTTCAGGATGGCCAGGTAGTTCTTGATGATGCCCAGGGGGTTGTTCACCTCGTGGGCAGCCCGGCGAACCCGGTTGGGCAGGGCATCATCCGTTGGCGGCACCGGGGCCGGCGTGGCTGGTGCCTCGGGCGTGGCAGCAACCTCGCCGGCCAGTTCGCCCAGGCGGGTGTAGTGCCGGGGGTCGGCGGCCAGCTTTTCCAGGGCGTCCCGGTCGCCGCAAATCAACAACACACCCCGGTTGCCGCCTTCACCCACCGGCAGGGCGGCCAGTCCCTCGGCGCCTGCCTGGCGGATGATCTGACTGTCCAGCAGGGCCGTGTCCCGGTCCGCCTCGTAGGCCACCACGCAGCCCCGGGTGAACAGGGCTCGCACGGCGGCAGTGTTGCTGCCTTCCACCCGCAGGCTTATGGCCGGAGCGGGGGCGTCTCCCAGGGGGCGTGCTTCCAGGGAACTGGTGCGCTTGTTCAGGGCCAGGTAGATGGGGTCGTAGAGGCCTTCCTCGGCGGTCAAGCTGGTGGCCAGGGCCGCCACGGTTCCTTCAAGGGTGTTGCCGCGCTGGCCGGCAGCGGTCTCCAGACGGCCGAAGCGAACAATTTCCGTGGCAACCCGGGTGGAGGGCAGGGCCTGGATGGCTTCGGTGAGTTGATCAGCGGTCTTTTGAGCGTTCTGAAGCATGTCCTTCAGGGCATCCGTGGGCAAGGGGTGGGACAAGAATACCCCATCGGCTGGGGGGGCAAAGGTATCGGGTGCGCCCCGGCTCAGGGCCGGCAGCAGCCGGTGGGCAGCAAGGGCGTGGCGGACAAGAGGGGCCGCGTCCTGGAGCCGCTCTGCCGGTTCTTCCAGATAACGCAGCACATCCGGCAGGAAGCTGCGCAGGGGCAGGCGTTCTACTTGGGCCAGGCAGGCCAGTCTGGCGGCCTGGGGTGATGGGGCGTTGCGCACGAAGCTGGGCAACTGGGCCAGCAGGCCGGCAAGCCAGGCTTCTTCCGGGTTGCGGTAGCCCTGGGCCTCGGCCAGGGATCGGGTCAGGGCTGCGCCGGTGACGGCTTGACGCCAGATGACGTCCAGGCTGCCGTTCCGATCGTTCCCGGCCCGCAATTGATTGATGGCGCCGGCCAGGGCCATGTGTTTGAGGGCGTGGGCCCCCAGTTCCTCCACCAGGGTGGGCAGGTGCAGCCCGGAAAGCTGGGCCTGGGGGTGACGGCTGGCAATGAGGCGCAGGGCATGCAGGCTCAGGGCCGGGTCCAGGAAGATCAGCCGGCGGGATTCCGCGTCCAGGCTGTCGTTGCCTCCCAGGCCCATCAGCAGATGGGCCACCACTCCTGGGTGGCTGACACATTCCAGTTCCTCCCCCGAGTACGGAAGGTGGTTGGCAGGGGAGGCGGCGCGGGGCATGGAATGTAAACAACGGTGCAATTAATGGGAGTGGGGAAACCAAGCAAGCTTTATGCCTTTAGTTATACCCCCCTGCCTCAGCGGGTGGGACGGCAAACCGGGCACGGTGGGGTCGGGTGTGTAAAGAAATCCGACGTTTCCGGTGTCAGGCTTCAGAGACCTCCCGCAGCATCCTGAACAGGGCCCGGCTGGATTTGGGCGGTTTGTTATCTGCTGCCTCCTTGCGGGCATTGCGGATCAGTTGTCGCATCTGCTGGGCATCCGTGGCCGGGTGGCGGGCCAGCCAGTCAGTCACGGCCTGGTCGTCCCTGATGAGTCGTTCGCGCCATTGTTCCAGGGCATGGAAAGCGGCCTTGGCGGCGGCGGATTCCCCCCGCACCACGGCCAATTGTTCGGCAATGGCTTCCGCATCCACGTCCCGCATGATCTTGCCGATGAGCTGCATTTGCCGACGGATGGCGCCGTGGCTGGTGATGCGCTTGGCTTCCAGGATTTCTGCCCGTAGCACGTCCGGCAGAGCCAGGGTGTTGAGGCGCTCCTTGGACAGTTCGACCAGGGCCTTGCCCAGGGCCTGGAGGGCTTCGGCGTCCCGTTTTCGCTGGCTTTTGCTGGGGCCGTCGTATTCCTGGAATTCTTCTTCGTCCATGGGGTGGATCGGGTCGGGTGATGGCGGGGGTTGTTATGATAGCGGCCTTCTTATCAACCCCTCGGATTTCACCGTGTCCGCCAGCCCATTCAGCCATACCCCCCAAGCTTTGACCGATCTGGCCAGCCAGGTGCTGGATCTGGCCCGCCAGGGGGGCGCCAGCGCGGCGGAAGCCGAAGTTTCGGAGGGCAGTGGCCTGTCCGTGTCCGTGCGCCAGGGCCAGTTGGAAACCATCGAGCACAACCGGGACAAGGGCATCGGCGTGACGGTGTACCTGGGCCAGCGCCGGGGGCACGCGTCCACTTCGGATTTTTCCGCCGACGCCCTGGCCCGGGCTGTGGACAAGGCCCTGTCCATCGCCCGGTTCACCGCCGAGGACGATTGTGCCGGCCTGGCGGACCCGGCCCTGCTGGCCCGGGACTGGACTCCGCCGGACCTGTTCCACCCATGGGACGTGACCGTGGAGGCGGCGGTGGAACAGGCCCGGGCCTGCGAAGCCGCCGCCCTGGCGGTGGACCCCCGCATCAAGAACAGCGAGGGGGGCTCCTTTTCCAGCCAGAACGCCCAGTTCGTCTATGCCAACTCCCTGGGGTTCAGCGGCGGCTACCCTTCCAGCCGGCAGAGCATCTCCTGTGCCGTGATCGCCGAGTCGGACGGCGGCATGCAGCGGGATTACTGGTACACCACCGCCCGGTCTGCCGCCGATCTGGACCCGGTGGAGCAGGTAGGCCGCCGGGCCGGCGAGCGCACGGTGCGGCGCCTGGACGGCCGCCAGCTGTCCACCCGCCAGTGCCCGGTGCTGTTCGAAGCGCCCATCGCCACCGGGCTCATTGCCAGCTATGTTTCCGCTGTTTCCGGGGGGCACCTGTACCGCAAGTCATCCTTCCTGCTGGACAGCCTGGAAACCCGGGTTTTCCCCGAATTCGTGCAGATTCTTGAACGGCCCTTCCTGGCAAGGGGCCTGGCCTCCTCCCCCTTCGATTCGGAAGGCGTGGCAACCCGGGACCGGGACGTGGTGCAGGACGGCGTGGTGAAAGGCTATTTCCTGTCCAGCTACAGCGCCCGCAAGTTGGGCATGCAGAGCACCGGCAACGCCGGCGGCAACCACAATCTGGTGGTGCCTTCCACCGGCGAAGGTTTCGAGGCCCTGCTGGCGAAAATGGGCACGGGCCTGTTGGTGACCGAACTGCTGGGCCACGGCCTGAACATGGTGACCGGGGATTATTCCCGGGGGGCGGCGGGTTTCTGGGTGGAGAACGGCGTGATCGCCTACCCTGTCGAGGAAATCACCATCGCCGGCAATCTCAAGGACATGTTCCGGGGCATTGTCGCCATCGGCTCGGACGTGGAAACCCGGGGCTCCCGCCGGGTGGGCTCCATTCTCATCGACCAGATGACCGTGGCGGGGAACTGAAGCTTGGGGGCCTGGATGCCGGTGCGCAGTCCAGCCCGGGCCGCCTTCTGGCTGGCCGGGGTGTGGCTGTTGCTTGCTCTTCTGGCTGCTTGCCAGCCCAAGGTACCCCAGTTGCCCCGGCTGTCGGCCGACGACGTGGTCCTGGCCTTCGGCGACAGTCTCACCCATGGCACCGGGGTGGCGACTACGGAAGCCTACCCGGCCCAGTTGCAGGCCATTATTGGCCGCCAAGTAGTGAATGCGGGGGTGCCCGGCGAGACCACGGCCCAGGGGTTGGCGCGTCTGGCCGATGCCCTGGATACCCATGCCCCCCGCCTGGTGTTGTTGTGCCTGGGGGGCAACGACATGCTACGGGGCATGGACATGGGAGAGGCCGAGGCCAATGTGCGCGACATGGTGCGCTTGATACGTGAACGGGGCATCGGTCTGGTGCTCATCGGCGTACCGGAGCCCCGCCTGCTGTCGGACCCGCCGGCCTTCTATGCCACGGTTGCCGAGGAATTCGGCCTGCCCTACGAGGGCGGGGTGTTTGATGACGTGCTCAAGTCTCCGGCCTTGAAGTCAGACCCGATACATCCCAATGCCCAGGGCTACCGGCAGGTGGCCGAGGCTCTGGCCGCCC
The DNA here is from genome assembly GCA_040757575.1 of Pseudomonadota bacterium. GTDB lineage: Bacteria > Pseudomonadota > Gammaproteobacteria > Burkholderiales > Thiobacillaceae > PFJX01. The sequence continues at coordinate 31,199 of JBFLXA010000020.1, forward strand.
TGCTGGCTGAGGCGGGGGCCTTGTGATGGGCGCCTTGCTGAAACTTGCCCGGCTGATCGATGGCCTCAACGAGCGGGTCGGCCGCCTGGTGCTCTGGCTGGTGTTGGCCGCCACTCTGATTTCGGCGGGCAACGCCGTGGTGCGCTACGGCCTGAATGCCAGTTCCAATGCCTGGTTGGAAATCCAGTGGTATCTCTTCGGTCTGGTGTTCCTGTTGGGGGCGGGCTACACCCTGAAACACAACGGCCACGTGCGCATCGACGTGGTCTATGGCCGGCTGTCGGCCCGGGGCAAGGCCTGGGTGGACCTGCTGGGAGGGCTGCTGTTCCTGCTGCCCATGAGCGGCATCCTGGCCTGGCTGGGGTGGGAATTCTTTCTGGCCAGCTATGCCCAGGCTGAAACTTCGCCCGATGCCGGGGGCCTGCTGCGCTGGCCCATCAAGCTGGCGGTGCCGGTGGGATTTGCCCTGCTCTGGCTGCAGGGCCTGGCGGAAGTGATCAAGCGGGCCGGGGTGTTGTGGGGTGGTGTACCCCTGGATGAAGAACCGGGACGGATGACGCGATGAGCTACGAATTCATGGCTCCTCTGATGTTCTTCGGCCTGGTGGTGTTCCTGCTGCTGGGCTACCCCGTGGCCTTTGCCCTGGCGGCAAATGGTCTCCTGTTCGCCTTCATCGGCAGCCAGATGGGTTTCATGGGCTTCGAGCAGCTCCAGGCACTGCCGGAGCGGGTGTTCGGCATCATGTCCAACGCCACCTTGCTGGCCATTCCCTTCTTCACTTTCATGGGGCTCATCCTGGAACGCAGCGGCATGGCGGAAGACCTGCTGGACAGCCTGGGCCAGCTGTTCGGCCCCCTGCGGGGTGGGCTGGCCTATGCCGTAGTGCTGGTAGGGGCCCTGCTGGCGGCCACTACAGGCGTGGTGGCCGCATCGGTCATTGCCATGGGCCTCATCTCCCTGCCCATCATGCTGCGCTATGGCTACGACAAGCGTCTGGCTTCCGGGGTCATCGCCGCCTCCGGTACCCTGGCCCAGATCATTCCCCCATCACTGGTGTTGATCGTGCTGGCGGATCAGTTGGGGGTATCCGTGGGGGCCATGTATCAGGGGGCTTTGGTGCCCGCCCTGATGTTGATGGGCTTTTATCTGCTGTTCGTGCTCATGGTGTCCCTGGTGCGGCCGGACTTTGCCCCGGCCCTGCCCCTGGAAGCCCGAAGCCTCCAGGGGGCCCGCCTGTGGGGCAAGGCCCTGGCGGCCATTCTGCCGCCCCTGGTACTCATCTTCCTGGTATTGGGTACCATCTTCCTGGGCATCGCCACGCCCACGGAAGGGGGCGCCATGGGGGCTGCCGGGGCCCTGCTGTTGGCCCTGTCCAGAAAACGCCTGAGCCTGGACCTGCTTAAACAGGCCCTGGATTCCACTACCCGGCTGACCAGTTTCGTCATCTTCATCCTCATCGGTTCCACGGTGTTTTCCCTGGTGTTCCAGCTGCTGGACGGTGATAGCTGGGTGGAAGGCCTGCTGACCGCCTTGCCCGGCGGGGAACTGGGCTTTCTCATTCTTGTGAACCTGCTGGTGTTCGGCCTGGCGTTTTTCCTGGATTTCTTCGAGATCGCCTTCATCATCGTGCCCCTGTTGGTGCCGGTGGCCATGGCCCTGGGCATCGATCTGGTGTGGTTCGGCGTCATCCTGGGTATCAATATGCAGACATCCTTCATGCATCCGCCCTTCGGCTTCTCCCTTTTCTACCTGCGTAGCGTGGCTCCCCGGGAAGTGCGCACCACGGACATCTACTGGGGTGCAGTGCCCTTCCTGCTTATCCAGATCCTCATGGTGGTGGTGGTCCTCAGCTTTCCGGGCCTGGTCATGCACGACAAGCCTCAGGCCCAGGCGGCACCAGTGGAGTTCAAGCTGGACCTGCCGGATCCGGGTTACCTGCCGCCGGCAGAGTGAACCATGGATCGGATTAAAGTTTTTGCATTTTTTCCCGATAAGTTAGACTGGAATCAGTGACTTACATTTTTAAGATGAGGTGAGGCATGAAAAATCTCCTGCTTGTTGCCACGCTAGGTGCCCTGACGACTACGGGATGTGCGACAAAAGAATACGTACACGAGTACGTGCAGGGCCAGATGGGGCCCGTCAAGGAAGACGTCAAGAACGTGGACAACCGTGTCGACCGGACGGCTGCCGCGCTCAAGAATCTCACCTCGACCCAGGGCGTTTTCAATAGTGAAACCAAGGCGGCCCTTGCCAGTCATGGGGAGCGTATCGGCAAGAACGAGGCCGATATCGCCCAACTTTCCAAAACCGCCCAGGAGGCCATGGACCGGGCCCTGGCTGCCGGCAAGCTGGCGGAAGGCAAGGTGGTCTACGAAGTGGCCATGACGGATGACACCCTGCGCTTCAAGTCCGACAGCACGACCCTGAGCAAGGAAGCCATGGCGGCCCTGAATGCCTTTGCCGAGAAACTCAAGGCGGAGAACCGGGGTGTGTACGTGGAAATCCAGGGCCATACCGACAGCCGGGGCGAGGCCCATGTGAACGAGCGCATCGGCCAAGCCCGGGCAGACGCCGTGCGCCGCTACCTGAACATGAAGGGGGGCCTGCCCCTGCACCGCATGTCCGCCATTTCCTATGGTGAGAGCGCGCCTGTGGCCAGCAACATGAACAAGGACGGCCGCAGCCAGAACCGCCGCGTCGTGCTGGTGGTACTGCACTGATTTTTTAAAACCTGCGGCGCGGACCGGTGTGCCCGATCCGCGCCGCTTACTTTTTTGGAGCGAAGAATATGTCCGCAGTGACGACCGAAAGCGGTTTGATGATCGAAGACCTGACCGTGGGAGAGGGTGCCGAAGCGGCCAAGGGCAACCGGGTCAGCGTGCATTACACCGGCTGGCTGACCGATGGCCGCAAGTTCGATTCCAGTGTGGACCGCAACGATCCCTTCGATTTCCCCTTGGGCCGGGGCCATGTCATTCCCGGCTGGGACGAAGGCGTGGCCGGCATGAAAGTGGGCGGCAAGCGCAAGCTCACCATCCCCCCTCACCTGGGCTACGGCGCCTACGGTGCCGGTGGCGTCATTCCCCCCAATGCCACCCTGGTGTTCGAGGTGGAATTGCTGGGTGTGAACTGAGGGGCTGACGCGCTCTCCTGAGGGGAAACCCGCTCAGCGGCTGTAATACAGGAAGTTGGCGTAGCTGGCTTCCGCCACCTTGAACCACTGCACCTGGGCATTGCGGAAGGCCTTCCAGGGCTCATAGATGCGGGCGAAATCCGGGTTTTTTCCGGCCTCCTCGTCATAGAGCTCGAAGGCGGCCTTCTGGGCGGCTTCCAGGATGTCCTTCGGGTAGGCGTGCAGCTTCACCCCCTGCTGGAGCAAGCGCATGAGGGCCTGGGGATTCTGGGCATCGTAGCGCGCCAGCATGCCCACGTTGGCTTCCACGCAGGCGGTTTCGAAGGCCTGTTTGTAGGCTTCCGGCAGGGCATGCCATTTTTCCAGGTTGACGAAGAAGGAGAGCTGGGGGCCCCCTTCCCACCAGCCCGGGTAGTAGTAGTGGGGGGCGATCTTGTGGAAGCCCAGTTTTTCGTCGTCGTAAGGGCCCACCCACTCGGCGGCGTCGATGGCACCCCGTTCCAAGGCGGGATAGATGTCACCACCCGCCAGGGTCTGGGGCACGGCCCCCAGCTTGGCCATGATCTGGCCGCCAATGCCGGGAATGCGCATCTTCAGTCCCTGCAAGTCCGCCAGGGAATTCACTTCCTTGCGAAACCAGCCCCCCATCTGCACGCCGGTATTGCCGCCGGGAAATTGCATGATGTTGTGCTTCTTGAACAAGTCCCGCAGCAGGGCGATGCCGCCCCCGTGATACATCCAGGCGTTCTGCTGCCGGGCGGTGAGACCGAAGGGCATGGCGCAGTCGAAGGCGAAGGCCATGTTCTTGCCCACGTAGTAATAGCTGGCGGAGTGGCCGCATTCCACGGTGCCGTTCTGCACCGCGTCCATCACCTGCAGGCCGGGAACCAGTTCCCCGCCGGCATGGACCTTGAGCTGGAACTTGCCGTCGGTGATCTTCGCCAGCCGGTCTGCCAGCACCTCGGCAGCACCGTAGATGGTGTCCAGGCTCTTGGGAAAGCTGGAAGCCAAGCGCCAGTGGACGGTGGGCATCTCGCCGGCCGCAGCCGTCTCGGTAGGCTTGCTGCAACCGGGCAGGGCCACGGCAGCGGAAGTGGCCAGACCGGCGCCGGCACCTTTCAGGAAATCGCGTCTTTGCATGGGGTTTTCCTTGGTTGGATGGAAAAAATGACGAGGCAGTTTTGGGAGTTTTTAATCAGGAGTCCGACAAAATCCGTTCGCCCTGAGCTTGTCGAAGGGCGCTTTGCAAGGCCAGTGCTTCGACAGGCTCAGCACGAACGGCGAAGCAGGTGTCTGCATGGGTTTCAAGTCTTCAACGGAATTTCGATCTGCACAATGAATTCGTTCCCAGCCGTGTAATGGGTGAGGCGGGCTTCCGCGTCGAAATGCAGGTTCAGCCGTTCGCGGATGTTGTCCAGGGCCATGCCGTTGCCTCGCCGGTCCGAAGTGGCGCCGGCCAGGGGGTTGCGTACCACGACCAGCAACTGGTCCCCCTTGCGCAGGGCGCTGACGTGGATTTCCCCCCCCGCCGGGCTGGGTTCTATGCCATGGATCACCGCGTTTTCGATCAGGGGCTGGAGGATCAGCTGGGGCACCTGGGCGGACAGGGGGGCCCCCTCCACATGCCAGACCAGCTTCAGCCGCTCCCCCAGCCTCAGGCCTTCCACGTCGGCATAGGCCCGGGCCAGTTCCAGTTCCCGCTCCAGGGGCACCAGATTTCGGGCTTCGGCAAGCAGGGCGCGGAACAGGTCCGCCAGGTTTTCCAGCACGGATTCCGCCCGCCTGGGGTCCTGGCGGATGAGACCCAGGACGGTGTTCAGGCTGTTATATAAGAAATGGGGCCGGATGCGGGCCTGGAGTGCCATCAGCCGGGCTTCGGACAAAGCCGGAGACAGGGTCAGCATGCGCCAGTGCAGGTAGAAGTAGATGGCGCCCGCCAGGACGGCGGCCAGCAGGCCTGCCTGAAAGAAAGAGGCCCGGAAAAGCTCAGGTGCAGAAGCGGAAAAACCCCAGGTCAGGGCCACGGTGATGGCGCAAGCCAGGCCCACGCCCACCAGGGCGTGTTGCCGGAAACGCAGACGCGCCAGGCGGGGAGAAGCCAGCATGAGGATCAGCAAGGTGGCCAGCAGGGCGGTCTCGAACAGATGGGCCTGGCCCACCATGGCGCGCATTGCCGCCAATGGATGCCCCGTCAAGGCCAGGTGGAAGAGGAAATTGACCGTTTCCGCCAGCAGGATGACCCGCAGCAAAGTGCCCAGATTCCGGAAATCCGGCGTCCCGGGGGCCGCCTGACGGCCACTGTCAGGGCTTGGGCCAGGCATAGGGGCGGGCATCCAGGGTGGTAGGCCGGTGCAGCACCAGTTGGGTCAGCATTTCCGCCGAAGCCGGGGCCATGGTGACGCCGTAGCGGAAATGGCCGCTGTTCACATACAGGTTGTCCATGTCGGGGTGACGGGCGATGGTGGGTATGTTTCCCGGGGCCCCGGGGCGCAGGCCGGCCCACTCGTAAACCAGTTCGGCGTCCTTCAGCCCCGGGCAGGTAGCCAGGGCGAAGGCCACCAGTTCCTGGTGGCCTTCCGGGGTGTTGTGTTTTTCGAAGCCCGCGTCTTCCAGGGTACTGCCTGCCAGGATGTGCCCATCCCGCCTGGGAACCAGGTATTTTCCCTGACTGTAGACAATGTGGGGCAGCAGGCCGGGGGCCGCCCTGAACAGCAGGATCTGGCCCCGGATGGGCCGGATATCCAGTCCCAGTCCCAGGGGGCCGAGCAGGGTGCGGGTCCAGGCCCCTGCGGTGATGACGTAACGGTCAGCCGTGAAACGATCGGTAGCGGTGGCCAGGGCCTGGATGCCCCCGGCCCCGACTTCAAGGGACAGGGCCTCCTGCCGGGTGAGGATGTTCACCCCCGCCTTCAGGCAGGCCCCGTGCAAGGCTTGGCCCACCCGGGGATTGCGGGCCTGGGCCACACCGGGTAGCCACAAGGCCGTGGCCGCCTCCGGGAAACTGACGGCAGGCATTTCCCCGGCGGTGACCGGCGTGCAGGCCCAACCGTGGGCACGGCACCAGTCCAGGGCCTTGTCCCGGGAGAAATCTCCCAGTGCCAGCATGCCGCAGGGCAGGAATTCCGGGTCCACCCCGCTTTCCTCGGCCACCTGGGCCGCCGCTTCCGGCCAAAGAGCCCGGCCCCGCTCCACCAGGGCATTCACCACCTCGCCGTAATCCCAGGGCAGCAGGGCCGAAAGAATGCCTGCCCCGGCCCAGGTGGATTCCCGGGCCACGCCGCCCCGGTCCAGCACGGTGACCGACATCCCCTCCCGGGCCAGGTGCAGGGCAGACAAAAGGCCGTTTACGCCGGCACCGACAATAAGGACATCCACGGGTTTGCTCATGAATCTGTAACCAGTTTTCGGCAGCCCCGCATTGTACGGCCACAGCAAGGGGATGTTGGCGGGAAAGCCAGTCCCGGCCGGGGGCTTGGGCCTATACTTCAGGTGCCATGCCACTCAACCGTTGAAATTCACCATTTGTCGCCACGGGGGTTATGGACAGGGCGGATCGGGCTATGCTCACAGCGCACAAAAAGCAATACGGAGAAGACGTCTAATGAAAAGGCGGCAACCATGAAGCGCGCAAGCCATCCTGGCGGCTTCACCATGATCGAACTGCTGGTCACCATTGCCATTGCGGCGATCCTGCTGGGGCTGGCGGTGCCGAGTTTCATGGATTTCCTGCGCAACACCCGCTTGACCACTCAGGCCAATGATCTGGTGCTGGCCTTTGCCTATGCCAAAAGCGAGGCGGTGAAGCGAGGGGTACGGGTGACGGTGTGCAGTCGCCAGAACGATACGACCTGTGCGGGGTCCGCTACATGGGATACCGGCTATTTGGTCTTTGTGGATCGTGATGGTCAGGGTGATTTTGAACCAGACGAAGATGCTAACCAGAACTGCAACCTAGATACTGGAGAGGATGCAAACGGCAATGGGGTTTTGGATGCGGATTGTATCCTCCAGGTCCGGGCGGGTTTGGAGGGGGGGAATACAATGAGAGCTAGCGGAGGACTTCAAGAAGCGGTCTTTCTAAGTACTGGATACACATCTGGCGATGCAGCTACGTTTACCTTCTGCGATGTTCGTGGTGCAAGTAATGCGGAAGCAGTAATTTTGTCGCTTCAAGGCAGGGCGAGGTCAGCAACTGACGGAGCCGATGCCGACTCGATAGTAGAAGACGGCAGTGGCAATAACGTGACATGTCCATGATGAAGAAAATGCATCCGCAATCAGGGTTTACTCTACTTGAGATTTTGATCGCCATCGTGATCATGTCCCTAGGGCTACTTGGCCTTGCAGGTTTGCAGGCGGCGAGTTTAAAAAACAACCAGACCGCCTATTTCAGGGCTATAGGGGCGCAACAGGTCTATGACATGGCAGATCGCATTCGTGCCAACCAGGCCGGTGCTACTGCGGGGAGTTATGACGCCCTCAATAATTCGACGCCTGCTGATCCGGGGTGTTTTAATGCAGATACAGGCCAGACAGGCTGTTCCTCTGCCAATATGGCGGTTACCGACCATCATCAGTGGAATACAAATAATGGCCGTCTTCTGCCGGGAGGAGTTGGCACAGTGGACTGTACTGCTGGGCCTGGTGCGGCTTGTAGTAACTCAAATGTCTTGCGGACTTACCGGATCATGGTGAGTTGGACCCAGGCTGGCACAGATTGCGTGGATGGGGCGGGTACTTTGGTGGCCGCAGACACTGATTGCTTCATTGCGGATGTTTCGCCATGACCAAAGTGATGTGTTCCAAGATTTTTTACTCCCGTGGGAAGCGTGAGGTCGGCTTGTCCCTGGTGGAACTGCTGGTGGCGATTGCCCTGGGCTTGGTACTACTCGCGGGCATCGGCACCATTTATGTAGGCAGCCAGCAGACTTACCGTATGCAGGAAGCCAATGCGCGACTTCAGGAAAATGGCCGCTACGCCATTGAGATTATTGGACGGAGTCTGCGTCAGGCTGGTGCAGACGCGAGCATTACGCCAAACGTGACGGCGGTTACCGAAGAATGCATTGCTGTGTTGCCTTGTGCTCTCAGTTCGGGTGCGTGCACCGCTACTGGGAATGCGCCCACGGGAACGACCTGCGCCATGGTGCCTGCATCTTCGAATGTATGCGTTGCTACCAACCATCAATGCTTTGCCTTGCAGGGGGCGAATGGTGCTTCTGGTGCGGCGGATGGAATGGCGGCTCAGTACTTTGCAGAAGTAGGTGGAGGGACTGACTGCACAGGAGCCAACTCTCAAGAAAATGACGTCGTAACAAATTCTTTCACCTTGAGTGGCACGGATTTGCGTTGTACGGGAAGAATTGACCGTGACACAGGAGGTGTGATTTCCAATGTGTCGCTGCAAACCCAGCCAATTTTGTCCAACGTGGAAGACTTTCAAGTGATTTACGGTATTGATGCTGCGGGAAATGACCAGTCCGCTGACATTTACACTGCCAGCCCTTCCGCCGCCCAGTGGCCCAATGTGGTCACTGCAAAGGTGTGCGTCATGATCCGTTCGGATGAGCAAGGGTTGGCCTCAAGCACCCAGCGCCCCCTGGATTGTCCTCGAGCCCTGGGAATGGCCACCGGTCAGTCAAACCAGACCAATGACACCCGTCTACATCGAACGTTTGTGGCGACATTCAACCTGCGTAACCGCGTCACCAATCTGCCATGATGACTATGCGGATTCTCCCTTCTCCCCTGAACTCCCAACGAGGTGCAGCCCTGATTACGGGCCTGATCTTCGTTGTTATGTTGACCATCATAGGCGTTACAGCTACCCGAATGGCCAGCCTGGAAGAGCGCATGGCCGGCAACATGCGGGATAGGTCCCTGGCCATGCAGGCTGCCGAACTGACCCTACGGGATGCAGAACGGGACATCACCAACGCAGCCACGGGCTCTGCCCGGGGGATTACGGGCATCACTGCGTTCTCAACCGATTGTGGCGCGTCCACGACTGCGACAACCCAAGATGATGGCCTTTGTTACAACGGTTCCGGCGGCTTTGCGAGTCCCATATGGACTACGGCCAGCATGACGGGTGCTCCAAGTGTGGTCATAGGGGCATTTACCGGAGCGGCAGCCTTGCCCTTTGTCTCTGCCCAACCCCGCTACCTCATCGAAGGCTTTCGCAAGCAGGTGCCAGGATCCGGAAGCGACACTTTTTTCTACCGCATTACGACCAGGGCCCAGGGGGCAAACCCCAACACGGTGGTCTGGCTGCAGGAAGTCATCAAGCCATGAGGCATGACCTCATGCAATGGAGGAAATCATGAACAACAAGACGCTCTCAATCCTGATGCTCTTAGGTAGTCTGGTTGCGCCAGCTCAGGCGTTGACCTTCTCCCAGACACCGTTGTTTCTGGCCTCCACAGAGCCCCGGGTCATGTTGTTGCTCTCGCGGGATCATGAGTTGTCCCGCAAGGCGTACACCGACTATACGGACCTGGATCTGGATGGCACCCTGGATACAACCTACAACGACAGCGTGAATTATTACGGCTACTTCAATTCCAAGCGCTGTTATGTATATGACACCGGGGACGAGCGCTTCGAGCCCTCCGGCCTTGCATCAGGGACTAATCTCCACGAATGCAGTGGGGAGTGGAGCGGCAACTTCCTCAACTGGGCCAGCATGACCCGACTTGATGTGGTGCGTAAGGTTTTGTATGGCGGGTTCAGGTCCACTGACAGCACAGGTACTGCTTTAGGCGCAACGGTTCTGGAGCGCGCGTTTTTACCCCCCGACGTCCATGCCTTTGCCAAGGTCTACGCGCCGGCTGGGGGAGCAACCGACGTAGCCAAATACACCCCTTACAGTTCCACCGCCGCCATCACCCTGTGCAATGTTTCCGATATGGGCGATGGCGTTCAGGCGGGGAATATTTCTACGGTCAGCGGCTCCAATACCTCGCCCGCGCCCCTGATCAAGGTGGCTAGCGGTTCCTGGCCCACTTGGGCGATGACGGAAATCTTGCAGTGCAAATGGGACGAGCAGACGGTGGAACCCTCACCGCGCCCGAGTTCTGCTACCCATCGTCTTACTGGTAGTAGCGATCTGGTCGCCAGGGTGGCGGTGTGTGCTCCAGGCAAACTCGAAGATAAATGCAAGTCCTATTACACCCGGGCCACGACGCCCGTGGAAACCGTGAAGCCGGTAGGGTTGTTGCAGGAATATGGCGATGTGGATGCTGATAGGCGGGTCCGTTTTGGATTGATGACGGGCAGCTATAAGAAGAATACGTCGGGTGGGGTTCTGCGAAAGAACATCAGCCTATTGGCCAATAACAGCAGTACCGCGTTAACGAGTTCTTCTATCTGCGGGGACAACCATACAGCCGATGAAATTGATGTCTGCACAGGGCAGTTCATCAACCAGGCCACCGGCGATACGGGCATTATCGACAGCCTGAATCGCATGCACATCGCCGGCTATAAGACGCCGGCCTCCGGTGCCATCACCGCCACCGCGGTGTGTTCGAGCGGGTATAACGGCTCATCTCCCTTTGCGTGCAGTGCCAGTAACTTGCTGTCTGGCACCAACGGAACCTGCGTTGACTGGGGTAACCCATTGTCCGAGATGTATCACGAGGCATTGCGCTATTTCGCGGGAAAAACCGCAGCCACTTCAGCCTACGATGTGGATGACAGCGCCTCTACGGCTGTCATAGCCGGCCTGGGTAAAGACTCGTGGACGTCGAGTTCAGACCCGCTTCCATCGACCGAATGGTGTGCCCTGTCCAATATCATCGTCTTATCCACAGGGCTGACTTCGCTGGATAACGCCACCATTACTTCAGATATTACGGGTCTGGACCCAACGGCATTGACTGATGCCGTGGGTGTGGCAGAAGGGTTGTCCGGGTCTTATCTCATCGGCAGCAATGGTGTGACATCCAATAACCTTTGTAGTGCGAAGACCCTCAGCAATCTGTCATCAGCCAGTGGGATATGCCCGGAGTTGCCACATATGAAAGGGGGATATCTGATTTCTGGTCTGGCCAGTGCCAATAGAGCCCTGGACCTTAGGCCCACTTACGCAACCGATCGGGCCAAGAGATGGACTGGCATCAATGCCGACTGGGTCGCCCGCCAGCCCTTGGGGACCTACACCGTGGGACTAGCTGAAAACCTGCCCAGCTTCGAGATCACGGTGGGTACCGGCAAGATCAACATCGTGCCTTCCTGCCGTTCCAATGGTTCTACCATTTGCAGCATGACGGACCTGCGCGTGGAAAGTTACGGTGCCACTTCGGGCAGTTTTCTGGTGTCCTGGGAAGACAACTCTGCCGACAGTGACTACGACATGGACACCATTTCCCGCATCGAGTACTGCGTGGGGGCGGCCTGTTCGCCGGCGGTAAACGCAGACCAGATCAATATCAAGGTCTCTGCAGCCCAGTCCGCTACGGGGTCGGGCATGGAGTTGGGCTATACAGTGACTGGCTCCTCCCAGGATGGCACCTATTTCCCTATCAAAATCCCCGGAACCGCCACATGCAATCCCACCGATTGCCCTGTAGGTGGTAACGCAAACCGCAATTTTTTCAGTCACCTGACCAGCCCGCCGGCTTACCGTTGTACGGACTTCAATTCGGCCGCCCCTGCAGCAAACTATACCTGCCCGGATGGCACCCGCATGCCCGCCAATATTGTCAGTGCGACTGGATGTCCGGCAAACCAGTCTGGTGGCACGGGGTCTAATTGCGGATGCGCCAAGACCTGGACCTATACCCAGAGCACTACGCCTGCCGGGCTGTTGAAGAATCCCCTTTGGTACGCCGCGAAGTATGGGGCACCTGCTTCGTCCTGGGATCTTGAAAACAACAACACGGGCGTATCCACACCCGATGGTGAGCCGGATCATTATTTTGAAGTCCGAAATCCGGCCAATCTGTTCACTTCCCTGAGCGAGGTTTTTGATGAAGCCTCTCAGCCGGATGCCTCTGCGTCTTCCGTAGCCACCAACACCACGACGCTGCAAACCAAAACCCGGATTTTCCAGGCCAAGTTTTCCAGCGCGGACTGGAGCGGGCAGTTGCTGTCCTATCCCTTGGACTCCCTCACTGGGGCCCTGGGTACCCAGGACTGGGATGCTGGGGTGAAGATCAACAGCCAGAACTATTCCACTGGGCGTGTGATCCTGACCAAAGGCAGCGCGGACGGTGTGCCGTTCCTGTATGCCAACTTGACCTCAACGGCTCAGGCCGAGTTGAACGAAAATTACCTGGGTACCGTGGACAACTGCGGTGCAGAACGTGTGAATTATCTGCGGGGGGATGCGAGCAACGAAGGAGCCACAGGATCATTTGTCAGCGGTTCCTGCAGTGCCGCCAAGTTCCGTCCCCGCAATACCAGCAAGTTGGGCGATATCGTTAACTCCAACCCCTGGTTCGTTGAGGCGCCGGCAGCCGGCTATTCAGATGTGGATCATCCTGGCTATTCAGCCTTCCGTGCTGCCAAGATTAGCCGAGATCCGGTTGTCTATGTGGCAGCCAACGATGGCATGCTGCACGGGTTTAACTCCGAGGTGGTGTTGAGTAGCGGCGTCTATGTGGCGGGTACTGATGCCGGTAAGGAGGTCCTGGCCTACGTGCCCTCCAAGGTCTACGAAAACAACCTCAGTTGGCTAACGGACCGGACCTATAACAAGAACCACCGCTATTACATGGATGGGTCCCCCATGGTGGGCGACGCGGATCTGAGTGCTACCGCCACGCCGGACTGGCGCAGCGTACTGGTGGGTGGGGTCGGCCCCGGGGGTAAAGGCTATTACGCCCTGGACGTATCTGATCCGGGGTCCTTCAGTCAGTCTGCTGGCGATGCAGCGGCTACCGTGTTGTGGGAGTTCACAGAGACCGACGACACCGATGTGGGGTATGCCTTCAACCACCCCCCGGCCCATCTGAGCACCAACTACCCCAAGCAGATCGTTAAAATGAAGCTCGCCGGTGGTAACCGCTGGGCGGTGATTCTGGGCAACGGCTACAACAGCGCTGCCGGAAAAGCTGCTCTTTACATCCTGTTCATCAAGGATGGTACTGATGGCGCCTGGACACCCTGGGCCTCCGGCACCGGCGGTGATTACGTCAAGATCGTGGCGGACTCCTCTGGCAGCAATGGCCTGTCAACCCCTGTGCCCTACGACATGGATGGAGATGGCTTTGTGGATGTGGTCTATGCGGGAGACCTGAAGGGCAGGATGTGGAAATTCCTCGTGGGGGACACGAATCCGGCCAATTGGCAGGTGGATTTTTCGACTGCAACCTGTGGAGCTTCCAGCAGTTGCACCCCCCTGTTTACGGCAACCGATGGGTCATCCAACCCCCAACCCATTATCTGGCCGGCCGAGGTGAGCACCCATCCTGGCGGTGTAGGGACGATGGTGATGTTTGGTACGGGCAAGTACCTGGAAAGCGCGGATAACGCCAGTGCCGGGGTTCAGACGGCGTACGGGGTCTGGGACAACAATGATGCATTGATCGGCACCACGGGGTCAGCGACAGGTACCCGTGCAAGCGGGTTGGACGAATTGGAGGTCGTTACCTCTACCGCAGTCGTGAGCTCCGTGACGTACAACACGCGCACCGTCCAGAAAAAGTCGTCTGGAACATCGGGTACGTTGGGCTGGTATCTGGATTTGCCCACCAGCAAGGAGCGGGTGACCGGCATTCCAAAGCTGCTGAATGGGGTCTTGTATTTCAATACGTTCATACCCTCGACCGGGGCCTGCGAATCGGGTGGTACCGGTTGGCTGATGGCTGTGAACTATAAGACCGGGCAGGCGCCTTCCCACAATGTGTTTACCGCCATAGCCACGCCTGTAGCAGGTGTCCAGTTTGGCGCGGCACTGGGCGGAACGACCTTGATCCGTAGTGCCGGGGGCAGCAAGATGTTTGCTGCCATGTCCCTGACCTCTGGAAACATCGCGACTACGGGAACCTCTGGGAATCTGCCTGAACTCAATTCCGGACCAGGGGGATTTGGTCGGGTCGATTGGCGTGAACTGGTGCAATGAGGGGAGCACAGATGCAGCATATGAATCATATACGGCGCCAGGAAGGCATTACCATGATCGAATTAATGATTGTGGTAGCAATCATGGGGATCCTGGCGGCGATTGCCTATCCGTCGTACCAGCACTATGTGCGCGCGGCGGCCAGGGCTGAGGCCGAGGGCATCCTGATGGAGGCGGCCCAATTTCTTGAGCGAAATTACACGCTTGCTAACCGGTATGATTTGGACAATGCAGGTAACGCCGTGGCGTTGCCTGTGCCATTGCAGACTTCACCCAAGCAAGGTACGACGAGATATAACATTGCAGTTGCATTTGGGGCGGCGCCATCTCAGACATTCACTTTGACGGCGACACCCACAGCAGCCTTCCCTGATGGAGACTGCGGCGCGTTGACGCTGACCCATACAGGTGTAAAGGGTGAGGGTGGAAGCAAGGACGTGGCCTTTTGTTGGAAGCAGTGACAACTATGAACCATTTCTACCTACGCAGACCAGGCAGTCAGGCGGGCTTTACGATGCTTGAACTCGCCCTGGTCTTGGTCATACTGGGACTGATCATCGTGGTGACCGTTTCGGCCATCATGGAACATCAAACCAGCAGCCAGAAGAAGCAGGTTTCTCACCGGATGAACGAGGTGGCGGAGTGGTTGCGCTTGCAGCATGCCCAGACCCAGAGCTATGAGGGCATACTGCCGGCGGACTGGGTGACCCAGGATGCGGGTATGCACTATCAGATTTCCCTGGCCACCAAGCCCATTGCAGCAAGCGATCCGAATACCCAGTTTCCTGCCCTGGGACCCGCTGCGTACACCTTGCAGGCGGTTCCGGAGGAAGCGGATGAATGCGGTACCCTCCTGCTGGACCATACGGGGCGCCGGGGGGTGACGGGGGAGGGCGCCAGCGTCGCTGCTTGCTGGGGACCCTGACACCCTATGGGGCGCTGATGGATCTGCTTCAGTTCATGCCTTTCAACTTCGCCCTGAAAGCGTTGTTTAAGGATTGAGTCAGCGTTTTATCAGGGGTTTGCCTTTGCTTCTGGCATCGTTTTGTTCTGCACGCAGGTGGCCTCGGGCGTACCGGGCATGAGCATCCGGCTTCTGGAAGCCCTGCGCCTGCTGTCTAACGAGAACTTTGTTTCCGGGGCCCATCTGGCTGCCCGACTTGGGTGTTCCAGGGCCAGTATTCATAATCTCCTGAAGGGTGCGGATGCCCTTGGGCTGGATATCCATGCAGTCCAGGGCAGGGGGTATCGCCTGGCCCAGTCCGTGGATTGGCTGGATGCGGATTTTCTGGTCAGGCATCTCAGGCCTCTGGGTATGGGGCCCCAGGTGTTCGACCGCCTGCCTTCCACCAATACCCACCTGATGGATGCCGCCCGGACCGGTGCCCAGCATCGCACGGTGGTGATTGCAGAGTTGCAGACGGAAGGCAGGGGGCGCCGGGGGCGGAGTTGGCTGGCCCCGGCGGGCCGGGGGCTGACGTTTTCCTTGTTGTGGCGTTCCAGCCGGCCGGCGGCGGAGCTTTCCGGCCTGTCTTTGGCCGTGGGGTTCATGCTGGTGTCCGCCCTGCGGGACCTGGGGGTGGCCGGGGCTGAGGTGAAATGGCCCAACGACATTCTGGTGGCGGGGGCGAAGCTGGGCGGTGTGTTGATCGAACTGTCCGGTGAAATGCAGGGGCCCAGTGCGGCGGTGATCGGCGTTGGACTGAATGTGCGGGGGGCCGACGATATTGGTGGACAGGTGGGACAGGCGGTGACGGATCTTGCCGCCCACGGCGTGCAACGTAGCCGTAACGAGGTGCTGGTGGCCTTGCTGCAGGGCTTGAATGCGGGCCTGGCCCGTTTCGAGCAGGTGGGGTTTCCCGGATTTCTGCCAGGCTGGAACCTATGCCATGCCTTTCATGGTCAGGATGTGGCCTTGCTCACTGGCCAGGGGGAGCGGATTGTGGGCCGGGTGGAGGGCGTGGACGAGTCCGGTGCCTTGTTGTTGCGCACGGTTTCGGGCCTGGGACGCTTTCATTCGGGAGAGGTGAGCCTGCGGGGAATGCGGGGTACAGCGCCTTGATTCTGTTGGTGGACGCAGGCAACAGCCGCATCAAATGGCGCCTGTCCCGGGCGGGACAGACGCTGGACCAGGGTGTGGTTTCCACTCCGGATGTGGCCGCTCTGGCCCAGGTTTGGCAACGCCTGGGCTGGGAAGCCAGTTGCGTGAGCAGTGTGGCTGGTGGTGAGGTAAACGAATTCTTGCGTTCACTTCTGGCTACACCGGCCGGGGGTGGGCCATGTGGCACCGGCGATGCGATTCAAATCCATTGGGTGGCTGCGGCCGCCCGGTCCCATGGCATTGTCAGCAGTTATCAGCCGCCCGAAACCCTGGGGCCGGACCGCTATTGCGCCCTGGTGGCGGCAAATAGACAGCAAGTGGCAGGCAGTCCCCAGGATTGGGTGGTGGTGAACGTGGGTACAGCGCTGACGGCGGACATGCTCACGGCAGACGGGGTTTTCCTGGGTGGCGTCATTCTCCCTGGCCCGGACCTGATGCGCGAAGCCCTGGCCCGCGGAACAGCCAGGGTGATTGTTGAGGACGCGGCCGTGCAAACCGGTTGGCCTGTGACTACCCGGGCAGCGGTTGGCCAGGGAATCGGCTGGGCCCTGTGGGGCGGGGTGGCGGGCATGCTGGAAACCTTGGGCCGGGAAACCGGCCGTCTGCCGGGAGTGTTATTGTCCGGCGGCGCCCGGGCCATGCTGGTGCCACGTTTTCTGGCGGCTGGGGTGGAACTGAGGGAAATTGACGAGTTGGTATTGGAGGGGTTGGCATGGATCGCCCGGGATCAGGGTTTAAACGCCTGATTGTGTTGCTGCTGCTACTGAATTTGGGGGCCCTGCTGGCCGGCCTGGGAGGCAGTCTGTTGCAAGGGAGGGAGCCGGGTCTGGTGAGCTTCAATGCGGCCAAGATCCAGCTTCTGGCCGATGTCTTGCCGGACGGGGCACCCAATCGGCCCGCGCCGGAAGGCGATGCGCCCTTGCCTGAGCCCAAAGCGGAAAGTGGAAGTCTGGATTGTCTGGCGTGGCCCGCCCTGGACGCGGACCGCCTGGCTCAGGTTCGTGCCCATTTGCGGGCGGCAGGCGTGGCGGACAGGGATTACGAACTACAAGTGGCCATGCGTCTTGGCTGGTGGGTGTACGTGCCGCCCTTGCAGGACGCGGCAGCGCTTCAAGTGGTCATGGAGGATGCCCGCGCCAAGGGTGTGAATGACATGGCGCCGGTTCGGGCTGGGCAGATGCTCCATGCCTTGGCGCTAGGGTCTTTCCCTACACTGGAACTGGCGGAGCGGCATGCTGCGGATATGGCCCGCAAAGGCGTGCGGGATGTGCAGTTCGCTCCTCGGCCCGGGGCTGGCCCAGTGCGTATCATCGTCGTCAAGCCAGGTCCGACACTGGATCAGGCATTGGCCGCTGCCTGGCCTGCCGGTCTGGCCCCGGGGGCCTGTCCGGCGGGTGTGGCCGGTCTGGAATGACCGCGGGGGCATCGCCCTGGGGTCAGTCGTTCTGATAGGTCTGCATGCGGCTGTATAAGGTGGTGCGGTTCACACCGAGAATCTTCGCCGCCTGGGAAAGGTTGCCGTGGGTCATGGAGAGGGCGGCTTCCACGTAGCTTTTTTCCCACTGCTTCATGACCTGGTCCAGGTTGAAGGAATGAACGCTGCGCAGGTGGCTGCGGGCGTAGTCCTGGAGCCCCTGGCTGTCCGTGGGCAACGGGATGCTGGCCGGATTGACCAGATCCATGTCGAACTCGCCTTCCAGTTCCCTGGCGTTGACGGCCTTGCCGGCATACTTGGTGGTCAGGCGGATGACGATGTTGCGCAGTTCGCGCACGTTGCCTGGGAAGTGGTAGTCCTGCCAGAGACGCTGGGCATCCGGGGCGAGGCTGAAGGCGGGCACGCCCACTTCCCGGGCGTAGTGGGCGCGGAAATGTTCCAGGAGTGTGTTCTTGTCATCGTCCTGTTCCCGCAGGGGGGGGACGTGCACGGCAAAAACGGAGAGCCGATGGTAAAGGTCGCCCCGGAAGCGGCCTTCCCGGACTTCCTTGCGCAGGTCCCGGTTGGTGGCGGCCACGATGCGGGAATTGGAAAACCGGCTGACGGTTTCGCCTACCCGCTGGAATTCGCCGTTCTCCAACACTCGCAACAGCTTGGCCTGGAGTTCCAGGGGAAGTTCGCCAATCTCGTCCAGGAACAGGGTGCCGTCCTGAGCGTCTTCAAAATAGCCTGAACGGGCGGTGTTGGCGCCGGTGAATGCCCCTTTGGCGTAGCCGAACAGGGTGGGTTCCACCAGGGTGGGGGAGATGGCGGCGCAGTTGAGGGCTAAATAAGGCTTGCCGCTGCGTTTGGACCAGAAGTGCAGGCTCTTGGCCACCAGTTCCTTGCCGCTGCCGGATTCCCCCTCGATGAGAACGGGGAATGGGGCGTCGGCATAGAGTTTGATCTGGTTGCGCAGCCTGTCCATGACGAAGCTGGTGCCCACGATCTCGCCTTCGGCACCGGAGACGGGCGCGGGGCTAGCGGGCTCGGGGGCCTTGTCAAACCGCAGTGCGGAGAGCAGAGATGCTTTGATCTTCTCCGGTGCTGCGGGTTTGGCGATGAAATCCATGGCCCCCAGGGCACGGGCATGGCGGGCGTTGGCTTCATCGTTCTGGCCAGAAAGGACCAGGATTTTCATGCTCGCGGAGTAGCCCAGCAGGTCGGAGATCAGGGCGAAACCTTCGTCCGGCTTGTGCTGGGCGGGGGGCAGGCCCAGGTCCACAAGGGCCAGAGGGGGAGGTGAGTCCAGCTGGGTCAGCAGGCTTTTGACCTGCTTGCGGGTTTCCGCCACATAGACCTCAAAGTCCTGGGAGAGCATGAAGTGCAGGGTGTCGGTGATGACCGGGTCATCATCGACGATCAGCAGGCCGGGTTTCTGAGTGGCATTCAAGCGGGTTTCCCTCCCTTTGTCGGATGTGGGGTTTGCACCCGCCTCAATTGATGCTGATGAAGGTGCTCATCAGCCAGCCATCGCCCTTGTCCGTCACAGAGTCCAGCTGGATCAACCGGGACTTGCTGCCTTCCTGCAACTGGTACTGGCGGCCATGGGCGTATCTGGAGGCTTCCAGAATCAGGGTCGGGCCGTGCTCGCCCTGGGGGAACAGGAGAACCGGGCTGGGGACTTCCTCACCTCCATAGGCGGAGCCATCGGCCGCATAGGTCAGGGTGCCGCGGTCTACCGCACTTTCCAGCTTGCCCAGGGAAGGGGAGTACGGGAGGATGCGGATGCCCACCTTGCGCCATTCATCGTCCTGGCGACTGATGCGGCGCACCACGGCGATCTGCCAGGGGCTGGTGGGGTCCAGGCGCAGGGCCAGGAGCTTGCCCACCCGGACCCATTCGCTTTGCTCGTTTTTCAGGCTGATGCCCAGGCCACTGTCGCTGCGGTCTCGCATGGACCAGCGTTCGATGGCCTGGTCGCTGTGGATCATGTTGCGCTGGGTGATGGTGGCCTTGGTGCGCTCGGTGACGAAGCCGTAGAGCTTGATGTCGAGGATTTCCTCCGGGGTCAGGGCCTGGGCGGCGTGCTGGCCGGTGGCGATCTCGAAGTCCAGCTGCATGCGCTGGCAAATGTTGGCCAGATCGTGCAGCACTTCACAGCGGCCTTCCATTGTTTCCCGGGGGCTCTGGCGCCGTTCCCGTTCGCTGGCGGAGGCCCATTCGTTGACCACATACTCGATCAGGTCGTAGCCGTCGGGCAGGCGGAAATCTTCCCCCAGGCCCAGGGAGGCCGGAATGCTGCCGGACTTGAGTGACTGGGTGGTTTTGTCCAGATGGGCCAGCAGCCCCTCGGTGCTGATGAAGCGGTAGCTGTTTTCCGTGGTGGTATTGGGGCGGATGCGGCGTAGTCCCTGGCCGTGGGACGTATCCACCACGAAATTGTGCCGGTCGGATTTGTATTCGGTATCCAGGGTGGTGAGGTTCGACCAGTTGGTCAGCCACTTGTCCACCATCTCGATCTGGCGGGCGGTCAGACTGCCGGCCCCCAGGGGGGTGAGCAGCAGGGCGCGCACGTATTCTTCCATGCAGCTGGAAACCTTGGCTTCCTGCTCATAGAGTTTGAAGCGGTTGTTCTGGAACCCGTCGAACTCGGCAATGCGGTAGATGTTGTGCATGCGCAGCCAGAGCTTTTCCTCGGCCCGCTCGTAGCGGAAGTAGCGCCACTTGAAGATGTCGCCGAAGCCGCGGATGGCCCGGGCAGCAATGAGGGGGATATGCTGCTGGATCTTGCTGCCCACCGGGTTGGAGACGAAGTCCATCAGGAAGGCGTGGTATCCCCGGGTGATTTCCCAGTAGAAGGCGTGGATGGCCGTCCACAGGCGGGATTCGATGACCTTGGACATGCGCGGGTTGCGCAGGTATTGCTGGCACAGGGAGTACTGCATGTCCCGGGCCTGCTCGTCCAGGTGCATGAGTACTTGCAAGCGCTCCTTGGACATGGCCAGGCCCGCGTGGTTGAACTGGATCAGGCTTTGAACCACCTGTTCCTGGGCACTGTAGATGTCGCCCGAGGGCAGGTTTTCCATCCAGCGGGAAACCGTTCGCAGGTCGCTGAGCGGATCCTGGTTCTTGGCGTTGTCCTTGTTGCGCTTGAAAAAACCAAACATGGTTATCCGGCCTTATCCATTCAGTTTCTCTGTTATCCAAGCGGTCACGCCGGCCAGGGCTCCGGGCAGTTGGTCGGGCATCGTGCCCCCCGCCTGGGCCAGGTCGGGCTTGCCACCCCCCTTGCCACCTACCTGCGCTGCAACGAAATTAACCAGCTCGCCGGCCTTGAGACGGGCGGTCAGGTCAGGCGTCACTGCGGCAATCAGGGCAATCTTGCCATCCTGCACACTACCCAGTACCAGGGCACAGGACCCGAGTTTGTCCCTCAGCTTATCGGCCAGTTCCCGCAAAGCTTTAGCATCCAGACCGTCAACGCTTGCCGCCAGCACACGGGTGCCGGCGATTTCCACGGCCTGGCCGGTGAGGTCGTTGCCCTGGCTGGAGGCCAGTTTGGATTTGTAGCGGTCCAGTTCCTTTTCCAGTGCCCGTACCTGGTCCTGTATCTGGCCAATACGGGTGGCCAGATCGGCGGGTTGAGCCTTGAGCCGTTCGGCGGCTTCCATAAGGGTGTTTTCCTGGCGCTGGACCTGGGCCACGGCGCCCATGCCCGTCACCGCTTCCAGCCGGCGCACCCCGGCGGCCACGCCACTTTCGGCCACGATTTTGAACAGGCCGATGTCGCCGGTGCGGGCCACGTGGGTGCCGCCGCACAATTCCCGGCTGGAGCCGATATCCAGCACCCGCACCTCGTCGCCGTATTTTTCGCCGAACAGCATCATGGCGCCGGTCTTCTGGGCTTCTTCGATGGCCATGACCCGGGCCTGGGTGGCGGCGTTGGCGAGGATCTCCCCGTTGACGATCTGCTCAACCCGGCGGATCTCATTAGGCGTCATGGGCTGGGTGTGGGCGAAGTCGAAGCGGGTCTTGTCCGCGTCCACCTGGGAGCCCTTTTGCTGCACGTGGTCTCCCAGCACTTCCCGCAGGGCCTTGTGCATGAGGTGAGTGGCGGAGTGGTTGCGCATGGTGGCCTGGCGCAGGGCCAGGTCCACCCGGGCGTTGACCGCGTCGCCCACGGCCAGGCGGCCGGTCTTGAGCACGCCGTGGTGGCCGAACACGCTGGCCTGGATCTTCTGGGTGTCTTCCACGGCGAAGATGCCGTTCCCGGCGCGTAGTTCGCCCCGGTCCCCCACCTGGCCGCCGGATTCGGCATAGAAGGGGGTGTGGTCCAGCACCACCACGCCCAGGTCGCCCTCGTGCAGTTCGTTTACCGGGCTGCCGTCCTTGTACAGGGCCTGTACCGTGGCTGCGTGCTCCAGGGTGTCGTAACCGTGGAAGGTGGTGGCTGTGCCGTCGTATTCCAGGTTCAGGGCCATCCTGAACTTGCCGGCGGCCCGGGCCTGTTCCTTCTGGTGGGCCATGGCGGCGTTGAAGGCGGCCTCGTCCACGGCCACGCCCCGTTCCCGGCAGATGTCGGCGGTGAGGTCCAGGGGAAATCCGTAGGTGTCGTGGAGCTTGAAGGCGGTCTGGCCGTTGAACACCATGGCGCCGCTTTGGGCTATCTCGGCAAGTTCCGTATCCAGGATGGCCATGCCATGTTCGATGGTGGCGAAGAAGCGCTCTTCCTCCTGGCGCAGGGTGTCCATGATCCGGGCCTGGTTGACGGCCAGTTCCGGGTAAGCCTCTCCCATCTGGTCCACCAGGTCCGGCACCATGCGATGGAAGAAAGCTGCCCGGGCCCCCAGCTTGTAGCCGTGGCGGATGGCCCGGCGGATGATGCGGCGCAGCACGTAGCCCCGGCCCTCGTTGCCGGGAATGACGCCGTCGGCGATGAGGAAGCTGCAGGCGCGGATGTGGTCGGCCAGAACCTTGAGGCTGGGACTGTCCATGTCCGCCCCGGAAGTTTCCCGGGCGGCCGCGTGGATCAAGGCCTGGAACAGGTCGATCTCGTAGTTGGCGTGCACGCCCTGGAGCACGGCGGAGATGCGCTCCAGGCCCATTCCGGTATCCACGCTGGGCTTGGGCAGGGGGTGCATGACGCCCGCATCGTCCCGGTTGAACTGCATGAACACGTTGTTCCAGATCTCGATGTAGCGGTCGCCGTCTTCCTCAGGGGTGCCGGGCAGGCCGCCGGGGATGTGGGCGCCGTGGTCGTAGAAGATCTCGGTGCAGGGGCCGCAGGGGCCTGTGTCGCCCATCATCCAGAAGTTGTCGGAAGCGTAGCGGGCCCCCTTGTTGTCGCCGATGCGGATGACCCGCTCGGCGGGGACGCCCACCTGCTTGGTCCAGATTTCGAAGGCTTCGTCGTCCTCGGCATAGACCGTGACGTAGAGCCGATCCTTGGGCAGCTTGAAGACTACGGTGAGCAGTTCCCAGGCGTACTTGATGGCGTCTTCCTTGAAATAGTCGCCAAAGCTGAAGTTGCCCAGCATTTCAAAGAAGGTGTGGTGCCTGGCGGTGTAGCCCACGTTTTCCAGGTCGTTGTGCTTGCCACCGGCCCGTACGCATTTCTGGCTGGTGGTGGCTCGGGTGTAGGGACGTTTGTCGAAGCCCAGGAACACGTCCTTGAACTGGTTCATGCCCGCGTTGGTGAACAGCAGGGTGGGGTCGCCGTGGGGGACCAGAGAAGACGATGCCACAATGGCATGACCCTTGGAGGCGAAGAAGTCGAGGAACTGGCGGCGTATCTCGCTGCTTTTCATGTTTATTGCCGGCTAAATCTGGTAACTGCCGGATTGTAGCGGCGAAACCCGGCCGGCGGGGCCGATCTCAGCAGCGCTTGAAAATCAGGTCCCACACGCCATGGCCCAGGCGTACACCCCGCTGCTCGAACTTGGTGAGGGGGCGGTAATCGGGGCGGGGGGCGTAGCTGTCTGCGGTGTTGATCAGGTGGGGCTCGGACTGGAGGACGGCCAGCATCTGTTCGGCGTAATCGGCCCAGTCGGTGGCCAGGTGCAGATAGCCTCCGGGCTTGAGCTTCTGCACCAGCCGGGCCACGAAGGCGGGCTGGATCAGGCGCCGCTTATGGTGGCGCTTTTTGTGCCAGGGGTCGGGAAAGAAGATGTGGACGCCGTCCAGGCTGGCATCGGCCAGCATGTAATCCAGGACTTCCACGGCATCGTGCTGGATGATGCGCAGGTTGGTCAGGTTCAGTTCGCCGATGGCCTTGAGCAGGGCGCCGACGCCGGGGGTGTGGACTTCCACGCCCAGGTAATCGGTCTCGGGCCGGGCCTGGGCGATGGCGGCAGTGGCGCTGCCCATGCCGAAGCCGATTTCCAGCACCTTGGGGGCTGTGCGGCCAAAGCACGCCTCCAGATCCAGGGGCTGGGGGGCATACGGAATCAGGAAGCGGGGTCCCAGTGCCTCCAGGGCCCGCATCTGGCCGGTACCCATGCGCCCGGCCCGCAACACGAAGGAGCGGATGGCACGGGGTGGGCGTTCTGCCGGCGAATCCTCCGCTGGCGGCGGGGTCGGGGCGTCCTGCATCAGGAGCCGATGATGCCTGTGGTGGGGGAGGAGGGGCTGGCCTGGTAGATCTTCTTGGCCATGCGACCCGCCAGAAACGCTTCCCGCCCGGCTTCCACCGCCTTCTTCATGGCGGAAGCCATCAACACAGGCTTGCCGGCACCGGCGATGGCGGTGTTCATCAGCACCGCATCGCAGCCCAGCTCCATGGCGATGGCGGCGTCCGAGGCGGTGCCCACGCCTGCATCGACGATCACTGGGACTTTCAGCCGGTCGCGGATGATCATCAGGTTCCAGGGGTTGAGAATGCCCATGCCGGAACCGATCAGGGAAGCCAGGGGCATGACCGCCACGCAACCGATGTCCTCCAGTTGCTTGGCGATGATGGGGTCGTCGCTGGTGTAGACCATGACCTTGAAGCCGTCCTTCACCAGCACTTCAGCCGCCTTCAGGGTTTCCACCACGTTGGGATACAGGCTCTGGGGGTCCCCCAGCACCTCCAGCTTCACCAGGTCATGGCCGTCCAGCAGTTCCCGGGCCAGGCGCAGGGTGCGGATGGCGTCGTCGGCGGTGTAGCAGCCGGCGGTGTTGGGCAGGTAGGTGAAGCGGCTGGGGGGTACGGCATCCAGCAGGCTGGGCTGGCTGGGGTCCTGACCGATGTTGGTACGGCGGATGGCCACGGTGATGATCTCGGCGCCGGAGGCATCGATGGCCGCCCGGGTTTCGTCGAAGTCCTTGTACTTGCCCGTGCCCACCAGCAGACGGGAGGAATAGGTTTTTCCAGCAATAACGAGGGAATCCATGGGGTGTCGGTTCTGTAGAGAGTCGAGAGAAGTGCAGTGGGAGCGGTCTAGCCGCCGCCCACTGCCACAACGATTTCCAACTGGTCGCCGTCCGCCAGAAGGACAGCGTCATGCTGGCTTTTGGGCACGATTTCCCCGTTGCGTTCCACGGCGACCCGCTTGCCGGTCAGGTTGAGCTCTGCAAGCAGGGCGCTGATGGGCAGGGGCTGGGGAAACTGGCGGGGTTCGCCGTTGACTTTCAATGTGATCACTGAGAGGGGCCCGCTGGAGCGGGCAGATCAAGTACAATCCGGCCGCAAGTTTACCTCGCGGGTGTAGTTCAATGGTAGAACGGCAGCTTCCCAAGCTGCATACGTGGGTTCGATTCCCATCACCCGCTCCAACTTTCTTTCCCTTCCGATCCCATGTCCGATATTCAAGATGCCCTTGATGTAATCAAGCGTGGCTGCGACGAGCTATTGGTCGAAGCCGAACTGGTGGAAAGGCTCAAGGCCGGCAAGCCGCTGCGGGTGAAAGCGGGCTTCGACCCCACGGCTCCCGATTTGCACCTGGGTCATACCGTGCTGCTCAACAAGATGCGCCAGTTGCAGGAGCTCGGTCATCAGGCCGTGTTCCTGATCGGGGACTTCACCGGCATGATCGGCGATCCCACCGGCAAGAACGCCACCCGCCCGCCTTTGTCTCCCGAGCAGATCGAAATGAACGCCCGCACCTACCAGGCCCAGGTGTTCAAGATACTGGACCCGGAAAAGACCGAGGTGGAATTCAACTCCCGCTGGATGGGGGGCATGAACGCCGCTGACATGATCAAGCTCGCGGCCACCCACACCGTGGCCCGCATGCTGGAGCGGGACGACTTCAGCAAGCGCTACCAGGGCAACCAGCCCATCGCCATCCACGAGTTCCTCTACCCCCTCATACAAGGCTACGACTCCGTTGCCCTCGAGGCGGATCTGGAGTTGGGAGGCACGGACCAGAAATTCAACCTGCTCATGGGCCGGGAGTTGCAGAAGCACTTCGGCCAGAAACCCCAGTGCATCCTCACCATGCCGCTCCTTGAAGGGCTGGATGGCGTCAACAAGATGTCAAAATCCCTTGGCAACTACGTCGGAATCGCCGAGCCCGCCAACGAGCAGTTCGGCAAGCTCATGTCCATCTCCGATGAATTGATGTGGCGCTACATCGAGTTGCTGTCCTTCGAATCCATCCCTGTGATCCGGCGCTGGAAGCAGGACGTGGCGGAAGGTCGCAACCCCCGGGACATCAAGGTAATGTTTGCCCAGGAGATCATCGCCCGCTTCCATGACCGGGGGGCTGCGGAGGCTGCCCTGGCTGACTTCGAGGCACGATTCCGTCAGGGGGCCATGCCGGAGGAAATGCCGGAGTTCACCCTGGAAGCCCCCGAGACTGGGCTGCCGGTGACCCAGTTACTCAAGGCGGCCGGGCTGGTGCCCAGCACCTCCGAAGCCATCCGCAGCATCGCTGGCGGCGGCGTCAAGCTTGATGGCGCCAAGGTGGAAGACAAGGGCTTGCTGCTGAAAAAGGGCGTCTGCGTGGTGGCCCAGGTAGGCAAGCGCCGCTTCGCCCGCGTCACTCTGGTGTGATAACTCGCTGATGTGTAAGGGATTTTGTGAAACATGAAAAAAAGTTGAAATAAACGCTTGACCGTCAGAATCGCATCTCTATAATGCCGGTCTCTCGCTGCTGACGCGAACCAGCAAAAGCAGCAAAAAACGTAGTAAAAACAGTTCTTTAACAGTTTACTTACAGCCTTAAGTTGTGAGCATTGGGTTGGGAAGTTGTGGACATTTAGGTGTCCATGGCTGAGCGAAAGTAAAACCTGATGCTTACACAAGTCAGTTAATTTCTGAT
>JBFLXA010000021.1:0-53431 GCA_040757575.1 Pseudomonadota bacterium
GTGGGCAGATTCCATGTCGGCACGGGTCATTCAGAACCCACTCCAGATGCCGGATATACGACTGCATGCGTTTCCTCCCGGTCATTCTTATCGATCAACGCTCTTGCTTTTGGGGGGAGTCCATATATGCGGGTTATTTTTCTGAGGTACCTGCCCTGGCAGCTTGGTCAAGTCCCCGTAGATAGTCCAGCCGCTCGCCGATCTTGCCTTCCAGCCCTCTGGGCGTGGGGGCGTAGAAGTTGGGCGGGTTTTGCAGCTCGTCCGGGAAGTAGGTTTCTCCTGCAGCGTAGGCTTCCGGTTCGTCGTGGGCGTAGCGGTAGGCGTGGCCGTAGCCCAGCTCTTTCATGAGGCGGGTGGGGGCGTTGCGCAGGTGCAGGGGCACTGGGCGGCTGCCGTCTTCCTTCACAAAGCGGCGGGCACTGTTGTAGGCGTTGTAGCCGGCGTTGGACTTGGGGGCACTGGCCAGGTAAAGGACGGCCTGGGCGAGGGCCAGTTCGCCTTCCGGGCTGCCCAGGCGTTCGTAGGTTTCGGCGGCGTCCAGGGCCATGCGGGTGGCCCGGGGGTCGGCCAGGCCGATGTCTTCCCAGGCCATGCGGATGATGCGCCGGGCCAGGTAGTGGGGGTCGGCGCCACCGTCCAACATGCGACAGAACCAGTAGAGAGCTGCATCCGGGCTGGAGCCCCGCACACTTTTGTGCAGGGCGGATATCTGGTCGTAGAAGGCTTCGCCGCCCTTGTCGAAGCGGCGCAGGGAAGGGGACAGGGCCTGTCCCGCGAAGCGGGCATCCACCCGGGCGATGCCAGCGGTGCGGGCAGCCACGGCAAGTTGTTCCGCCAGGTTCACCAGGCGGCGGCCGTCGCCATCGGCGTAGGCCACCAGGAGCTTGCGGGCGGTCTCGTCCAGTTCCGGCCCCGGAGCGCCCCGGGCCAGGGCCCGTTCCAGCAACTGGCCCAGGTCGGTTTCGTCCAGGGCGTTGAGCACATAGACCTGGGCCCGGGAGAGGAGGGCGCCCACCAGTTCGAAGGAGGGGTTTTCCGTGGTGGCGCCGATGAAGGTCACCAGGCCGGATTCCACATGGGGCAGGAAGGCGTCCTGCTGGGCCTTGTTGAAGCGGTGGACTTCGTCCACGAAAAGGATGGTCTGGCGGCCGTGGGCCTGGTTGACCCGGGCCCGTTCCACGGCTTCCCGTATTTCCTTGACCCCCGCCAGTACGGCGGAAATCTGGATGAAATCGGCATCGAAATGCTGGGCGGTGAGGCGGGCCAGGGTGGTCTTACCCACCCCCGGCGGGCCCCAGAGAATCATGGAATGGAGGCGGCCTGCGTCGAAGGCCAGGCGCAGGGGCATGCCCGGGGCCAGCAGGTGGCGCTGGCCGATGACCTCTTCCAGGCTGGCGGGCCGCAGGGTTTCGGCCAGGGGGGCGTGACCGGTGCCGGCCCCGGGCGTGCTTTGGCCTGTGGGGGCGGCGAACAGGTCGAAGGATTCAGTGATCGCCAAGGACATCCACCCCTTTTGGGGGCTTGAAGCGGAACAGGCTGGCCCCCAGGGCGGGGTTGCGCACCAGGCCGGTGAAGCGCAGCTGGGTGGTCTGGCCAAAGTTGTCCTGGAGTTCCATGGCCATCAGATCGTTACCCTTGAAGCCCATGCGGACTTTCTCGAAGCTGCCGTCCTTGCCCTTGGGAGTTGCTTCCAGCCATTCCAGGCCGTCTTTTTCGCCGGTGTCCTTCAGGTTGAACAGCTTGCCCATGTCGTTGTTGCCCGCCAGCAGGGCGGCGGGGCTTTCGCCGATGGCCTGGTCCAGCTTGCGCACGGTGACCTGGTCCAGGTCTTCGTCGTGGATCCACAATTTGCTGCCGTCGCCGACGATAAGCTGGGCATAGGGCTTACTGTAGACCCAGCGGAATTTGCCTGGCCGGGACAAGAACAGGGTGCCGCTGGCTTCCTGGGTCTTGCGGCCCTTGGCGTCGAACACGGTCTGGCTGAACTGGGCCTTGAGGCCCCGGGTGCCGTCCACGAAGCTTTCCAGCCGGGCCAGGGCGTCGGCCTGGGCGGGGAGAGCGGTGGCAAAGATAAAGAGGGAAATCAGGGTGGGGCGGATCATGGATAACCTGCTGTCATGAAAAGGTCGGGGCGGGTTGTAGAGCACCTCGGAAAACCCGGCACTTCGACAGGCTCATTGCGAACGGTATCGTCAATAAGTGCCGTTCGTGGTGAGCCTGTCGAACCACGTCGTTCGAAGTGCCCCTTAGTCAACGCGCAAGCGGCCCCGGATGTTGATCTGGGCACGAAATAAACCGGCCAGCGGAGTGATATTGATGCAGACACCACGCTTCAGCCATCGTTCCGGGGGGCGATGACTTCCCGGTTGCCGTTGCTTTGCATGGGCGACACCAGGCCGGCCCGTTCCATGGCTTCGATGAGCCGGGCAGCCCTGTTGTAACCGATACGCAACTGGCGCTGCACCGAAGAGATCGAGGCCCGGCGGGATTTGATCACATAGGCCACGGCTTCGTCGTAGAGGGCGTCGGCCTCGGCGTCGTTGTCGCCGCCTTCGCCGCTTTCCTCCTCCTCCACACTGGCCAGCACAGCCTCGTCGTACTGGGGCGGGCCCAGTTCCTTGAGCCAGGCGCAGACCCGGTGTACCTCGTCATCCGACACAAAGGCGCCGTGGACCCGGGTGGGCACGCCGTGGCCCGGGGGGAGGTAGAGCATGTCCCCCTGGCCCAGGAGGGATTCCGCCCCCTGCTGGTCCAGGATGGTGCGGGAATCGATACGGCTGGCCACCTGGAAAGCCACCCGGGTCGGAATATTCGCCTTGATTAGGCCAGTGATCACGTCCACGGACGGCCGCTGGGTGGCCAGCACCAGGTGCATGCCGGCGGCCCGGGCCTTTTGTGCCAGGCGGGCGATGAGTTCTTCCACCTTCTTGCCCGCCACCATCATCAGATCCGCCAGTTCGTCGATGAGTACGACGATGTAGGGCAGGTGCTCCAGCCGCTCCGGGTTTTCCGGGGTGATGGAAAAGGGGTTGGTGAGGGGCTGGCCGGCCTTCTGGGCTTCTTCCAGCTTCTGGTTGAAGCTGGCGATGTTGCGCACCCCCAGGGCCGACATGAGCCGGTAGCGCTTGTCCATTTCCACCACGCACCAGTTGAGGGCCGAGGCCGCCAGCTTCATGTCGGTGACCACGGGCGCCAGCAGGTGGGGAATGCCCTCGTAGGCGGACAGTTCCAGCATCTTCGGGTCCACCATGATCAGGCGCACGTCCTGGGGGGTGGCCTTGTAGACCAGGGACAGGATCATGGCGTTGATGGCCACGGATTTGCCCGAGCCCGTGGCGCCGGCCACCATCACATGGGGCATACGGGCCAGGTCGGCGACGATGGGGTTGCCACTGATGTCCTTGCCCATGGCCAGGGTGAGGGGGGAGGGGTTGTCGTTGTACACCTTGGCGGAGAGGATTTCCGACAGGCGCACCACCTGACGCTGGGTGTTGGGCAGTTCCAGTCCCATGCAGCTCTTGCCTGGAATGGTCTCCACCACCCGGATGCTCACCACCGACAGGGAACGGGCAAGATCCTTGGACAAATTTGTGATCTGGCTGCCTTTCACGCCAGAAGCGGGTTCGATTTCATAGCGGGTAATGACCGGCCCCGGGTAGGCCGCCAGCACCTGCACTTCCACGCCGAATTCCCGCAGTTTGCGTTCGATGAGCCGGGAGGTGGCGGCCAGGCCGGCTTCGTCGATCTGGGTGGTGGCCTTGGCCGGTTCGTCCAGCAGGCGGAGGGGCGGGCGCATGGAATCCGGTGTATCCCGGAACAGGAAGGTCTGGCGTTCCTCGTCCACCCGTTCGGATTTCTCGATCTTCACCGGAGGAGGTTCGATCTTCACGGGGGCTTCCTTGCGCATGCGCTTGCGCTCCTCGCGCACCACTTCCTCCCGCTCCGTCAGGGCCGCCAGGCCGGCTTTCCTGTCTCGATGGGCGCCCCAGGCGGCCAGCAGAGCCTGCATGGACCGTTCCAGCAGGGTGCCGATCTGCTCCGACAAGGTCAACCAGGACACTCCGGTAAACAAGGAGAAACCCGCGCCCCAGGCCAGAAGCAGAATGACGGTCCCACCTTCAAAACCGAATATCCGGTGCACCAGGCCGGAAAGCGCACCCCCCAGGGCACCACCTGGCGCCAGGGGCAGGGTGGCCGAAAGCGAATGCAGACGCAGGGCTTCCAGGGCACTGCTACATAGCAAAAAGACGAAAAACCCCACCAAGGTTATGGTCATACCTTGGCGATGCACGGATTCCTCGGTCCCCTGGCCGATGCGTCGGTAGCCCCACCAGATTAGGAACAGGGCCAAGCCTACCCAGGCCCATGCAGAAATGCCGAACAAATAGAGAAGCAGATCCGACAACCAGGCTCCGAATTCTCCTCCACCATTGGCAATGGCTGCCCCGGTTCCGGTACGTGACCAGCCCGGGTCTGCCGGGTTGTAGGTGAGCAGGATCATGCCCAGGTAAACACCCATGGCCACCACCCCCAACCACCAGGCTTCGCGGATCAGGAGAACCATGCGTGGGGACAAAGGTTTGGCGGGGCGGGCCGGTTTTTGTGCCCCAGGGCGTTTGGAGGTCTTGCCTAGCATGGTGCGCACTATAAATTAAGGCGCCGATCTGCTCCATGCGGCCAGCGTCCTGACCATCAAAAGACACTGAATGTATATTATGTTAGATGTTGGCTGTGCTTAGTCTCTACAGCCGGAACCAACTGAGCCCTGCCCCCTCCGATTGACGGCGCCCGGTTGGTTTGAGATGTCGCGGCAAGTAGGTTTGATATGTTCTCCGCCCCTCAGTACCCTATTAATCGTTTAAATTCATGGTGTTGGAGATATTGAGTGTCGCACCTTCCGGGTCCAGCCGACATACATGCAAAAATAGGACATTAAGTCGGCACAGCCCGGTTCATGTCATCCCCATGCCTCATATTGGCAGCGTCGGATCAATCGGCTCCGGCACCGCTTCGGCGTCGATGATGTAGTCGCCGAAGCGCTTGATGTGGCTGGTAACGTAGGGGCTCAGGGTAGCTACGTCCTCCCTGGCTACCGGGAACCCTTCCGCCTTGAGGTCGCGCAGGATGCGGGTCTGGTCCACCACGTTGTGGAAAATGATCGCGTTGGCCACGAGATCGTTGTACTTGATGATCTTCTCTTGTTCTTCGGGGTCGTTGTCGGCGATTACACCTTCCCCACCGAAAAACAGCCATTTGGAGAACCCGTTGTAGGCTTCCACCTTGTTGGTGGTCGCCGTGATCTGCTCGCGCAGTTCGAGGTCCGAGATATAGTCCAGCAGGAAGGCGGTGCGCACCACCCGCCCCAGCTCCCGGAAGGCTTGGTACAACCGGTTCTTGCGGCTGTAGTTACCGAGCTTGCGCAGGAGCGTCGATGACGAAATTTTGCCCGCCTTTATGGGAGAGCACCACGCGCAGCAGGTCCTTCCAGTGAGTTTCGATCAGGTCCCAGTCGATGGTGTCCTTGAAGAGCGTGTCGATGTGCTCGTAGGCCGCGTCCTTGCTCGGCCGGAAGAACACCAGATCATGCCAGTTGCGGATACTGTTCTGCAGCAGGCCCTCGATGATATAGACCGCCTCCCATACTCCGCAGGGAATGAAATGACTGAACAGTGCCACGTAGTTGTCGGCGACGTGGTGGTAGGCGATGCCGCCATAGCCACCGTAGCGGATGTGGTACTCCGCCAGAAGGTTCTGGTCGAACATGTCGAACTTGGTGCCGTCGGCTGCCGCCGACTTGCCCTCGCCCCAGACCTTGGGCAACTGGAAGCCATGGTAGCGGTTGATGATGTCCCGCAGCGCCGCGTTGAGTTTGTTGGCATTGACGTGTCGGCGGTTAACGAACGACAGCATGTGGGGTGTCACCGCCCCGCGCAGGTGGCGCGACGCCTGCATTGGCCCGAGGTTGCAGCCGTAGGTGAAGGTAGTCAGGATGTAGCGCTCGCCAGGGTTCTCGATCTTGGGATCGGAGCCGGAGAGCGGCCCGAAATGGCGGTTCCAACTGGTCCAGTGCGCTACGTTGCAAAGCACGTCGATGACATTGCGTTCCGGCAGGCGCTCCAACAGCGCCGTTTCCAGCGCTCGGGCCGAAGCCTTGGGCTCCCGTGGCGTGCCACGCTTCAATACCGGCAGGCCGGCCTCGTCGATGCCCAGCGACTTGTTTTCCGGAAAACACGCATCCACGGTCGCGGCGACCTCGGTCAGACCCGTGCGCAGGCTGTGTGCGAATCCGGCGGCGTCGGCCGAGAAGCCCAACTGCGCGCAGTAGTCCGCGACCAGTGGCTCGCAATCCTCCCAGGACAGCAGTTGTTCGCGGTAATCGGCATAGGCTTCCGAGCCCAGGATGGAGACATCGCCCGATTTGATCTCGGCGGCCAGCGCAGAGAACACGCACACTTCGAAGTGCGGCCGGCTGATGCGCTCGCCGCCGTCGGTTTTCACCAACACGGTGCGTTTCCAGCGTTCGTTGGTGAAGGAAAGGTCCACTGCCTCGTCAATCCAGGCACCCTTGCGGTTTTCGTGGGCGAGCAACACTTCGAGGGCCTGCATCAGCGACTGGTCTTCGCTGGTCGATGTCATGGTCAGGAGATGCACCATACGAAACAGGGTCGGTCGATGGCTACGGTAGAAGCGCCACAGCAGGTAGTTGTCGCCGCTGAAAGCGTTGATTGCCGTACAGTCTTCCTGAAGGGCCTGGGCGCCGCCCCGGTTCGACAACAGCGATCGGATGGAGCGGCCGGCCTCGGCGTCCGCCGGCTGGGTTTCCAGCACCTGAATGACATCAGCGAGCGTCGCTACCAAATGCTCTGTCTTCTGCCGGTAGCGCATGCGTAGCCGCTCCAGATCATCCTTGCCGCGCCGGTGGATATGGTTCATGCGTTTGATGAACATGTCGGCCAGGTTGTCGCGGGCCTGGACGCGGGCGCGATGAATCAGACTCAAAACCAAGACGTAGCGCTTGGGCGGGGTGAATTTCTTCAGTTCCGCCGCATCGAGCGCCTTGGCCTCGGCCGCGAAATGCTTGATCTTGGCGTTGGGGATGCCGGCCAAGTGGTGATCGGCGCCGACGGTGTTCGAGAGTTTGACGATGTGGTCGAGCAGGTCCTGTAGGTGTTCCAGAGAGGAGCGCTTGGGCAATTGCTTCAACGCGAAAAACAGGCTCTTCTTCTGGGGGCTGTCGGTGACTTCCAGCATGGCATCGAGCTGCCCGCGCTCGGCCTCGCCGAGCCGCGCCAACACGGCCTCGAAGAAACGACCGTTGACCAAGGTGCGGATACGGCGCGAGAGCCGGTCGAGGGTGCTGAAGGCCGGTAGTTCGATGCGCTGACGCACCAATTCCTCGATGGCCACGTTGATGAGATCGGCCGGGTTGTCCATAACCTCGGCGGCGCTCGCCATCGACTCGCTTGCCAACTTCAACCCCTCCTCATTCCAGGCCGAGACGCCCAAGCGCTCGCGGATCGCCTGGTGATGCCGGTAGAGGGTGCGCGGCTCGGCATAGGTGGGCGACGCCTCGGCATCGAATCCGGCGACTGCACGTACATGTTCAACGATGGTGGCAGGTATTTCATCGACAGATGGAAAATAGCCCAGGCGCTGAAATGCCTTGAGCAGCAACAGCAGTCCAAAGCGAGCTTGCGCTATGCGCGCAATGCCCCGTGCAAAGTCCAATTCGCCGTCGGTGGGCGTGTAGAGCGTTTCAAGTTCCCGCGCCGTTGGGTTGCGTTTAAAGCGAGGATAGGCGGTTCGTTCGATTGAGGCCATGGGATGGCTATGTCAATACCCAACCGGCGGATGCCATGGCGACAAGCACCCCGGTCTCGACCATCTCGACCAATGCCCCCGCCGTATCCCCCGTGGTACCGTCGATGGTCGCCAGCATCATGCGCCGGAGCAGCAGGAACATTGCCAGCGCCGTCGCCAGGCCCAAGCCACCGGCCCAGCCAAACCCGGCGAGTACCGCGATGCCGACCAATGCAACCGTGGCGGCCGCCGCTTTGCGCGGCAGATGAGCGGACAGGGCCGAACCCAGCCCGCCAGGGCGCATGTACGGCGTGGTCAGAAACAGCAGCGGTAGCGCGGTGCGGCCCAGCAAGGGTGCGAGCAGGATCGGCCAGCCCGTTCCTCCCGCCGACAAGGCGGCCAGGGCGCCGAACTTGAGCAGCAGGATCACGACGAGCGTGGTGACGGCCATCGGGCCGCAGCGCGGGTCTTTCATGATGGCGAGGGTGCGTTCGCGCTCGCCATGCCCGCCGATCCAGGCATCCGCGCTGTCGGCCAGTCCATCGAGATGCAGGCCCCCGGTCACGAGGGTCCACGCGGCAAGCACCAGGGCCGCTGCCAGCAGGTCCGGAATGCGCCCCACGGACAGAGCGGTGGCGAGCAAGGCGAGCAGCCCCCCAATCAGCAATCCGACCAAGGGGTAAGCCAGCAGCGATCGGCCCAGTTCGGATTCGCTGGGCGGGTTTCGCAGCCGCACCGGCAGGCGGGTGAGAAATTGCAGCGCGATCAGGAATGCCCTCATGATGCCGCCGGGCTCGCCGCGCCGATGCGATGCAACGAGGCATGCGGCACCTCCAGACGCAATAGCTCGTCGCGCGCCAATCCCCGCACCAGACACAACCACAGACGGATCACGCCGCCATGGGTGACGACCAGGACATGCCGGCCGCCGTAACGTTCCGAGAGGTCGCCCCAGACGGCACGCACGCGCGACTCGAACGCGGCCAGCCCCTCGCCGTTGGGCGGAGGGAAGGACCAGGGGGCGTTCCAGAAGCGCGCCAGGGCATCGGGACGGGTGCGCATCAGGTCTTCGGCGCGCATGCCTTCCCAATCGCCGAAATGCAGTTCGGCGAGCCGCGCATCGATCGCGAAAGGCAGATTGGCTTGCGCAGCGAAGGCGCGGGCGAAGTCGGCGCAACGCGCCAGGGGCGAGCTGATCACGGCCTGCCAGGCGCCTGCTTCGCGTGTCGCTCGGCGCATCTCTTCCCATCCGGCCGGGGTCAGCGGGTCGTCCAGACGGCCGCGAAAACCGGACTGTCCGGTCTCACCATGGCGCAGCAGATCGATGACGGCCCCGCCGGTCATCCGAGCTTCTCCGAAACGGCCGCTTCGGCGAAGGTGGCCATGCCCTCGTGCAGCGCGCAGGCAAGGCGCATCAGCGGCACCGCCACCGCCGCGCCGCTGCCCTCGCCCAGGCGCATGTCCAGAGCCAGCAGCGGCCGGGCCCGCAACGCCGCCAGCAAGCGGGCGTGACCGGGCTCGGCGGAGCCGTGGGCGTAGAGAAACCAGCTCGCCGTACCCGGGCTGATCCGTTCGGCCGCCAAGGCCGCCGCCGTACTGATGAAGCCATCCACCAGCGCCGGCACGCCGGCCTGCGCGCAGGCCACATAGGCACCGGTCAGTGCCGCGATCTCGAATCCGCCCAGGCGGCGCAAGGCCTCGCGCGGATCGTCGAGATGCGGACGGTGCAGCGCGAGCGCGCGGTCGATAACTTCCGCCTTGCGCGCGACACCGACGCTATCCAGGCCCGTGCCCGGCCCCGCCAGCCGCCCGGGCGGTTCGCCCAGCAGCGCGCAGCCCAGCGCGGCGGCGGCGGTGGTGTTGCCGATACCCATCTCGCCGCCGATGAACAGATCGGCGCAGGCCACCCGCGCCGCCTCGACGCTGCGTCGGCCGGCCGCCAGCGCTTGCGCGCACTGCTCCAGGCTCATGGCAGCCTCACGGGTGAAATTACGGGTGCCCGGCCCCAGATCGAGATGTTTGACGTCCGGCACGCCGGAAAGTCCCGCCGCGGTACCGAGATCGACGACCTCCAGGCGTGCGCCGAGCTGACGCGCCAGCACGCTGATAGCCGCGCCGCCGCGGGCGAAGTTCTTCACCATTTCCGCCGTCACCGCCTGGGGAAAAGCGGAAACCCCTTCCTCCACCACGCCGTGGTCGCCGGCAAAGACGCTGATCCAGACCGAATCGGCGCGGGGCCGCTCACGGCCTTGCGCGGCGGCGAGGAAGATGGCCGAGCGCTCCAGCTCACCCAGCGCCCCGGGCGGCTTCGTGAGTTGCGCCTGACGCTGGCACGCCTCCGCGCGCGCCGTTTCGTCCAGTTGCCTGGGCGGTTTATTCAGCCATTCGATGTCCATGACGGTCCTTTCAATATGTGGGGCAGCCCGGCCACGGTGAAGATCACCCGGTCGCACCGCTGGGCCAGATCCTGATGCAGCCAACCCGCTTCGTCGCAATAACGCCGACTCAGCTCGCCCAGCGGCACCACCCCCAGCCCGGTTTCGTTGCTCACCAGCACCAGCGCGCCGGGCAGCTCCTGCAGCGCGGCCAGCAGCTCGGCACGCTCCTGATTTAGGCGGGCGGGGTCGGGGTGCAACAACAGGTTGGTGAGCCACAGGGTGAGGCAATCCACCAGCAACAAGCCATCCGGGCGGGCGTGGGCGCTTAGGGTTTTCGCCAGCGCCAGCGGTTCTTCGACCAACTGCCATCCGGCTGGCCGGCGTGCCTGATGGGCGGCGATGCGCGCCCGCATTTCCTCGTCGCCCGCCGTGGCCGTGGCGATATAGGTGACGGCCATCCCGCTTTCCTGGGCCAGGCGTTCGGCCAAACGGCTCTTGCCGGAACGGACGCCGCCGAGGATCAAGGTTTTCATGCTGTTTCCAGACCCAACAAGACTGCCAGCCGGGTTGTATCGATATGCGCCTCGACCGCATCGGCCAGGCGTTCCAGATCGGCCTCGCGGCGGGCGGCGATGTCCGGCGCGCCATCGCCCGTGTATCCAGCCCAGGCGAGCAGCGCGGCGCAGGCTTCGGGTCGATCGAACAGGCCGTGCACATAAGTGCCAAGAATTAGCCCATCCCTGCTTAAGGCGCCGTCCGGACCGTTCTCCAGCAAAATCGCGGGCTGCGCCAGCGCGACGCCGGTGCTGATGCCGGCGTGGATTTCATAGCCCCGTACCGGCGCATCGCACCACGTCAGTCGGCCGGTGACATTGCGCAATTGTTTATGCGTCGCCAGCGTGGTTTCCATGTCCAGCAGGCCAAGACCGGGACTGCTCCCGGCCGCGCCTTCGATACCCAAGGGGTCGTGCAATGTCCGCCCGAGCATCTGGAAGCCGCCGCAGATGCCGATGAGCCTGCCGCCATAGCGCAGATGGCGCAGCAGATAGGCTTCCCAGCCTTGGCCGCGCAGCCAGTCGAGATCGGCGCGCACGGACTTCGAGCCGGGCAGACAGACGAGATCGGCGCCAGGCGGCGTCTCGCCGGGGGCGACGAAGCGCAGATCGATGCCGGGAGCGAGGTGCAGCGGATCGAAATCGGTATGGTTGGAGATGCGCGGCAAGGCCGGCACCACCACCCGGAACCCGCCCTGCCCGCTGCGCTCGCGCGGCAGCGCGTCCTCCGCGTCCAGGTGCAGGCCGGAGAGGTAAGGCAGTACGCCGAGCACCGGCTTGCCGGTTTCCCGTTCCAGCCAGTCCAGCCCCGGCTGCAACAGATTGAGGTCGCCGCGAAAGCGGTTGATGACAAAGCCGGCCACCCGCGCCCGCTCGGATGCAGAGAGCAAGGCCAGCGTGCCGACGAGGTGCGCGAACACGCCGCCCCGGTCGATGTCGGCCACCAGAATGACCGGGCAATCGACGGCTTCGGCAAAGCCCATGTTGGCGATGTCGTTCTCGCGCAGGTTGATCTCGGCGGGCGAGCCGGCGCCCTCGACCACGATGACGGCATATTTCCCGGCCAGGCGCGCATAAGACTCCAGCACCGCCCGCCGGGCGACACGCTTGTAGTCGTGATAGGCGCTCGCTTCCAGTGTGGCGACGGCATGGCCCTGAATGATGACCTGCGCGCCCGTGTCCGAATTGGGCTTGAGCAGCACCGGGTTCATGTCGCTCGTAGGCAAGAGCCCGCAAGCCGCTGCCTGTACCGCCTGGGCGCGACCGATCTCGCCGCCGTCGGCCGTCACGGCGCTGTTGAGCGCCATGTTCTGCGGCTTGAACGGCGCCACGGCCACGCCGCGCCGTTTCAGCCAGCGGCACAGCGCGGCGGTGATCAGGCTTTTGCCCGCATCCGAGGTGGTGCCCTGGATCATGAGCGTTCTGGCGGTCATGCCATGGCCTCCGCCAGGGCTTGCGCCAGCCGCGCCCAATCCGGTTCCTGCCCCGGCAGGCCGAAGCGCAGGCTGGGCGGATCAGCAAAGCGGCGCACGAGGATGCCGCGCCGTGCGAGCCGGTCCGCGATCACCGCCGCATGGGGCGTTTTCACCCACTGAAACAACGCCGTGCCACCCCCCGGGGCGAGCCCGTGGACGGCGAGCAGCCGCGCCAGCCGTTCAGCGGCCTGCGACAGGCGCAGCCGTGCCGCGGCCTGCCAAACGCCATCCGCCAGCGCCTGTTGCGCCAGCCAGCGCGATGGGCCGGGAACCGTCCACGGCCCCAGCACTTCATGCAAACGCCCAAGAAGCTCAACCCCGGCCATGACGAAACCGACGCGCGCCCCCGGCAGGCCGAAGAACTTGCCCAGGCTACGCAAGACGATGAGTCCGTCGCGGTCACAGAATGGGGCGAGACTGGCCTCCGGCGTCGGGTCGAGAAAGGCCTCATCCACCACCAGCCAGCCGCCGGGCGCGGCAAGACGCGCGTGCCAGTCGAGGAGTTGCGCGGTGGAATAGCGTGTGCCGCTGGGATTGTTGGGGTGGATCAGCACCAGCGCATCCAGCCCGTCCGGCCCCATCTCCTGCGTCCAGGCCACGACCTCATGCCCGGCCTGCCGCCAGGCATGGGCATGTTCGGCGTAGGCCGGGTGCGGGATGCCGACCCGGCCGGGCGGGCGCAAGGCGGGCAGCGCCTGAATGGCCGCCTGACTGCCCGCCACCGGCAGAACGCGGGGCGTGCCGTAGTAACGGCAAGCCGCCTGCGCCAGACCGTCATCTTCCTCCGGCAGCCGCGTCCACAGATCGGGCGGAATCATGGGCGCCGGCCAGCCGAGCGGGTTGATGCCGGTGGACAAGTCCAGCCAGTCGGCCACCGGAATGCCGTATTGCCGCGCCGCCGCGAGCAGGCGTCCGCCGTGTTCAAGCATGGATCCACCCCCATGCCGACAGCCCCGCCAACCATAGCGTCAACCACAGCGCCACGCCGTGCCGCACCAGCGCCAGCGCGCGTTCGATGTCCTTCGATGTGGGCTTTTGCCCCGCGCCCAGGATAGGCCGCTCATGCCATTCACCCTGATACCGCGCCGGCCCGCCCAGACGCACGCCCAGAGCCCCCGCGCCGGCGGCCATCACCGGCCCGGCATTGGGGCTGTCCCACAGCGGGGCCTGCTCGCGCCAGCATTTCAAGGCAAGGCGTGTTTTGCCCAAGAGGGCGTAGGTCAGCGCGGTGAGCCGTGCCGGTAGCCAGTTGAGCACATCGTCCAAGCGCGCCGCCGCCCAGCCGAATTGCAGATAGCGCGCGTTCTTGTAGCCCCACATGGCATCCAGCGTGTTGGCGAGGCGATAAAGGATGGCGCCTGGCGCCCCGGCAAGCGCGAACCAGAAGAGCGCGCCGAACACCCCGTCGTTGCCGTTTTCCAGCACCGTCTCGCAGGCGGCGGGCGCCACGTCGAGCGCGGCGGAATCGCGGCTGACGATGCGCGAGACGGCCGCCCGGGCGGCGGTGTCATCGCCCGTGGCCAGCGCCGCGACGATGGGGCGGACGTGGTCAAACAGGCTCTTGTGACCGAGGGCGAAATAGAGCGCCCAGACATCGAATGCGGCGCCCCAGCCGCCAGGCAGCGCCGACAGCCATACCGCCAACGCTATGCCGGGCACGAGCAGCAGCGCCGCCGCCCGCGCGCCGGACAGGCGCGATGGTGCGTACAGGCGTCGCTCGATGCCTTGTGCCAGATTGCCGAAGCCCACCAGGGGATGAAGGCGACGCGGCTCGCCCAGGAGCCAGTCCAGCAGCACGGCGACGATGGCGAGAAGCGCGGCGGTCACGGCAGGAACAGCCGCGCGGCGGCGTGCGGATGGGCGGGAAAGTAAAAGTGCATGTAGCTCGCGGTGAGTCGGCCGACGCGGTAGATCGCCTCGGTACTCCGTCCTGCGCCGCGCGTGGCCTGGGCGACAGGTTCCAGCGCGGTGTCGGCGGTCGAATGATGGAAGGTGTGGCCGCTGACGCGGCCTTCGGGCAGATCGACTTCGAGCATGCCCAGGCCGGCGAGTTTCGCCTGCATCCGCGTGCTGCCGGGCAGCAGGCCGAACATGGCGTGTACCGTACCATCGCGATCATGCAGATTCTCGAAGCAGGCCATCATGCCGCCGCATTCGGCGAGGAGCGGGTGGCCTTCGGCGACATGCGCGGCCAGCGCGGCGGCCATGGCACGGTTGGCGGCGATCGCCGGGCCATGCAGTTCGGGATAGCCGCCAGGCAGCCAGACCGCATCGCAGGCGGGCAACGTACTGTCGGTCAGCGGCGAGAAGAAAGCGAGCCGAGCCCCCATCGCTTCCAGACACTCGATGTTGGCGGGATAGAGGAAGCAGAAGGCCGCGTCGCGAGCGACGGCGATGATCTTGCCTTCCAGCAGACGCGGGAAAGTCGGCACTGGCGGGACGGCGAATTCGACTGCGGGCGGCAGATCGGCGGCGGGCGTCCCGGCCAGCAGGTCGGCCATACGGTCGATGCGGGTATCGAGATCGGCGATTTCTCCGGCGGGCAGCAGGCCCAGATGGCGCTCGGGCAGCGCGGCCTCCGCATCGCGCGGCAGGTGGCCGGCCCAGGCGATGTCATGCGGCAATGTGGCGCGGCAGAGCTGCGCGTGATACGCGCTGCCGACGCGGTTGGCGAGGACGTGGCTGATGGGCGCGCCATCGCGAAAGTGTTTCAAGCCCCAGGCGACGGCGCCGAAGCTGCCGGCCATGGCGCTGGCGTCGATCACCAGCAGGAGGGGAAGATTGAGCCGGCGCGCGAGTTCGGCACCATCCGGCTCTCCGTCGTGCAGACCCATCACGCCCTCGACCAGAATCAGGTCCGCGTCCCGCGCGGCGCACGCCAGCCGCCACTGGGCGTCCGTCTCGCCACACATGGAAAAGTCGATGTTCTCGCAAGGCTGCCCGCTAGCCAGCGCGTGAATCTGCGGATCGAGAAAATCCGGTCCGCACTTGAACACGCGCACCTTGCGGCCCAGGCGCATGTGCAAGCGCGCCAGCGCGGCGACCGCTGTGGTCTTGCCCTGGCCCGATGCGGGGGCGGCAACGAGAAGCGCGGGGCAGCGGCGGGTCACAGATCGATGCCGGGCTGCGCCGCCACGCCGGCGCGGAAGGCGTGTTTGACATCGGCAATTTCGCTCACCGTGTCGGCCGCGTCGATCAGCGCCTGCGGCGCGCCCCGCCCGGTGATGACGACATGTTGCATGGCGGGGCGCGCTGACAGGACGGGGAGCACTTCGGTCAGGTCGAGATAGCCATACTTGAACAGGTAGGTCATCTCGTCGAGCACCACCAGGCCGATGGCGGGATCGGCCAGTGCCTGCCGTGCCTTGTCCCAGCCGGCGCGGGCGGCGGCGACATCGCGATCGCGGTCCTGGGTTTCCCAAGTGAAACCCTCGCCGCATTCTTCCCAGCGGACTTGGGGATCGCGCTGGAAATAGGCCTGCTCGCCGGTGCCGCCGCTGCCCTTGATGAACTGGAACACGGCGACACTCATGCCGTGCCCCAGCGCCCGCGCCAGCATACCGAAGGCCGAGCTGGACTTGCCCTTGCCGTTGCCGGTGAGTACCAGCAACAAGCCGCGCGATTGCGTGGCGCGGGCGATGGCCGCATCCACCACCGTCTTCTTGCGCGCCATGCGCGCGGCGTGGCGCGCTTCCCGGCTGTCGCTCACTTACGGAGCCAGGGCGATAGCGTGCGCGGGCCGTCGGCGTCCGGCCGGCGCGTTGCCGCCCAGGCGGCATAGGCCACGGCAGCAGCGGCGACATACAGGGCCATGGCGCCCAGCATGCCGGGGAAGTAGTTCGTCAGGCGCGGCAGGAATTCGGCCAGGGTGGGTTCGGCGTAGCGGCCGCCCAGGAAGTAGAAGCCGCCGCTGGAGAACAGCTCGGCGACAAAGGCCGAGGCGACGACGGCGACGGC
Source organism: Pseudomonadota bacterium (assembly GCA_040757575.1). Classification (GTDB taxonomy): domain Bacteria; phylum Pseudomonadota; class Gammaproteobacteria; order Burkholderiales; family Thiobacillaceae; genus PFJX01. The sequence continues at coordinate 16,165 of JBFLXA010000021.1, forward strand.
CAGCCTGGGCAGCGTGGCGAGGCTGTCGCGGTGCCGCTGCGCATACCAGCGGCCGCCCAGCCAGAGCGCGCCGAAGGCCGGCAGCAGCATGGCGTAGGCCGGCGTGACACAGAAGCTGGAGACGCCGCCGAAGGTGATGGCGACATAGTCGATGGCCGCGGCCAGACCGCAATAGGCGTAGAACGGCCAGGCCCGACGGATGAAGATGCCGGCCAGGAAGAACACCGCCCAGCTCGTGCCGGGTAGATGGTGCACCGAGGAGAGCGTGTGCGGGCGGGTCAGGATCATGGTCAGGGCGAGCAGCAGCCCCAAGGCGAGTTGTTGGCGAGAGGTCAGTGTCGGCAGCATGGGGCTTCTCCTTAGCGAGGTTGATAGCGCAGCGTGAGGTAGGCGCCGCGTCCGGGTTGGTTGAAGAGGTAGGCGGTTTCGTAATCCTTGTCGAACAGGTTCTCGACCCGGGCTTGCAGGCGCCAGTCCTTGTCCAGCCGGTATTCGGCGCGCAGGTCCAGGGTGGCGTAGCCGTCGAGTTCGATGGTGTTGGCCAGGTTGTCGTAACGGCGGCCCGCGCCGCGCAGCGTGGCGCCGGCGCTCCAGCGGCCGAAGTCGCGGTCGGCGGAAAGCGACAGGCTCTGCCTGGCGCGGCGTGGCAGCACGTTGCCGTGGTTCGCGCCCGCCGCCTGGTTCTCGGGATCGAGCAGGGTCAGGTTGCCGCGCAGGTCCCAGTCCATGAACCGCGTCGCGGCGACGGCCTCGATGCCACGAATACGCGCGGAATCGATATTGACCGGGGTGAACGAGGCGTCGAAGCCGATCAGGTCCGTGACCCGGGTTTCAAAGAGATTGAGCGACCAGCGGCCGGCGCCCGTCTTCCCGTTGATACCGACATCCAGGCTGCGGGATTGCTCGGGGCGCAGGTCGGCGTTGCCAAACCCTGGGTAATAGAGCTGATTGAAGGTGGGCGCCTTGAAGGCCGTGCTATACGAGGCGGTCAGGCGCAGGTCCGGAGTCAGGCCGTAGCCCCATGCAGCGCCACCGGTGGTTCTGGCGCCGAATTGCTCGTTGTCATCGCGGCGCGCGGAGAGTTGCACGTCGTGTCCGCCGAGTTCCGCCAGGTACTGGGCGAATACGCCGGTATTGCTACGTGACGTGACCGCATAGGCGGTGGAACTGGTGATGTGGTCATCCTGCCAGTCGACACCGGCGACCAGTTGCTGCCCTTTTGCAAGATCGATGTCGTTCTGCCAGGAAAACAGATCGCGCCGGGTATTGAAGCGGCTCTTGAAAACGCCATCCTTGAAGTTGTCCGAATCATCCTGGCTTTGGCTCGCGCGCAGGGATGCGCGCCAGATCGTGGATGGGGCGAAGCTCAGGCTCGCGCCCAGCACTTGCTGCATGGATTCGGACGCATTGGTGGTCGTGCCGTCGTATTGGTTGTCGCCCCGGGCGCGCAACCAGTTCACCTCGGCCTCCGTGCCATTCCCGAAACGCCACCCAGCCCGCAGCCGCCCGGACAGATTGCGGTAGCCGTCCTTGTCGGGCTCGTTTGTGAAGCACCCCGCGCCGCCTGGCGAAGGCTTTCCGTTGCAGGCGTTGAAGCCGTCGGTATCGATGGCGGACAGCCCCAGGCTATACCAGCCGCCTGAACCGGCACCGCCCGACAGCGCGGCCGAACCCTGCCAGGTGCCATGGCTGCCACCGCCGATGGAGAAAGCGGGCTGCGGCGAACCGCCGCCCTTGCGCGTGAAGATCTGGATCACCCCACCGATGGCCTCGGAACCATACAGGCTGGAGCGCGGCCCGCGCACGATCTCGATGCGTTCGATCAACTCCGTCGGGATGTCCTGAAATGCCGCTGTCCCGGTGGTCGCCGAACCGATCTTCACGCCATCGACCAGCACCAGAACGTGATCGGCATTAGTGCCTCGCAGGAACACGCTGGTCGCTTTGCCCTGTCCGCCGTTATTGGCGACGGAGATGCCGGGCTGGCCGCTGAGCAGGTCGGCAACCGATTGGGCCTGGCTGCGTTCGATATCCCGGCGGGTGATGACGGTGACCGGGACCAGTGTTTCATCCGCGGTACGCGCGGTGCGCGTCGCGGTGACGATGATCGTTTCCAGGGCGTAGCTGTTTTCTTCGGAAGCAAAGGCAAGGGGAGTACCGAGCAGCAGCAGGGCTGCCGGTGTAAGGCGTGACAACATGAATATCCTCTCTGCGCACACCCGCGCGCGTGAATTGGCCAAGCGGCATGCAGAGGAGGAATTCAATGAAGAGGGCGATGTGCACCATCTTCGGTGCATTGCCCTCCGCAACGCCGACGTTTTGCTTCAGGCCGGTCTCCGGGCTTGCGAGCAGGGGAGTTCCCCTTGGGACAGCGCCTTCCCATGCTTGCGCACAGTGGCGGATTGCCGTGCCAAATAACTCGCTTACCGTTGCGGGGGCAGCGCCGGCATTGCTCCGTGGAGCGCACCGGCTTCCCGTTTCATCCCTTTGACGAACGCCATCGGGACACCTGAAGCGGAGCCATTCTAACAGCTACGCGACATAGTTGTGCGCTACCCGGTTATCCTGGATAACCGAGACCCCCGCAGGCAGGCATGCTTCGTTATTTTCCAGCCAAGCATCCATCGAGTGACCGACATGCGTTAGATATGCGCGTTCCGGCTTGATGCGGTCGATGATCGACAGGGCCTGCGTCAGGTCGTTGTGGTTGCGCGCTTCAGTGCTTGGCGGATAAGTGCAGTCGATCGCCAAATCGACGATCCTCTGATTGATCAAAAATTCTTCCGTTCGTGGCGGCAGGCCTACGGTATCCGTCAGATAGGCGAATCGATGACTCACGCCATCTTCGATGGCGTAGCCAAAGGTCGGCTTGGAATGGATCAGCGGCAATGGGGTCAGTGTCAAATCGCCGATGGTTATCGATTCAAACTTGGCGAGCCTCCTGAATTCCAGAAGACCGTGATTCTTGTAGAGGTCGGCGCAGCCTACCGAGTCGGGCGGGCCGAAAACGGGAATGGACGGACCGACTCCCCAGCGAAGATGAAACAGCCCCTGCACGTGATCGGGATGGAAATGCGTCAGCACGATGGCTGTCAGGCTGCCGGGCGGGAATCGTTCGGTGAGGTCGGTCAAGCCGGCATCGAGCAGGATGCGCGTATCGCCAGCTTCCACCAGGGCGGTACACGGGCGGCGCCGGAAGTCGGCAACCGCCCTTGCCCGCGCGCAGGCCCGGCAATCGCAGCCATAAAGCGGCACGCCGCCCGCGTCGCCGGTGCCGAGAAACGTGACGCGCATTTCAGGCGAACGCCCGTGTGGAAGTGGCTGCGGCAGACAGCAATTGCACCAGGCACTCCCCCGCAACCTCCAGGTCGGCGTCATTCTGGACGATCTCCAGCGGGCCTTCCGGACGCATGAATTGCTTGGCACGCGCGATGCGCCGGGATATCTGCTCCTCGGTTTCCCGGGCGCGGCTGCGCAGCCTCGCGGCAAGAACGTCGGGCGAGACGGTGACGAGAATCGCGGCCAGCGCCGGGTAGCGGCGTCTTGCCGCCGGCAGGTACTCGCGAGAGCCGTTCATCACCACATTGCAGCCCTTGGCCAGCCAGAAGTTGATCTCGCGGCCGATGCCGTAGCGCAAGCCATGGCTCTCCCAATGCATGGCGAAGAGGCCGGCGTCGAGGCGGGCATCGAACTCGGCCTCGGTCAGGGCGACGTGATTCTCGCCGTGGAGCTCCACCGGCCGGGTGATGTAGCGGTGCGCGAAGACCACGCGGGGGTCGCCCGCAAGGCGTTCGCGGCCGTAGCGCATCAGGCTGTCCTTGCCGCTACCGGACGGGCCGATGACATAAAACAGCTTTCCTTCAGCCATGGTCGAACCGCGCCTCGAATACCAGTTTCCCGGCTGAAAACACACTGCCCGCCTGGGCCAGACCGTTGATGTGCGCGACCGAGACGAGATCCGCGCGCTTGCCGACGCAAATCTCGCCCCGATCAGCGAGGCCTGCCGCGCGTGCCGGATTGGCGCTGACCAGACGCACGGCATCGGCAAGGCTGATGCCCGCCAACTCCGGCAGCCGAAAGACCGCCACGATCAGCGTCGCCGGGTGGTAGTCCGCGCACAGGCAGTCGGCGGCGCCCGCGAGCACGGCATCCAGCGCCCGAACGGCGCCCGACTGGCTTTTGCCGCGCAGGATGTTGGGCGCGCCAAAGACGGTGCTCATGCCCCGCTCGCGGGCGGCATGCGCGGACTCCAGGTTGATGGGGAATTCCGAGATGCCGACGCCGAGACCGTGCAGTGTCTCGACTTTCTCCGGGGTATCGTCGTCGTGGGAAGAGACGCGGATTCCCTTTGCCTTCGCGGCATCGATCAGCAGTCGGATGCGGGCCATGGCGCCTTCGGCCTGAGCGAGCTTGTTTTCCACCAGGCTGTCAAGTTCGGCTTCCGATTTCTTGTAATTGCGCGCCAGAAAATCGCGGAAGGCGGCGATGTCCTTGAACTGCCCCTGGCCCGGCGAATGGTCCATCACCGAGAGCAGATGCATCTCGTCGGCAGCCATCAGTTCGAGCAGGATGTCGGGTGCGGTCGGATCGGTGACCTCATAGCGGCAATGCACGCGGTTGTCGATGAGCCCGTGCGGGTTCCAGGCATGCACCGCGCGGGCGACGGATGCCGCGAAGGCGTTGTTGCGCATGCCGAGTTCCTCGTTGGCGAAGGACAGCGCGTGGAACACCGTGGTGACGCCGGCGGCGGCGTTGCGCTTGTCGGCCTGGGCGCAGGCGAAATCGAGCGGGAAGTGCACATTGGGACGCGGTTCGACTTCCTTCTCCAGGGCGTCGCAGTGCAGGTCGATCATGCCGGGGATCAGCGTCTTGCCGCGCAGGTCGATGGTTTGCGCGCCGTTGCCCGCTTCGGGGTTGATGGCCGCGATGAAGCCGTCCTCGATCAGCACGGTGGCGTCATCGAGCACGTCGTTCGGGAGCACCACGCGGGCGCCGGTGAGATAGAGTTTGCTCATGCGATCTCCTTGAGGAGTTCCTCGACGGCGGGCGGCGGCGCCAGTTCGACGACCTGATCGGCCAGCCGGCGGGTGGTTTCGGGATGGTGGAATATGGCGAGCATGGCTGTGCCATCGGACTTGAGCCCTTCGATGAGACCGATCACCCGCTCGGCGGTGGCCGGATCGAGGCTGGCAGTGGGCTCGTCGAGCAAGAGCAGACGGGGTTTGGCGATGAACCCACGCGCAAGATTGACCCGCTGACGTTCGCCGCCGGAGAAGGTGGCCGGCGAGACGCTCCACAAGCGTTCAGGCAGATTCATGGCCGACAGCAATTCTGCTGCACGCTGCCGCGCTTCGTCGCGCGACACACCGAGCGCCAGGAGCGGCTGGGCGACCACATCGAGCGTCGCCTGACGCGGCAGACAGTGCAGGAACTGGGTGACGAAGCCGATTTCGCGGCGTCGCAACTCGAGGATCTGGTGTTCGCTGGCCAGCGCGAGGTCCAGTTCGTGGCCCAGGGTGTCGCGATAGAGGATGCGGCCTGCGCTCGGCAGATACGTGCGGTAGATGCCTTTCAGCACAGAGGATTTACCGGCTCCGGTCGGACCGATCAGTGCCGTAAGCTCGCCGGCACGCACAGAGAAGCTGACATTGTGCGAGGACGGGATCAACTTGTTCTGCTCGTGAAGCTGGAAATGCTTGCCGTAAGCCTCGACCTGAAGAATGAGTGGGGTCATTTGCTTAATCTCACAGAGCGGATGCCACCAGACGCTGGGTGTAGGCGTGCTGGGGGTCTTCCAGGATTTGATCGGTCAGTCCCGACTCGATGACGCGGCCGTACTTCATGACGATGGCGCGGCCGGTGAGGAGGCGGATGACGCCGAGGTCGTGGGTCACGACGACCATGGCGGTCTTCAGTTCCTGCTGGATTTCGAGGATCAGGTCGAGAATGCGCGCCTGCACCGACAGGTCGAGGCCGGTGGTCACTTCGTCGAGGAACAGCAGCGGCGGCTGGGTAGCGAGCGCCTTGGCGATTTGCACCCGCTGCTGCATGCCGCCGGAAAAGTTCCTCGGCAGATCGTCGACCCGGGAGAGCAGGACCTCGGTGCGGGCCAGCAAGGCCTTGGCGCGTTCGCGGATGGCGCCGTAATCCATCAGGTCGCTCATCAAAAGCCGTTCGGCGATGTTTCCACCGGCGCTGATGTTGAAATTCAGCCCCAGATGGGGATTTTGATAGACCATGCCGAAGCGGTGATTGCGCAACCAGCGCTGTTGTGCGGCGTTGAGGGCGAACAGGTCATGCTGTTTGTCGCGGTCGTAGAAAATCGCCTCGCCGCCGGAGGGCGCCTGGTCGAAATAGAGGTTCTTGACCACGGTCGACTTGCCGCTGCCCGATTCGCCCATGACGCCCAGAATCTCGCCTTCGAACAGGTCGAAGGAAACGTCATGGATGGCGACCACGCTGCCGCAATGCGGACAGAGATTGGTGTCCGCTTCCGGACCAGTGGATTCCAGGCACAGGGGACAGCCCGGGCCGTAAATCTTGCTGAGGTTGCGAACCTCGAGAATCTTGTTCATGCCGGTTCTCCCTCTGTCTCTCGGGCAAGAAGCATTTGTTCCTCGCACCAGTCGCTGTCGGAGCATTGCCAGGTCTTGCCGCCGGCATCGGTCACGAATTCGTCGAGGAAGGAATCGGTGCAGCCGCAGCGGGTACAGGCGTGGCGGCGTCCCTGGTCGTCGCGGAAGTCCTCGACCCGGAACGGCACGTCGCTGAAGGCCAGCGGCTCAGCCTTCGTATGGGGCGGCACGGCGTAGATCTTCTTCTCTCGTCCCGCGCCAAACAGCACCAGGGCGGCGGAGTCGTCGAGCTTGGGCACGTCCCAGCGTGGAATCGGCGAAGGATCAATGACGTAATGGCCGTTGATGCGCGTCGGGTAGCGGTGCGAAATCGTGATCTCGTCGAACTTGACGATATCCTCGTACAGCTTGACCAGGAGGCGCGAGTAGTCGGCCTCGCCGTGCATGGTCTTGCGCTTGTCCTCCGAGGGCTCCACCACGACGAGCGGATCGGGGTACGGTACCTGCAGCACGATGATCTGGTTGGACGTCAGCGGCTGCTCCGGGATGCGGTGGCGCGACTGGATCAGGGTGCACTCGGTTGTTTTGGTTGTCGTCGAAACGCCGGGGCAAGTCATCTCGATGAACTGACGCAGGTTGACCGCGTTGACCGAATCGTCCGATCCCTGGTCGATGACCTTTAAAACTTCATTCGGCCCGATCAGTGACAGGGTCAGTTGCAGGCCGCCGGTGCCGAAACCGCGCCCCATGGGCATTTCGCGCGAGGCGTAGGGCACTTGGTAACCCGGGATGGCGATGGCTTTGAGAATGGCGCGGCGCACCTCCTTCTTGGCGTATTCGTCGAGAAAGCCGAAGTTGTAGGCGTTGCCCGTTTGGGCATGGGATAGGGCATTCATGCGGGTTCCCCTGACTTTTGTTGCGTGGTGCGCAAGCGATCGAGGTCGGACTGGAAGGTGACGTAGTGCGGCATCTTGTAATGGGAGGCGAAGCCCATGGAATCGACGCCATCGACGTGCAGCAGCACGAACTCGGGGTCTTCCGAAGGGTTGGCCGGGCCGTCCTTCATGCCTTTTTGCAACGCCCGGTCGAGAATCGCCATGGAAATCGCCTTGACTTCGTTGTGGCCGAAGCAGGCGCCATAGCCAATGGTGAACATCGGTTTGCCGCCGGCATTGTCGGCTTCGTACATGGCCACCACTTCACACTCGGTGACCAGTACCTCGCCGACCTCGGTCGGTTCGCCGGTGATCGGGTGCGGCAGCATGACCGGCAGGTAGCCCACCCGCAGTTCGGCGACCGTCGGGTGCACGTCGCCGTAGCCGCGCATGTTGGAATAGGCAATGGCGAGCAGCGAGCCGGTTTCCGCCCGCGCCATGGTGGAAAGCTGAGCCGAGCGAGGCACGGGAAAGACCAGGGGTTCCCGAGTAATGTCGAACGCCGCCTGTGTGCGGCCAGCGACGGGCGGCAGCAGCCCCTCGGAGCGCAGAGCGTCGAGCACTTTGGGGAAGCTGTCGGGCAGCTGCGCCGTCGGGTAAGTCTCAAGCCAGGTGCGGGCAAAATCCCGGAAAGCATCCGGCGATTCGTCCATCAACTCCATGCGCAGCAGGCGCAAGGCATAGTCAGGCGTCGGCCCGAGCATCTGGCCGCCGGGGATTTCCTTGAAGGCCGACGAGATGCGGCGGATCAGACGCATCTTCGAGGTGTCGAGGGGCGGGGTCGCGGACAGGCGTGGCCGCGTAGAGCGCCAGGCGCGCAACGCGAACGCGGCCTCCAGCGTGTCGCCCAGACTCTGCTTGATGGCGAGCGCGGCGAACTTGGGGTGATAGACCCCGCCCTCGGAAACGACGCGATCGACGAGGTGGCGCAACTGGTGAAGAATGGCATCAATGCCGAGCGGCTCGGCAGGTATCTCGCTCAGCCCTTCTTCGGTGCGCAGGAATTCGGTGACGGCGGCGGCCCCGGCGATGGCGCGACCGCCCCCCTTGATGGCGACGTAACTCATGTCAGTGCCCCTCCGGAAACATGGATCCGCGTGGTACGCGGCAGCGCAACGATGCGCCGAGTGTCCGAAAGCAGCAGATCCACCCCGAGGGGGAAACTGCCGACCCAATCGGCGCGGCGCGTCAACCAATCGGGATGCAGGCCAGCCAGGCGCAGTCGCCGTTGTCCGTCGATGCCTGGGCCGGCCAATTCCAGGGCGGTTTCTCCTTGGCCCAGGCGGTCGACCTCGATCAACACGGTGGCACCGAACTCGGGGGATTCCAGAGAGCCCAGTGCGGGCTCGAAATCGGGAGCGCGGCCCCCATTCACCGCCACATAGCGTGCGTGCTCGCTGGTGCCGGGCTTGGCCTGAAGCAAAGGCCAGTCCGCCGGGGCGATTTGCCCATGGGGATCGGCCAAGGTCATTTCCCCGTCCATCAAAGTGGCCAGCACGGCGCGTTGGGCGGCAGCGCCATCGACGCAGTCGCCGATCTCCCTGATATCGCCGGGGCGCGAGAACGCTTCGACCAATTCACGGAAGACGCGCTGCTGGACGTCGGCTCGCCAGATGTTTTCAGTCTTCATCGCCATCCTCCTCTTCGGCGTTGTTCAGCATCGCAAAATCCACCCGCGTGGCGGCGAGCATGGCGCGACGACGGCGATCTTCTTCGGCGCGTGTCGTCGCACCGGCGTCGATCTGAGCGGAAACCCGCTCCCAGCCGGGAAGTCGGGCGGCGAGAATGGCATCGAGGATGGCCAGCGTTCGGGCCAGATCGGCGTCGTCCGCCATCACATGGGCGCCACCGGCGGCAGTCCGGCCATCGGCCATGGAGAGTTCGATGCTGCACGACGACAGCGGAAACTCGCCCAGGTAGTAAGGTTCGTGAAACGCGCCATCGGAAAGCTGAAGCAGCCCGAGACCCGCCTGCGGCAAGCTCTTGAGCTTCACGTCGCAATCTCGCGTCAACTCGTCGGCGAGTGCATTCAGCGTGGATACCGGATGGGCGGTCAGCGCCCGAATCCAGTCTTTTCTTTCAAGGTTCATCACCCCAATCTCCCTCGCAACCACGCCGAGGCGTAGTCGATTATCAAAATGGTGGCCAGAATGACCAGGATCAGCGCAGCCGACTGGCCATAATCGAACAGGCGCAAGGTGTCATGCAGCGCGAGCCCGATGCCGCCAGCGCCGACCAAGCCGAGCACCGAGGCCATGCGCACGTTGCGGTCGAGGATGTAGAGGACATACCCCATTGCCTCGCGCAGAATGGATGGCCACCCGGCATACATGACCATTTGTGGAAAGTTGGCGCCGGTAGATGCCACGCCCTCGCAGACGCCCTTGTCCACCCGCTCCAGGCTTTCGGCGAAGAACTTGCCGAGAAAGCCGGCCGTATGGACGCCAAGCGCGAGTGCGCCAGGCAATGGTCCGAGTCCGAGCGCCGCGACGAAGATCAACGCCAACAGCAAGTCCGGCATGGCGCGCATGAAATTGAGCATTTCCCGAGCAATGCGATAGGCCAGCGGACTGGGCGCAAAATTGCGGGCCGCCAGCGGCGCCAAAAAGAACGCCACCAGCAGGGCGAATACGGTCCCCCACAGCGCCGTCGCCAGCGTGATTCCCATCAGTTCCAGATATCTAGACAAGCTTGAGAAATCAGGCTGCCCGTAGCGGCCGAAATATTCCCCCATGTCCTCAACGCCATAGACCAGGGTTTCGAACGAAATCTCCAGATCCCACACGATCAGCCAAAGCACGGCCAGGGTCGCCGTCACCCAGATCGGAGCCGGGTTGCGCGGCTTGGGTGGGAGCGGCTGCGAACGAACCGGTTTCAGATCATGGATGCTCATGCCTGTCTCCCATGGATGATGCGGCTGCGCAAACGGTCGGACGCGCGGTCAAGCAAGGTGACCACCAGATAAATGGCCAATGCAATCAAGAGCAGCCGGTCGTACTGGAACAGACGCATGGACATCACCAGGTCGTAGCCGATGCCGCCGGCCCCGACCAGGCCGAGAATGGCCGCCGCCCGCAGGTTGTGGTCCAGGATGTACATCACGGTGCCCACGAAGTCGGGCAAGGCCTGAGGCAGCATGGCGAACAGGCGGACCTGCAGCCATCCCGCGCCATGGGCGCGGACGCCTTCCACGGCTTTCTGGTCGACGACCTCGATCGCTTCGGCAAAGAATTTGCCCATGAACCCTACGGTGACAAACGCCAGCGCCATCACGCCGGGCAAGGGGCCCAGGCCGACCGCCGACACGAAGACCAGCGCCCAGACCAGCTCCGGCAACGCACGCATCAGACTCAAACCATCGCGCGTTACTCGATACACCGCGATATGCGGCGTGGCATTGCGGGCCGCCAAGATGCCCATCGGCAGGCTGAGCACAATGGCGATGACCGTGCCGAGGATGGTCATCTCGATGGTTTCGAGCATCTTGGCCAGCAGTTGCGGCACATATTCCCAGTCGGGCGCCACGAACATCTGGCCGGCAAAAGCAACCATCTTGCCAACGGAACCGATGAGGCGAACGAAGTCCACCTCCACGATCGGCGCCGTGAGCCAGAGCGCGCAAAGCAGCGCCAGCACCCCGCCAACCAGTGGGAGCGGCAGCCATCCGCTAGGCGTAGGCCAGCGCCATGTCGAGACTGTTGTCATCTTCGATGCCTTCCCGTTGATAGATGGTGCGCAGCACGGACTGCGTCATAAGCTCGGGCCTGCCGTCGAAAACGATCTTCCCGCTGTTCATGCCGATGACGCGGTCGGCGAAACGCCGCGCCAGATCTACCTGATGCAGGTTGACCACGACGGTAATGCCGTCGCGGTCGCAGATTTCCCGCAGCAGGGTCATGACCTCCTCGCTCGATACCGGATCCAGGCTGGCGACCGGCTCGTCGGCCAGGATGACCTTGGGCTGCTGCGCCAGCGCGCGGGCGATGCCGACGCGTTGCTGCTGTCCGCCGGACAGCTTGTCGGCGCGGTTCCAGGCTTTGTCGGTCAACCCGACGCGAGCCAGCGCCTCCTGGACAATACCCATGTCTTCCTTGCGAAAGAGATAGAACACGCTGCCGACCCACGAGCGTTGCGCGAGCCGACCGGTGAGGACGTTGGTTACGACGGACAGACGATCCACCAGATTGAACTGCTGGAACACCATGGCGACCTTCGAGCGGATATGGCGAAGCTTGTGCGTATCGACAATTTCCTCGCCGATGCGGACTTCACCGGAAGTCGGGGTTTCCAGGCCATTCATCAGCCGCAACAGGGTGGACTTGCCGGCTCCGCTGGGGCCCAGCACGACGGTGAAACTGCCGGATTTGATCTCCGCATCGATACCCTTCAGGGCTTCGAAGCCATTCGGGAAGCGTTTCGTTACGGATCGAACGGAAATTGCGGACATGAGTTTCCCCCTTTGCCAAAAACGGCAGGCCATGCGGCCTGCCGTTTCTTGAGCGATTACTTGAGCAGGTCTTTCTTCTGCAGACCCAAGTCCTTCACCATGTCGCGGATCATCTGGTAATCCTTCGGGCTGACCGCCACGTAATGGCTCAGGTTGCCGTAGCCGGTGACCTTGATCTCCTTGTGGGCCGTCAGGATGGCGTCCTTAATCTTTGTCTTCATCGCGGCCGACAGGTCGCCGCGATAGACCAGCGGCGAGCCGGGCAGCGGATCGGATTCCTTGACGATGCAGTTGGTCTGCTTGGAGATGAGGCCCTTGGCCAGCATTTTCTCGTAGGTGATGTCGTTGTCGGCGGCGGCGTCGACGGTCTTGTTCTTGACCGCCAGTTCGGCGGCGTCATGGGAGCCGGAGTAGGTGAACTTGCCGAAGAAGTCCTGCGGCATCATGCCGGTTTCCTTCTTGACCATATAGGTCGGCATCAGGCCGCCCGAGGTGGAGGCCGGATCGACGAAGGCCACGCTCTTGCCTTTCATGTCCTTGATCGACTTGATGCCGGAGTCGCAGGGGGCGATGAGGATGCTCTTGTAGGTGTGCGAAGTGCCGCCCTCGCGGATGCCGACGGCGAAGGCTTCGGCCCCGGCTTCCTGCTCGGCCAGGTAATAGGACAGCGGGCCGAACCAGGCGATGTCGACGCGCTTCTTCTTCATGGCCTCGATCACGCCGGCGTAGTCGGTGGCGGTGAATACTTTCACCTTTTTACCCAGCTTTTTCTCCAGTTGGGCACGCATCGGCTCGAACTTCTGGATCATCTCCTCGTTGTTCTCGGCCGGAATGAGGCCCATGACGATGTCGCGAGCTTGGGCCGACGCGGCGGACAGGGAAAGGGCCAGCGCCAGCGCGCTTGCCGTAAGGGTGGGTTTCAAATACATTGCGATTGCTCCCGTAAGGTTGATCGATAGGACGGTCAAGGATTGATGCGCAGTTGGATCCGGTCGGCGCGAAACCGGGTCAGGGCGTATTCGAGCGGGGTACCATCCCGCTCGAATACATTGACGCTTTTGACCCGCAGCACGGGCTGGTTCTGGGGCATACCCAGCAGCGAGGCATCGTCTCCTTGCGGGAGCGCCGCGCTGACCAGGCTCTCGATCCGCCGCAATTTGAACGCGTAACGGGCGGCGAGGTGCTCGTGCAGTGATCCTCCGTGGTATTCCGCCAAGAGATCGGGGAATACTTGCTGCGGAAGAAAATGGGAAATAACGCAGATGGGCCGATCGTCGGCCATGCGCAACGATTCGATCCAGACGACCGGCTCGTTCTCTGCCAATTGCAGACGCCTGGCGACACCCCCACGGGCAGGAATCGTCAGTTTGCGCAGAATACGGTTGCTGGCAGTCTTGCCCAGCGACTCAAAGGTTTCGGTGAAACGTGTGCCGCTGCCGAGAACATAGTCGGCAGGTCCGTCGAGGACGAAGGTACCTTTACCATGGCGGCGCTCAAGCAACCCCGAGGCAATCAAATCTTCGATGGCACGCCGTATTGTGTGACGGTTGACGCCAAAACGTTCCGCGAGCTCGTTTTCCGATGGCAGGCAATCGCCCGGCGTGAAGAAGGATGCGATCTCTTCCTTGAGCAGTTTTGCGATCTGACTATAGATCGCTTCACCACCATTTCGTTGTAGCGCCACCAGACTCATCTAGACATCCCCACATTCAGTTTGGGGAATGCTAACGACTCAATGTGACAGGAAAATGACACGAAAATGTTGCTGCCAAGGCTCCGCGCCATGGCCCGGCTACTCCATCTCGGCAATGCGATGCAGTCTGGTTGTTTCCGAGTGTCGTTGGTCATCCTCGGCATGTAGATAGATGGCGGTCGTTTCGATGGAGGCATGCCGCAGGTTTTTCTGGATGTAGCGGATGTCGTTGCCGTCGTCGGCCTGGTGCGTCGCCGAGGTATGGCGTAGCCAATGGGTGGATGCACGCCGCAGCGTGGCCGCCCCGGCGGGATCGATAGCTTCGCGGGCTGCGGCTGCACGCTGGAACACCTCTTTCACGACCAGGTATATCGCTGTCGGCGTGAGGAAACGGTCGGTGCGGCCAGCGACGGACATGATGAGGGGCGAAGTGTCCAGGCTGGTCGGGACGGCCGGCAGGCCATGGAACCGGCGGTAGCGCTCCCAATCGGCTATCAATTCGTCGCTCATGGGCACATCACCGACCCCGCCACCCTTGCCGACCACGTGCAGCCACCATTTGCCGCGTCGTTGCGATAGTTCGGCGGTTTTGGCGTGGGCGGCTTCGGACACCCGAAGCGAGGCACCGTAGAGCAGGCGGAACAACCAGCGCACGCGCTCGTAATGCTGGCACTCGCGGTGCGTCTCTTGCGGCAGCGTCTCGATGAAGTCGAGCACTGACTGCCACCGTTCCCGATCCAGGTAGCGCTCTACCGTGGCCCGACGACTCGCTTTGGCTTCACCCCGCTGGCGGCGCAAGGCGAGCGGATTGCCGGCGAGGTAGCCGGCTGCCACGAGATACCCGAAAAGCCCGGAGAGAATCCCCAGGGCCTGCCGTACGCTACGTGGCGAGAGCGGGCCCTCGAAGAGGCGACGCCCACTGCCGCGTCGAGGCAAGGCCGGATCGACCCACTCGCCGGATGGGTTGGCAAGAAACATCTCATAGGCCAGGAAATCTTCCCGTGCGAGGCTGGAGAGTGGTTTGTCCATGACGCGCGTCGCCCAGATCAGCAGCCGCACGGCTTCCTTGCGGTAGCTGCGCAGTGTATGCGGAGAGCCCGCATACTCGGCCAACCACAGGCGCACGGCCTCCACGTCGGTATCGGCAGAAATCTGGCGAACCCCACACCGTGCCCGGTTTGAGCCTGTACTGCCGTCCAGAGCGGGCGGCAGGGCGATAGCGGGCAAGGAATCGGCAGTGGGCACTAAATCAGGCACTGTATCTGGGTCTCGTGATTTTTCGGATGGCCTATTCGCAGGGTACAGCAACATTACTTGCGATTATGCGGATTATCGTAAATCTAGGTGCTAAATGGTTACGTATATAACGTAATACGATAATATATCTCTCATCGTCGGCCGAATTTCTGACCCCCGGCCGACTGCGCAGAAAGGAGGCGTTATGAGCCGCGTCAGCGATACCCGAATCCGCACCCGTGAAGCCGCTGCCCGCCTGGTCGCAGCCGGTCGTCGGCCGCATGATCTGACCGTCGACCTCATCTACACCGAAATCCGGCAAGGCAGTCGCACCACCATCAACGACGAACTGAAACTCTGGAAGGACGAGCAAGCCAAGGTCGACGCCTTAAGTACGGCCCTGCCACCAGCTGTGGCCAACGCCATGATGGCGGCCTGGGCCTTGGCGGTCGAACACGGGGAGAAAGTCTTCGAGCAGCGGCAAGCCGAGGTGGAGGGCGAACTGGCCACAGCGTTGCAGCGGGGCCAGACCCTCGAAACCGACCTGACACAGACACAGGAGGAGGCAGCCGGGCTACGCGCCCAGTTGGCCGCCCGCCAGACGGAAGTCGAGATATTGCGGGACGAGGCGGCGCGTGGGCGGGCAGCGGTCGAAGCCGCGAAGGCGCGCTCCCAGGCATTGGAACGGCAGGTCGAAGCCTCGCGTGCCGAGGCGAAGCAGCGGCTAGCGGATGCCAACGCCACCCATGAGCGACGCCTGACAGAGTTACAGGAGGCCATGGCGGTACAGGAGCAGACTTTTCGTGCCGAGATCGACAAGGCGACCGAAAGGCTCGAAGGCGTACAGAAGCATGTCATGCTACAGGTCGCCGAAGCACGAGAGACGTCCAAGCGAGCCGAGGCGTTGCTGGCCAAGGCGCAACACAAGAATGAAGAGCTATCGGCCGAGGTGCAGCAACTCCGGGCAGAAGTGGCGTCTCAGACCCAGCAAAGCGCAAGAACTCGCGAGGACTTGGTCAGGGCGTCCCAGGCAGCGGATAAGTTGCAAAGCGAGCGCGAAGCACTGATCCAGCAGGTTGCCATGCTGACCGGCAAGATCGAGGCCCAGACGGCGCAGATAGGATCACTGGAGCGTAGAGCTGTTGGCGCAGAGACTCGACTGGAAGCAGCCCTGAAACGGCCAGCGACAACCAAGAAGAAAGCCGGGAAAGCGGATCAAACCGACCTAGTCTGAGCGCTAAGTCCTATATTTACACGTATGTCGGCTGTACCCGAAGCCCGCATGATGAGGTCCACGTCGTCCTCGGTGGGGCTATCAATGACCTCCCGCCTGGCTTCGATTCGTGAGGCAAGCTGGGTGAACTTACCCCCCTTGAAGCGCCGGAATATCTCGCCGTTGTCCATGAATGCCAGGCCGAACAGGTGTTTATCGGTGAAGCTGCGCAACTCATTGAAGATGTGCAGTGCCTGATCATTCTTGT
Source organism: Pseudomonadota bacterium (assembly GCA_040757575.1). Lineage (GTDB taxonomy): Bacteria > Pseudomonadota > Gammaproteobacteria > Burkholderiales > Thiobacillaceae > PFJX01. The sequence goes on from JBFLXA010000021.1 coordinate 32,532, forward strand.
CATCTCCCAGTCCCTGGGCCTCGTCGATGATGAAGATGCCCCCCCGCCCTTCGGTTACGCCCTTCAGCTTCCAGGCCAGGACGTGCTCAGGGTCCGTCACGTTCCAGTTCTCGGCAGGGTCCAGGCCCTGGGCCGTCAGCAGCATCAGGGCGAGTACAGGCTTCATCTTGAGTGTCGTGGGGGACAACTCGATACGCCAGACGGGGCAACCAAAGCCCTCTTCCTTACGGGTCCTGGCCGTGTATTCCTCAATGGCAGCCGTTTTTCCGCACCCCGATGGCGCCTCTATCACCACTGGGCAGGACTTCCGGCGCGCCCGGGCGATTCCCTCGATGATCCGGGTTGTAACGCTGGTTTCGACCATGCCGGGGCGAGTGAATGGAGCATTCGCCCGCTCTTCGTCCAACCTGGCAAAAAACGCCTCAATGGCCGCATCCAGTTTCGCGGCATAGCTGCTGCCATCGTCCACATATCTGGACAGCTCCCGCCCCCACTCGGCGTCACTGGCCCAGCGCGTGATGCCATCCTCCGTTACCGGCTCGCAGTACTTTCCAGGTCGGCCCACTTCGACGGCCAGGCGACGGATTGTCAGACCACGCGCAAGTTCGTCTGCAAGGCGGTTCTTCAGACGCGTCCAGCGTTCCACATCCGGCTTTTCCTTCGCGTGCGTCAGGTGGCTCCCGTAGAAGGTGTCCTCCACGATTGCCAGATTTCCATTCTTTTCCGCTATCATTGCTCGTCCTTTCTGGTGGTTGTCGGGTGTCGGCCCGCTGCTTCAAGGTCTCCGGCCTGCCTACGGTTGCTCCCGTAGGTAGGCCGGCAGATTTCTCTCTCTCTGGCGCCTTGCCAGCGCCTCGATTTCCTCCTCCGTCATTTCCTCCTGTTCGTGGTTTACGGGTGGGCGAAGCGGCACAACCTTGCCCCGGTAGACCTCTCCGGTCTCGGCATTGATATGCGCGCCAGGCTCCGTGGGGTGCGGCTTGATCGGGTCATCCTGGTCCTGGTTCTGGCTAGGCTGTGGCAGCGGCTTGGCGGCAAGTCTGGCGTCGAAGAACGCCATGAGCGGCGGGGGGGGCGTCGGTGGTGCAAGATGGTTGCTCCCCCCTTTCAGCGCCTTGATGTCGGCATGACGCGGTCTCAGGTAATCCGCCTTGGCCTTGAGATGCGCCCTCACCTTCTCCCCGCCTTCGTCGTGGAAGTCGATCTTGTCGATGCAAGCGGCATCGCAAAGGTACTTTTCCCCGTCATACACGGCCACCGTGCGGGGAGCGCCGGGGTCAAAGTAGGCATGTAGCTTCCTTGCCCGGACCTGCTTAGGCAGGTCGGCCAGCGCCTCGGACCAATACCGCAATTTGCCGTAGCCATCGACGCTGATGGTCAGCTTGGCGTCTTGCAAGTCGGGCTTGACGGTGGCCACCCCCATGAGTCCGAGGCGCAGGACAGCAGGGTCAACGGGTTGAGGCTGATGATCGGCAGAGAGCTGGTTGTACAGATCCAGGGGCGACATGCCCATCATGCCCTCGCCCCGGTGTCCCTTCCGTGTCGCAAAGGCCCAGGTCGCGGCCTTCAGGGCGTCAGCGTAATCTTCCACAGGGACGGAATTGCGCGGATCGAAGTTATCAGGCTTCTCTACAGGGTTGCGACCACAGTAGGCGCCAGCAAACTGGGGCAACTTGTCGCAGTGGTTTGCGATGGTGCCCCACCAGCTCTCGATAGGCTTGTCGCGCCCCCGCCCCGGCTTGGACCAATTGACCCGGGTGCCAATCCGGGTCATCAACCCAACTCGCTCATCCGGCTGCACCTTGAAGCGGTAGCGGTTCTGCTGCTGGCCGGTGAGTTGCTTGTTAGCGTAGCTCCGGCCGTTGTCGATCTTGGCGAACTTTGGCCGGGTTCCGGTGAGGTCAAGAGCCCTACAGAAAGCCGTGATAACAAGCTCGGCATCCTCGTTCTTATAGATACCAATGGCCAGGGGCATCCTCGTTCGCACTTCGCGCCAGGCTATGGCGACAGGTCTTCCGATCGTGCCGTCCGGCCACTTGCACCAGACATCCGCTCGCCTCCCATCCGACTCCCAGCACTCATGAATATCCAGCTTTGCATAGGACCGTTCTACAGTCGGGAAGCTGCGCTCCAGAGCCTTTTTGCCACCTTGGCGGTAGGTCCAGAAATGCGGAGGTTCGGCCTTGAGCCGGTTCATCACGGTCTTGTCGCTTGGGATCACCCAGCCGCGTGTCGTGGCCTCCTTGCGTATCCGCGCGAGGATGGCGGTAAGGGGGGGCTGGGACTCGATGAAGAAATCCCGGCGGATGGCTTCGTAGGCTTCGGGCGACATATGCGTCTTGCCGCGCCCGCCCTCGTACCTGGGGCACAACAACGCTTCCCAGTATTGGCGGTCGTGGCCTTCCACAGCGGCGCGGTACCGATTCAGCGTTGCCTTGCTGGCGCCATTGCTTGCCATGACCTGCTGCTCAGCCATCCTTACCGGCAGTCCCGCGTTCCGCAGCTCGTTGAAGGCATCCACGGCAGCAGCTCTGGCTTCAGCCATCCGCTTCAGATTTGCCGGCCGCTTGTCGTATGCCTCCATCAGCGTGAGGTATTCCTCATGCTCAACAATGGCCGGCAAGGCTGGCTGAATAGGGGGCGCTAGCCTGGCGTCTTTCTCGTAACGAGCTTGAGCAGCAGCGGACAGCGATGCGACAGGGATCAGCCAACCGGCCCCGCCGTTCATGGTTGTCTGGCGCGCACCTGCGTACTTTCCAGCTCTGCAATTCCGCTGGATCGTCCGTTTCGTGGTGCCCTCGAGTTCGGCAGCTCTTGTGGCGTCCACCTGGGGGATATGATCAACGGGTGCCATCTTTGATGCCAAGAAGCACTGCTGCCCGATGCGATTTGCCAATCCGGGTCCCTCTCTCACCCCTTATGATCATGTGAACCATGGAAGGCGTGAAACCGTTCTTGATTGCCCAAGCTCTGACGCTGATTCCCTGGCTATCAAGTGCAGCCTTTGCTTCTTGCAGAGTCTTGGTCGCACATGCTTTCATGCCCTCTCTCCTTTCACAAATGAACACAGTACGTGTGCACATTAAACACGACACGAGTGCAGGTCAAGCATGACTCGAAAAATTCGGCCGAAGTCGTCTGAGTTGCTCGGCGCCGTTGGAGGGCCGGGGGAGCGGCTGCGCGAGGAACGCGAGCGGTTGGGCTACTCGCTTTCGGAGTTCGCCAATAAGATCGGCGTGCATCGAAACACGCAGACCAATTACGAATTAGGCAAGCGGGAGTTTGATCAAGCCTACGTGGAGGCCACAAAGACACTTGGAGTCGATGTCACCTACCTCCTTGATGCGGTCAGGCGAGACTTTCTTGTGCGCACAGAAACAGAGCAAGACCTTGCCGCTGCTGTTTTGGAGGCGCTCGGCTATTCGGGAGAAGAAAAGAAGAAGCTCGATCTTGCGATTGATGGCTTGATCGCACTTGATGAGAGCCATTCGGTTACTCCCGAAGCAATCTCCCCCGAAAGGCTCCGCGCAGTTGCGAAGCAAATCGTCCATTTCAGCCCGGCATTTACTGCCCGTCCTGCGCTCGAAAACCCCCTTCTTAGGAAGAAGTTCATTGAACCATCAGGGATACTTTCGTGCCGCACAGACTCGGATAAAGGCCCCATTTGTCCCGTTGGGTCCAGAATCAGGGAGGAGCGCCTTTACCTTGGGTTAACCCAAGAGGAGTTCGCGAAGAAGCTGGGCGTGCACCGCAGAAGCCAGGGCAATTACGAGTCGGACGCCAGGGAACCGGACACTGCTTATCTGGGGGCCGCTTTCAAGGCTGGTGTGGATGTGATCTATGTGCTGACCGGGGAGCGAACCGGCTATGAACATCGCACCCTGGTGCACATGGTGGATCTCATGCTTGATGAGCTGGAACTGAGCCACAGAAACATGGAGTTCATGGAACTGCAAAAACAAGGATATGAAGCGCAACTGGAAATTGTGCGCAGAGGTGAGACGAAACTCGCCGACGCCGCTGATCGCGCTTTTCTCGCCTTCGTTCGTCAAAGCCCGAGGCTTATCGACCTCAGCGCCCTATGCAGCATCATTGAACAGGTTGATTTTGTGGCCGAAACGAAGGGCTTACAGTTAACGCACGAAGCGAAGGCCAAGGCCATCACAAGGCTTTTTGCCGAATCAAAGGCCCACGGTAGGGCACTCAGCCTGACAAGAGTCATGGAGGCTCTTGAGTCATAACCCCCCCTTGTATGGGGTGTTTCCATGTTGGAAAACGGCTTTCCGTGTCGATGCGCGGCAGGTCTAGCTTGCTGTGAAACGGTTGCTTGCAGACTGCTAGTGTCTGCTCGCCAGGGAAAATTGGTTTGATACTTGCGGCATAGTCTGTCGATGTCTCAAACCAATTTTCCCGACATGCCGTATTGACCTTCCTGTCTCAAACCTATTCCCCGCGTTTCCTCTTCGATATTTCCCTGAATTCTTTGGAATTTTCCGCTTCTTGGGCCTTTCCTTAGATATCTCAAACCAATCATCCCCCCTCACCGATGGGCTGATAAAATGCATGCCATCCGTCCATTCAGGGACGCAATCCATTCCAAGGAGTTTTCATGTCCGCCAAGCATGCCCGTCTGTTGATCCTGGGTTCCGGCCCTGCCGGCTACACCGCCGCCGTCTATGCGGCCCGTGCCAACCTACAGCCCGTGCTCGTCACCGGTCTGCAGCAAGGTGGCCAGCTAATGACCACCACCGAGGTGGACAACTGGCCTGCTGATGTGGCCGGCGTTCAGGGGCCGGATCTGATGACCCGCTTCCAGCAACATGCCGAGCGCTTCAATACGGAAATCATCTTCGACCACATTCATACCGCCAAACTCACCGAGAAACCCTTCACCTTGATTGGAGATGCAGGCACCTATACCTGCGATGCCCTGATCATCGCCACCGGCGCCTCTGCAATGTATCTGGGCCTGGAATCCGAACAGGCATTCATGGGCAAGGGCGTGTCCGGCTGCGCCACCTGCGATGGTTTTTTCTACCGTAATCAGGAAGTGGCTGTCGTTGGCGGCGGCAATACTGCTGTGGAAGAAGCCATTTACCTTTCCAATATCTGCAGCAAGGTCACCCTGATCCACCGTCGGGAAACCTTCAAAGCCGAAAAGATCATGGTGGACCACCTGATGGAACGGGTTAAGGAAGGCAAGATCGAATTGGCCCTCAATAGCGTTCTGGACGAGGTGCTGGGAGACAAATCTGGTGTCACCGGCGTTCGTATCAAAAACATCCAGACCAACGAAACCCGGGAATTCACCCTGTCAGGCGTATTCATCGCCATTGGTCACAAACCCAACACAGACCTGTTTACCGGCCAGTTGGAGATGGACCATGGCTATCTTGTCACCCAGGGCGGACGCCTGGGCAATGCCACCCAAACCAGCATTCCGGGGGTTTTCGCCGCCGGTGACGTCCAGGACATGATCTACAAGCAGGCCATCACCAGCGCAGCATCCGGCTGCCAGGCAGCGCTGGATGCCGAGCGCTATCTTGAGAGCAAGGCTTAACAGATCGCCGTAACCGGATGAAAAAAAGCGGGAAACATCCACCCGCTCTAGCTACGGATTCCACCGGTCACCCGGTGGAAGAATTCTCCCAGGCCATGGAAGGGGTGACGCCTCTACCCCCCCATGGCCGGGCTTTGCTTCCTGCGGATCTTCCGCCTCCCCTGCCCCGCCGCTTTCTTGAAGACGAGATCGAGGCCGCCCGTTCAGCCCTGCAGGACCCCCTGCGCTGGGATGAAGAAACGGAAATGGAGGCAGATGCTTCCTATGTCCGCGCTGGCATTCCCCGCTTGCTGCTCAGGGATTTACGCCGGGGGGGCTGGATCATTCAGGCGGAACTGGATTTACACGGACTGACCCGCACCGAAGCCAAACATGAACTGGTGGGCTTTCTGCATGACTGCAAAAGGCGGCGGGTGCGCTGCATCCGAATCATTCACGGCAAGGGCCTTGGCTCGAAAAACCGGGAGCCGGTATTGCGCCAGCATGTGCGCCACTGGCTAAAGCAGCGGGAGGAAATCCTGGCTTATGTGGAAGCCAGGCCGGTCGATGGAGGGAGCGGTGCGGTGGTGGTATTGCTGAAGTCTGCATCCCGCTGAATGTCTGTAGGGCTCATCGAAAAACCCCGCACTTCGACACGCTAGTGCGAACGGTGTCATATAAATCATGGAGTTCCGTTCGAGATGAGCTTGTCGAACCGCGTTTTTCGAGGCGTCCTGTATTCAGCCGTATATCTCGACTTCCGTATAAGCTGGAACACGTTCGAACAAATCCATCAGATCTGCATTGCGCATGCGGATGCAGCCATGGGATTCCGGACTTTGCCGAAACAATTCGTCCGGCGTGCCGTGTATATATATATAGCGGCGCATGGTGTCGCACATGCCAAGCCGGTTGAAACCGGGTTCTTTCCCTGATAACCACAGGATACGCGTCAATATCCAGTCTCTCCCCGGGTATTGGGCACCCAGTTCCGGGCTATATATTTCACCAGTGGGGCGTCTTGCCACGAACACCGTATTTGGGGGTTGGCCGGCGCCGATTTTAGCGCGCACGATATGCCGGCCCCGGGGTGTACATTGGCTACCGCTGCATTCCCCTACCCCCCGGGCTGCGCTGGAGATGGGATAAGTAGCGAGCATCTCTCCTGCATTTCCTTTTAATACAAGGGTTTGGTTATCTATATTGATATCTATCTTCAATCCTGGATTTCCTGTTTCTTCAATGTCCGCCTGGCCTGGAAAAAAGCCCTGATCAGGGCAGCGCACGCTTCTGCAAGCAGTCCCCCCTGTACCTGGGCATGGTGATTCAGGCGGGGCTCGGAAAATATATCCAAAATACTGCCTGCTGCCCCGGTTTTGGGATCTGAGGTGCCAAAGATAATCCGGCCAATCCGTGCATGCATCATGGCTCCGGAACACATGACACAAGGTTCCAGGGTGACATAAAGATCACACTCCGGTAGCCGGTAATTGCCAATTCGGCGGCCAGCATCCCGCAAGGCCATGATTTCAGCATGGGCGGTGGGGTCATGACTGGCAATGGGCTGGTTAAATCCCCGGCCGACGATTGCATCACCCAATACCACCACCGCACCCACGGGCACTTCACCCAGATCCCAGGCTTTTTGGGCTTCTATCAGCGCCGCTTCCATGAAATGGATGTCGCGTTCAGTAAAAGGCGGAGAAATATTCAAGCCGGACATTTGGCTATTAATTTGAATCGTACTAATATGCATCCACTCGGATGCGCCGAGGATTGCTTATTCATGGAGAGTCGCATGGCGTCCTATCAGGAAATTCTGAATCAAATCGAAGCACTCAAGGCTCAAGCAGAAGATGCACGCAAGCAGGAAATGGCAAGTGCCATTGCTGAAGTCAAACGTTTGATTGCCCAGCATGGTATCACCGCTGCCGACTTGGGATTTGGCGGTCGTGTTGCTAAAGGCCGGAGCAAAGGCAGTGTGGCTGCCAAATATCGTGACCCTGCCAGCGGCAAGACATGGAGTGGCCGTGGCCGCCGCCCTGCTTGGGTGATGGCGCTGGAAGCCGAAGGCAAGAGCCTGGATTCCTGCAAGGTATAAGGCGTTTTCGTCAATAAAAAGGCCCCCAGGTGGGGCCTTTTTATTTATCTGCGATAAACGAGATGGCCCCCAGAAAAATCCCGCGCTTCGACAAGCTTAGTGCGCACGGTGTCATATAAATCATAGCGTTCCGTTCGTGGTGAGCTTGTCGAAACACGTTTGGGTACCTCGACACCCCCTGGATTCGTCGTCCCGGCGCAGCCGGGGGTCCAGAAAATTCAACGATCTGGATTCCCGGATTCCAGCTCACGCGGGAAAGACGCAAACTTAGCGGCATTATGGTAAGCCCCCTGAAATAAATCACCGGGACAGGGTTTTCGTTCCCAATGCCGTTGAAATAATGTTTTCCAATTGCTGTTTGTGGAGTTTCGCAATGCCGGTGGCGGGTGAGGCGGATTCTGGTCGCCCGGCATATTCCAGCCAGAATCCGGATGCCAGGCGAATCTGATAGGCAATGAAACGCCAGGCTCCCTGGTTCTGGGGTTCGTCCTGGGCCCAGACGATCTGTTTCACTGCCGGGTAGCGGGACAGGACCTGACGGATTTCCTCATCCGGCAGGGGATAGAGTTGCTCGATGCGGATGATCGCCAGGCGCCCTGCCCTGTCCGGGTTAGCTTCATCCCGTTCCCGGCTGGCGCGCATGAGGTCGTAATAGAGACGACCAGTGCAGAACACCAGGCGTTCCACCTGTCCCTCCTCCAGATTCCTGGGGTCGTCCAGGACCGGCTGGAAATGCCCCTTGGCCAGTTCATCCAGTTGGGAAACCGTTTCTGGATGCCGTAACAGGCTCTTCGGTGTAAATAGAATCAATGGTTTACGGTATGGCCTTACCACTTGGCGTCGCAGGATATGGAATATCTGGGCGGGTGTGGTGGGCTGGGCAATCTGGAAATTGTCATGGGCGGCCAGTTGCAGGTAACGCTCGATGCGGCCGGAGGAATGCTCCGGTCCCTGGCCTTCGTAGCCGTGGGGCAGCATCAGCACCAAGTTATTGAGCAGGCCCCACTTGGTTTCTGCCGCAGCAATGAACTGGTCGATGACCACCTGGGCGCCATTGGCGAAGTCGCCGAACTGGGCTTCCCAGATCACCAGATGATCCGGTGTTGAACCGGCGTAGCCGTATTCGAACCCCAGCACTGCTTCCTCCGAAAGCAAGGAATCCACCACCAGGAAGTTGGCCTGGCCGGGAATCAGGTGCTGGAGGGGCACGTATACACCGTCGTCCCAGCGTTCGCGGCGTTGGTCATGCAGCACGGCATGGCGATGGAAAAAGGTGCCGCGCCCAGAGTCCTGGCCGCTCAACCGGACCGGGATGCCATCGGAGAGCAGGCTGGCATAGGCCAGGGTTTCAGCCATGCCCCAATCCAGGGGCAGTTTGCCCTCGGCCATGGCCCAGCGGTCTTCGATGATCTTCTGTACCCGCGGGTGCAGGGAAAAGTCGGGCGGAATCTCCACCAGGCGTCGTGCCAGGGCCTTTAGGCGCTTTTTGGGAATGGCCGTCTTGCCAGGTGCACGCCAGGACTTGTTCTTGTAGGGGCTCCAGTCGGAAGCAAACGGGCTGCGCATGTCCGCCTGGTAACCTGTGGGGGCCTCCAGGCCGGCCCGATAGGCCTGGATCAGGGTTTCCGCCTCGTCGCCATTGATCACTCCGGTCCGGGTCAGGCGCTCCGCATAAAGGGCCCGGGTGCTGGGCAGGGCGTGGATGCGCCGGTACATCAGGGGCTGGGTCACCATGGGCTCGTCCTGCTCGTTGTGGCCCAGCCGGCGGTAGCACAGCAGGTTGATGGCGATGTCCCGGCGCCAGGCAGTGCGGTATTCCACAGCCAGCCGGGCGGCCCGCAGCACGGCTTCCGGGTCGTCACCGTTTACGTGCAGGACCGGGGCGTCCACCATCTTCATCACATCGGTGCAATACAGGCTGGAACGAGTGTCCCGGGGGTCTGAGGTGGTGAAACCGATCTGGTTGTTGATGACGACATGGATGGTGCCGCCAGTATGGAATCCTCGGGTTGCCGCCATGTTAAGGGTTTCCATCACCACCCCCTGGCCGGCGATGGCCGCGTCGCCATGGATGAGCACCGGTAGCACCTGGGTGCCGTCGTGGTCCTCCCGCCGCTGCTGCTGGGCCCGTACCCAGCCTTCCACCACGGGATTGACGATCTCCAGGTGGGAGGGATTGAAGGCCAGTACCACCCTGATGGGTCCACCGGGCGTGTGCAGTTCGGCAGAAAAGCCCTGGTGGTATTTCACGTCCCCGCTGCGGTGGGCTTCGATGGGCTGGTTCTGGGCATGTTCGAACAGATCGATGACCGAGCGGCCCAGAATGTTATGCAGCACGTTCAGGCGGCCCCGATGGGCCATGCCCAGGCCGATCTCTTGCACGCCTGCCCGGGCGGCCTGCTGGATAAGGTCATTCAGCAGGGGAATGAGGGATTCGCCCCCCTCCAGGGAAAAGCGTTTCTGGCCCACGTAGCGGGTATGCAGTGTCCGCTCCAGGGTTTCGGCGGCGGTGATCTGGGCCAGCAGCCAGCGTTGTTCGCTGGCGTCGAGAACGGGGGGCTCGTTCTCTATCCGGGCCTGAAGCCAGCGCTTCTTCCGGGTATCCACGATGTGCATATATTCCACGGAAAAGGTGCCGCAATAGGACCGCTTCAGGCGATCAAGGATGTTGCGCAGGGTGTCCCGGTCGGGGCCCGCCAGAGAGCCAGTTTCGTATTCCCGGTCCAGGTCTGCCGTGGTCAGCCCGTGGTTGGCGGGGTCCAGTTCCGGGATCCTGGGGGGAGCGTGCAATTGCAGCGGATCCAGTTCCGCCACCCGGAAGCCATGGAAGCGGTAGGCGTTGATCAGTTGCAGCACCCCCACCTGGGCCGCTTCGCATTTCAACAGTGGCAGGTCGGAAACTTCCAGGGCTTCCTTGTGCGTAAAGCGGGGCGTGGGGGCGGTGGCAAACAGGTCCGGCTGGGCAGATTCCAGCTGCGCCAGATACTCCAGGCTATCCGCGTAAAGGGCTGACCGGCTTCGGGGTTCCGAACCCATGGTCTATCGGATCAGCGCTGGTCCAGGGGCACGTAGTCCCGCCGGGCGGCCCCCGAGTACAGTTGCCGGGGCCGGGCGATCTTGTGGTCGGTGCTCGCAATCATTTCCTTCCACTGGGCCACCCAGCCGGCGGTACGGGCCAGGGCGAAGATGGCGGTGAACATGGAATTGGGAATGCCCATGGCCCGCATGACAATGCCGGAATAGAAGTCCACGTTGGGATAGAGCTTCTTCTGGATGAAGTAGTCGTCTTCCAGGGCGATTTTTTCCAGCTTAAGGGCCAGTTTGAACAATGGGTCGTCATGGAGACCCAGCTCGTCCAGCACTTCGTGGCAGGTCTGGCGCATAAGCGCGGCCCGGGGGTCCATGTTCTTGTAGACCCGGTGGCCAAAGCCCATGAGGCGGAAGGAGTCGGTCTTGTCTTTGGCTCGCTTGATGAATTCGCCAATGCGGGATTCGTCTCCGATCTGCTCAAGCATGTCCAGAGTGGCTTCGTTGGCGCCGCCGTGGAGGGGGCCCCAGAGGGAGGCGATGCCCGCTGCCACGCAGGCGAAGGCGTTGGCGCCGGAGGAGCCAGCAACCCGTACTGTGGAGGACGAAGCGTTTTGTTCGTGGTCCGCATGGAGGATGAATATGCGGTCCAGTGCCCGGGCAAGCACCGGGTTGGGCTGATATTCCTCGCAGGGGGTGGCGAACATCATGTGCAGGAAGTTCTCGGCATAGTTGTGCCGGTTCTGGGGGTACATGAAGGGCTCGCCGATGTTGTACTTGTAACTCCAGGCGGCAATTGTGGGCACCTTGGCCAGCAGCCGGTAGGCAGCGATTTCCCGCTGGCGGGGATCGAAGGGATCGGCAGAATCCCGATAGAAGGCTGACATGGCGCCGACGGTGCCTACCATGACCGCCATGGGATGGGCATCCCGGCGGAAACCCCGGTAGAAGTTGGACATCAGGTCATGTAGCAGGGTGTGGTGCCGGATGGTCTCCACAAAATGGGTCTTCTCAGCCGGGTTGGGCAATTCGCCGTTCAACAGCAGGTAAGCCACCTCCAGGAAATCGGAGTGTTCCGCCAGTTGCTCAATGGGATAGCCCCGGTAGTACAGCAGGCCTGCATCGCCATCGATGAAGGTGATGTCGGAAGAACAGCTGGCCGTGGACATGAAGCCCGGGTCATAGGTGAAGTAGCCCTGGCTTGCCAGGGCCCGGGTGTCGATCACATCCGGCCCGAGGGTGCCGCTGAGAATGGGCAGTTCGATGGTCTTGCCATCGATGGTGAGGGTGGCTTTGCGTTGTGTCATGGTTTGCGGCCTTAGTACTTGATTCTGTCCACCAGCTCCCGCATATCCGGCGGAGGCTGGACGCTCCCGGTCAACCAGTCGTAGAGCGTCATGTCGTCTTGTTCGAGAAGATATACGAAGCGGCGCTTCTGGGCGATGGGCAATTCCGCGTATTGCCGTTCCAGGAAGCGTCCCAGCCAGGCATCCAGTTCCAGCATGCCCCGCCGGGCCAGCCAGCGAAGCCGGTTCAGGTCCGGCTCGCTATCATGCTCAGTTACCCGCTCTGGGCTCAAAGGGCGCGCTTCACCAGCAGGGCCTTGACGCTGCCGATGGCCGCCGTGGGGTTGAGGCCCTTGGGGCAGACTTCCACGCAGTTCATGATGCCATGGCAGCGGAACAGGCGGTAAGGGTCTTCCAGGTAATCCAGGCGTTCGTCCGTGGCCTGGTCCCGGCTGTCGGCAATGAAGCGGTAGGCCTGCATGAGGGCAGCCGGGCCCAGGAAGCGCTCCGGGTTCCACCAGAAGGACGGGCAGGACGTGGTGCAGCAGCCGCACAGGATGCATTCCCACAAGCCGTCCAGCACCGCCCGCTCCTGGGGGCTTTGCAGACGTTCGTTTTCCGGTTCCGGGTCCAGGTTGATGAGATAGGGTTTCACCGCCCGGTAGTGCTGGTAGAACTGCTCCATGTCCACCACCAGGTCCCGGATCACCGCCAGGCGGGGCAAGGGGCGGATGTCGATGGGCTCCCGGAGCCCCTCCAGGGGGGTGACACAGGCCAGCACGTTGCGGCCGTTGACGTTCACCCCGTCGGAACCGCACACCCCCTCCCGGCAGGAGCGGCGGAAGGCCAGGGTCTCGTCCTGTTCCTTCAGGGCCAGCAGGGCGTCCAGCACCTTCTTTCCCTTGGGGTCGTAATCCAGCTCGTAGGCCTGCATGTGGGGCTTGGCGCCGGATTCGGGGTCGTAGCGGTAGATACGAAATCGCATGGGTCGGCCTCAGTAGGTGCGGGCCTTGGGCTGGAAGGTATCCACTGTCATGGGCTTCAGGCGCACGGGCTTGTAGTCCAGCTGGTCCCCTTCCAGAGAATAAAGACTGTGGCGCAGCCAGCGCTCGTCGTCCCGTTCCGGGTGGTCTTCCCGGCTATGGGCGCCCCGACTTTCCGTGCGGGCCAGGGCTGAAACCAGGGTGGCCCGGGCAATGGGCAGCAGGTTTTCCAGTTCCAGGGCCTCCAGGCGGGCGGTGTTGTAGAGCCGGCTGCGGTCCGTGAGCCCCGCCCGTTCCAGACGGGCCTGAACCTGATCGAGCTTGCTGATGCCTTCCTGGAGCAGGGCTGCATTGCGATAGACGCCGCAATGGGCCTGCATGATCTTCTGCATTTCGGTACGCAATTCGGCCACCCGCTCCTCCCCGGGCCGCTCCCAGCGGGCCAGCCGGGCCAGTACCCGGTCCACGGCGGCCGGGGGCACGGGCCTGGGAAAGGGATTTTCCGTCAGGTATTCGATCATGTGGTGGCCCGCCGCCCGGCCAAACACCACCAGGTCCAGCAGGGAATTGCCCCCCAGGCGGTTGGCGCCGTGCACGGAGACACAAGCGCACTCCCCCGCTGCATACAGCCCGGGCACCGGCTCCTCGGGGCCGTAGCGCACCGGGGCCACTACCTGGCCGTGCAGGTTGCTGGGGATGCCCCCCATCATGTAGTGGGCCGTGGGAGTTACCGGCATGGGGGCCTCGCAGGGGTCCACCCCGGCAAACTGCATGGACAGCTCCCGGATGCCCGGCAGACGTTCCTTGATCTTGTCGGCGCCGATGTGGTCGATCTTCAGGTAGACGTAGTCGCCATGTTCGCCGCAGCCCCGGCCTGCCAGGATTTCCTGGGCGATGGCTCGGGAGACCACGTCCCGGGAGGCCAGATCCTTGGCGTTGGGGGCATAGCGGGCCATGAAGGCCTCGCCGTCCTTGTTGAGCAGGTACCCGCCTTCGCCGCGCACCCCTTCGGTAATCAGGCTGCCCACTTCCGGAATGCCCGTGGGGTGGAACTGCCAGAACTCCATGTCCTCAAGGGGCAAGCCGGCCCGCAACACCATGCCCAGCCCATCGCCGGTGTTGATATGGGCATTGGTGGAATGGCGGAAGATGCGGCAGGCTCCTCCCGTGGCCAGCAGGGTGGTACGGGCCTCGAACAGGCAGGCCTGGCCGCTTTCGATTTCCAGGGCCACCACCCCGAGGATGTAACCCTCCTCGTCCCGCACCAGGTCCAGGGCAAAGAATTCGTCGAAGAACTGGGTGCGGGCAGCGATGTTGCGCTGGTACAGGGTATGCAGCAGGGCGTGGCCGGTGCGGTCTGCGGCGGCGCAGGTGCGGATGGCCTGGTCGCCGCCGTAGTTTTGCGACTGGCCACCGAAGGGGCGCTGGTAGATCTTGCCGTTGTCCAGGCGAGAGAACGGCAGACCCATGTGTTCCAGTTCGTACACGGCGGCCGGGGCGTTGCGGCACATGAACTCGATGGCGTCCTGGTCCCCCAGGTAGTCGGAGCCCTTCACCGTGTCGTACATGTGCCAATGCCAGTTGTCATCCGACACATTGGCCAGGGCGGCGGTGATGCCCCCCTGGGCGGACACGGTATGGGAGCGGGTGGGGAAGACCTTGGACAGCACCGCCACCTTCAGGTCCGCCTGGGCCAGTTCCAGGGCCGTGCGCAGGCCGGCCCCTCCCCCGCCGACGATGACCGCATCAAAGCTGCGCTTGGGCAGTGTCAAGGTACGCTCCAGAGAATGTCCACAGCCCAGACCAGGCAGGCGGCGTAGAGGGTGGCAAACAGGAAATACAGGCCCAGGCGGAGCAGCAGCACCTGCACATAGTCGATGAAGATCTCCCGCAGGCCGATCCAGGCGTGGATCACCAGGGCCAGAACGAACAGCAGCACCCCCACCTTGACGGCAACCGGCTGGAACAGGGTCTGCCAGGCAGCATGGTCCCCGGGCTGGCAGGCCAACAGCCAGAAGACCGCCAGGGGGATGAACAGGGCCAGGTAAACGGCGCTGGCCCGCTGCACAAGCCACATGTCCAGGCCCCGGTGGGCGCCGCCGGCACGTCTCATGGCCGCAGCTCCATCACCACCACATCCCCAGGGCCGCCAGGGCGGTGACCGCCCCGCCCAGCACCAGGCTGAGCCAGGCGGTGAGCCGGGAGCGGTTGCGACTTTCCCCCAGGCCCAGGTCGAAGCCCAGGTGCCGCAGACCGGCGAACAAATGATGGGCCGTGGCCCAGATGACCCCCAGCAGGATGACCTGACCCAGACCACTGGCCGCCCAGGCCCGAAGGGCAAGGAAGGCACTTTCGGATTCCAGGGAGCACATCAGACCGTAAAGGAACAGCGGAATCAGCAGGGCCAGCAGGGCTCCGCTGGCACGATGCAGAATGGAAGCCACAGCCCCGACCGGCTGCCGGATCAGCAGCAGGTTGAGAAAAAACGGGCGACGGGCAGTCATGGGGTGCGGTAGCGGGCGTGTATGTATGGACGCCAGTGTAAACCGATCACTCCACGATTTCTCCATGCCAGCCCAGGGGCGACAGGCCCTTGGAAAGGGCAATGGCCCGAAGAGGCTGGATCAGGGTATTGGGGCCGGCGGCGTAGATGTCCGTGTGGGACAGATCGGCATGCAGGGCCAGGATGGCCTCGGCCACCTCTTCCGGGTTCGCCGCCCCGGACAAGGGGTGGTAGGCAAAGTTGTCGTAGGCGTCGGCCCAGGCCCGGCAGAGGTTGTCCTGGTAATGGCCCAGGCCGTCCTCCACCCAGTACAGGGTCATGCTTTCCGCCACTTCCAGGCTCATGGCGTGCTGGATCAGGCTCTTGATGGGGGCGAAGCCATCTCCCCAGGCTACGAAGAGGATGCTGCGGCGGGAGTCCAGCTTCATGACGAAGTGGCCGCTGGGCCCCTGGATGCGCACCGCGTCTTCCTTGCCCAGGCTTTCGAATACCTTGCGGGCAAAGGGGCGGCTGTCCCGACGTACATGCAGTTCGATGTGGCGATCCTCGCAGGGGCAGGAAGCCACGTAGTAATCCCCTTCCGCACCGTCGCTGCTCAGGGTGACGTACTGGCCGGCCAGGAAACGCAAACGCTGGCTGCGGGGCGCCAGGAGGTGCAGGGCGGCCAGGCGGTCGTTGATGATCTCCACCGCCTTCACCTTGGCGGGAATGTTCTGCTCTGGAATGTCGTCTGCCCCCGCCACCCGGGCCTCGATGACGACATCCGTCACCGGCGTGTAGGAACACATGAGGAAATCGCCGTTGGCTTTTTCCGATTCCTTCAGGGCGTAGTCGTGGGGGTGGACCTTCTTCACCTGGCCCGAGAGCAACCTTACCTTGCAGTCGCCGCAATTGCCGTTGCTACACCCGTAATCCAGGGGAATACCGGCCCGCAGGGCCGCCTCCAGTACGGTGTCGTTGCCTTCCACGAAGAACTCGTGGCCCGAGGGCTGGACTGTCACAGTGGCAGACATGATGCGCATCACGCTTTCTTGGGCTAGGAGCGCCTCGGCGCGCTCGGCTTCGGCCGGAGCCGCATCCATCTCGCGCAGGAGCCACTGTTTGAGGGAAGCGATGGCCTGTTGGGTGGCCTCGCCGCCGGTTTCCGCCACATCGGCCAGCTTGTCCGGCAGAAAACGGAACACCGTGTCGTAATGCAGCAGGAGGGATTTGGCCGCCGCGAATTCCTTGCCCATCTCGAACAGGCGTTCCGCCAGGACTTCCTTGTCCGGCAGCACCCGGTCGCGGATGCGCTTGGCGAAGGCATGTTCCTTGATCTCCTCCACCCGTTTGTAATCGCCCTCCTCTTCCCAGCGCACCTCCGGAAAGACCCGCAGCAATTCCTGCATGTCCACCATGCCATCAAAAGTGGCAATCTCCCCGTCGTGGACCATGCGTTGAATCACGCTGCGGGACTGGTCCACCAGACGGGCAACACGGGAAAGCGGCAGGTAATGGGGCATGGCCCGGATGATAGCCACAGCCCGGGCGGTCACCAAACAGCAGGCCAGAATATGCGGAAAGGCTGATGTTTGCGTCAGCGCGAACGCTTCGGCGTGCCCGCAATCCGCTGCAACTCGCTTTCAGAGGCTTCGTAGTCGCCCAGGTGCGAGCGCATCAGGCTTTTCCAGAGTTTTCCGTGGTTGGGAACAGAGAAGTGGAGCAGCTCATGGACGATCACATAGTCCCACAGCTCGGGCTTCAGGGCGGGCAGTTCGTCGCTGAAATTCAAATGGCCGGCGGTGGAACACGAGGCCCATTTGTTGCGCATCGGCCGCACCCCCAGCCAGACGATCTTGACGTCCAGTTTGTCGGCCCAGTGGCGGACGCGCTGTTTGAACTCCGTCTTCTTTGAATTTGCGTCCATCTGCGCAATCTGCGGTTTCAAATCCGGTCCGCCTTTTCCAGCAGCGTAAACAGCTCTTCCACCAGCGCCGTCACCCGGTCCAGGTCCTCCGTTTCCGCGAAGAGCGCGAAGGTCACTTTCTTGCGGAGCTCACGCAGAGCGTTCTCGCTGCGTTTCCAGTTCGGAAACTCGGTGAAGGCGTGGCGTATCTTGCGGCTGACCGTCTCGGCGTTCTCGATCTTCGCGTCCAGCAGGCTGCGATAGACAAAATAGGTCAGGCCATCGAAAGACTTTTCGGCCTGTTCCTTCTTCCGCGCTTCATTGCTTTCCACTTCACGCAGCAATTCGGCCAGGGCCTCGGCCGTGCTGGTCTGGCGCTGCTCGAAGCTCTCCTGCACCGCCCGCGCGCGTTCCGCCATGGCGATGAGGCAAGGATCGTCGCTATTTTCCTGCGCCAGCTTTTCAATACTCTTGATCAGGTTGATGACCTTGGTGCCATCCCCGCCCTGCTTGTTCTTGATCAGCTCGATGGTATTGCCGTCGATCGCGACCATCTCGCCCAAACCGCCCACGCCATAACTGCCGACCTGCTGCTGCACCAGATGGTTGGTCTTGGCTTGAAACTCGCGGTCGACCATCACGGTTCGGGTGTAGGCCTTGCGGACGACCTGATAGATGGCCGACAAGGTGCCATAGTCGTCAATGAACGGGCGCAGGAAGGCATCGGGCGAGATGATCTCGTAGAGCATCTCGATCTCCTTGTACTCCTTGAAGAACGCCTTGCGCCGCTCGGGGTCGCGGAAATGCTCGATGAGGGTATCCACGTCCTTGTCGTTGAAGTTGCGCTCGATCAGCCCGAGGTAGTCCGGGGCCCTGGACTCCATCTTGTTCTTGAACAGCACCTTGAGCAGCTTCAGGTCCTTGACGATGGCGTTGATCTCGTCGCTGTCGAAGGCCAGCGCCTTTTCCAGCTTGTCGAAGATGCCCACGAAATCCAGCACGAAGCCGTGGGGCTTCACCATCTCCTGCGCCTCGTTCTCGTAGGGGCGATTCACCCGGGCGATGGCCTGCAGCAGGGTGTGGTCGCGCATCGGCTTGTCGAGATACATGGCATAGAGCACCGGCGCATCGAAGCCGGTGAGCAGCTTCTCGGTGACGATGAGAATCTTCGGCATCTGGTCGAGCTTGCCGAAGCTCTTGCGAATCTGCCGCTCCCGCTTCAGGTCGAGGTGGAACTCCTTCAGCAGTTTCGAATCGTTGTTGCTGCCGGTGTAGACCACTTCGGAATACTCGGGCGGCAGAAACTGGTCGAGCGCGTGTTTGTAATGCGCACAGGCTTCGCGGTCGACCCCGACGAGGAAGGCCTTGTAGCCCAGCGGCTCGACGTTCTCGCGGTAGTGCTCGGCGACGAATTGCGCCACCTGCTGGATGCGCTCCTTGCCCTTGAGGAAGTTCTTCAGGTTCACCGCCCGTTCGAGAATCTTGTTCAGCTCCTCGATGTCGGCCACGCCCTCGGCTTCGGCCAGCGACAGGAACTCCTTGTCCAGCGTCTCGTGCGGCACCAGCATTTCGTTGGGCGCGAGTTGGTAGTAGAGCGGCAGCGTGGTGCCGTCCTCGATGCTGTCGGCGATGGAATACTTGTGCAGGTAGCCCTGGTCGTCCTCGCAGCCGAAGGTCTTGAAGGTGCCCTTGCCATACACCGTTTTGTCCACCGGTGTGCCGGTAAAGCCGATGAAGCTCGCGTTCGGCAGGCCGGCCATCAGGAAGTTGCCGAGGTCGCCGCCGGTGGTGCGGTGGGCTTCGTCGATCAGGACGTAGATGTTCGCGCGCGTGTTCAGGTTCGCCGGCATGTCGCGGAACTTGTGGATCATCGTCACGATGATGCCCCGGTAGTCGTCGCGCAGCAGTTGGTTGAGCCGGGCGATGCTGCTGGCGTGCTCCAGATTGCCCAGCCCCAGCGCGGCGAGGTTCTTGAGCATCTGGTCTTCCAGCTCGTTGCGGTCGATCATCAGCAGCACGGTGGGCTTGTCCGCCCCGGGCGCGCGGAACAGCCGCTCCGCCGCCTTGATCATGGTGAAGGTCTTGCCGCTGCCCTGGGTGTGCCAGACCAGGCCGCGCGTGCGTTTCGGATCGAGGGCGCGGCCGACGGCCGCCTCCACCGCGCCGGTCTGGTGCTGGCGCAGGATGTATTTGTTGAGCTCCTCGTCTTTCTCGGCAAAGACGATGTAGTCCTTCAGGAAGGCGAGCACCTGCGGAATGGCGCAGAAGCTTTTCACCTTGGCCTCCAGCTTGCCGACTTCCCCGTCCTTCCAGTTGAAGATGTTCCGCCGCACCGTGTTCCAGCTCACCCCGTAGGAAAAGCCGATGGCGTCAGTGGCGGTGAACAACTGCTGGGACACGAACAGCTCGGGCGTCTCGCGGTGGTAACGGCGGATCTGGTCCACCCCCAGGGCAATCGCCTCGTCCTTGTTGGCGTTCTTGCACTCGATCACCAGCACGGGGATGCCGTTGATCAGAAAGACCACATCCTCCCGCGTGCCGTAGTGGCCGTTGTGAAAGGCCCACTCCTCGGTGACTTCATAAACATTGCGCGCCGGATCGTCGTAATCGACCAGCATCAGGTCGCGCTCGCGCTTCTCCTCGTGGTCGAAGAACTTGCCCCGGTTGCGCAGATGCTCGACGAATTCCCGGTTGCCGTAGATGTCGGCGTGCAGATGGCGGAAAGCCCCAAGCAAGGCGCCCCCGGCCTCGGCGTAGCGCGGATTGAATTCCCGCAGCTTGGCGTCGAGCAGGTCGTCGAAGAAGAGCGAACGGTTCCTGGCGCGGTCGGCGGGCGGCACCTCCGGATCAAAGCCGCGCCGCTGCTCGGCTTCCTCGCGTGACACAACGGTCCAGCCGATGGCCTCGGCATAGCCGAGGATGCGGGCTTGGACGGTTTTGTGTTCGGAGGGGGTGGGCATGGCAGCGTTCTAAATGATGTTCACAACGAAAGGACCACTGCGGGCCAAGCAGACATTGCCTCGAACGACAAAAAACTCCACCCAGTGCATTCCCCGGTAAAGCGTTCGCTCATTTCTCGATGGTTTCTCGACCATCGTTGTGCTGCGAAGGCCAGACGGGCCAACCGATCCGGATGGGACGATCTGCCCTCGGTAACAACCCTTGGAAACTGCTTCCGTCCCCGTATTCACGACTTGCCAATAAACTTGATACGGCGGCGACACGTTCGTTTCACCGAAGAATCGGAGATATAAATGCTTGTCGAGCGCGGGTCCGTTGTTCGGGAACTCCCGCCAGTGAATTCCGTGTTCACTAGTGTTCCATTTTCCTCGTATGGTTGCCCAGTGACTGCATTGCATTTCCCATCCGGGTTTCTCCGCCCAAGGCACATCGAACGGAGATCCGCCTGAATTCGCTGCCACAGCCTCGGATCTCACTGGAGTTGGAGTTGGAGTTGCCCCGTTTTCACGGACAGATTTTGGATCGCCGATCAGGCGGTTTCGGGATCATGCACGGGGACTTCAGCTGAGGGAAGCACGGGGTCTGACTTGCTCCTTTCGAAGTTGATGGGGGAGA
>JBFLXA010000022.1:0-32032 GCA_040757575.1 Pseudomonadota bacterium
ATCAGAAATTAACTGACTTGTGTAAGCATCAGGTTTTACTTTCGCTCAGCCATGGACACCTAAATGTCCACAACTTCCCAACCCAATGCTCACAACTTAAGGCTGTAAGTAAACTGTTAAAGAACTGGTTGCGGGGACAGGACTTGAACCTGTGACCTTCGGGTTATGAGCCCGACGAGCTGCCAACTGCTCCACCCCGCGACTGGAGAAGCGAGACTATACAGTCGGCCCCATAGACCGTCAACACCTTTTGTGATTTCTTTTTCGAGACGCTGCTCTTAGCATCTGCTCAACCATTCAATCACCGGCATCAAACCGCCATGAATTTCACCATAGCACGCCTGCCCCGCATTGACTTTGGCCCGGGGGCCCTATCGCGCCTGCCTGCCAGAA
Source organism: Pseudomonadota bacterium (assembly GCA_040757575.1). Taxonomy (GTDB): domain Bacteria; phylum Pseudomonadota; class Gammaproteobacteria; order Burkholderiales; family Thiobacillaceae; genus PFJX01. The sequence goes on from JBFLXA010000022.1 coordinate 394, forward strand.
TCGCGGACTACGGTAAGCACGCATTGATCGTGACCGGCGCCAGATCCTTTTCCAGCGGCCCCCACTGGGCGCCCATGATCTCTGCCCTGACGGCTCAAGGCGTTGCCTGGGAACTGGTGCACGTTGAGGGGGAACCCTCTCCCGCGCTGGTGGATCAAATCGTGGTCCGGTTCCGGCAGCAGCAGATCGATTGCGTGGTAGGTGTTGGCGGGGGCAGTGCCCTGGATGCAGCCAAAGCGATTGCTGGCTTGCTCAAGCCAGGCAATTCCGTGCTGGATCATCTGGAGGGGGTCGGACCCGAATTGCCCTATAGAGGGCCGACCACGCCTTTCATCGCAGTACCCACCACTGCCGGAACCGGCTCAGAAGCCACCAAGAACGCGGTGCTATCCGTGCAAGGTGAACAGGGTTTCAAGAAGTCCTTCCGGGACGATCAACTGGTTGCCGAATGGGCCATCGTGGACCCCGACCTGCTGGCCAACTGCCCCCCGGCGGTTGTGGCTGCCAATGGTATGGATGCGCTGACCCAGTTGCTGGAATCCTACGTTTCCACCCGGGCCAACCCCATGATGGATGCCCTGGCGATTTCCGGCCTGGAGCGGGTCCGTAGCGCCCTGCTTGCCTGGTACGAAAACCAAGGTGATCTGGCAACGCACCGGGCCGACATGGCCTACGCTGCCCTGTTGTCCGGCATCACCCTGGCCAACGTGGGTCTGGGTTCGGTGCACGGACTGGCATCTCCCCTGGGGGCTTTTTTTCCCATTCCACACGGCGTGGTATGCGGCACCCTGGTGGCCGAGGCCTGCCGCATCAACATCGCCGCGTTGAAAGACCGGGCGCCGGCAAGTGCGGCCCTCGCCAAATATGCACATCTGGGCTGCATTCTGGCGGGGCAGTCCATGGCGGAGGATGCCGCCCATCAGACACTGGTTGAGATACTCACTGACTGGACCCATCGCCTCCAACTTCCACGCCTGGGGGCATTTGGCGTGACAGAGGCGGACATTCCCCGCATCGTGGCCCACAGCCGGGGTTCCAGCATGAAGACAAACCCCATCGAGCTCACGGACACGGAGATCGGCACTCTGGTGCTGGCCCGGCTTTAATCCTCTTCGGAGGCCCCCACCACCCGATGCACGATATCGGCCGGGAACCCCCGGCCGGCCAGGAAACGCATTTGTCTGGCCCGTTCCGCCGCATCCCGGGGCAACTGGCCGAACTTCTTTTGCCATACCGCGCTGGCGGCGGCCAGATCCTGGGCCCGCGCATCGTCCACCACCTGCCCGATGACGGCTTCCGGGACCCCTTTGCCGCGCAAGTCGGCCTTCAGGCGCAGGCTGCCGTGGCGGCCCGCCCGGGCATGGGCCAAGGATTCGGCGAAGCGCTGGTTGGACAGGAGGTTTTCCCGTTCCAGGTCCTCCAGCAAAATGGCGACCGCTTCCGGGTCGCCATGGGGAGCCAGCTTGCGGGCCAGCTCGGTCCGGCTGTGTTCCCGCCGGGCCAGCAGATTGAGGGCCCGCGCCCGCAGGGAAATGCCGGGCCGCTCCACCCCTTCAGGACTGCCTGGGGGCGCTTTGTACTTCAAGCCTCGGCTGCAACGGGGGCTGCGGATTTGACACCCAGCCGTTCCCGGATCTGGGCTTCGATCTCGGCTGCCATGTCCGGATGTTCCTTCAGGTATTCCCGAGCGTTGTCCTTGCCCTGGCCGATCTTTTCGCCTTGGTAGGCATACCAGGCACCCGACTTGTCGATGAGCTTCTGGGCCACACCCAGTTCGATGATCTCCCCCTGGCGGGAAATGCCTTCCCCGTAGAGGATGTCGAAGATGGCTTCCTTGAAGGGCGGGGAAACCTTGTTCTTCACCACTTTCACCCGGGTTTCGTTGCCGATCACCTCGTCGCCCTTCTTGATGCCGCCGATGCGGCGGATGTCCAGGCGCACGGAGGCGTAGAACTTGAGGGCGTTGCCGCCGGTAGTGGTTTCCGGGTTGCCGAACATGACACCGATCTTCATGCGGATCTGGTTGATGAAGATCACCAGGGTATTCGTGCGCTTGATGGTGGCGGTGAGCTTGCGCAGGGCCTGGCTCATCAGACGGGCCTGCAGGCCGACGTGGGAATCGCCCATCTCGCCTTCGATTTCCGCCTTGGGGGTCAGGGCCGCCACCGAGTCGATGACGATCACATCCACGCTACCGGAACGCACCAGCATGTCGGCGATTTCCAGGGCCTGTTCACCGGTGTCCGGCTGGGAGATGAGCAACTCGCCCACGTTGACACCCAGCTTCTGGGCATATTGGGGGTCCAGGGCGTGTTCCGCGTCGATGAAGGCTGCAGTGCCTCCCATCTTCTGCATTTCGGCGATGACCTGAAGGGTCAGGGTGGTCTTGCCGGAGGATTCCGGTCCGTAGATTTCCACCACCCGGCCCCGGGGCAGGCCGCCCACGCCCAACGCCACATCCAGCCCCAGGGAACCGGTGGACACCACCTGGATGTCCTCGACCACATTGCCGTCCCCCATCTTCATGATGGAGCCCTTGCCGAACTGCTTTTCGATCTGCGCCAGGGCTGCCGCGAGGGCTTTGGCCTTGTTGTCATCCATATCTGTTCTCCTAAAAAACGAGGGGATTATGGCACGCCATCAGGCCAGAAAATCCCGCATATATCCAATGGCATAAGCCACCGACCGAGCCCGGACAGCACGCCGGTCGCCGCTGAAATTCATCCGCTCCACCCGGGTTTCCCGGCCTTCGGCGGCCCAGGCAAAGCACACGGTGCCCACGGGTTTTTCCGGCGAGCCACCACCGGGACCGGCTACGCCGGTGATGGCGAAAGCCGCCTGGGCCCTACTACGCTGCAATGCACCTTCAGCCATGGCCCGGGCGACTTGCAGACTAACCGCCCCGTGGCTCACCAGATGAGCCTCTGGAACGCCCAGCAATTCCATCTTGGCGGCATTGCTGTAGGTCACAAAGCCCCGCTCGAACCAGGCGGAGCTACCGGCAATGGCCGTGCAGACCTGGGCCGCCCAACCACCAGTGCAGGATTCAGCGCAGGCCAGCATCCAGTTCCGAGCCAGCAAGACCCGGCCCAGGTCCGCCGCCAGGGCCTCCAGGGCATCCTGCTCTAGCTCATCCATGCCGCGACTCCGAGCAGACAGACAATACTGAACAGAGCAGCCAACACATCATCCAGCATCACCCCCAATCCGCCCTGCACCCGGGCGTCAAGCCAGCTGATGGGAAAGGGCTTCCAGATATCGAACAGCCGGAAAAAGGCAAACGCCAAAACGTACCCGGCCAGGCTGGCAGGCGCGAAAGGCAGCACCAGCAGGAAGGCCGCCACTTCATCCCAGACAATACCCCCATGGTCATGGACCCCCAGGGCCCGGCCAGTGACGCCGCAGGCCCAGACACCCAAGACCAGAAAAAGGGCCACCCAGGCCCAATAGAAAGGCGAGGCCTGGAGCAGCCAGAAGAGGGGAAAGGCCGCCAGGGTGCCTGCCGTGCCTGGGGCCTTGGGAGACAGGCCGGCGCCAAAACCCAGGGCCAGGAAGTGGGCCGGATGGGCCAGCAGGAAGGCCCGGTCCGGTCTGACTACACGGACGACATCTTCAGGCGAAGTGGTCATAGCCCCTCATTTCCGTTTCCAGGACCGCTCCGCCTGCATCCCGTAACACCAGGCCACCGCCAGCGGTGATGCGGCCGATGGTGCACACCGGCACACCGGCAGCACGGGCAGCCGCCTGCACCGCCCCGGCCTGGGCCGGTGATGCGGTGAAACATAGTTCGTAATCGTCCCCACCGGCCAGCAGGCAACGGCGATGCAGGGCATCCGCCCGATCCAGCCCCGCCTCCGCCGGCAGGACCGCCAGGGCGATCTCCGCACCGCAACCGGAGCGCTCCAGAATGTGGCCCAGGTCTGCCAGCAGGCCATCGGAAACATCGATGGCCGCCCGGGCCACCCCTTGCAAGGCCAGTCCCAGGCCAACCCGGGGTGTAGGCCGGTGCAGGCGCTGCAAACAGGTTTCAGCCAGGGCAGCAGGCAGGACCACGGCCCCCAGACGGTGTTGCAGACCCAGGGCGGCGCCCCCCAGCGTACCGCTCACCCAGATGTCGTCGCCCGGGCGGGCGGCATCGCGGCGCAAGGCCCCGGCCAGGGGCACCTCGCCGAAAATCGTCACGCACAGGTTGAGGGGCCCCCGGGTGGTATCTCCGCCCACCAGATCCACTCCATGGGCCTCCGCCAGACTGAAGAAGCCGGCGCTGAAAGCAGCCAGCCAGGCATCATCCGCAGCCGGCAAGGCCAGGGCCAGGGTCGCCCAGCGGGGCCGGGCCCCCATGGCCGCCAGATCGGAAAGATTCACCGCCAGGGCCTTGTGGCCCAGGCCGGCCGGCTCGTCATCCGGGAGAAAGTGATGGCCGGCCACCAGCATGTCGCTGGACACCGCCAGGGTCATGCCGGGGGAGACCTGCATCAGGGCGCAGTCGTCGCCCACCCCCAACACGGCTCCTGATGCGGGCCGGGTGAAATGACGAGCAATGAGGTCGAATTCCGAGGCCATGGCCCCAGGTGCAGTCAGAAGTGGCTCAGAAACATACGGGAGCGGTTCAGGACCGACCTGCCGCTTCGACTTCCACCTGGCGGGCGACCCGGGCCAGTTTGTCCAGCACGCCGTTGACGAACTTGTGGCCGTCGGTGCCGCCATATTTCTTGGCCAGGTTCACGGCTTCATTGATGGCCACCTTGTAGGGCACATTCAGTGTATGGCCCAACTCGAAGGCACCGATCAGCAGCACGCCATGCTCTACAGGAGACAATTCCTCCAGTGCCCGGTCCAGGTGGGGGGCCAGGGACTCATCCAGCTCGGGCGCCCGGGCCAGAATGCCTTCCAGCAATTCCTGGAAGAAGTCCATATTGGCCTCGGCACTCAGGCGCACGCCCTCGTCTTCCTCCTCTTCCATGTGCACCAGCAGCGCAGCCAGGTCGCTCCGGGCCACCTGCCATTCGTAGAGGGCCCGCAGGGCGAGTTCCCGGGAGAGGCGCCGATCGCCCCGTCGTTTCTGGTTCATAGAGTCTTCAGCAGTCGGGCCATTTCCACGGCACAGTGGGCTACGTCGCGACCTTTCTCCGTCATGCGGGCCACGGCCTGATGCTCGTTTTCGGTGGTGAGCACGGCATTGCCGATGGGCACGCCCGTGTCCAGCTGCACCCGGGTGATGCCGGCGGCCATCTCGTTGGCGACGATTTCGAAGTGATAGGTGTCGCCCCGGATCACCGCGCCGATGGCGATGAGGGCATCGTATTTTCCGGACTGAGCCATCTTCTGCAGCGCCAGGGGCAGTTCCAGGGCACCGGGCACGGTGACCAGCACCATGTCCTGTTCCTTGACGCCCATCTTCCCCAGCGTGGCGGTGGCGGCCGACAGCAAGCCATCACAGATGTCCGTGTTCCAGCGGGTGGTGGCAATGCCGATCCGCAGGCCTGCGCCATCCAGGGCGGCTTCGATTTCAGCAATGTCGTCGGTTCTCTGTGCCATGTCAGTTCCTTTCGTAGTAACCGGTCACTTCCAGACCGAAGCCATCCATGGCCGGCATCTTGCGGGGTGTGGCCAGCAGTTTCATCCTGCCCACGCCCAGGTCTTTAAGAATCTGGGCACCCGTCCCGTAGTTGCGCAGGTCGAACTTGCGGGCCGGGGGCGCGGTGTCGGCGGGCAGGGCCCGTTCGGCCAGATCATCCGCCGATTCGGGGCGATGCAGCAGCACGATGACGCCCTTGCCAGCCTCGGCGATGATTTTCATCGCTGCGGGCACAGAATAGGTGTGTCCTGCCAGGCCGGCATCCAGCACATCGATCAGGGAAACCGGCTCATGCACCCGCACCAGGGTGTCGTTATCCGCCGTGATTTCTCCCATCACCAGGGCCAGGTGCGTGGCCTGGCCGATCTTGTCCCGGTAGACCACCAGGCGGAAAGCGCCGTAGGGGGTCTGGATCTGCCGCTCTCCCACCCGGTTCACCAGGCTTTCATTGGCAGCCCGGTAATGGATCAGATCGACGATGGTGCCGATCTTCAGGCCATGCTCCTTTCCATATTCCATCAGGTCCGGCAAGCGGGCCATGGTGCCGTCTTCCTTGAGGATCTCACAGATCACGGCCGCCGGTTCCAGGCCGGCCATGGCCGCCAGGTCGCAGCCCGCCTCGGTATGGCCGGCGCGCACCAGCACACCGCCCTCCTGGGCCCGCAGGGGGAAGATATGGCCCGGCTGGATGATGTCGCTGGGGCGGGCTTCCCGGTTGACGGCCGCCAGGATGGTCACGGCCCGATCGGCGGCGGAAATGCCGGTGGTCACCCCTTCGGCCGCCTCAATGGACACGGTAAAGGCAGTGCCGTGGGGGGTCTGGTTGTCGCTCACCATCTGTTTCAGGCCCAGTTGCAGGCAACGGGCGGGGGTCAGGGTCAGGCAGATCAGGCCCCGGCCATGCTTGGCCATGAAGTTGATGGCTTCGGGGGTGACGTGCTCGGCGGCCATCACCAGGTCGCCTTCGTTCTCCCGGTCTTCTTCATCGACCAGGATGACCATGCGGCCGGCCTTCAGCTCGGCGACGATTTCTTCAGTGCTTGCGAGGGTCATTTCAATCCTTGTCGGTTTCGTTCATGTAGGCCAGCAGGCGGTCGGCATAGCGGGCCAGCATGTCCGCCTCCAGGTTTACCCGGGCACCCGGTTTGAGTGCGTGGAGCATGGTGTGTTCCAGGGTGTGGGGAATCAGGTTGATGGTGAAATCCCGGTCCTGGACCCGATTCACCGTCAGGGATACACCGTTTACCGCGATGGACCCCTTGGGGGCCAGATATCGGGCCAGCTTGGTCGGGGCCCGCAGTTCCAGCAGCCAGCTGTCCCCCACCTGCTCGAAGCGCAGCACCTCGCCCACCCCGTCCACATGACCGGACACCAGGTGCCCCCCCAGGCGGTCGGACAGGCGCATGGCCTTTTCCAGGTTCAGTATGTCGCCCGGGGCATAGCCGATGGTGCAGGAGAAGGTCTCCCCGGACACCACCACGTCGAAACTGTCCGGCGTCTTGTCCACCACCGTCAGACAGACCCCGTTGCAGGCGATGGAATCCCCCAACTGCACGTCCGCCATGTCCAGCCCGCCGGCGGCGATTGTGAGCCGGGCGTCCCCCCCCTGGGATTCCTGCAAATGGGACACGTGGCCAACGGCCTGGATGATGCCTGTAAACATGATGAAAACGCCTTGCTTATGGAAGAGCTGGGGTCGTTATAGCCGACCGAACCGCACGGAAAGGGGCCATTTTATGGTTTTAGGCGTGGCAAGGGAAACGCCGCTTGCCTCCCAGGCCTGAGCCAGCCGTGCCCGCAGCGCCGGCAGGGGATCGTTTCCCGTTGCCCGCCGATAGGCCTTGACTGCCGACCAGGTGGCGAAATACCCCATAAGCGGGTCCAGAGCCCAGGCGGCTTCCATGGCAAAGTCCGGCGCCGCCGCTTCCCGAAAAGGAAAGGCCAGCCCCTGGTACCCCGTTTCCACATGGCGCCGCTCAGGCGGCCAGTAGGGGCCCAGCAATCGGGCATAGAAATCCTCGATGAGGGCATCCAGGACCGGCTCGATCTGCAAGCGCTCATAGCACCACAGGGCCAGGGCCCCTTCCGGCTTCAGTACCCGGCGCACTTCCTGGTGGAAAGCTGGCAAATCGAACCAGTGGGCCGCCTGGGCTACGGTAATCAGGTCCACGCTACCGGCGGGCAAGCTGGAGGACTCGGCAGGGGCAACCCGATAGCGCACCTGGGGATGGGGCCGGGCCTGGGCAATCTGGTCGGCGCTGGCATCGGTGGCCACCACCTGATGGAAATGGGCCGCCAGCCCCAGGGCTGCCTGGCCAGAACCGGTGGCGCAGTCCCAGGCCAGATCCCGGGCGGGCACTTGGGCAGCCAGCCAAGCGAACAGCCCGGACGGATAACCCGGGCGGTAACTGGCATAGTCTGCCGAGTTGCCGGAGAAATGGTCCTTGAACCCGGGGGAGGCCACGCCTAAACGGGCCGCAGGGTCAGACGCAGGTCCACTCCGAGCATGCGGGCATCCACAAGCCGGAAACCCCGGCGCCCGGCCATGTCTTCCAGGGCAGGCATATCGAACAGGCCTCGGGCCGGGTGGCCCAGCACCAGGGGCGCCTGGTAGGCCACCCATTCGTCCACCAGACCGGCCTGGAGCAGCGCGCCGTTAAGGGTCGCGCCAGCTTCCACATGGACCTCGTTGCAGCCCCGTCGGGCCAACTCCTCCAGCAGCAGGGCCAGGTCCGGCCGGCCATCCGGACCGGGCAGTTCCAGCACCGTGGCGCCCGTCTGCAACAAGGCGTCGAGCGAGGGACCGAGTTCCACGTGCTGGCCCACCAGCAACACGCTGCCGCCTTGCAGAATGCGGGCCTGAGGCGGCGTGCGCAGGCGGCTGTCCAGCACCACCCGCAGGGGCTGACGCACCTCCGCTTGCGCCTCGTCGCCCAGGTCCCGCACGTTCATCTGGGGATCATCCGCCAGCACCGTGCCCACCCCCGTCAGCACCGCGCAGGCCCGGGCCCGCAGGTGCTGCACATCAGCCCGGGCGGCGGGACCGGTGATCCATTTGGACTCGCCGTTCAAAAGGGCGGTCTTGCCGTCCAGGCTGGAGGCGGTCTTCAGCCGCACCCAGGGCCGGCCCCGGGTCATGCGGGCCATGAAGCCGATGTTCAGTTCGGCGGCTTCCGAGGCCATGAGCCCCACTTCGGCGCGGACGCCGGCCAGGGTCAGGAGTTCGATGCCCCGGCCGGAAACCTGGGGATTCGGGTCCCGCATCGCGGCCACCACCCGGACGATGCCCGCATCGATGAGGGCGTTGGCGCAGGGCGGGGTGCGGCCGTGATGGGAGCAGGGTTCCAGGGTGACGTAGGCGGTAGCCCCCCGGGCCTTTTCCCCGGCTGCCCGCAGGGCATGGACCTCGGCATGGGGCTCACCGGCCCGTTCATGCCAGCCTTCCCCCACCACCGCGCCCTCCCGGACGATGACGCAACCTACCCGGGGGTTGGGGGTCGTGGTGTACAGGCCCCGCTCCGCCAGGCGCAGGGCCCGGGCCATGCAGGCGTGGTCTGCGGCGCTGAAATTCAAGGCTTGTCGGCGTCCCGGGCTTCCACATCCCGGATGGCGTCGCGGAAATCGTCCACATCCTGGAAGGCCCGATACACCGAAGCGAAGCGGATGTAGGCCACCTTGTCGAGGCGCTTCAGCTCGTTCATCACCAGATCGCCGATGAACCGGGCGGTGACTTCCTTCTCCCCCAGGGTCAGCAGTTTCTGCACCACCCGGTCGATGGCTTCGTCGGTCAGCTCCGTGGACACGGGACGCTTGTGCAGGGCCCGGCGGAAACCTTCCCGCAGCTTGTCCCGGGAAAAGTCCTGGCGCTCGCCAGAGGACTTCACCACGGCCGGAATCCGCACCTCGGCCGTTTCATAGGTGGTGAAACGCTTGTCGCAACTGGCGCAGCGGCGGCGGCGGCGGATGGCCAGGCCATCCTCCGTATCCCGGGTTTCCACCACCTGGGTGTCCGGGTGGCCGCAGAAGGGGCACTTCATGGGTTGAGGCGGGAAACGGGAAACGGGAAACGGGAAACGCAGCACATGGTTATACGTTTCTCTTTTCCCATTTCCCTTTTCTCCTGGTTATTTGCCATACACCGGAAACGCCGCCGTCAGCTTGGCCACTTCGCCCTTCACACGCGCAATGACCGCTTCGTCGTTGGGGGCGTCCAGCACGTCGGCCACCAGGTGGGCCAGCTTTTCCGCTTCCAGTTCCTTGAAACCCCGGGTGGTCATGGCGGGCGTGCCGATGCGGATGCCGCTGGTGACGAAGGGTTTCTGGGGATCGTTGGGGATGGCGTTCTTGTTCACCGTGATGTGGGCCCGGCCCAGAGCGGCCTCGGCTTCCTTGCCGGTGAGGTTCTTGGCTTGCAGGTCCACCAGGAATACGTGGGATTCCGTGCGCCCGGAAACGATGCGCAGGCCCCGCTCGATGAGCACCTTGCACATCACCAGGGCATTGGCGGCCACCTGTTCCTGATAGGCCTTGAATTCCTTGCTGCCCGCTTCCTTGAAGGCCACGGCCTTGCCGGCGATGACGTGCTCCAGGGGGCCGCCTTGCAGGCCGGGGAAGATGGCGGAGTTCAGCACCTTCTCGTGCTCGGCCTTCATGAGGATGATGCCGCCGCGCGGGCCCCGCAGGGTCTTGTGGGTGGTGGAGGTGACCACGTCGGCATGGGGCACCGGGTTGGGATACACCCCGGCGGCGATGAGGCCAGCGTAGTGGGCCATATCCACCATGAAGATGGCACCCACTTCCTTGGCGATCTTGGCGAAACGGGCGAAATCGATGCGCAGGGCGTAGGCGGAGGCGCCAGCGATGATCAACTTGGGCTTGTGCTCCCGGGCCTTGGCTTCCATGGCCTCGTAGTCGATCTCTTCTTTCTCGTTCAGGCCATAGGCCACCACGTTGAACCATTTGCCGGACATGTTCAGGGCCATGCCGTGGGTCAGGTGGCCCCCTTCCGCCAGGCTCATGCCCATGATGGTGTCACCGGGTTTCAGGAAGGCCATGAACACCGCCTGGTTGGCCTGGGAACCGGAGTTGGGCTGGACGTTGGCCGCCTCGGCGCCGAACAGGGCCTTCAGGCGGTCGATGGCCAGCTGCTCCACCACGTCCACGTTCTCGCAGCCACCGTAATAACGCTTGCCCGGGTAGCCCTCGGCATACTTGTTGGTCAGGCAGGAACCCTGGGCCTCCATCACCGCCGGGCTGGTGTAGTTCTCGGAGGCGATCAGCTCGATGTGTTCTTCCTGACGATGGGCCTCGGCCTGGATGGCGGCCCACAGTTCGGGATCGGTCTTGGCAATGGTCTGGCTGGCGGAAAACATGCTGGAGGCCCACTAAGTCATTAAGAAAGCGGCGATTTTACCAGCCCGACCCCGGGCAGATCATCCAGATTCAGCTGCGGAAGATGAAATACACCGCCCCCAGCAGGCAAAGCCCGGCCCACAGGTAATTCCAGTTCAGGGGTTCCTTCATGTAGAGCACGGCGAAGGGCACAAACACCGTCAGGGTGATGACTTCCTGGAGGATCTTGAGCTGGGCCAGGGTCAGGGTCTGGTAGCCGATGCGGTTGGCGGGCACCTGGAGCAGGTATTCGAACAGGGCCACCCCCCAGCTGGCCAGGGCCGCGATCCACCAGGGCTTGTCGTTGAGATGCTTGAGGTGGGCATACCAGGCCACCGTCATGAACAGGTTGGAAAGGGCCAGCAGGCCCACGGTCTGCAGCAGGTGGGAGGGGATCACAATGAATAATCCGGCATACGATGCCGGATTTTCCCTACAAAGCAGGCGGCGTTACAACGCGCCGCCGCCTGTCACACCCGGAACCCGGCCACCAGATCGTTCAGCCGGGCGGCCAGGCCGGAAACCTGGCTGGCGTTCTGGCTGGTCCGCAGGCTGGCCTGGGAATTGGTCTCGGTCATCTCGGCGATGTGCTCCACCCGCACGGCCACGTCCCGGGCGGCGCTGCTCTGCTCGTTCAGGGCAGACTGGATTTCGTTGACGGCGCGCACCACATCCAGGGCCCGCTGCTCGATCTGGTCGATGGCTTGCCCCGCCTGGCGGGCCAGATCCTCGCCCTGGTTGGCCCGTTGCACGTCGGCTTCCATGGCATCCACAGCCCGCCGGGTGCCATTCTGGATGCGGCTGATCATGTCGCTGATCTGCTGGGTGGAAGCGGCAGTCCGCTCCGCAAGCTTGCGGACTTCATCCGCCACCACGGCAAACCCCCTGCCTTGCTCGCCGGCCCGGGCGGCCTCGATGGCCGCATTCAGTGCCAGCAGGTTGGTCTGGTCGGCGATGTCACGGATAACGTTGACGATGCCGCTGATCTCCGAGGAGAGGCTTCCCAGTTCCGCGACGATCGCCGAGGACTGGCGTGCCCCCTCGGCAATGGAAGCCATCTCCCGGGCCGCCGCCTGAGTGACCTCGCGACCCTCCCGGGACGCCTCGCCGGAACGCTCGGCCAACTGGGTGGACTGGGTGGCGTGATCCTTCATCTGGTCGATGGAAACGGACAGTTCCTCCATGGACGCAGCCATGCCAGAGGCGGATTCCGCCTGCCGGGTGCTGGCCTCCGCCACTGCCGTGCTGTCCCCCGCCAGTTCGCCAGACATGTTTTCCAGGGCCAGGGATCCTTCCCGCACCTGGGCCACCACCTGGCGCAGGCTGGCCTGCATCTCTGCCAAATCCTGCAAAAGCTTGCTGATCTCGTCCTGCCCCTGGACCTGGATGGGCTGAGCCAGGTTGAAACCGGCCACCGCTTCCACAGCAGTGCGGGCCGCCTGCAACTGCCTACTGAAGCGGCGTTGCAGGTAGACGTTTACCGCCATGACCACGCCAAGACTCAATACCAGCAGGACCACCACCACGATCAACTGCCGGGAGGACTGCTGGCGGGCTTCCTCGAATGCCGCCTGGGCCACGGATTCGTAGTAGGGGACGAACTGCTCCAGGGGCTTGATGACCTTGCTGTGCACCATTGGCCAGTCATCTTCGAGAATGGACTTGATGGTGGCCATGTCGTCCCCCTGATAGGCCTCCATCAGGCGTGCCATCAAGCCATCCAGTTCCTTCATGCCCTGGCGGATCTTTTCCAGGTTGGCCTTTTCCTCGTCGGAAAAGGCCTGGCCCGCAGATGCGGCCTCAAAGGCCGCCCATGTGGCCGGAATGGACTGGCGCATCTCCTTCAGGTGGTTGGCGGACCCCACCGTCGGCAACTGCTCCAGGGCTACCCCGGCGATGCGGAAGCGGACTTCCTTGATATGCCGTTCCACCGTCTGGAGCAGGATGAGGGGAGAGACGGAGTTATCCTTGACCCGACTCAGTTGCACACTGGTATCCCGTGCACTTTGGACCGCAATGCCGCCAAGTACTAGCATACCCACCAGGGTCACTCCGGCCATCAGTACCAGCAGGCCTCGCAAGCTGTGAATCATCTCCCGGTCTCCCTAAGTTGTGGATTCACTCGGTGGGGTAGCCTTTTGCCTCCCAGGCCGGTAGCCCATCCCGGAACCAGTTCACGTTCTTATAGCCTGCCTTGATGGCTGCATCCGCGCCTTTGTAGCCCCGCCAGCAGGGAGAGCCGTTGCAGTAGAACACCAGGGCCTTGGCCTTGTCTGCCGGCAGCTTGTTGAGGGCAAATTCATCCTTCGGGTCCAGCTTGGAGACCTTTTTGTGGGTTTCCTTGTAAACCACGCTGATCGCCCCCTTGATGTGCTTCTCTGCGTACTCAGCAGCCACGCGGGCGTCCACGAAAACCGCACCCTTGTCATGCAGGGCCTTGGCCTTTGCGGCATCCACCATGGTGCCGCCTGGGATACTCATAGGGGTTTCTTCGACAGCCTGGGCCGGGGTGGCGGCCATGAAGGCCAGGGCAAAACAGGAAATCAGGGCACTCAAACGCATGATGGACTCCTCGTTATCGGGTTCTGCTGCATCGGGGTATTAGCCTGGCGTTCTTAGAAAGCGCCATGCCTGCCTCATTTCGGTTGTTTCCCGGAAAACTTTAGTGCCCGGAATTCAAATCAGGTTTCAGGCGGGCCTGGATCAGCAGATTGCGCGGACTGGTCTCCCGGGAACAGAAGGTTTTCACCGCTACGGTATACCCCGCCCGTTCCAGATAAACGGCCCGGTCCAGCACCAGCCAGAGCTCCAGGGCACGGCGGAAGGCAAAGCGCACCAAGTCGTAGCGCATCACCCGGGCCCGGCGCTCCCACCCCGTCTTTTCCAGGGCTTCCCCCTGATCTGCCGGGGGGGACACCAAGCCCTCACGGGCACAGAGGCGGGCCATCCAGACGTCGAACCCAAGGCCCAGCCATGCATCGGGTACCGGTGGAAATGTCACCTTCCGGTCCACCCCCTGCCCTGCCCGCCATTCCAGAAAAGCCAGTTTCCAGGCCATGGCAATGGCCGCCCGGCGCCGGTCCCGGCCCCCGGCCGTCACGGTCTCAGTCACCGCCAGATGCAGTTCATCCCGGCTCAGGTCCAGGCCGGCATCGCTACAGAAGGGCACATAGCGGGGGGAGGCAATGCGGTAATAGCAGCAGGGCGAGACATCCAGGGCAGGTACCCGGCGGGCCACCGCCTCACGCAACAGCACGCCATGCATGTCGCCGCAGGCATGCAGGGCCAGGACATGCCGCCCGGCGAGATGGGTGTGGGCCATGGGCGTCAGGGCATCTGCACACAGATAGGTCTGGGGCATACCGGCGCGCCGGGCCAGGGCCTGGCCATCTGCCACCAGTTGCCCGTTGATTTCCAGGCTGGCCACCGGCTGGCCATGGCGCCAGGCCATGAGCCGCCCCAGGTGGCCCTTGCCGGCGCACCATTCCAGCAGGGGATGGGCCACCGGCCCCACGGCTTCGGCAAAGGCCCGGATCTGCTCCTGCTTGCGGCCAGGCACATGGGCCAGCAGCCGGGAAGGAGGCAGGCGTACGGGGTGCTGCACCTCCGGCAGTCGGGTCAATCCGTGCAGCGCACCCAGGGCCGGAATCCAGGCCTTGAGCCAGTCGATGAGGGCTTCGCCGTCGGCTGACAGGGCAACGGCCCGGGCCTCGGAAAGGCCAAGCAGCGCCTCGGCCAGGTCCGGATAGTCCCCACACCAGGCCGGGCGGGGTTCATGAAAAGGCGCCGGACGCCACAAGTCCTGCCACCGGGCCAGCATCGCCGCCAGGTCATGGAACTGCCGGGCAAGGGGGCTGTCTGCCTCGGCCACGACCGGGCCCGGATCAGTGCCGGGCAGCGGCCAGGGCCCGCTCCGCAGCCCCCAGGGCCGCAGCGATATCCGGCTGCAAATCCGCCTCTTCCCCTCCTCCGGAAAACCCTGCGTGGGCCAGTTTGGCCGCAATGCGGGGATTGGCCTCGCACAGGATCATGGCCCCGCCCCGCTTGGCGAGATGGGCAGCCATGCGCTCCAGGGCTGCGATGCCGGTGGCATCCAGCAGGGGCACCCGGGCCAGGCGTACCACCACCACCTTCACGCCGCCGCCGACCCCCAGCAGGGTGTTCTCGAAGGTTTCCGCCGCCCCGAAAAAGAATGGTCCGTCGATGGAATACACCTGCACGCCTGGGGGCACCCCCACGGGACAGGCGGTCTCGATCTCTTCCGTATTCACCCCTTCCACCTTCACCGTTTCCGCCATGCGCTTCATGAACAGCAAGGCAGCCAGGATGACGCCCACGTTCACCGCCAGTACCAGGTCGGTGAAGACGGTGAGCAGAAAGGTGATGAGCAATACCGCCTTGTCGTTGGCCGGCGCGGTGCGGGCCAGATTCACAAAGTGGCGCCATTCGCTCATGTTGTAGGCCACCACGAACAGGATGGCCGCCAGCCCGGCCAGGGGAATGTGGGCCGCCAGGGGCGCGGCGGCCAGGACGATGACCAGCAGCACCCCCGCATGGGCCATGCCCGCCACCGGGCTGTTGGCTCCGTTGCGCACGTTGGTGGCGGTACGGGCAATGGCGCCGGTGGCGGCAAAACCGCCGAACATGGGGGAAACGATGTTGGCCACCCCCTGACCCACCAGTTCCTGGTTGGAATTATGGCGGGTGCCCGCCATGCCGTCCGCCACCACGGCCGACAGCAGGGATTCGATGGCCCCCAGCATGGCGATGGTGAAGGCCGGACCGATGAGTTCCAGCACCCGGGCCAGGGTGATCTCCGGCCAGTGGAAGGTGGGCAGGTTGGAAGGCACTCCACCGAAGGCCGTGCCGATGGTGGCCACGCCGTCGAACTGGAACAGGACCTGGGCGAGGGTCACCCCCACCATGGCCACCAGGGGGCCGGGAATGGTCCGCGGCAACACCCTGGGAGAGAGCAGCACCAGGGCCAGGCCAAACAGCCCGAGGCCCGTGGTGGCCCAGTGGGGGTGGGCCAGCCCCTGGAGCAGATGCAGGAATTTCTCGTGGAAATGGGCCCCCGTGGGCGCCGCCAGGCCGAAGAAATCCTTCCATTGGCCCACGAAGATGATCACGGCGATGCCCGTGGTGAAACCGACGATCACCGGCGTGGGGATGAACTTGATGATGCCCCCCAGCTTAGCCAGGCCCATGGCCAACAGGATCAGGCCGGCCATGAAGGTGGCGATCTGCAGGCCATCAAAGCCATGTTCTGCGGTGATGGCAGCCAGAATGACAATGAAGGCGCCCGTGGGGCCGGTGACCTGCACCCGGCTGCCTCCCATGACTGCCGCCAGGAAACCGGCGACGATGGCGGTATAGAGGCCCGCCTCCGGCGTGGCGCCGCTGGCGATGGCAAAGGCCAGGGACAAAGGCAGGGCCACCACCCCCACCACCACGCCGGCAATGAGGTTACGGACCAGGTGGTGCCGGGTAAGGAGTCCGGCGGCGGCTGCTTCCCGAAGCGCAATCATGCCGGATTCAAAACTCGTTGCGGATGCGCTTGTAACCCTTCACCAGCTCCAGGTTGGCCTGGGTGACGCTCTCGGAAAACCCGGCCTGGTCCGGGGTTACCCGCTCGATGGAAGCCAGTTCCTTGTCCGAATGGATGTTGGTGGTGGAGGGGATATAGAAACCGGCCGGCACTTCGCACCCCTCCACCACGGAGTTATGCCGCACCACCGAGTTGCTGCCCAGCACGCAGTTGAACAACACCGAGTTGAAGCCGATGAAGACGTTGTCGCCCACAGTGCAAGGCCCATGGACGATGGACCGGTGGGCGATGGAGGTATTGCGGCCGATGAACACGCCGCCCCCCGCCTTGCAGTGGATGACCACGCCGTCCTGGATGTTTGAGCCGGCACCGATGACGATGGGCTCCATGTCCCCCTGGTCGTTCACCTCGTCGGCACGAATCACGGCGTAGGGGCCGATGAAAACGTTCTCTTCCACGATGACCTTGCCGCACAGGATAGCGGTCGGGTCCACGAAGGCAGTTTCATGCACCTGGGGCACATCGCCGGAGGGATTGCGTCGAATCATGGATGCTCCAAAAAACAAAAGGGCCGTGGGCAATTATCACCCACGGCCCCCTGGCTTACCCAGTCCGGCGTCAGGGTTTCACCACCAGCACCGGGCAATGGGCCTGGCCGATGACCCGCTCAGCCACGCTGCCCAGCAGGATCTTGGTGAGGCCGGTGCGACCATGGCTGCCCATGATGATGAGATCGGCGCCCACGTCTTCGGCCGCCTTGACGATGGCTTCGTCCGGCCGGCCTTCCTCAATTAGGCCTTCCACCGTCACGCCCTGTGCCCGCATACGCTCCACCTTGGCGTTGACGGCCTTTTCCGCCTCCGCCCGACGGGCGGCGCTGTGACTGCTGGTGATGACCGACACCACAGTCACCGGCAGGTTGAAGCGCTTGGCAAGATGGCCGGCAGTGCCAGCAGCGGCCTCGCTGTGGGCGGAACCGTCAGTGGCCAGGAGGATGCGTTTTTCCCACAGACGGGCAGCCCGGGGACACACCAGCACGGCGCAATCGGCATGTCCGATGACCTTGGCGGTGGCATCACCCACCATCATGCGTGCCAGACCCCGCTTGCCCCGCCGGCCCATCACCACCACATCGGCATCGACCTGCCTGGTGCCTTCGACAATGCCCTGGGCCGGGTCCGCCGCCTCCACGGTGAGGGTCTGGGCCCCATCTCCCACCGCTTCGGTGAAGGACACCAGGGCCTCGCGGGCACGCTTTTCGGCCTCTTCACCCAGGTTGGGCACCAGGGTGCTGTATTCAGGGTTGTACAACGCCACCGACATGCCAGTGACGCTGGCGCCACAGTGGCCGGCTACGGCCAGGGCAGTGCGAATGGCGCCGGCGGAATATTCGGAACCATCCGTGGCCACCAGCACGCGGGCGATCCTGCCTTGCTCGGATAGGGCTTGAGTCGTCATGCCATTGCTCCTGGTTGGTTAGTCGGCTGCGCCGCTGCGGGCGAGGACAGACTGTTTTTCTCGGTGCTCCTTCATGCCCTTGAGCAGGGCGGTGATGACCGTGAACGCGCCCACGAACAGGGCCAGGTACAACACGCCGTCACCGATCCATTTCAGGATCTGGGCGGTGTCTTCCGCCAGGGGCTCCATCATGCCCAGCTTGGCTAGGTAGCCCGGGATATAGAAGAAGCGGGAGAACAACACCGTCAGCATGATGGCCGCCATGGTGAACTTGACCTGATAGTCCTTCACGTAGGTGGTACCGATGGCGCCGATTTGGATGCCGAACAGGGAACCCAGAAGGATCAGCATGGCCATGCGGACGTCCACTGCCCCTTCGAGACCGTAGAAGATGGTGCCCCCCAGGCCCATGATAAAGGCGATCACCAGCTCTGTGGCACTGGCCATGATGGCCGGCACGCCCAGGATATAGATCATGGCGGGCACACCAATGAAGCCACCCACGGCAATGGCCGAAGCCAGGAAACCGGTACAGAAGCCGATCGGAACCAGGAACAGAACGGACAACTCGGACTTAGCTCCGTGGGAATAGATCATGGTGCCGGGGATCTTCACCGACTGGACCCACCGGGCTAGCTTGGTCAGGCCCACGTTGGCCTGCTCTTCATCGGTCATGTTCTTGAGCTTGCGGTAGTCCCTGAACACGAAGGTGCCGACGATGGCCAGGGTGATGATGAACATCACGGACACATACAGGTCCGTGCCCACGGCGCCGAAGGTGTTCTTGATGTCGGTCATCACATGCTTGCCGAACAGCACACCGGCCTCGGCAAAAATGCCCAGCACCAGACCCAGCTTGACGTCCACCTGGCCATACTTGTTGCGCTTGATGGCGCCTACCAGGGCCTTGGGAAACTTGTGGCAGATGTTTGTGGCCACCGCGACCATGCCCGGTGCCCCCAGGGTCATCATGGCCGGGGTGAGCACGAAGGCGCCGCCGGAGCCGATGAAGCCTGACACCATGCCGCCGACGAAGCCCACCAGGATGAGGATGATGGCCGTGGTGAGATTCAAATCCACGAAGTTGATGAGTTCCATGCCGTGTTCCATGTCGGTTCCTTATTTTTTTGCTTTAAGGCCGACCACGTCCCAGAAGAGACCAGTGAACAAGCCGTGGGTATAGGACAGGGCAAAGGCCATGGCGATGGGCGCGAAGACGAACCACCAGGTGCCCTCGATGAAGGCGCCGCCCCGGGCCGTGCACAACTCGGCCGTGGCCTTGTTGTAGTACACGGTTTCCGCACCTTCCTGAACAGCACAGGCATCCAGGGTGGTGTGGGCAAGACGCAAAAACTCATCGGCATACTGGAACAAAAACCAGTACAGGGCGGCCGTGACGCCACCCCATAGCAGGGTCTTGCCCAGGCTGGCTTGACTGCTGGCCATGGCGGGACTCCGAACGGAAAAGGGGTTGAGGGCACCCGCACGCCTTCCGGACAGGACAACGCCCGTCGAAACGGGCGTCGGGCAGAACAGGGGCGCGCGGCTTGATGCAATCTTAACACAAGGCGCTTTAACCACTCTGGATGTCAGGTTTTTTGTCAAGTAAGCGTCATGGATGCCTGCTGCGGGTGTCATTCCGGGTCGCCGGCTGCGAGAATCCCGACATGCATATTCTTGTCATCGAAGACAACCCGGACCTGGCCGCCAATGTGTGCGATTTTCTCCAGGCCAAAGGTCATTCCACCGACGCCGCCGGCGACGGTGTCACCGGTCTGCATCTGGCCGTCACCCAGGACTACGACGCCATTGTCCTGGATGTGATGCTGCCCGGCATGGACGGCTTCAGCGTCTGCCAGCGCCTGCGGGAAGACGCCCGCCGGGACACGCCGGTGCTCATGCTCACCGCCCGGGATGCATTGGACGACCGGGTAACGGGTCTGGAATGTGGCGCCGACGACTATGTACTCAAGCCCTTCGCCTTGCGGGAACTGGAAGCCCGCCTTAAGGCCCTCACCCGGCGTGCCCGGGGAACGGCCACCCCCAGCATCCTGCGGGTGGCGGACCTGGAATTCGACCCTGCCCTGATGCGTGTAAGCCGGGCAGGCCGGGTACTGGGCCTGCCCCCCATCCCCTTGAAGATACTGGAAACCCTGATGCGGGCCAGCCCCCGGGTGGTGAAACGGGGAGAACTGGAGCGGGCTGTCTGGGGCGATCAACCGCCGGATTCCGACGCCCTTCGGGCCCACATGCACGTCCTGCGCCAGGCCCTTGCGGCCGAAGGTATGCCGCCCCTGATCCACACCCTGCGGGGCATCGGCTACCGTCTGGGGGCGGCCCCCTGAGCCATGCGCTTCTCCCACAGCCTGCGCAGCCGGGTGGCCCTGGCCTTCGCCTCCGTGGGGGGCGGCGTGGCCCTGGTCATTGCCATCGGCCTGTACCTGGGCGTGCGGGACGCGGGCGAGCGCCTCATCGACGAGACGCTCAACGCCGAGATGCAGGATTACCAAGCCCGTCGGGACCGGAATCCTCGCTCCCTGCCCCCGGCCACCGCCACCCTGCTAGGCTACGTATCACCGGCCACGGCCCAGGACCCGGCCCTGCCCCCGGCACTGGCCGAACTGGCGCCGGGTCGCCACACCCTCCGGCTGGCCGGCATGCCCTACCGCCTGGCGGTCATGGACCATGACGGCCTGCGTTACTACCTACTGCACAATGAAAGCCTGTTCCGGGAACGCCAAGCCCGACTCACCGCCTTTCTGGGGGGCTTCGTAGCCCTGATGATGCTGGTGTCCGGCGGCATCGCCTTCTGGCTGGCGGAACGGGTCATCGAACCGGTCAAGGAACTGGCCCGCCGCCTGCGCCACATCGGCCCCACCACCCCCCACGCCGATCTGGCCGCCGATTTCCCGCCGGACGAAGTGGGGGAACTGGCCCGCACCTTCGAGCAAAGCCTGGACCGGCTGGCAGCCTTCATCGAGCGGGAGCGGGCCTTCACCGCCGACGTCTCCCACGAGCTGCGCACCCCCCTGGCGGTGATCCAGGGCGCTGCAGAAGTGTTGCTGGCAGACGAGACCCGGCCGGAGAAGGAGCGCCAGCGCCTGGAACGCATCGAGCGGGCCGCCGCCGACATGGCGGACCTCACCACCGCCCTACTGGCCATGGCCCGGGAACGGGACGATGGCCAGCGCCCCGCTGTGGATCTGGCCACGCTGCTTGCTGAAACCCTGGACAAACATCGCCATCTGCTGGGCAACAAACCCGTGGATGTGGTGCTGGAAATCCATGACCACCCGAGTCTGGCTGCGGACCCCAACCTGCTTTCCATCGTCGTCGCCAACCTTGTGCGCAACAGCTTCAACTACACCCATCGGGGTACGGTGCGTATCAAGCTGGAAACCCGCTGTCTCAGGGTGAGCGACACGGGCCTGGGCATTCCCCGGGAGGCCCTGGACCATGTATTCCAGCGCCTCTACAAGGGCAAGCAAAGCCTGGGGGCGGGCATCGGCCTGTCCCTGGTGAAAAAGATCTGCGAACGCTACGGCTGGGACATCCGCCTGGCCAGTGAGGAAGGCAAGGGCACGGTGGCTGAATTGACGTTCGCTTGACGCCACTCCCCCGATACTCGGCTCCGGTTTTTCCCTACGAAATGACGTCGTGGCGAAACACCTCATCCCTGCACTGCCAGAAAAAACGGGGGCCGCGGCCCCCGTTCTGCTTGGCTGATTGCGCCCTTCAGTGCAGCTTCTTGATGCCCAGCACCCCCAGCACGTATTTCTCATAGATGGGCTCCGTGGTGCCCTTCTTCATCTTGCGCAGGAAGTATTTCTCGAAGGCCACCTTGGCCAGGTGCACCCACTTGCCCTCCTTGAACCAGTTCACGTTGCGGGGCGGAATCTGGGGCAGGGCCACGAATGCGGCGCCGGTGTCGCCGAAATCCGCCAGGCAAACGGCGTTCCAGGTTGCCTTCTGATCCGGTTCCTTGCCGTCCATCACGGCGCGGATGTTGTGGGCGGTGGCGGTGACCATGGTTTCGATCATGTAGCCGGTCTTGGGGGTGCCGGTGGGCACCGGGGTGGTCTCCACCGGCGGAATGGCCACGCAAACCCCCACTGAATACACGTTCTGGAACTTAGGGTTGCGCTGGTAGGGATCGGCGACGATGAAGCCCCGGGGGTTGGTGAGACCCTCGATGCCGAACACCGCGTCGATGCCCTTGAAGGCGGGCAGCATCATCGAATACTTGAAGGGCAGTTCATGCTCTTTCTTCAAGGTGCCGTCGTCGTTGTGCTCGGCGACGAACATCTTGCCATCCTCCACCTTAGTGACCTTGGCATTGCAGATCCACTTGATGTGCCGGTGGCGCATGGCCGCTTCCATGAGCCCCTTCGAGTCGCCCACGCCCCCCAGGCCCAAGTGGCCGATGTAGGGTTCGGCGGTGACGAAGGTCATGGGCACCTTGCTGCGGATGCGCCGCTTGCGCAGATCCGTATCCATGATCATGGCGAACTCGTAAGCGGGGCCGTAACAGGAGGCCCCCTGGACCGCGCCCACCACGATGGGGCCCGGCTCCTTGACGAAGTTCTCCCAGTTTTTGCCCGCCTCAACGGCGTGGTCCACATGGCAGACGGATTGGGTATAACCCTGGGGGCCCAGGCCCTCCACCTCGTCGAAGGCCAGCTTCGGGCCGGTCGCGATGATCAGGTAATCATAGGAGACACTCTTGCCGTCGGCCAGCTCGATGCGGTTTTCCTCCGGGTGTACCCGCTTGGCCCCCACGGGGATGAATTCGATGTCCTTCTTTTCCAGGTAGGGGGCTACGGGCAGGGTGATGTCTTCCTTGCTGCGCCAGTTCACGGCCACCCAGGGGTTGGAGGGGGTGAACTGGAAGAAGGCGTGGTTGGAAATGACCGTGACCTTGTCCTGGGCGCGGGCCTGCTCGCGCATTTCGTAGGCCATGGTCATGCCGCCGATGCCGGCGCCGAGTACGACGATGTGAGCCATCTTTTATTTTCCTCAGTGATTTGCTTTGAATTACCAGACAAAGATGCGGGCCATGGCGTCCAGTCCGTCCTGGACGATCTTTTGCAGGTCTTCGGGACAGTCTTCCCGCTCCATGGCGAAGGTGGTGTAGGCAGACAGACTCTTCAGGGCGCAGGCCACCTTGGCCACTTCGTCGGCCAGCTCGGGGCTGATGTTCACGCCGGGCTGCAGGGCCCAGTTCTTCTTTTCGGGCATGGAGGTCTCCTTCCGGTTTGTGGGACTGGAGCCATCGCAACCTCCGTGCCAAAGCAAAAACCCCAGCACTGGCGCGGCTAGCAGGGACATCTGCTCGCCACAGAGAAACATGACATGACACGTGAGTCATGACATTGCTAGCATGGCACCTGACATTCCGGTCACCCCAGCCCATGCCCCAGGTCAAACTCCAAGACATGCTCGAAGCCCACGACCAGCCCTTCGTGGTCATCGACGAGCAGTACCGCATCGTCGCCGCCAACCAGCGCTACTGCCAGATCTATGACCTGCCCCTGGAGCGCATCGTCAGGCGCCACTGTCACGAAATCTCCCACCATTCCGCCAAACCCTGCCACGAGAACGGCGAGGAATGCCCCCACCTGGCCCTGTTCCGGGACGGCCAGGGCAGCGTGGTACTGCACACCCACTACCACGGCGACGGTACGCCCCACCGCACCCGCATCCGGGGCCACGCCATCCGGGGCCAGAATGGCCGCCTGTACCTGGGCGAAATTCTCTACCCCCTGGACGTGGGCGCCGACCTGGGTTGCGAAGAGATGCGCATGGTGGGCCATTCCCCCGCCTTCCTGGCCTGCGTGGACAAGCTGGCCCGGGTGGCGGAGTGCGAGGCCCCGGTGCTGCTGCTGGGGGAGAGCGGCGTGGGCAAGGAACTGGCGGCCCGCTTCGTGCATGATCGCTCCGCCCGGGCCGGCCAGCCCTTCGTGGCCATCAACTGCGCGGCAGTGCCCGAAAGCCTGTTCGAGACCGAGTTGTTCGGCCACGAGAAGGGGGCCTTCACCGGCTGCGCCGGCCAGAAGAAAGGCCTGTTCCAGATGGCCGACGGAGGCACCCTGTTCCTCGACGAGGTGGCGGAGATTCCGCCCCTGCTCCAGGCCAAGCTCTTGCGGGTGCTGGAATCCGGGGAATTCCGCCGGGTGGGGGGCACCCAGGCCGTGAAGGTGGACGTGCGGGTGGTTTCCGCCACCAACCGGGATCTGGCCCGCCGGGTGGATGACAAACGCTTCCGCCAGGACCTCTACTACCGGCTGGCGGGCATTGAGGTGGGCCTGCCGCCCTTGCGGGAACGGCGGGAGGACATCCCCGCCCTGGCCAAGGTGCTCCTGGACCGCATGGCCCGGCCGGGCCAGCCACCTTGCCACCTGGACCGGAGCGCCGCCCAGCGCTTGAAACGTTACGCCTTCCCCGGCAACGTGAGGGAACTGCGCAATCTTCTGCAACGGGCCGCCGTGCAATGCCAGGGGGGCGTGATCCGCGCCGCCGATCTGGGTCTGGACGAGGACACCCCCCACCGGCTGCCACCGGCCAGCACCGTCCCCGCCCCGCCACCAGAAATCGAAGTCCCCAAGCGCTTGACCGATGTGGAACGGGAGCACATCCGCAGTCTGCTGGACCAGCACGGCGGCCACCGGCGCACCGTGGCGGAACTGCTGGGGGTCACGGAGCGGACCCTGTACCGGAAGATCAAGCTCTATCGGCTGGCCTGAACCGGCCGCCTTGACACTATCTTGATGTTTGCTTGACGGGCCGCAAACGCCCCGCCAGGCAGGATGGGCGACTGCCCATCCCTGCTTGAGCCTCACAACATGCCCCTACCCTCCGCCGACAGGCTGCCCGACTGGGCCCGCCCTTTCGTGCCTTTCCTGTCCTGGTTTCCCCTGGTCAACAGGGGCACCATGCGGGTCGACTTCATGGCCGGTCTTACCGGCGCCCTGGTGGCCCTGCCCCAGGGCGTGGCCTTTGCCACCATCGCCGGCATGCCGGCGGAATACGGCCTTTATGCGGGCATGATCCCCGCCGTCATCGCCGCCCTGTTCGGCTCTTCCTGGCATCTGGTTTCCGGCCCCACCACGGCCGCCTCCATCGTCCTGTTTTCCGTGCTGTCCCCCCATGCCGAGCCGGGCAGCGCCCAGTACGTCAGCATGGCACTTACCCTCACCTTCCTGGTAGGCGTCATCCAGATCGTCATGGGCCTGGCCAAGCTGGGCAGCCTGGTGAACTTCATCTCCCATTCCGTGGTGACGGGCTTCACCGCCGGGGCGGCCATCCTCATCGCCACCAACCAGGTCAAGCATTTCACCGGACTGGAAATCCCCCGGGGGGCCTCTTTCTCGGATACCTGGCAGACCCTGTTCAGCCAACTGGATGACATCCAGCTCGGCATCTTCATCACCGGCCTGTTCACCCTGCTGCTGGGCATCGTCGTGAAGCGCTACCTGCCCAAGCTGCCCTACATGATCGTCGCCATGCTGGGGGGCTCCGCCGTGGGCATGGCCCTGGTGGCGTACAAGGGCTTTGCCCTGCCCACCGTGGGCGCCCTGCCCGCCAGCATGCCCCCCCTTTCCGTACCAGCCCTGGACGGCGACAGCATCCGGGCCGTGGCGTCCGGCGTGGTGGCCGTCACCCTGCTGGCCCTGACGGAGGCCGTATCCATCGCCCGTGCCCTGGCGGCCCGCTCCGGCCAGCACGTGGATGGCAACCAGGAATTCATCGGCCAGGGCATGTCCAATCTGGCTGGCGCCTTCTTTTCCGGCTATGTGGCCACGGGTTCCTTCAATCGCAGCGGCGTCAACTACGCTGCCGGCGCCAAAACCCCCGTGGCCGCCATGCTGGCGGGCATCTTCCTGCTGGTCCTGGTGCTGCTGGTGGCCCCCTGGGCCCAATACCTGCCCAACGCCGCCATGGCGGGCATCCTGTTCCTGGTGGCCTGGGGCCTCATCGACTTCGATGAGATCATCCACACCCTCAAGACCAGCAGGACGGAAAGCTTCATCCTGGTGGCCACCTTCGCCGGCACCCTGTTCCTGACCCTGGAAGAGGCCATAATCATCGGCGTCCTCATGTCCCTGGCCATCTACCTTTCCCGCACCGCGAAGCCCAACGTGCGGGTGCGGGTGCCGGATCCCCACAGCAAGCGGCGCAAATTCACCGACGCCGCCCATGCGGCCCAATGTCCCCAGCTGCGCTTCGTGCGGGTAGATGGTTCCATCTACTTCGGCGCCGTGTCCCATCTGCGGGAAGAGCTCAGCGCTCAGGACAAGGCCATGCCCTCCCAGAGGCATGTCGCCCTCATCGCCCACGGCATCAACTTCATCGACAAGGAAGGCGCCGATTTCCTGGCCGAGGAGGCGGAAAAGCGCCGCAGCAGCGGCGGTAGCCTCAGCCTCATCCGGATCAAGGACACGGTGCAGGAGCAATTGGCCGACAGCGGCGCCCTCAAGGCCATCGGCGGCGCCAACATGTTCGATTCGAAGACCGAAGCGGTCAAAGAGCTTTACAAGCGCATGGACAGGGAAATCTGCAAGACCTGCACGGTCCGCATCTTCCGGGAATGCACCCCCGCCCCACAAACCTCCCCCACGCCCAGTCTCCCGACCGGAGTCGCCCATGTCTGAAGTGCCTGCCCATATAGCGCCGCATTCATGGCCTGGGTAGGCTGGACGCCCAGACTGCCCGCCTGGCCGCGTAGGCTGGCGGGCTGCCCCGCTCGGAAACACGACGCGGAATGCGCAGGTGGCGTGGGGATGCGCCTTGGGCCGACATTGTTTCCCTGACTGCCCGTCCACCCAGGCCGCGCAACCCAGGTGTGGTATAGCTTGCCTTCCGTCAACACCGATGCAATGTCATGTCTCCCCACCCCCATGCCGCCCTGCAGGATTTCCACACCCGCAACCTGCTGCTGGATACGGGCAGCCTGGCGGAATTCCGGCTGAAGCTGCTGCATTACTTCGAGCAGACCTATTCCCTCTTTGAACGCCTGTTCGACTGCTTCGCCAGCGACGGGACCTTCTACGTGCAGCCGGAGCCCCTGCGCCATCCCCACATCTTCTACTTCGGCCATACCAGCACCTTCTACATCAACAAGCTGAACCTGGCGGGCCTCATCGATTTCCGCGTCAATCCGGAGTTCGAATCCCTGTTCGCCATTGGCGTGGACGAGATGAGCTGGGACGACCTGAATGCCAGCCACTACGACTGGCCGGCCGTGGATGCGGTGCGGGCTTATCGGGCCCAGGTCCGGGAGGTGGTGAAGGAGGTGATCCGCACGGCCCCCCTGACCCTGCCCCTGGGCTGGGAGGATCCCTTGTGGGCCGTGCTGATGGGCATCGAGCACGAGCGCATCCACCTTGAAACCTCCTCGGTGCTGATCCGCCAGACGGCCCTGAAACACCTGAAGCCAGACCCGTTCTGGTCCGTTTGCCCCCAGTCGGGGCCGGCCCCCGCCAATGACCTGCTGCCCGTGCCCGGGGGCCAGGTGATGCTGGGCAAGGCCCGGGACCACAACCAGTATGGCTGGGACAATGAATACGGCCACTACATGGCCGACGTGGCGCCCTTCAAGGCCAGCCGATATCTGGTGAGCAATGGCGAGTTCCTGGAATTCATGGAAGCCGGCGGCTACCGGGAGCCCCGCTGGTGGAACCGGGAAGGCCAGGCATGGCTGGCCTTCCGCAAACCCGAACACCCCGTGTTCTGGGTACCCCACACCGGCCGGGATGGGGGCACGGACTGGCGCTACCGCACCCTGCTGAAAGAAATCCCCATGCCCTGGGACTGGCCGGTGGACGTGAACTGGCTGGAGGCCAAGGCCTTCTGCAACTGGAAGGCCGCCGTCTCCGGCCAGGCCATTCGCCTGCCCACGGAAGACGAGTGGTATTGCCTGCTGAATCACAGTGGCATCGAGGACGAACCTTACTGGGGCAAGTACGGCCAGGCGCCCGGCAATATCAACCTGGAGCACTGGGCCTCCAGTTGCCCCGTGGACCGCTTTGCATTCCGGGATGGATTTTGCGACGTGGTGGGCAATGTCTGGCAGTGGACCGAAACCCCCATCGACGCCCTGCCCGGCTTTCAGGTCCACCCCTGGTACGACGACTTCTCCACCCCCACCTTCGACCACCGGCACAACCTCATCAAGGGGGGGAGCTGGATCAGCACCGGCAACGAGGCCAACCGCCATTCCCGCTATGCCTTCCGGCGGCACTTTTTCCAGCACGCGGGGTTTCGTTACGTGGAGGCGGGGCCCAATCCTTTCCACGCCCTGGTGGAACACTCCCACACCAGTATCTACGAAACCGACGCCCTGCTGGCCCAGTACTGCGAATTCCACTACGGCAGCGAATACCTGGGGGTGGCCAACTACCCCAGGACCTGTGCCGAACTGTGTCTGACTACCATGGCCGACAAACCCCGGGGCCGGGCCCTGGACCTGGGCTGTGCCACCGGCCGGGCCACGTTTGAACTGGCCCGGACCTTCGCCCATGTTGACGGGGTGGATTTCACCACCCGCTTCATCCGCCTGGCCCAGTCCCTCAAGGAAACCGGTCAGGTCAGCTACGCGCTGCCCACGGAAGGGGAACTCAGCGAGCAACGTACAGTACGCCTGGCAGACCTGGGCCTGGCGGAGGCCGCCTCCAGGGTGGATTTCTGGCAGGGAGACGCCTGCAACCTGAAACCCCTGTTCACGGGTTACGACCTCATCTTCGCAGGCAATCTCATCGACCGCCTGTACAGCCCCCGCCGCTTTCTCGAATACGTGCATGAGCGCCTCAACCCCGGCGGCCTGCTGATCCTCACTTCCCCCTACACCTGGCTGGAGGAGTTCACCGCCCGGGAGGAATGGCTGGGAGGCCACCGCCGCCATGGCCAGCCCGTCACCACCCTCCAGGGTCTCCATGAAGTGCTGGCCCCCCGCTTCCGGCCCGTGGGCGCGCCCCGGGACATCCCCTTCGTCATCCGCGAGACGGCGCGGAAGTTCCAGCACACCCTGGCCCAGATGACGGTATGGGAAAAACGGTGAACCCGGCTGTGTACTTCGATTTCGACACCCCCCCGTCCCGCCTGGACAGCCACAGCGTCAAATACGGCCTGCGGCAGCAGAAATTCGGCCGGCAGGACGTGCTGCCCCTGTGGGTGGCAGACATGGATTTCTCCGCCCCGCCCTGCGTCCAGGCGGCCCTGGCAGCACGGGCCAAGCATCCCATATACGGCTACACCCTGGCGGACGAGACCGTCTTCGAAGCCATCATGGACTGGCAATGGCGCCGCCACGGCTGGCGGGTGGAACGGGAGTGGATTCTGCTGCTGCCCGGTGTGGTACCTGGCCTGGGCCTGGGTGTGCAGGCACTCACTTCCCCTCATGAAGCGGTGGTGGTGCAGCCCCCCGTCTACAACCCCATCTTCGAGAGCGCCCTGCACAACGGCCGTCCAGTGGTGCGTAACCCCCTGGACTGGGGTTCGGGTCACCATGAAATGAACTTTGACCACCTGGCTGCAGCCCTTTCCCAGGCCCCCTCACCGGTGCGCCTGTTCCATTTATGCAACCCCCACAATCCGGGAGGCCGCGTATGGCGGCAGGATGAACTGGAGCGCCTGGGCGCCCTCTGTCTGGGCCACGACCTCATCATCGTCAGCGACGAAATCCACGCCGACCTGGTCTTTCCAGGTAGCAAGCACTTACCCATTGCCAGCCTGTCCCCGGAACTGGCGGCCCGAACCATCACCCTCAACTCCCCTGGCAAGACCTTCAACACCGCCGGCCTGCACACGGCCTACGCCATCATTCCCGATCCCCACCTGCGCGCCCGCTACCTGGCGGCCCGGCAAAGACTGCACCTGGAGGGCCCCAACCTATTCGGCCTGGCGGCCCTTAAGGCAGCCTACCAGGAAGGTGCCCCCTGGTTGGATGGACTGCTCACTTACCTGCGAGGCAACCTGGAACACGCCTGCCGGTGCATGGCCGATAAGCTTCCGAAGCTGAACTGCCAAGTACCCGAGGCCACCTTTCTGTTGTGGCTGGATTGCCGGGCCCTGGGGCTTGACGACGCCAGCCTGAACCAGCGGTGCATCGACGCCGGACTGGGCCTGTCGCCGGGCACCCAGTTCGGGCAGGAAGGCAGTGGCTTTATGCGCATGAATGTGGCCCTACCCCACGCCCAGCTGGATGCGGCCCTCGCCCGCCTGACCCAGGCCCTGGTGGCCTAGTGTCCGGCTGGTGGCCTAGTGTCCGGCTTGTGACCCATTTGCCACACATCCGACCATTGTAACGGGGTAATTCCCTAAGGGATGGGATCGGTAATCAATAATATGCTTATATGTGTCCATCAAATTATTTGATGGAGTTCGCATCATGAAAAGCCTGGTTCTTCTGACCTTCCTCAATATCTCCCCGGGAAGCGCCCCCACCCTGGCACCGGCAGAGTTTTTCGATGACCGCGAGACCTGCGAGTCCCGCATGCAGGACCTGCGCCAGGGGCAGGCTGCGCCGGGCAGCATCCGGTGTCGTTGCCACACAACGACAGAGGAAGTGGAGGCAGAAGGCAACAACGCCATCTGAACCTGCCCTTCTTAAACGACAACCCCGCCTGAAGCGGGGTTGTCGCGGTCAATCAGAGGGCACGGGGTACTTTGCCCCCCGGCCCCGGCTCATTACTGCACGGGCGTCAGGTTCAGGGCCTTGTACTGGCGGACATCCCGTTCATAGGCCTGGTCCCGGACAATCCGGGTCGTCCAGGGCAGTTTCGCAAAGTTACGCCAGCCATCCTTGTCCGGATTGGCATCCTTGGTCTGGGTGTACACATCCGCCGTATCCGCATTGATCACGTCGTCGTTGTTCAGGTCCAGCACATAGGGCCCGCCGATCAACAGGGTGTTACCGTCCTGATCCGTGGCGGTATCCAGCAGGATCTTGCTGCCCGCGAAGGCATAACGGGGCTGGCCAACGAAACCTTCCCAGATGTTGCGTACGTTGGTGAAGGGTTGCAGGCCTGCAGTAGCCGGGTTGGAATCCGGATTGGCCAGGATGTTGCCGGCCAGCACGCTACGCTGCCCCGTACGGCACAGCAGCATGATAGGGGTATCCATGCGGCCCCTGACGATGTCATAGACCTCCCAGTAGAGCTTGGCGGGGTCCTGGGCCACTTCTGGAGAGAAACCGGTCACATTGGGGAAGGGCACGTTGTAGGCGTCTTCCGGATGGCCGGATGCATATTCGCGCAACGTCCGCACATCGACGATCACCGGCTTGGGCGTGCGGCGATGGTGGCGGTAATCCTTGCTGTGCTCCATGGCCAGGTAGGCCTCGGACACGCTGACTTCCGATGCATAGTAACGGGGCAATTCGTAGCGGTTGCCTTCTGCAGAAACCAGACCGGCAAAACAGAGGGTCGAAACGGCGCCTAGGGCGGCAAGAGTGGTCTTAAATTTCATCTGGGCGTCTCCGCAAACGTTGTGGGGACCTGGAAACTACTGCCACCTCATGCCAGCCTTCAACATTATTAGTTATTCAGCGTTTAACTGAAGGCTGATAAACCAGTCCTGATGGGGCTTTGGCGGGCCCCAGCACGGTGCGCTTGACCCAGTGGCTTTGGCGGGCCCCAGCACGGTGCGCTTGACCCAGTGGCTTTGGC
>JBFLXA010000022.1:32132-47525 GCA_040757575.1 Pseudomonadota bacterium
TATTCAGCGTTTAACTGAAGGCTGATAAACCAGTCCTGATGGGGCTTTGGCGGGCCCCAGCACGGTGCGCTTGACCCAGTGGCTTTGGCGGGCCCCAGCACGGTGCGCTTGACCCAGTGGCTTTGGCGGGCCCCAGCACGGTGCGCTTGACCCAGTGGCTTTGGCCGCATAACTTCCCGCCCATACCTTGCCGCCATGGTAAGGGACCCCCCATCAGACGGAGCCCGCCTTGCCCGACGCAAATATGGTCGAAATCCGCGACCTGCATTTTTCCTACGAGGGCCGCAAGGTGCTCAACGGCATCAATCTCGCCATTCCCATGGGGCGAAAGGTGGCCGTGCTGGGAGCCAGCGGCTGCGGCAAATCCACCCTGCTCAAATTGATCATGGGCCAGTTGCGGCCGGAGCGGGGCCAGGTGAGGGTAGACGGAGAGGACGTGCACGCATTGGACAATGACGGTCTCTACCGTCTGCGGCGCAAGATGGGTGTCATGTTCCAGGTGAGCGGCCTGTTCAGCGACCTGTCCACCTTCGAGAACATCGCCTTCCCCATGCGGGAACACACGGACCTGCCCCAGGAAATGATCCGGGATCTGGTCCTCATGAAACTCCACGCCGTGGGCCTGCGGGGAGCCCACCGGCTGATGCCCAAGGAACTTTCAGGGGGCATGGAACGCCGGGTGGCCCTGGCCCGGGCCGTGGCCCTGGACCCCATGCTGGTGATGTACGACGAGCCCTTCGCCGGCCTGGACCCCATTTCCCTCAACGTCATCGCCAAGCTGCTGCGGCGCCTGAACGATGACCTGGGCACCACCTCCATCGTCGTCACCTACGACGTGTCCGAATCCCTGAAAGTGGTGGATTACGTTTATTTCCTGTCCGAAGGCCGCATCGTCGCCGAAGGCCCAACGGAGGACATTCTGGCCTCCCGGGACCCCTTCGTGCAGCAATTCCTCCACGCCCAGCCGGACGGGCCCGTGCATTTCCATTACCCGGCCCGGCCCCTTGCCACAGATCTGGGCTTCAGAGCCGGCTGATCCGCTCCGTGGGCATCCCTACCGGCACTGCCCGTTTCAGGGCGCCGCCCAGAGCCCGTCATTCCCGCTGTCGCGGGAATGACGACTCAAGGTAATCGAGGTGCCGCTACTCGCCTTCCCTGTAGGAATATTTGATATGGCCGAAGCGGATGACCAGCACGGCAATGGTGAGAAGCAGGATTGAGCCCGCCAAGCCCGTCATGTGCCAGAAGTCCAGGTTCTTCATGTCCAACACCAGATAACGAGCCAGGGCGACGATGGCGATATAGATGGGGAAGCGCACAGGCAGTTTGCCGGACTGGAAATACAGGCCCACCATGGCGAGGATTTCCAGGTAAAGGAATAACAGCAGCAGGTCCGCCAGGGTCACGGCCTGTGCCTTGAGCATCACGTTAACTTCGCCGATGCCCGCGATCACAGTGGCGGCGGTGATGACCATCAGGCCGACGAACTCAATGAACCCCAGAACCGTCTGGGCATGGTGGGTGAAGATGTTCTGGCGCATATAGTTGTCCTCTCTCTCGATCCCGGACGAACCAGGTTTCCGCTGCCGTTATACTGGCTTCACGCCATCACGAAAAGCCGACGTCATGGAAATCACCGTCTACCGGGAACGCGCCTTCCATCGTGAACCCCGCACCCTGCCGGCCGAAACCTATAACCTGGCCCGCAGCATCCAGGCCCGCAGCCCCCAGGGGATTGCCTTTGTGCCCATCCGCAGCATGCAGGTGCTGGCCATCCTGGATCGGGACGAGTTCGTGTTTCTCGACAGCCAGTACAAGAACTGGGCCATGCTGGCATGGCAATGCTTTCGTTCCGACGAACGGGCCGCGCTGGACGACCCGGTAGCCTACGAACTGGCCTATTACACAGCCGAAGCAGAAGCGGCCATGAAACGCCTGCCCCGGGAATTCCACCAGGCCCTTACGGCCCTGGCAGCCAAGGGCCGCGTCGACGGCCCGGCCCGGGTGCTCAAATTCGAGGCGAAACGCCCGGCCTGAAGCCGGAACGGGACGTCAACTTCCCGCGCCATGGTCATCCCCATGGCTGGTTTTCTTGCCGGAAGCCACCCGGTCCATGACCGCAAACAGCACGCCGGACACCACGAAGGTCATATGGATGCCCACTTTCCAGGCCAGTTGTTCGTTGGTCAGACTCTCCACGTGCATGAAGGCCTTGAGCAGTTCGATACCTGAGATGGCGACGATGGAGCCGATGAGTTTCATCTTCAGCTCGGCAAAACCCACGTGCCCCATCCAGCCCGGCCAATCCTCGTGTTCGTCCGCATCAAAACGGGAGACAAAATTCTCGTAGCCGGCAAAGACGATGATGATCAGCAGGTTGGCCACCATCACCACATCCACTAAGGACAACACGCCAATGATCACGTCGCCCCCTGCCCCCGTGAACACCAGGGGCACGAAGTGGATGAATTCCTTGGCGAACTTCACCAGCAGCAGGGCCAGGGCCAGAATGAGACCGATGTAGAAAGGCACCAGCAACCAGCGGCTGGCAAACAGGGCCCGTTCCAGGCCGGATTCCACGTGTTTCATGTTCAAGTCCCCTGGGGCTTGTTACGGGTGGCCCACAGACTGGCCACGACGGAAGTGAGCAGGATGATACCCACCACGCCCAGGGCCAGGCCAATAGGCACCTTGTACAGATCGACGATCAGCATCTTGGTGCCGACGAACACCAGCACCATGGCCAAACCATATTTGAGCAGATGGAAGCGATCGTTCATGTCGGCGAGCAGGAAGTAAAGCGAGCGCAGCCCCATGATGGCGAAGATGTTGGAGGTAAAGACGATGAAAGGATCGGTGGTGATGGCGAAAATGGCCGGAATGCTGTCGACGGCGAAGATCACGTCGGAGGTTTCGATCAGCATCAGCACCAGGAACAGGGGCGTGAACCAGCGCACGCCGTCCCTCATCACGGTGAATTTCTCGCCGTGATATTCGTGGGTGATACGCAAGTGGCCCCGCATCCACTTCAGGATCGGATTGGCATTCAGGTCGCTCTCCGCCTCGGCAAAGATCAGCATCTTGAAGCCGGTGATCACCAGGAAAGCGCCGAACAGATAGAGGATCCAGTGGAACTGCTGCACCAGCCAGGCGCCGGCCAGAATCATGGTGGCACGCATGACGATAGCCCCCAGCACGCCATAGATCAGTACCCGGCGCTGATACTCCGCCGGCACGGCGAAGAAGCTGAAGATCATGATGAACACGAAGATGTTGTCCACCGACAGGGACAATTCGATGAGGTAACCGGTGAGGAATTCCAGGGCCTTGGCATTGGCAACCGCCCGGCCTGCCGTACCGTCCAGCCACCACCACAACAAGGCGGCGAAGGACAGGGACAGGGTCACCCACACGC
This sequence comes from Pseudomonadota bacterium, assembly GCA_040757575.1. Lineage (GTDB taxonomy): Bacteria > Pseudomonadota > Gammaproteobacteria > Burkholderiales > Thiobacillaceae > PFJX01. The sequence goes on from JBFLXA010000022.1 coordinate 35,548, forward strand.
CGGTCCAGGCCAGGGCTTCCTTGGCGGAAACCTTGTGGGCCTTCTTGCCTCCCAGCACAAAGAGATCCAGGGCCAGCATGGCCAGGACAAAAAGAATGAAGCCGGCCCAGAAGGCCGGCGTGACCACGCTGGCAAGTTCCATAAAATTGCTTCCGTCAGGGCGCAGTCCGGTGCGAGCTCCACCGCCGCAACCCCATTAATGTGAATGAATGCTCGCGTATACGCAAAAACCCCGGACTCGGCCTTCGGCTTCCTCCGGGCTACGCAAACGTAGCCCGGAGAAGCGAAGGGCGTCCGGGGCGCCATTGTCCCGGAGTATCAACCCCGGCGCATCCCCTGTTCAGCCGCTTCCAGGGCGGCAATGCGCTCCTCGATGGGCGGGTGGGTCATGAACAGGCGCTTCAGGCCGCCGCCGCCGCCACCGGCGATACCAAAGGCGGCCATCTTGTCCGGCAGGGGGGCGGGATGCAGGTTACCCAGGCGCTTCAGGGCATTGATCATGTTGCGCCGGCCCGCCAGGTGGGCGCCACCCGCATCGGCGCGGAATTCCCGCTGGCGGGAGAACCACATGACGATGATGGAAGCCAGGATGCCCAGCACCAGCTCGGCGATGATCATGGTGACGAAAAACGCCGGCCCGTGGCCCCGTTCCGTCTTGAACACCACCTTGTCCACCAGATGGCCGATGACCCGGGACAGGAACATGACGAAGGTGTTCACCACCCCCTGGATGAGGGCCATGGTCACCATGTCGCCGTTGGCAGCGTGACTCACCTCGTGGGCCAGCACGGCCTCCGCCTCTTCCTTGGTCATGCTGTTCAACAGGCCCGTGGACACGGCCACCAGGGAACTGTTCTTGGTCATGCCCGTGGCGAAGGCGTTGACCTCGGGCGAATCATAGATGGCCACCTCGGGCATCTTGATACCGGCTGCCTGGGCCTGGCGGGCGACGGTCTGCACCAGCCAGAGTTCCGCAGGGGTGCGGGGATCGGTGATCACCTGGGCACCGGTGGACATCTTTGCCGTCCACTTGGAAATGGCCAGGGAGATGAAGGCACCGCCAAAACCCATGATGGCCGCAAATACCAGCAGAGCCTGGAGGTTCAGACCGTTCTCGTTCAGGTAGGGCTCCACGCCCAATAGGCGCATGGTGATAGAGAGGATGAAGACGATGGCCAGGTTGGTGGCCAGGAAAAGCACAATGCGTTTCATGAAAACTCCTTTATCGAAACACAAGCAAATCAGAATCGCATGACCGGGTGACCGTCACCCATCCAGCGGGTGATGCCACCTTGCACGTTATAGATCCGGGTGTACCCCTGGGCCGCCAGTTCCCGGGCCAGGGCATCCGTACGGTTGCCCGTTCGGCAGATCAGGGCCACCGGCGTGTCCTTGGGTACCTCGGCAGTAAATTTGGGCAGAAATTCCGGGTTCAAGCGGCCGTTGGCATCCACGAAAGTCAGGGTACGGCTCCCCTCCACCACGCCGGTCTGGCGCCATTCATCGGGCCGACGTACGTCGTAGAGAGGCACACCCTGCTCAACTAGGGCCTTCAGCTCTGCGCCTTCCACCTGGGTATAGGGGGGCTCGGAACAGCCGGCCAGGGCAAACAGGGCAAGCGCCCCCACGCCGAGCAGGGCGCGCCGGCCAGGCCGAAAACCGGAAACGGTCGATTCAGCGGTCATGATTGCTGGGCAACTCAAGAAATGAACGAGCGCCATGATAGTGCGCTTCTATATTCAATAGAATTCGAATATTACTTATTGTTGATTCGTAAAAATCGAAACATGCTCAATTACAAGCAACTCCACTATTTCTGGCGGGTGGCCAAGGACGGGGGCATCACCCGGGCAAGCGAGCGCCTGCATCTCACCCCCCAGACCCTGTCGGGCCAGATCACCCTCCTGGAAGACAACCTGGGGGTGAAGCTGTTCCGCCGGGTGGGGCGCCGGCTGGAGCTTTCCGAAATGGGGGAAGTAGCCCTGTCCTACGCCGACGACATCTTCCGGGCCGGCAGCGAACTGGAACAGGTACTGCGAGTCAGCCCCAGCGGCCGGCCCCGCCAGTTGAGGGTAGGCCTGGCGGACGTGCTGCCCAAATCCATCGCCCACCACCTGCTGGCCCCGGCCATGACCCTGGACGAACCCGTCCACCTGGTCTGCCGGGAGGACAAACTGCCCCGCCTGCTGGGGGAACTGGCCATCCACAGGCTGGACCTGGTGCTTGCCGACAGCCCCATGCCCGCCGATGCAGAAGTGAAAGGCTACAGCCACAAACTGGGGGAATGCGGCGTGGCCTTGCTGGCCCGGCCAGAACTGGCCGCCGGATTGGCGGGCGACTTTCCCGCCTGCCTGGAGGGTGCGCCCCTGCTGATCCCCGGCGAAGGCACCAGTATGCGGGGCCGGCTGCTGCGTTGGCTGGCGGAACACGGCATCCACCCCCGCATCGTCGGCGAATTCGACGACAGCGCCCTGATGCGCGCCTTCGGCCAGGAGGGCAACGGCATCTTCCCTGCCCCCGCCACCATCGCCGGACAGATTTGCCAACAGGACGGCCTGGTGGAGCTGGGCCGGCCGGATGGGGTCACGGAACGCTTCTACGGCATCTCCGTGGAACGCCGCGTCAGCCACCCGGCAATACTGGCCATATTGCAAAGTGCCAGCCAGGATCTTTTCCTCGAAGAGAGCGAGGGGCAGTACGTTACGGCAAAAAAAACGGCCCCGCCGGAGCGAAGCCGCTGAAACGGAGCTCACGCCCCGGCTGTGAAGACATGCGGTTCAGGCGCTGTGCACCTGGACGGGAGACGAAAAGATCAGCAGGCCATAGTTGGCCTCGTATTCGCGGCGCAGGTGTTCCGCCACCCGTTCCGCCAGGGCCGGGTCGCACAGGATATCCACCCTGATATTGCCCTCCTTGCGCCAGGCCCCGGTACGGCGACCGTGGGTGCCCAGGCCCCGGGCGTCGGTGATGGTGTAGCCGGTCACGCCGAGGGGCGGCAGCTCCTCTTCCAGAAAGGGTTCCAGCACGGCTTCGCAGACGATGGTGAGGAGCAGGCGGTTGGGGGTATTCATGGTTTCAGGCTCCGACGCGGTACAGGGTTTGCGCCATCCAGTAATACACCGGTATGCCCACGAACAGGTTGAAAGGGAAGGTGACGCCCAGGGCCGCGCCGATGGACAGGCCCGGGTTGGCCTCCGGCACGGCGATGCGCATGGCCGCCGGGGCGGCGATATAGGACGCGCTGGCGTAGAGAGTGGCGAGCAGCAGGGTGCCCCCCAGGCTCAAGCCCAGCGACCAGCCTACCAGGGTGCCCAGAAAACCGGAGATCAAGGGCATGACGATGGCGAAGCCGATGAGGAAGGCGCCGTGGGCACGCAGATCCGCCACCCGACCGGCAGCCACCAGACCCATTTCCAGCAGGAACAAAGCCAGCACCCCTTTGAACAGATCGAAGAATAAGGCATCCAGGGGCTTGATGCCTTCCGGACCGGCCAGGTAACCGATCACCAGACCGCCGGCGAGCAGAAAGATGCTCTTGCCGAAGAACACTTCATGCAGCAGCTTGCCCCACTTCACCGTGCCCTGGCCGTGCCGGGCGAGCAACACACCGATGACCAGCGCAGGCATTTCCAGCAACACCAGGAAGGCGATCATGTAGCCTTCGAAGGCCTGGGCCTCCTGGGCCAGGAAGGTCACGCCGACAGAGAAGGTCACCACGCTCACCGAGCCGTAGTGGGCGGCGATGGAGGCGGAATCGGCCCGGTTCATGCGGCCCATCCAGCGCAGGATGGGAAAGGCGATGAGGGGAATCAGGGCCCCCGCCAGCACGATCACTGCGCCATCCAGAAGCATGCCGGCATCGGCATGCTCGGCCAGCTTCACCCCGCCCTTCAGGCCAATGGCTAGGAGCAGGTAGATCGACAGCGCGTCGTAGATGCTGGAGGGAATCTTCAGGTCCGAGCGGGCCAGGCCGGCGGCCACGCCCAGCACGAAAAACAGGACAACGGGTTCGAAGCTCATGACGCACCGTGATCCGTTGGCTGGCCGGCCCCGCCGTAACGGGACTCCAGCGCGGCCAGGGCCTGTTCCTTGGTCTTGAACACGTGGTCGGCGGGCACCACCGCCGCCAGGGCGGGCTGCTCGAACACCGCCCGCACCTGACGTTTCAGGCTGCTGAAGTAAAGTTCCACGCCGCTGTCGGCCAGGCGTTGCACCAGGGCACGCACCTTTTCCTGGCCGGACACGTCGATGTCGTTGATGCCGTTGCCCACCACCAGCAGGGCCCGGGCCTCGGGAAAGCGCAGTTGGGCGGCCAACACGCTTTCCTCGAAGTAGGCGGCGTTGACGAAGTTGAGGGAGCCGTCGAAGCGCAGGGCCACGAAGCCGCTGCCCAGGGGGGTGAGACCGTTGCTGTCCACCCCCCCCAGGGAACCGTCCGGGTTGCGGCCCAGGATGTCGGCCCGGGGGCGCATGTTGCGCACCATGAAGAGCAGCACGGTGAGGCCCACCCCCAGCAGGATGCCATTCGCCAGGGCCGGGGCCATGGCCAGGGTGGCGAAAAAGGTCACCCAGCCCACCAGGGCGTCCAGCCGGTTCACCCGCCAGGCCTCCAGCAGGGCCTTCACCCGGATCAGGCCGAACACCGCCAGCATGATGATCACCGCCAGCACCGCCTGGGGCAGGTGGTAGAGCAAGGGGGTGAGGAACAGGATCACCGCCAGGACGCCCAACGCGCTGATGATGGCGAAGAGTCCGGTTTTCGCCCCCACCCGGGCGGCCACCGCCGAGCGGGAGAAGGAACCGCTCACCACGAAGGCCTGGAAGAAGCTGCCGACGATGTTGGCCAGACCCTGGCCCACCAGTTCCTGGTTGATGTCGACCCGCTGGCGGGTCTTGGCGACGATGGCCTGGGTGATGGAGGTGGCCTCCATGAAACCCAGCAGGGCCATGATCAGGGCGGCTGGCAACAGGGGCAGCACCAGATCCCACTGCACCGGCGGCAGGCTGGGGGCGGGCAGGCCGGTGGGAATGGCCCCCACCACCTCGCCGCCGCCGGTGAGTTTCACCTGGTCGCCCTGGATGCCGGCGAAGCGCCAGTGGCCCAGGCCCAGGGGCTCGCCCTCGGGACGCACACCGGCCAGCACATAGCGTGTGGCGCCGTCCGGCCCGGTTTCCGCCACCAGGTCGGCGCGGTGCAATTGCACGCTCAGCCGGTTGATGGCTGCGCGGGCCTGGGCCAGTTCCAGCTTGGCCCGCTCCAGGTTCGCCTGGACTTCGATGCGCTGGATGTCCGCACCCCCCTCCCCGGATTCCAGCCGGGCCAGCTCGACCTGCAGGCGGGCCATTTCGGCATTCTTGTCCTTCGCCTGGGTCTGGGCCACCACAAAGGCCTGGATGTCCGCCTGGAGGGCCTCGGCCTGGATGGCGGCGAGGGGCACCTGGGCGCTGCGTTCGAAACCGATGAGCCAGCTCACCGGCGTGGTTACCAGGATGGCAATGAGGATGGCCGGCAAGCGGGGAGACTTCTTTTGCAGGCCGAAGATGACGGCGAAGGCGGTGAGGCCGAACAGCAGGGTGGGCCAGTGGGTGCTGCCCAGCTGCTGCACCACCACCCACAGGTCCGCCAGGAACACCTCGGTGCGGGGCATGGGTACGTTGATCAGCTTGTTGAGCTGAGACAAGCCTATGATCAGGGCAGCGGCGTTGGTGAAACCGATGATCACCGGATGGGACAGGAAATTGACGACGAGCCCCAGGCGGAACAGCCCCAGCACCAGACGCAGCACCCCCACCAGCAGGGCCAGCATGATGGACAGCTGGATGAAGTCGTCGCTGCCCGGCGTGGCATGGGGCAAGAGCGCGGCGGCGGACATCAGTGCCAGCATGGCCGTGGGCCCGGTATGAAGCTGGCGCAGGGAGCCCCACAAAGAGGCGACGATCACCGGAATGAAGGCGGCGTACAGGCCATAGACCACTGGCAGGCCCGCCAGTTGGGCATAGGCCATGCTCTGGGGCACCAGGATCAGGGTGACGGTGATGCCCGCCACCAGGTCCCCCCGCAGGGTCTCCCGGTTCATGGGGAACCAGGCCAGGAAGGGCAGGAAGCGGTGCAGAAATCCCTTGTTGGCGGTGGTCATCGTCTGTCCGTTTCAGTCACTGCGTAGTCAAAATCCGGGCGTGCCGGGGGCGCCTGGGGTGCCGACTTCCGCCGGAACGACCCGGTTGCGCGCGTCTGGCGGCGTCAGCGCCCCGTCAGAATCCGGGCGTTCAGTCCGGCCAGACCCGGCGCGGGTGCAGGACGCTGCTGGTGGGAGCGGGAGACGCAGCGACAGTCGTATCAGAAGGCGTCACCTTCGCCGCAGCGGTTCTGGCCGGCTGCTTGACCTGGACGGTGGATGCCTTCTCCGTGGTTACCTTCTCCGCTTTCGGCGCGACGGCCCGCTTTGTCGGTGGGGTCGGTGGGGTCTGAGCCGCCTTGCCCGGCTTGATACTGGCGGCCAGTTTGTCTTCCAGTTTGCTCATGTCACGCACTCCTGTTACGAGCCAGCCTGAATGGCCTGGATCACTTGATCGATCTCGGTGGCGGCCTCGCGGCCCCGATACCCGAGGGCATACACACTGCGTCCTTCCAGCACCGCCGTGCGATAGGCGGCGCGTCGCCGCACCACCACCGGCAACACCGGCAATTCCAGACCCGCCAGGGTGCGCACCAGTGCGCGCGACAGGGCACTGGCGGGTTCGGCCTGGTTGACCAGCAGCCAGGCCCGTAGCGCCGGATTGGCCGCCCGCGCCTGGTTAACCACCGCCACCGTTTCGGCGCTGGCCCACAGATCCAGCGGCGAGGGCAACACCGGGATCAGCACCCGCTCGGCACGGGTCATCACCTCCCGGGTGACAGCCATGTCGAGGGAAGGCGGGCAATCCACCACCACCTGGCCGTGACGCCGCCGCGCAGCTTCGATGGCAGCGACGGGGTCGCCGTCGGCCGTCATCACGCTGGGCAGCGCGTCATCCGCGTTGCCCTGGCTCCACTCCAGCCAATGCCGCGAGGCCGCTTGCGGGTCTGCATCCACCAGGGCAACGCTGCCCTGCCGGGCCAGGCCGGCGGCCAGATTCATGGCCAGGGTGGTCTTGCCGCAGCCCCCTTTCAGGTTGACCAGAGCCAGCACGCCGCCGCGCATGGCGTGGCCTCAGCCCGCCCGGCCAGCGCCGGCCAGGGCGTCCACCTGGCCAGCAAAGGTGAAGTCGTCCGGGCCCAGTTCCGCATTCCGCGCCCCCACGCTGACGCTGACATGGGTCTTGGCGAAATTCAGGTCCGGGTAATAGCCGCTGGTTTCCGACAGTTTGGCCAGGCCATCCAGGAAGCCCCGGGTGGCGGCGTAGTCAGGGAAATCAAAGCGACGGGTCATCACCGGGGGCTTGGCTTGCACCTGCCAGCCAGCGGGGGCGGTTTCAGACTGTTCAGGCATGACAGACCTCCTCCAGAAAACGGGCTGGGTCGCAGCCCTTCTCGGCCAAGTCGGCCAACATGCGGTCCAGTTCCGCCAAGTGGCCCTCCTCGTCCGCCAGCAGTTCGGCGAACAGGGCGGCCGCTGTGGTATCCCGGCACCGCTCTGCGTAGTGCAGGGCGTCCTGATAGAGCAGTACTGCGTCCAGTTCCAGGGCCCGGTCCAGCAGCAGCATTTCCCGCAGGTCCCGGCCCGGGCGCACAGGCCGCAGCCGGGTGCCGTTGGGGGCCTGGCCCAGGCTGAGGAGGTGGCAGATCAGCTTGGCGGCGTGGCTTTGCTCCTCGTTGGCCTCCTTGCGGAAGTAGGCCGCCAGGCCCGCCTCGCCCCAAAGTTCGCACAGGCAGGCCTGGGTCAGGTATTGCTGCACCACGGAGAGTTCATGGTCCAGGGCCTGGGTCAGGTAACCGGCGAGCCGGGGGTTGGCGTACATGGCTCAGCCCTCAGCTACGGGTGACCTCGGCGTCCCGGCCACCGCCCGCAGCGCCCGGGGCGCTGGGCAGCACGCCTTCCACCTCGGAATGAACGCGGGCGATGATGTGGGCGGCCACCAGGCCGTCCCCCACTCGCTCGCAGGCGTCGGCACCGGCCCGCACAGCAGCGTTCACAGCGCCGGTCTCGCCGCGCACCATGACAGTGACGTAGCCGCCACCCACAAACTCACGTCCCACCAGGCGCACTTCCGCAGCCTTGGTCATGGCGTCCGCCGCTTCGATGGCGGGCACCAGGCCACGGGTCTCAATCATTCCAAGGGCAATTCCGGTCACAGCAGCCATTTCAGTTCTCCTTCAAGTCAGTTCGTCCGGCCAAATCTGGCCGGGAGATCAGGCGCTCGGCGCCTTGGGCAGAATGCCCTCCACTTCGGAATGGACGCGGGCGATGATATGCGCCGCTACCAGACCGTCACCCACACGCTCGCAGGCATCCGCGCCAGCACGCACCGCAGCGTTCACCGCGCCGGTCTCACCGCGCACCAGCACAGTCACATAGCCACCGCCAACGAACTGGCGACCGATCAGGCGCACTTCGGCGGCCTTGGTCATGGCATCCGCCGCTTCGATGGCGGGCACCAGGCCACGGGTTTCAATCATTCCAAGGGCAATTCCAGTCACTTCAGCCATTTCAGTTCTCCTTCAGGTCTTCAGGTTTGGGGACAATCAGGCGGCCTGGGGCAGGACGCCTTCCACTTCGCTATGGACGCGGGCGATGATGTGGGCGGCCACCAGGCCGTCCCCCACTCGCTCGCAGGCGTCGGCGCCGGCCCGCACAGCAGCATTCACGGCGCCGGTCTCGCCGCGCACCATGACAGTGACGTAGCCGCCACCCACAAACTCACGTCCCACCAGGCGCACTTCCGCAGCCTTGGTCATAGCGTCCGCCGCTTCGATGGCGGGCACCAGGCCACGGGTCTCAATCATTCCAAGGGCAATTCCGGTCACAGCAGCCATTTCAGTTCTCCTTACGGTTTAAAAAAAAGCACAGTTGAAACAGTTGGTTGAAAACCCCGGCGGTCAACTTGCCGGGTCCCATTGATCGATGATTCCGGCGATGGTCAGGTCGGTGAGGACCTTGGTATCGCCTGTGGCAATCCGGGCGGCGGAACCGCTGACGGTAAACACCCACTTGCCCGGCGGCACGCCCACCGGGTCGCAGGCCACGGACAGGGCACCCTTGCTGTCCGCCAGCACCCGCAGGGACATGAGCTTCAACCCGGGTACCCGGCGGGTAGCCACCAGTTCGGAACGCACCTGGTAGATGTCCATCAGGTCTTCTCCCCTTTGGCTTCATCCGGATTCCAGTGGTCGATGATCCCGACGATGGTCAGATCCGACGGAAACTCCTTGCTGCCGGCAGCTTCCCGGGCGGCGGAGGAGCCCACGCAGATCACCCAGTCGCCGGGGATACAGCCAATGGCGTCCACCGCCACCTGGCGCCCGCCTCCCGCCTTCTCCCGCACCACCAGCAGGGGCCGGTGGCCCAGGTCTGCGATGCGGTTGGTGGACACCAGGGTTTTCTCGACCTGCATGATCTTCATGGCTCAGCCCTCCACGCTTTCGATGGGGCTGCCCGTGGGCAGGTCCTGCACCGACAACCAGCAGGCCAGTAGGCCCTGGGCAGCCAGGTCCGGATAGCGGGCCTGGATGGCATCCCGCACCCGGCGGGCCTTGAGCGCCACCCGATCCCGGGCGCCGGGCACCTTGGCGTCGTAGCGGTAGTGGATGGCCACGGGGATGGGCAGGCCGTGCTTCACGTTCAGACCCTTGAAGATCTTGATGCCCACGTCCATGTCGGCCGCACCCTCTTCCAGGGTGTGCAGGTGGGCGTAATAGGCCACGTTCCGCATCTGCACTTCCTCGAAGCCATCCCCCACGCTGATGTAGCGTTCGGCGTGACCGATGTCCGGGTACTGGCCGTCGTACAGGTCGTTGACGTATTCGATCTGGGAAAAATTGTTCACCAGCAGGTTGCAGATCAGGCGACGCATGCCGTCGTGGGGCTCCCCCTGGCCGGCACCCCAGCCGTCCTTGCGGCTGGCGGCGCGGATGGCCTCGTACACGGCGGCCCGGGCGGCGTCGCCGGACAGCCGGGCGGTGTCCCGGTACAGGGCGGCGTTGTCCACGAAGCGGTAGGCGGAAAGCTCCCCCTTGCTGTCGGGGATGTGCACCTTGATGGCGTCCGTGTCCGTGTCCACGCCGATCAGCAGGATGTCGGTGTTGGCGCCGCAGCAGTAGGCATTCTGGATGGCCTGGCGGAACTGATTCAGGCGTTCCAGGGCCGCCTCGATGGCCTTGGTCTCGTTGCTGCCATGGGCGGCACAGCCTTCCACGCAAGGGTTGGATGAACTGGTGTGGTACACCGCAATCTTCAGATAGCGGGTGCCGGCATCCGCCGTGGTGGGCACCCCTTCCCGGAAGCGGCGCAGTTCCGTGGCGCCCCAGTGGCGCAGGTCGGTTTCCACATCGAACAGCGCGCCGGCATAGGCCTTGCGGCGGGTCAGGGAGGTGAGCGGCAGGCGCAGGATGTAGCGGGACAGTCCCTTCAGGCGACCATCGGCGCAGGGACTGATGTCCACCGCGTGGAAGCCACAGTCCAGGAAAAAGTTGCGGGTGTCCTGCACCACTTCCAGCTGGGCCTTGATGTCCCGGGCGAACTGGTCCACTGCCGCCTTGAGGGCTTCGAAGGCGCAGTGGGCGTAGAGGGTCTTCATGTCCAGGCCGGCGACCCAGGCATCCTCAAGAATGCGGTTAGGCAGGGGGAAGCCCAACTGGGCCAGGGCAATCTGCTGGGCCCGGACGGGAAAATCCTCCAGGTGCTGCAGGGCTGACAAGGTGCGCAGGGTGGGGGCGATCGCGTCGAAGCGGCCCTTCACCGAGTCCTCGCAGTGGGCCAGGCGTGCATTCAGCGCCCGGTCCGCCAGGGGGTGGCGCAGGGCCGATTCCCCCGTGGCGACTTTCTCTGCCGGCCGAGACTGAAGGCTCGCCGCCGGCGTGCCCAGACCATAGGGGGCGTGGCCGTGACCATGCTCCTGGGCATTGGCGCTACCGGTGTGCCGGCTGCGCTGGGCGTGGGCATTTTGAGCCTTGGCGCGGAGGGCGTAGGCGTTGCGGGTATTCATGGCCGCCGTTCCCCCTTAGCCCCGTGCACCGCCGGACACGGTGATGACCGCGCCCTTGCCGGCATTACCGCTGCTGCCCGTGACCTTGGCCAGGGGCACTTCCGGCTTCTCTATGCCTTTGTTGGCCCAGGCGCTGGCACCCATGCCCCGGCCTTCGCCCCGCAGGGTGACGTTGCGGCCCTGGGCCCAGCGGCCCTCGGTGCCAGTGACCCGGCCACTGCGGGCCCAGTCGTCGCCGGTGATGCGGGCACCATCGTCCCGGCCTTCGCCGGTGATGCTGCGGGCCGGCGCTTCCTGAACCGACGCTGCAACCGGAGCGGAGAAGGGACCGAAGCCGATGTGGCTGTCATCGCGGTAACGGAACTCGGGGGTGCCGGACACCAGGCCGGAGGCCATGTTCACCGGACCGGTGATCCGCCCGGCGCCGCCGTAGCCGGTACCGGTGATGCGGCCGAAGGATTCCCTTGCCGGAGAGGAAACGCTGAAGGATTCTGGCCGGGGTTCGGCAGCCCGCATGCTCATGGCCATGGCCCGGGGACGGCCCGGAGGCTGGAAGCGGGGATGGGCCTGGAGCGAACTCGCGGGGGTCGCCGTCGCGTCGGGCTGATAGCCGCCCATCACCTGCTCGCTGGCAGCATAAGGCGTGCCGCTGATGGCCAGGTGGCTACCTGGCTCATCGCCGGTCACCCGCCCACCCCGACCCAGGGGCGTACCGGAAACGGTCTGACCGTAGAGGGTATGCGTCACATCCACCTTGGCGGCGGCAGGCACGGGTGCGCTGGCGCAGACGGCACTGCCGACCTGCTCGATCCCGGTGACGCGCTGGCACCCGCCGTGCTCGTCACCCGACAGCTTTG
>JBFLXA010000023.1:0-38297 GCA_040757575.1 Pseudomonadota bacterium
CCGGCACTTCGTGCCTTAACCGCCTTTGGCGGTTAGCCTGCGCCGAAACCCGCGCACGGGACGATGTGCCCATCGCAGCCCCGGTGGTCATGACAGGTAGCCCTGCAACTTGGCGTCGATGATGCGCGGGTTTTCACCATTGGCGATGGCTACGATGCCTTGGATGAACATTTCCTTGTTGGATACCTGGCGGCCGACGAGATAGCGGAGCTTGTTGGCAATGGGGATGTAGAGCAGGTTTGCGCCACCCACGCCGTAGATGGTGGCGACGAAGGCCACGGCGATGCCGGCACCCAGTTTGGAGGGGTCGGAGAGATTTTCCATCACATGGATCAGTCCCATGACGGCACCCAGGATGCCGATGGTGGGGGAATAGCCGCCGGCGGCCATCCAGATCTTCGAGGCTTCGATATGGTGCTGTTCGAAGGCCTGCAAATCCAGTTCCAGGGTGTCCCGCAGCACCTCTGGTTCAGCGCCATCCACCAGCATTTGCAGGCCCCGGCGGTGGAACAGGTCCGGCTGCTGTTCGATGAAGGGCTCCAGGGCCAGCAAGCCACCCCGGCGGGCCTGCTGGCTCCATTCCAGCAGCATGCTGAGGGTTTCCTGGGGGACGACCCGGGGGGTGACGAAGACCCACTTGAGCATGTTCAGACCATCCAGGAACACGCGGATGTTGGATTGCAGCATGACCGCGCCCACCGTGCCGCCGATGACGATGAGGAACGCCGTGAGCTGGAGCAGGGAACTGATGTGCCCCCCCTCCAGGTACTGCCCCAGAAGAATGGCTGTCAGCCCGACGATGATGCCGATGATGCTGACGATATCCATGGCTCAGCGGCTCATTGACCGTTGTTGGACCAGTCCCGCAGCTTGCCCCGCAGACGCGCGATGGCCTGGCTGTGCAACTGGCAGACGCGGGATTCGGACACCCCCAGCACGGCGCCGATTTCCTTGAAGTTCATGTCCTGTTCGTAATACATGCCCATGAGCATCTTTTCCCGGTCCGGCAGAATGCCCACGGCCTGGGCCAGGGCGCCCTTGAAGTTGCGGGATACCAACACGTCGAAGGGCCCGTGGGTGGTGTCGTCTGCAAAGCGGTCCAGGAAATCGTCGCCATCCACGTCGTGGAGGTCTTCGTAATAGACCAGGTGGGCGCCCCGGGCATCGTTCAGCAACTCGAAATAGGCGTGGATTTCCATGCCCATTTCTTCAGCGATCTCCTGCTCCGTGGGGGGGCGCTTGTGGCGTTGCTGAAGGGCGTGGATGGCATTTTCGATCTGCCGACCGGCCCGGCGCACGTTGCGGGACACCCAATCCGCCTCCCGCAGTTCGTCCAGCATGGCACCCCGCACCCGCTGGGTGGCGTAGGTTTCGAAGTGGGCGCCCTGCTCGTCATCGAAACGGGCCACCGCATCCATCAGGCCCATGAGCCCGGCCTGGATCAGGTCGTCCACCTCCACGCTGGCGGGCAGCCGGGTCATCATGTGATAGGCGATGCGTTTGACCAGGGGCAGGTAGTCCCGCACCAGGGCTTCTTTATCCTGGGTGATGGCTTCCATGCCCCCCCCTGCTGATGACGTTGCCGGGAACGCCGGTCCGGCCGCCCCCCTGCCGGTCCACGGCCATGCGGCTGAACAACCAGAGCCGCTGCCAATATTGTTCAAAACTCACGGGCTGCTCCTGCTGCATGGCCAGCAGGCCTTCGGCCAGTACGCCGCCATGGAAACCTTCTGCACTGCCTTTCATATCTTTCTGCACCGGCAGGCAGCCCAGGTAACCCGGGGCGAAGCCCAGGAAGCGCTGGGCCGTGTCCTGCAGGGACAGGGACAGGCGGCGGGCTGTATCCACGTCCGCACCCTCCACCAAAACCAGCCATTCGCCACCGGACCAGGCGGCATGGGCCGACTTCAGTGCGCCGTAGGCCTCGGCCAGCCAATCCTTGCTGCCCGGCAGGACGAGAATGCGCAACTCGGCGGTGGTGGCCAGTCCGGCCTGTTCCCCGGGGCCATTGCGACCATTCACCAGCATCCAGTCGGGGGGCGTGTCGCCCCAGTGGTCGGCCACTTCCAGCAAGGCCTGCTCGTTCAAGCCGGCCAGGGTCTGCACCCCCTCCGGAGCCGGCAGCAAACGAATGCCGGGTCGGGCCTCCAGGGCAGCGTCCCGGAGGGAAACCCCCGGCACGTGGGCGAGGGTGTAGCGGGGCAACACACCCCACATACCGCCCACGTTGTAGGGCGCCCGGCCTTCGTCCACCACCAGTATCTGCTTGCCGCGTCGCCCCAGGCCCAGGGCCAGGTCCGCGCACACCCGGGCATTGCGCCGGGAGTCCGGCCCCAGGATACCCACGGCCCGGAAAACCGGCGTGCTGGCAAACAGCCGGCGCAGTCCCGTGGCCTGATCTATTGGATCAACCAGCCGCACCGATCACGCCTCCGGCCAGCACTTCCGCCGACATGTGGGTCTGGCTGGCCGCCATCAGGATGGGATAGTCGTCATCGCTCTGGGCGAAGGGGGAATCCGCATTCTGGTTGCCCCGGAAGGCCCGGTCTGCCAGGTAGGTGGGATTGGCCAGGTGCAGGTCTTCCGGCACCCGCTGGCCGTTGGTGACGAAATGCAGGGGCAGTTCGTGGCGGATGGCCACGTCCAGCACCGGGCCGTAGGTGAGCGCTTCGTCAATCTTCGTCAGCACTGCACCGATCAGGCCTGGGCCGGCATAGGCCCGGGCCACTTCTTCCAGGGTCACGCCCTGGCTGGGAGCACCCAGCAGCAGCAGCCGGTTCACTTCCCGCCCTTCGCCGCAAAGCAGTGCTACCTGTTCGGTCACCCGCTTGTCCCGCTGGCTCATGCCCACGGTGTCGATCAGCACCAGGTGGCGGCTGTGCAGGTCGGAAAGGGTCAGCTCCAGATCGTTCTCGTCCCGTACAGCGAACACGGGTGTGCCCAGAATGCGGCCGTAGATGCGCAACTGGTCCTGGGCGCCGATCCGGTAGGTGTCGGTGGTAACCAGGGCCACCTTGCCAGCTCCGTGCCTCAGCACAGCCCGGGCGGCCAACTTGGCCACGGTGGTGGTCTTGCCCACCCCCGTGGGACCCACCAGGGCGTACACACCCCCCTTTTCGATGATGTCGTCTTCCGGCCCTGCCACACGCACATTGCGGGTGATGGTCTGCTTGAGCCACTTCAGAGCCTGCTGCAGGTCCTTTTCCTGGGCGGGCAGCATCTCCAGCAACTGCCGGGAAAAGCCCGCCGAGAAGCCGGCGGCCAGCAACCGCTTCATGGCTTCGATGCGCATGGGGTCCCGCTGGGTCAGGTCATGCCAGGCGAAACCGGCCAGTTGACCTTCCACCATGCCCCGCAAGAGGCGCATTTCCCGGGCCAGTTCGTCCACACCGGCGGCCAGCTCAGCGGTCGGGGAAGCGGGGGTGACGGTCGTCGGCGGAGCAGGTGGCACCTCCGCGTCGGGCCGGGCATCAGGCACCCGGGTAGCGGCTTGCTGTCGGGCCGGGGACGGGCGGATGGTGCTGCCGCCGGCAGCAGCATTTTCCCGCATGGACAGATATTCGGTCAGGGTGGCCAGTTGCGGGGCGGCCTCTTCCAGGGTGATGCCCGGATCTGGCCGGGGGGCCGGGGCCGGCACGGGCCGGGCCACAGGAGGCTCCGGCGCCGGGGCGGGCTTGCGGGCTGGGCTGGCGGCCCAAAGGGCGGGTTCGGCCTGGGCCGTCAGGGCGGCCATGTCCAGGTCCGCCACGGCGATGATCTCCACCCCGCCAGCCACTTGCCGGTTGGACAGGATGATGGCGCTGGCTCCCAGGGCATCGCGCACCTGGCGCAGGGCGTCACGGGTGGTCTGGGCGTGGAATTTTTTGATCATGTCAGTGGCGCCGGTCCGGTGCAGGACAAGGTTCCGTTGTCGACAAGGCCAGCCTGAATCGGGGCAGCGGGGATCGAATCATGTCAATTGCCCCCGATAAGACTGACGATGCGGATGGTTTTGCCATCGGGCACTTCGGCATGGGAGAGCACCTTGAGGGACGGCGCCGAACGGCGCAGGAATCGGGCCAGCACAGGACGGATGGCAGGCGGAGACAGCAATACTGCGGGATGGCCCGCGGTCTCCTGGCGCTCCACGGCCTGGACCGTTTCCCGCACCAGCCTT
The DNA here is from genome assembly GCA_040757575.1 of Pseudomonadota bacterium. Taxonomy (GTDB): domain Bacteria; phylum Pseudomonadota; class Gammaproteobacteria; order Burkholderiales; family Thiobacillaceae; genus PFJX01. The sequence continues at coordinate 4,157 of JBFLXA010000023.1, forward strand.
TCGGCCAGACCGGGTTCCAATCCTGCCCCCGCCTCGCCGCGGGATGCCATGGCTTGCATCAGGATGTGCTCGAGGTTTGGCTCCAGCGCCATCACCTGCAATTCCTGCGCTCCTCCAAAGGTTTCGTGGATGATAGCACGGCCCAAAGCCACGCGAACCGCCGCCGTGAGGTCATCCGGGTCCTGGATTTTCACTGCATGTTCGGCCAGGGTTTCCAGGATGGTGCGCATGTCCCGGATATGCACTTGTTCTTCCAGAAGATTCTGCAAGACCTTTTGCAGGGTGCCTATGGGCAGCACCTTGGGCACCAGATCTTCCACCAGCTTGGGAGACTGTTTGGCAATGTGATCCAGAAGCTGCTGGGTCTCTTCCCGGCCCAGCAGCTCCGGGGCGTGTTCGTTGATGATCTTGGTGAGATGGGTGGCGATGACCGTGCCGGCGTCCACCACGGTATAGCCGTAGGTCTGGGCCAGATCCCGCTGGTTGGCATCGACCCAGATGGCCGGCAGGCCGTAGGCCGGGTCGGTGGTGGCTTGCCCCGTCAGCGTGCCCATTACCCGGCCCGGATTGATGGCCAGGTATTTGCCCGCCACCGCCTCGCCTTCCGAGACCGTCACTCCCTTCAGGGTGACCCGGTAGCCGTTGGGCTTGAGTTGCAGGTTGTCGCGGATATGGACGGCAGGCACCAGGTAGCCCAGGTCCTGGGCGATCTTCTTGCGGATACCCCGTATGCGGCGCAGCAGTTCCCCGTCCTGATTCTTGTCCACCAGGGGCACGAGCCGGTAGCCCACCTCCAGGCCCAGCCGGTCCACGGGGGCCACGTCGTGCCAGCCCACGTCCACTGGCTCTTCCGGGAGGGGCGGCGGCAATTCCACCTCCTCGGCCCGTGCCGCCTCCCGGGCCTGCTGGGTAAGCCAGTAGCCGGCTCCCGCCAGCAAACCGCCCATGAGCAGGAAAGCCACATGGGGCATGCCCGGAATCAGCCCCATGATGGAGAGGATGCCGCTGGTGAGGAACAGGGCCTGGGGCCGACCGAACATCTGACCCATGACCTGCTGGTTCAGATCCTGCTCGCTGTTCACCCGGGTAACGACAATACCGGCGGCGGTGGAGATCACAAGGGCGGGAATCTGCGCCACCAGGCCATCACCAATGGCCAGCAGGGTGTAGTTGCTGGCGGAGGCAGCCAGGGACAGATCATGCTGGGCCATGCCGATGACCAGGCCACCCAGCACGTTGATGAGCATGATGATGATGCCCGCGACGGCGTCACCCCGCACGAACTTGGAGGCACCGTCCATGGAACCGTAGAAGTCCGCCTCCTGGGCAATCTCCGCCCGACGCCGGCGGGCCTCGTCCTCGCCGATGAGGCCCGCATTGAGATCCGCGTCGATGGCCATCTGCTTGCCAGGCATGGCATCCAGGGTGAAACGGGCGCTCACCTCGGCGATTCGTCCTGCACCCTTGGTGATAACGACGAAGTTGATGATCACCAGGATGACGAAGACGATGAGGCCAACCGCATAGTTGCCTCCCACCAGAAAGTGACCAAAGGCCTCGATGACCTTGCCTGCCGCATCGGGGCCGGTGTGGCCCTCCAGCAGCACGATACGGGTGGAGGCCACGTTGAGGGAAAGCCGCAGTAGTGTGGTGAGCAGCAAAACCGTGGGGAACACCGAGAATTCCAGGGGCTTCAGGGTGTAGAGGGCAATCAGCAGCACGATCATCGACAGGGCGATGTTGAAGGTGAACAGCATGTCCAGCATGAAGGGCGGCAGGGGCAGCACCATCATGGCCAGGATGAGGATCACCAGCAGGGGCGGTGCCAGCTTCTGCCATTGCATGCCTGTCATGCCTGCCTGGGCCGGGATGCCCTGGGCCATCAGGTGGCCGCTCCAGCGGCCTCGGCTTCACGCCGGCCGACCGGGTCCAGTTCTGGCGGCACCTGCCAGTCCTTGGGCAAGGCCGGATTCATGGACTGGTTGAGCTGATACACATAGGCCAGCACCTGGGCCACGGCGCTGAACAGGGTACCGGGGATGGTGTCGCCCACCTCGGCGTGGCGGTGCAGGGCCCGGGCCAGGGGCGGGGCTTCCACCACGGGCACCCGGTTTTCCCGGGCCAGTTCCTTGATGCGTTCCGCCACCAACTGGGTGCCCTTGGCCACCACCAGGGGGGCGGCCATGCGCCCCTCCTCGTACTTCAGGGCCACGGCGAAATGAGTGGGGTTGGTCACCACCACGTCCGCCTTGGGGACTTCCTGCATCATGCGGCGGCGGGCTGCTTCCCGTTGCAGGGAGCGGATACGGGCCTTGATCTGGGGGTCCCCTTCCATCTCCTTCTGTTCCTGACGCACTTCTTCCTTTGTCATGCGCAGGTTGCGCTGGTAATCCCAGAGTTGGAAGGGCACGTCCAGGGCGACGATGAGGGCGTAGGCTCCCGCCGCCGCCAGAAAAGTCAGTACGGTGATCTGGCCGAAGTGGGTCATGGCGGATTCCAGGGGTTCCGCCGCCAGGCTTAGGATGCCGTCCCGCTGGTGCCAGATCATCCAGCCTGCCACCCCGGCGATCAGCGCCCCCTTGAACAGGGCCTTGAACAATTCCACCAGGGAATGCCAGGAAAACATCCGCGCCAGCCCCGTCATGGGGTTCAGCTTGGAAAAGTTGGGAGTCAGGGCCTGGGTGGAGAATATCCAGCCAGACACCATGAGGTTGGAGGCCACGGCGGCCACCACCACCGCCGCCACCAGGGGCAGCAGGATGATCACGCCTTCCAGGCCGGCATCCATGAGGTTGCGGCCCAGCATGGCGCCCCCCTCCAGATCGGCCCGGTCAAAGCTCAGGGATCCCCGCATGACACTGGCCAGGCCCTGGAACATGTAGAGACCGAGGAACGCGATCACCCCCACGCTTGCCAGTAGCACGGCAAAGGTGGCCAGTTCGCGGGAGCGGGGCACATTGCCCTTTTCCCTGGCCTGATCCAGACGTCTGGCCGACGCTGGTTCCGTGCGTTCGAGATCACTGTCTTCCGCCATCCTCGGGTCCGGCCAAGCGCCAGCTCGGGGTTATTTAGATGCCAGCATTCTAAAGAAAAACGGCCGGACAGGCCGGCCGTTTTCGTGCTTTTGCCAGCTTAGTGGGCCTGTACGCCGGGGCCGAAGAAACGATAACCCATACGCATCTGGCGGCTGAGCTCGAAGCGCTTCTTGTCGGCACCATCGCCAAAGTTGGCGGCGATGCCATCAAAGGCCTTCTGGGCCCAGGCGCCATCCTGGAGCAGGTCCGCCACGCCTTCGGCCCAGCGCAGCTTGTCGTTCTTGCTGGAAAGTTTGGTGCCACAGCTGTCCATCAACGGGGCGATCTCGGAAACGGGCAGCTCATAGGCCTTCAATCGGGATGCCAGTTGCACGCAGGCATCTCCGCTGGCGCAGGCGGCCACCGCCTTGGCGAACAGGGCGTTGGCGCTGGCGTTGTCGTTGATGTCCCGGTACAGCTTGCCCACGTGGGCCAGGGCGAAGTGGTCCTGGGCCTTGGCCGCGCCATCCGCCAGCAACTTGGCGGCCAAGGCCGCGTCGCCCAGACCTTCGGCGGCCAGTTCACCCATCTTGGTGTAGTCATAGACGTTATCCCCCAGGGCACGGCCATCCATGTAGGACTTGGCCCGGGCCTTGCCGTATTCGGCGTCCTTCATCTCCCGGGCGCAGGTGAGGATGATCTCCCGGAACCAGACAAAGTCGTCGGCAGCGGTCCGCACGCTCTCGTCCAGCAGGCGGCCCAGCCATTCCTTGTCACCCAGCCGGTCCACGGCCAGGATCAGGGGCTTGAAGCGGCCGAAGTGGAAGCCGTCTTCCCGCATCTGGGCTTCGGCGATGCCCAACATCTTGCCGGCATAGGCCTTGTCGTCCAGTTCCGCCAGGATGCGGTCGGCCAGGCCGATGATCTGCTTGACCGTGGTGCACTTGGGCTCTTCGTTCTGGATTTCCACGTACTTGGCCTGGTTGGCTTCCCGCTTGGCGAGCTTTTCCGCCACCCGGGCCACCCGGCCGGCATCGCCGGCGGCGTGTTTGTTGGTGGCTTCCACCACCTTGCGCATTTCGTCCAGGTTGGCCACCGCACCTTCGGCCTTGTCCAGCATCTCGGCCACAGAAGCGGTGTCGCCGATGCCGGCACAGGCATCGGCCAGTTGCAGCAGTTCCACCGTGGCGGTGGCAGTGGCACCGGCCTTGGCCAGCACGGCCTTGGTGAATTCGGCGTTGCCGGCAGCGGCGGCCAGTACCTGCATCAGGGCGGTGAAATCCTTGGCGGACTCCAGAGCCTTGTCATACAGGGCGCCGGCAGCGGCGGGGTCGATCTCGCCCATGGCGCCGGAAAGCACGATGAGGTCTGCAGGGCTGCCATACTTGGCGGCACCTTCGTTGATCAGCTCCACCGCTTTGGCCTTGTCACCGCCGGTAGCCAGCAGCTTGGCCAGACGAGCGAAGTCACCGGCACGACCAGCCTTGGCCTTGATCTTGTCGGCGATCTGGCCGAACAGCTCGGCGTTGTTCAACTCGGCCACCACGGCGGCCAAGCCGTACAACTCCTCGGTGGCGGAGACTTCCTTCAGGGCACCGGCCAGGGCCTTGGCGGCGGCGGCGGCATCCCCCAGGGCCAGCCACTGGCCCATGCCCACGGACACCTTCTCGCTGCCGTCCATGGCGAAATCGGCGCCCTGGCCCAGCATTTCGCCGGCCTTGCCGGCATCGCCCAGGGCCTGGTAGCCGATGGCCAGGGTGACGAAATCCTTGGTGAACATGGCATCGCCCGCCACCTTGTCCAGGGCCTTTTTCGCATCCTCGGCGCCGGTAAAGGCGGCAGAAGTCAGGATGTCCTTGGCATAGGCCATGTCCGCGGGCTCATCGAAGCATTCGCGGGCCAGGGCAAAGAGATCGGCAGCACTGCCGGCAGCGGCGACTTTGGGCTCGAGGGTGGAACGGTTGGCCATGGAAATCTCCAGAAAAATCAGGGAAAAACGGAAAGTGCGAAACTTTACCGGGGTGCGCCCCCGGATGGGCTAGGGTTTTTTTATTGGGCGATAAAGGAAATTAAGGAACAGCGAGTTCAATTTTGACCCTCCCCTCCTGTACGCCCCCGCAATTATCCCGCATGCTCCCTCTCCCTTCGGTCCGTACCTGCTTATTTCGGCCGTCCGTCAGGAATTCGCCCCGCCGCCGTCATGCTTGACCGCCTCAAACGCCTGATACCCCACCGGGATCACCTGGTGCACAACCGCTGGCTTCGCTGGCTGGGCCCATATTTCCATCACCCCCGACTCTGGCACTGGTCCCGCCGGGGCGTGGCCATGGGTGTGGCCCTAGGGGTGTTCTTCGGCCTGCTGATCCCCATCGCCCAGATTCCTGTTTCCGCCGCTGCAGCCATCCTGCTGCGCGCCAACGTCCCCGCCGCCGCCGCCAGCACCCTGGTCACCAATCCGGTCACCTTCGGCCCCATTTATTACGGTGCCTACCAGTTGGGCTTGTGGGTTACAGGCCAGGAAGAGGCCGGTCCGGTCCCTGATGCGCGCGGAGCCGAGGAGACAGGTATCTGGGAAAGAATTGGCAGCCTGGGACTGCCCCTGGTGGTAGGTCTGGCCATCGCCGCCACCCTGATGGGATTCCTGAGCTACGGCCTCATCAGCTTCTTCTGGTATCTGCGCGTCATACGAAAGCGTCGCCGGGGACGGCGCCCTCCGCCTCCGGCCGGCTCCTGACAGCCCGGACCGCCTTCATTTGGGGATGCGGATTTCCCGTTCGAAGTAACGGCCCTCGTCGGCCCGGCCATGGCAGGCCACGCAGTTGGCCTTGCTGCCGATCAGCTTGCGCCCCCAGACCGACCGGGGCACTTCATCGTGCATGAACCCGAAGAATGGCATTTCGGTGACGCGTTGTGGCACCTGGGCAGCGGGTACGCGGGCATTCCGCTCGGCGATGCCCGGCACCCCTCGGGGACCGTCGCCCGCCAGGGCTTCAAGCTGTCCTTGCAACAATTCCCGGCTTGCCGGCGCCAGGCTGACATCCTCGCCGAAGTGGCGATCCAGTTCCTGCATGAGCTTGCGCCAGGATTTGGCCGGCAGATAGGTGGGCGCGTAGGCCGTATGGCAACTGCCGCATTCCTGCACATATAAAGGGGATTCCGGCATCGGCAACACTTCGTTCAGACTGCCCGCCGACACCCCCCCCACCCAGGCCGAAACCAGAACACCGCCAATACCCTGCCAGATTCCCTTGCCGCTCATGACCAGGCCCTCAGCGGGAGAGGACATAGGCCGTGAAGTCGGCCTTTTCCTGGGCGGTACAGGCCCTGCTCAGCACTTCGTTGCAATTGCGCTTGAACCACTTCTCCACCTTTTCCCGGTCGGTAAAACGTTCCGGATTGACGGCGGGAGCCAGGGCTTCGATGCGCTTGTGGGTCCGCAGATGGGCGCCGGCGTCCCGGGGGTTGTCCGTATGGCAGGCGGCGCAGGAATCCGCCTTCGGCCCGCCGAACTTGTTGTGGTACAGACGCTTGCCCCGCTCGACGGAAGCATTTCCCCCGGCTTCGGCCTGCAACTGGGCCAGCATTTGCGCTGGCGTTGCCGCCATGACATGACCCGCCAATCCCAGCAGGACAATCAAGATCCCGTGCTTCACGCTGCATCCCCTCACTCAACCCCAAGGCACCTCACCCTGGGGCACCAAAATCAAAGGGGGGACAAGCCCCCCAGCCTGCCGGGGCACCATGACCCCAGCCTCCAGTCGGCCCTGGATCAGTTATTGGTGGCAACCTTGCCGTAGCCAACGGGAGGATTCACGATGACGGCGGTGTCCACATCATCATCCCCCTTGATCTTCACATAAGGCAGGGTCAGTGCAGGCTTGCCCAGGGACTTGTAATAGGCAGAGATGTCCTCGATTTCCTTCTCGGTGTAGAAAGCGGTGGCCAGGTTCATCATGGGGTGCAGGATCTTGCCGGTCTTGTACTTGTTGGTCTTGGTGGCCAGCTTGTCCGCATCCCGGCCCGCCAGTTGCAGGGTGTAGAAAATGCCGCCGAAAGTCTCGTTGCCGTGGCACACAGCGCAGGCGGTCGCCTTCTGTTTGCCGGCAACGGCATCACCGGCCAGGGCGGCACCGGTAGTCAGGGTGGCGGCAACCAGGGAAATCAGGATCGCGTTTTTCATGTCAGCTCCTTAAGCAGTAAATTTGAAAATTAGAGACTACTGATACTTACAAGTAAATAAAGGGGCGTTGGTACTTGCTGCTGTACTTCCACGCCCGGTATGGGATAATTATACACATTGCCCCTGCGCGTACAATTTTTTTGTATAGATTTTTTATGACCGGTAATACCCCTTCAGGTCTCTTCCCAATACGCGAGCTCGTGCGGCGCACCGGTGTGAATGCCTCTACCCTGCGTGCATGGGAAAACCGACACGGATTGCTGGCGCCCACCCGCATGCCTTCGGGGCATCGCCTCTACGGTGAAGGCGACATACGCCGTATCCAGCGTATCCAGGACTTTCTGGCCCAGGGACTCAGCCTGGGGGAGCTCGCTCCCCTGCTGGCCCAAGCCTCCACCGACTCCGGCACCCAGTCCATCCACAGCCAGGCCGGCGGGACCAGCCCGACGCCCCACTCCGCCTGGAACGGCTATCTGGCGGAGACCCTGAAGGCGCTGGAAGATTTCAGTACCGAGCGTCTGGACGCACTCTACAGCGAGGCCTGCGCAGTCTATCCCATCGACATCGTCACCGATAACCTGCTCATCCCCATGCTGGAACAGGTTGGCGAACGCTGGAACCGACGCCCATCCGGCATCGCCGAGGAGCACTTTTTCAGTGCCTGGCTGCGCAACAAACTGGGGGCCCGACTACACCACGCCGGAAGTCTGGGCCAGGGCCCGCAACTCATCCTCGCCTGCCTGCCCCACGAGCACCATGAAATCGGCCTGTTGATGTTTGCCCTGCTGGCCCTGCAGCGGGGCTACCGGGTCATCTACCTGGGCGCCAACATGCCCATACGGCAGATCATGCATGTCGCCCTGCACACCCGGGCCCAGGCCGTCGTCCTGGCCAGCCGCGGGACGGAAAACCGCCCCGAATTGCTAGCCGACATCGAGTGGCTGTCCCAGGCGGCGGACACCCCCGTGTTCGTCGGCGGCCACTTTGCCGAACAGTTCCACCAGCGTCTGGAACAAATCGGCGCCATTCCCATGGGCGACAACATGGGCCTGGGTGTCCGGCTTCTGGAAATCCGCTTGCGCGAGTGGGCAAAAAACCGGACCCGCATCTGAAATCCGTCGCCCCCGACTGAAGCGCCGGACTGTATGAAGTCCCGGGGTTTGAGGTATGTTGCAGGCCTGTCGCCTGACGCATCCGCCACGCCGCCCCATTCATGAGCAATCCGAAAAAATCCGGCCCTTCCCGCCTCCTGCCATTTTTCTGGGGGGCTGTCCTGGGTTCCGGTATCACGGCGCTGGTCCTGTATCTCAACCGGCCGGCGCCCCCCCTGCCCCCGCCATCTACCCCCACAAAGGTCGAGTCCGCCCCCGCCCCCTGCCCGGAACCCCGGACGGCAGAAGCCACCCAGTCCCGGGACGCGAAGGACTTCAATTTCTACGGGGTTCTGGAACAGGCGCCCGTGCCGCCGGTAAGACCCGATCTGGAACAGGCACCCATGCCCCCCAATGCAATCCCGCCGGGAGCGCCCCACGGCGGAAAACCGCCTGAGAAAACGGCGGCCGAGGCCCGAGACGAACGGTTGTATTTGCAAATCGCTTCTTTCAAGGCTACCGCCGATGCCGACGCCCTCAAGGCCAGAATCGCCCTGGCGGGGCTCACCGTGGAAGTGATCGCCACAGACCTGGGCGACAAAGGCACCTACCACCGGGTGCGCGTTGGCCCCTTCGGCAACCAGGCAGAGGTGGACAAAGCCCGCACCCAGTTGTCCCAGGCGGGCGTTCCAGCAGAACAGGCCATCGTCGTCCGTTGAGTTCGGTGGCCGCTGCGCGGCTTAACCTGCCCAGGGCAGGTTAGCCTGCACCGAAACCCAGCCATCCGGCTGCGCCGGACGCGACTGCGTCGCTTACTTGACCACCTCTTTGAGCTGGTCAAAAAAGCAAGCGGGGTTTTGGCTCCGGCACGCCGCTGCGCGGCTTAACCTGCCCTGGGCAGGTTAGCCTGCACCGAAACCCAGCCATCCGGCTGCGCCGGACGCGACTGCGTCGCTTACTTGACCACCTCTTTGAGCTGGTCAAAAAAGCAAGCGGGGTTTTGGCTCCGGCACGCCGCTGCGCGGCTTAACCTGCCCTGGGCAGGTTAGCCTGCACCGAAACCCAGCCATCCGGCTGCGCCGGACGCGACTGCGTCGCTTACTTGACCACCTCTTTGAGCTGGTCAAGGATGGCAGGGTTTTCCAGGGTCGAGGTGTCCTGGGTGATTTCCTCGCCCTTGGCCAGGGCCCGTAGCAGGCGGCGCATGATCTTGCCGGAGCGGGTCTTGGGCAGGTTGTCGCCAAAACGGATCTCATCCGGCTTGGCGATGGGGCCGATCTCCTTGCCCACGTGGTTGCGCAGTTCGTTGATGATGGCCTTGGCTTCCTCGCCGGTGGGACGGGCCCGCTTCAACACCACGAAGGCCACCACGGCTTCGCCCTTCACATCATGGGGTCGGCCCACCACGGCGGCTTCCGCCACCAGGTCGGTTTTGGACACCAGGGCGGATTCAATTTCCATGGTGCCCAGGCGGTGGCCGGAGACGTTCAATACGTCGTCGATGCGGCCCATGATGGTGAAGTAGCCGGTCTTGGCATCCCGGATGGAACCGTCGCCAGCCAGGTACAGGCCACCCAACTCCTCGGGGAAGTAGGATTTCTTGAAGCGCTCCGGATCCCCCCAGATGGTGCGGATCATGGAAGGCCAGGGCTTCTTGATCACCAGAAAACCGCCCTTGCCCCATTCCACGTCATGGCCGGCCTCATCCACCACCTGGGCCATGATGCCGGGGAAAGGCAGGGTGCAGGAGCCGGGCACCAGGGGGGTGACGCCGGGCAGGGGTGTAATCATGTGGCCACCGGTTTCCGTCTGCCACCAGGTATCGACGATGGGGCAGCGGCCGCCGCCTACGGCTTCGTGGTACCACATCCAGGCTTCCGGGTTGATGGGTTCGCCCACGGAGCCCAGCACCTTCAGGCTGGACAGGTCGAACTTGTCCGGATGCACTTCCGGATGGCTGTTGGCCACCTTGATGAGGGAGCGGATGGCGGTGGGGGCCGTGTAGAAGGCGTTCACCTTGTGATCCTGGATCATGCGCCAGAAGCGGCCGCCGTCCGGGTAGGTGGGCACGCCCTCGAACACCACCTGGGTGACGCCGCAGGCCAGGGGGCCGTAGGCCACATAGGTGTGGCCCGTGATCCAGCCGATATCGGCGGTGCACCAGAACACGTCATTGGCCTTCAGGTCGAAGGTCCAGCGGGTGGTGAGCACCGCATGAAGCAGATAACCGCCGGAAGAATGCTGCACGCCCTTGGGCTTGCCGGTGGAACCGGAGGTGTAGAGCAGGAACAGGGGATGTTCGGCGCCCACCCATTCCGGTTCGCAGACATCGGACTGTCCTGCCACCACGTCGTGCCACCAGAGATCCCGGCCCGCCTGCATGGCGCACTCGGCGCCGGTGCGCTGGTAGACCACCACATTCTTGATGGTGTCGCAACCGCCCATGGCCAGGGCCTCATCCACGGCGGGTTTCAGGGGCATGGCCTTGCCGCCCCGGAACTGGCCGTCGGAGGTGATCACCAGCACCGCGCCGGCATCCTGGATGCGATCCCGCAGGGACTGGGCAGAGAAACCGCCGAACACCACGGAATGGGTGGCGCCGATGCGGGCGCAGGCCTGCATGGCCACCACGCCTTCGATGGACATGGGCAAGTAGATCACCACCCGGTCGCCCTTCTTCACGCCCAGGTTCTTCAGGGCGTTGGCGAACTGGCTCACCCGGCCCAGCAGCTCCTTGTAGCTGACTTTCGTGACCTTGCCGTCGTCCGCTTCAAAAATGATGGCAGTCTTGTCGCCCAGGCCCGCCTCCACGTTGCGGTCCAGGCAGTTGTAGGACACGTTGAGGGTCCCGTCGGCGAACCAGCGGTAGAAGGGCGCGTTGCTTTCATCCAGGGTCTGGGTGAAGGGCTGCTTCCAGCTCAGGTTCTCCCGGGCCAGCTGGGCCCAGTAGCCTTCATAGTCGGCGTTGGCGGCGTCCACCAGGGCCTGGTAGGCGGCCATGCCCGAGATGTGGGCCTGGGCCTGGAAGGCTTCGGAAGGAGGGAAAACCCGGTTTTCCTGAAGGACGGACTCGATGGTGCTCATGACTATGGCATCTCCATGACGGCAATGATTTGGCAATGCGCCAGAAAAAACAGGCGCTGGAATGACCCTTCCCCGGGAACGGGGCAAAATTAGGCCACTTCCATCTTTTTTTCAAACCCCGCCGTGGAAAAAAATTCCCAGGAACGGATTCAACAGGCTGCCGACTACAGCCGCTGGCTGGCCCACCGGCTGGACGCCCGCCCCGAACTGGCGCCCTGGCTGGCAGAAACCCTGGACAGCGCCGTGAGCCGGGAGGAAATGCAGACCTTCCTGGCCGAGCCCTTTGCCACGGAAGACGACCTCAAACGCCGCCTGCGGCAACTGCGGGAGCGGGTCTACGCCCGGGTGATGACCCGGGACCTGGGGGGCCTGGCAGACCTGGCGGAGGTGACCCGCACCCTCACCACCCTGGCGGAGGAAACCACCCGGGCCGCCCTGGATTTCCTGCACCGGGACCTGGCGGATATCCATGGCGAACCCCTGGACAGCCAGGGCCGGCCCCAGCGGCTCATCGTCGTGGGCATGGGCAAGCTGGGGGGCGGCGAGTTGAACGCCTCCTCCGACATCGACCTGATCTTCGTCTTTCCCGAGGACGGGGAAACTGCCGGCCCCCGCAAGCTGGCCAACCATGCCTTCTTCACCCGCCTGGGCAAGCGCCTGATCGCCACCCTGGATGACAAGACCGCCGACGGCTACGTGTTCCGGGTGGACATGCGCCTGCGCCCCTACGGCGACGACGGCCCCCTGGCCTCCAGCTTCGCCATGCTGGAGGAATATTTCTACACCCAGGCCCGGGAGTGGGAACGCTATGCCTGGATCAAGGGCCGGGCGCTCACCGGAGAGCGCCTCGACGAACTGGAAGCCCTGCGTCTGCCCTTCGTGTTCCGCAAATACCTGGATTTCGGCGCCTTCGCCGCCATGCGGGACCTGCACGCCCAGATTCGAAGGGAAGTGGCCCGCAAGGACAAGCAGGACAACGTCAAGCTGGGCCCTGGCGGCATCCGGGAAGTTGAATTCATCGCCCAGGTGTTCCAGCTCATCCGGGGCGGCACCCTGCCCTCCCTGCGCATGCGCCCCACCCGCACCCTGCTGCACCAGTTGGCGGCCTACGGCCTTCTGCCGGAAACCACGGCAGCGGACCTGGAAGACACCTACGTCTTTCTGCGCAACCTGGAACACCGCCTGCAATACCTGGATGACGCCCAGACCCAGGCCCTGCCGTCCAACGAAGGCGATCGACTGAAAGTGGCCCAGGCCATGGGGTTTGACGACTGGGATGGTCTCATCGCCGCCCTCAACCCCCGGCGCAAGCGGGTGGCGGGCCAGTTCGAACAGGTCTTCGGCGCCCCCCAGGAAGACCAGTCCGCCCATCCTCTGGCCGGGGTATGGCAGCGGCCGGACGATGAAGCCCTGGATCGGCTTCGGCATACGGGCTACAGCGAGCCCGAAACCGCCCTGAACCAGTTGCGGGGCCTCACCCAGGGCAGCCGCTACGCCAGCCTGCCGGCCAAGAACAAGGCGGCCCTGGACAGCCTGCTGCCGCCCCTCATCGAAGTGGCCGCCCGCACGGCCAACCCCCGGGACACCCTGGGCCGCATCCTGGACCTGCTGGAGGCCATCGCCCGGCGGGCCCCCTACCTGTCCTTGATGAAGGAATACCCCCAGACCCTGGCCCAGGTGACCCGCATGGCCAGCGCAAGCCCCTGGGCCGCCCAGTACCTCACCCGCCAGCCCCACCTGCTGGACGAGCTGCTGGACCCCCGCCAGCTCATGACCCCCCCCGACTGGCCCCAGGCCCGGGAAACCCTGCGCCAGACCCTGGCCGGCCTGGAGGGGGACGTGGAACGGCAGATGGACGCCCTGCGCATCTTCAAGCAATCGGAAACCTTCCGCCTGCTGGCCCAGGACCTGGCGGGGCTGTGGACGGTGGAAAAGCTCTCCGACCACCTTTCCGACCTGGCGGACCTGCTGGTGGAGGCCACCCTGGAACTCACCTGGGCGAGTCTGCCGGCTCGCCACCAGGAGCGCCCCGCCTTCGCCGTCATCGCCTACGGCAAGCTGGGGGGCAAGGAGCTGGGCTACGCATCGGACCTGGACATCGTCTTCCTCCACGACGACCCCCACCCGGACGCCCAGGAGATCTACGCCAAACTGGGCAAGCGGCTGAACACCTGGATGTCCACCCTCACCCCCGCCGGCATCCTCTATGAAACCGACCTGCGCCTGCGGCCGGACGGCGCCTCGGGCCTGCTGGTGAGCTCCGTGGAAGCCTTCGACGACTACCAGCACCACCAGGCCTGGACCTGGGAACACCAGGCCCTCACCCGGGCCCGGTTCTGCTGCGGCGACAAGGCCGTGGGGGCCCGTTTCGACGCCATCCGGGAAGACGTGCTCTGCCAGGCCAGGAACATGGAAAAACTGCGCCAAGATGTGCTGGACATGCGCCAGAAGATGCTGGACGGCCACCCCAACCCCAGCGGCCTGTTCGACATCAAGCACGACCGGGGCGGCCTGGTGGACGTGGAATTCACCGTGCAATACCTGGTGCTGGCCCACGCCCCGGCCCATCCGGAGATGACCGCCAACATCGGCAACATCGCCTTGCTGCGCCGGGCCGGCGAACTGGACCTGATCCCGGCAGACCTGGCCGAGGCCGCAGGCAACGCCTACCGGGAACTACGACGCCGCCAGCACGCCCTCAAATTGCAGGGCCTGGACCACGCCCGGGCCGAACACGGTGGCCTGGCCCAGGAAATCCACGCCGTGCAGGGCTTGTGGGCGCACGTGTTCGGCACCCCCTGACGCCTGCCCCCGAGCGTCACCGTTGGTCGGCCCCGACCTTTACCGGTTTCTGAAATCGCTGTGGCAGGCCTTGCAGCTGTCGTGCACCGCCTCGTAGGCCACGGCAACCTGCTTCCTGTCATGGCTCCGGGCCGCCACCAGCAGGGCATCGGTGGCCTGGAAAAAGGCCTGGCGCTTTTCCTCGAACACCTGGGGTTGTTCCCAGACGGCCTCCTTCGCCTTGGTGGGCGGGTAAAAGGTGTCCGGGCCGAAATGGGACCAGGGCCCCGTCCGCGCGCCAACCAGTTCGACGGCCAGGGCCTCGAATTTTTTTGGTTCGTAAGCCTGGGTCCGCAACATGACCCCCATGGGCTCGAAAGCCCGCAGAATGCCCTGGAAGGCTTCCTGGCGGGTCTTCACCGGCTGCCCCGGGCGAGTGTCTTCCACCGGCCCGCAGGCCATGAGGGCCAGGGCGGGAGCCAGCAATATCCCGGTCTTGATGGGGGCCATCACAAATTTCATGTATCAACCTTTCAAAAGGGCTTGCCGGAATGGCAGCACCGGACAATGACCGGCATGGCTGCAGGCAGTTCCGTGCCGGGTTTCTACCCTTCCAGCAGGAGGGGCTTCTGCTGGAGTGTGCAAAGGCAGCGGAGACGAACAAAGCGAGACGGGTTTGAACTGAGTGCGGCCATCGGCAGCGTGAGGCGTGAACGTCTGTAGATCGGCCCAGAGCCGCTGGTGGCATTCCGAGCCAGCAACGTCCGCAATGGGTTGGTCAGCAGCCGTAGGCTAGGAAATTGGCCAGCTTGACTGGCCGCTCTATACCTCCGGTTTTCGGTCCATGCTTTCGTTCAGCTGAAACCGTGGTCTGACCCCGTTGTTCCTGTTGCTCTGTTGTTCCTGCAGCCCCGGTGGAGGTCCAGCCAAACGGGCATACATGCCACAGCAGGCCGCCCACGCAGCTTCCCACAGGCTATATTGGGCATCCCACCATTCGCAGTATTTCGGCCATGTTTTTTGGCAAGGCCGGGGACCGAACTTATGTTCGAAAAAATGGAGGCACAGCTGCTGATCAATTTCATCCATAGGTTACGTACCGTTAAGCATTAATTAGCCGACTGGCATGCACTCCTGACGCGCTTGACCATTCAGTTCGAGGAGCGCGTTCCTCAGGGGTAAACCAAATCCCGTTTACACAAAATTCGGACAGCACCCCTCAAATGCTTAACAGGTCGTTCGGACGGCGCACGATCACGGTGCTTTGCCTTGTCTCAAGCACCCCTTCGTCCACCCAGACTCGAACCAGTTTGTTGACGTTCTCCCGGGTGGCGCCAACCAGGTGGCCAAGCTCCTCCTGGCTGATCTTGAAATCAATGCGGATCCCTCCGCCGGCGACAGTTCGGCCATGGTCCTGGGACAGTTGATAAAGCGTCTTGGCCAGCCGTGCCTTCAGGTCCAGGAACCGGGCATCCTCCACAAGGCTGTCGGCCCGCCTAAGGCGTTGAGTCAGCGCCTGCATGATGCCAAGACCCGCTTTTGGGCAAGACTCAATAAAAGACTTGAAGGCGTCATACCCGATGGCCAACAGCGTTGTGTCTTGGACAGCCACCAGGTCGGCACTTCTGGGGTGACCATCGATCAGGGCCATTTCGCCCACGATCTCCCCGTCTTCGATGTAGCTCAGGATGACTTCCTTGCCTTCTCCGGAGGTGGTTCGGACCTTCAGTCGGCCATCAAGAACAACAAAGAGTTCATGGCCCAGCTCACCGCGCCCGCATAACGCAGCACGGGCCTTCACGTTCCTGGGATTTCCCGTGCGCAACAAGGATTCAAGATCATGGGGGTCCAGCATGGAAAAAAACTGGCTGGATTCGACAAGTCGCTCGGCTAATTCAGCGAACTCGTAACACGTGCTTTGCATCGTCATCCCTTTCGTTGTTTGGTTACCGGATGGCGATGCCTGCCGGCAACCCCGCTACCATAGGCTTGCACCAGTAGGCCGGAGGTTTTGCGCCCCTGCGTTTCCACAGGTTTGCTTTTTTCGTTAACGCTGTATCGGCGATTTTTTGATTATCTGAATGGACTCAGATCCTTTCGCTGTCATTCCGGGCAAGCCGCCGCAGGAAATCCTGGGGTGAGTCCAGGTAATTTGCTGATGCGGCGCGCGCATCGAGCGCCATGGCGGCATAGCTCAGGGGATGGGCAGGTGCCAGAACCCCACCCAGGGATTGGACTGCCTCCCGCAACGCTTCGGGTGGCCCCGCATACTCGATCATGTACTTCATGGTCTGCCCTCCATTTGTTCAATGAGGACAGCGTATCGAGATGCGCAAGAAAAAGTTATGACCTGGAATACAGGTTTAGAAAGCGTTATCGAGCGTATTTCGTGAGGGCACAGATCCTGGTAGTGGCTGCAATGAAGCGGGATCAGCCATACACAAGAACCGCCGCCGACACCCACCCGCTCCCGGCAAACAAGTAACTGCCTGGCTTACGCCCACTCAGGCGGCCAGTAGCGCTTCCAGGTGGAAATGCCGGATGCCGAAATAAGCCTTGGCGGCCTGGAGGCGGGCCAGCACTTCGGGCCGGGGTCCGGGCACAGGGCCGCTGCGGACGCCGACGATCATCACGTTCTTCGGCGTGTGGGCGTCGGAGATGAATTCGAACACCTTGGTGCTGTAGCCGTAGGCTTCCAGCACGAGGGCCCGGAGACCGTCGGTGACCATTTCGGCCTGGCGTTCCATGAAAATCCCATGTTCCAGCAGAAACCCCAGGTGGTCACGGGCCGGGGCGGCGTCGGGTTGAAGGGAGGTTTTGGCCTCCATCTCCCGGCGGATCTGCTTGTGACAACAGGGGGCGACCACGATCAGGTCCGCACCGGCCTGGATGCCTTTGCAGAGGGCGTCGTCGGTGGCGGTGTCGCAGGCGTGAAGAGCGATCAGCATGTTGGCGCCGCTGCAGTCGTAATCGGCGATGGCGCCTTCGGCGAAGCGCAGGTTGTCGAACGCGGCCTCGGCGGCGATCCGGTTGCAGGTGGCCACCAGGTCGGGCCGGTATTCCACGCCGACGATGCCGGGATGGCGCCCCAGCCCCCGCAGGTAGTCACACAGGGCGAAGGTGAGGTAGCCCTTGCCCGCACCCATGTCGACGATCTGCTTGAGCCGGTCCGGCGGAAGACAGCGGATCAGGCCCGCCAGAATCTCCACGTATTTGTTGATCTGGCGGTATTTGTCCTGGGCGTTCTTGTAGACACGACCCTGGGCGTCGGTGATGCCCAGGGCATGCAGGTAAGTCTTTCCCTCCGTGCCGATGAGGCGGTGCTTGTCCCGGTCATGGCTGACTGAGGCCGGCGTCGTATGACTGGCCGGCAGGCGCTTCAGGGTCTGCTTGTGCAGGGCCAGATCGAAGGCCGTGGTGAACAGGGTGGCGGACTTGAAACCGCTGTCCAGGGCTTCGTCGATCAGGGAGATGCCGCTGCCCATCGGATGATTCTTGACGATATCCCGGGTCTGGTAGCGGTAGGTGAAGCTGAGCAGGGGTTCCCGCTTGATCACGACCTGCCGGACATACAGGTTCTTCAGTTGCGCTTCTGTCCCCTTATAGCCCCCCAGCGTCAGTTTGACGAAACTGCCGTCCTCCAGGCTGGACGCCAGGGCAGTCAAAAGGGTTTCCCTGGCGCTCGCCGCGCTCATGCCGCCATGTCACAAGGGGTCTGGACGCCCAGCACGTCTGCCAGGTGGCGGACAAGGCCTTCGCCGGTGTCGGCCGGGGTCGTCGCCCAGCCCAGGTCTTGCAACTGGGTGACCGCCATACCTGCGTATCCGCATGGGTTGATCGCCCGGTAAGGCGCCAGGTCCATGGCCACGTTGAGGGCCAGGCCGTGGTATGTGCATCCCCCTTTCACGCGCAACCCCAGGGCAGCGATCTTGGCGCCATCGACATAGATGCCCGGTGCGCCTTCAAGCCGCTCGCCACGGATTCCGGCTTCGGCCAGCAGATCGATGACCGCCTGCTCCATGCGACGCACCAGTTCCCGCACCCCGTAGCCCCGGCGCTTCAGGTCCAGGAGCAGGTAGACCACCACCTGGCCGGGGCCGTGGTAGGTGACCTGGCCGCCCCGGTCGATGGGCACCACGGGGATGCCGATGTCTGCCAGCACATGCTCCCGCCGGCCCGCCTGGCCCAGGGTGAAGACCGGGGGGTGTTCCAGCAGCCAGAGCTCGTCCGTGGTCTCCGGCGTGCGGGCGGCGGTGAAGGCCTGCATGGCCGCCAGGGTGGGGGCGTAGTCCACCCGGCCCAAGCGGCGGAGGATCAGATCGCCCCTGTCCACCTCAGAGCACCACCTTCACTTGGGGGTGGGCGGTGAGCTCCTGGTAGAGGGCGTCCAGCTGGGGTTTGGAGGTGGCCCGGATGGTGCAGGTGACGGCCAGGTACTTGCCGCCGCTGGAGGCGCGCATTTCTACCTGTTCGGCCAGGAAATCCGGCGCGTGGCGCAGGACGATGGCCACCATGGCCTGGGCGAAGTCATCGCTGCGGTGGCCCATGATCTTGATGGGAAAGTCGCAGGGGAATTCCAGCAGGGTGTCGGGGTTCGGGCTTGGGGTGTCGCTTGGGGAATCGCTCATGGCTGGCCTCGCATGACGGTACGCTTGTAATCCTGGTAGGCGGCCAGCATACGGCGGTAGACCGGCCCGGGCAGGCCGTCGCCCACGGACTGGCCGTCCAGGCGTGTGACCGCCTGGATTTCCTTGGTGGAAGAGGTGATCCAGATTTCGTCGGCCTGGCGCAGCTCCGCCTCGCTGACGGGGCGGACTTCCAGGGGCAAGGCTGCGGCCCGGGCCAGTTCCAGCACCACTTCATAGGTGATGCCTGGCAGGACCAGATGGCTTTCCGGGGGCGCCAGGATCACGCCATCCTGCACCACGAACACGCTGCTGGCAGAGCCTTCCATGAGCCAGCCGTCCCGCACCAGGATGGTTTCCGCGCACGCCGCATCCACGGAAAGCTGGCGCAGCAGCACGTTGGCCAGCAGGGAGGTGGCCTTCAGGTCGCAGCGCAGCCAGCGGTTGTCCTGGGCGGTGATGGCCGCCACCCCGGTTTCCGCCAGGGCGGCGGGAGGCGCCTTCAGTTCCAGGGGCATGAGGAACACGGTGGGCGTCACCTGGACGGGAAAGGCATGGTCCCGAGGCCCTGGACCCCGGGTTACCTGCAGGTAGACCCCCACGTCCGGCCAGGGGGACAAGCGCACCATCTCTGCCACCCGTTCCGCCCACTCTGTATCCGTGTGGGGATTGTCCAGCCGGATACCCTCCAGGCTGTGTTGCAGCCGGCGCAGATGGTCCGCCAGCCGGAAGGGTTTGCGGTCGTAGGCGGGAATGACCTCGTAGACCCCGTCGCCAAACAGGAAGCCCCGGTCCAGCACGGAAATCCGGGCCTGGTCCAGAGGCAGGTATTCGCCGTTGAGGTAGACGGTGGGCATGCTGCGTTGCGGTGAAGGGTGAAGGGTGAAGGGTGAAGGGTGAAGGGTGAAGGGCTAAATCCTACTCCCCATCCCCCATTACCCATCACCAACCCCCACTTTCCGCCTTATTTGAACATCAAGAGGATGTTGTCCCAGCCCCGCCCCAGGATGCCTGCCATGGGCACGTCGTGGAGTGCCTGCAAGGGGTAATCCCCCACCAGGGCGCCATCCACCGTCAAGCGCAGAGAACCCACCTTCCCGCCTCGGCTCACGGGGGCCAGCATGGGCTGTTGGGTGACCAACTTGGCCTGGATGCGATCCCGGCTGCCCCGGGGCACGGTGACGTACAGGTCCCGGGTGAAGCCAACACGCAAGTCGCTATCGCTGCCCTTATAGACGCGCAGGGTGGATACCGGCTTATCGGCGGCGTAAAGACGGACGGTTTCGAAGAACTGGAAGCCGTAATTCAGCAGTTTCTGGCTTTCCATGGCCCGGCCCACATCGGAGCCGGCCCCCAGCACCACGGACAGGAGCCGGCGCTTGTCCCGCTGGCCGGAGGCGATCAGGCAATAGCCGGCACTGTTGGTATGGCCTGTCTTCATGCCGTCCACCGTGGGGTCCATGTACAGCAGGCGGTTGCGGTTGGGCTGGCGGATGCCGTTGTAGGTGAAGTCCCGCTCCGCATAAAGCTTGTAGTACTCCGGAAAGGCGTTGATCAGGGCCGTGGCCAGCCGGCCCAGGTCCCGGGCGGTGGTGTAGTGCTCTGGATGGGGCAGCCCGGTGCTGTTCTGGAACTTGGTGCGGGTCATGCCCAGGCGATTGGCCATCTGGTTCATCATTGAGGCAAAGCCTTCCTCGGAACCGGCAATGGCCTCCGCCAGCACGATACAGGCGTCATTGCCGGACTGGATGATCATGCCCCGCAACAGGTCTTCCACCTTGGCCGGTTTGGTGGGTTCCAGGAACATGCGGGAGCCCTCTGCTTTCCAGGCCTTCTCCGATACGGGTAGGGTCTGGTCCAGACGCAGACGCCCTTCCTTGATGGCGGAGAAGGCCAGGTAAGCGGTCATCAGCTTGGTGAGGGAAGCGGGTTCCACCCGGGCATCCGCGTCCTTTTCCGCCAGGGTCACACCGCTGGCGGTATCCAGTAGCAGCCAGGCACGGGCGTTCAACTGGGGGGCGGGAGGTACAGGGAGGGCTGCCAGGGCCGGCTGGGGAAGTAGTAACAGACTGAGAAAAGCGGCGATCAGCTTGGCGAACACATTCATGGGCAAATCAATTCCTGATGGTTTGACGAGTCGGGTTTCGTCACACGATGGAGGAGAAAAGACACCCCGCCAGACGCAATGCCCGGCCGGAGTCCACGGTGGCGGCGCGGGGCCGTCAGCGCGTGAGCGGATAGGGCCGGCTGCCGAAATCCTGCTGGTAGGCCAGGCTGAGTCGCTGGGCTGCCGCAGGGCTGGCAAACGGGCCGGCCTGCACTTTGTACAGGTTGCCAGACTGGACTTGGGCCAGTCCGGGAAGTTCCTCACCGAAGCGGGCCTTTACCCGCTCGCCGAGACGCTCGGCGGCCATCGCCGAGGAAACAGCTGCCAGTTGCAGGTAGTACCCGCCCTGTATGGACGGGGCGGAGGCCGGTTCATTGGCGGCGGAACGACGGTCCCCCATCACCTTGAAGGATTTGATGCCCATCTCCTGGTGCAGCAGGGTTGCCGCACGGTCCGCCTCTTCATAGCTGGAGAAGGGGCCTGCCTGGACCTTGTACAGGCCATCCACCGCCAGCCGCATCACGCCGGGGAAGGTGCTGGACAGACGGGCCGTGATCCGGTCCAACATGTCGTTGGCCCGGGCCTGGCTGGAAAAAGCCCCCAGTTGCAGGTAGTAGGCCGTTGCACTGGCAGGCTCTGCCACGGTTGCGACAGCTTGGTCAGCGGGCACCACCGTGGGCTCGGCGGGTTTGGCCCCCGTGTCTGCCACCACCAGGGTTGCAGGTTCGACCCGGGGCTCCACCACCTTCTCCGCCGCCTGGGCGACAAAGGAGGTGGGCGCCGTTTCAGGCAGGACGGCTTCCACGGTCACCGGCGTCACCCCTTTCAGCACATCCAGCTTGTAGGCTGCCGTGTAGGACAGGTCGATGAGGCGACCGTCGTGGAACGGCCCCCGGTCGTTGATGCGCACCACCACGCTTTTTCCGCTCTCCGGATTGGTGACCCGGGCGTAACTCGGAATGGGAAGAGTGGGATGGGCCGCCGTCATGGCGTACATGTCATAGGGCTCGCCGGAGGAAGTGGGCTTGCCATGGAACTTGCGCCCGTACCAGGATGCCTTGCCTTCCGCCTTGTAGCCCACATTGCTGGTCATGGGTTTATAGCTCTTGCCCAGCACCCGGTAAGGGTTGTTGGCAAAGGCATGCAGGGGCTCTTGCCGGGGTTCGGCATCGGGCACTGCCGCCAGATTGTCCGGCGGGTTCAGGCCAGGTCCGTCATCCTTGTAATAACCGCCGCCCTTGTAAGGCGGTATTGCGTTGGCAGCCTTGGCAGGCTTTGCTGGCGCCTGGGCGGTGGGGGGAGCGCTGGAGCAGCCTGCCAGATAGGCGCTGACCGCAATAGCCAGAAGGGGAAGGTGCGCGCGGATCGTCATGGCGTTTTGGGCGTATAAGCGACCGGGGCCGGCTAATCATTACAAGATGCTGCAAGTCTAGCGCGTATCCATCATGTTTTTACAAGTTTTTTATGGGTTGCAAGGCTCATCAGAATGCCAAATCCCGCCAGCACGGTAAGCATGGAGGTGCCGCCAAAGCTCACCAAGGGAAGTGGCACCCCCACAACGGGCAGGATGCCGGAAACCATGCCCATGTTGACGAAGGCGTAAGTAAAAAAGGTCAGGACGATGGAACCCGCCAGCAGCCGGCCGAAAAGGGAGGGGGCACTGGCGGCCAGCCACAGGCCGCGGCCGATGATGGCGGCATAGAGGATGAGCAGGAAGAGGTTGCCCACCAGACCGAATTCCTCGGAAAACACGGCAAAGATGAAGTCCGTGCTGCGCTCCGGCAGGAAGTCCAGATGGGCCTGGGTACCCCCCATCCAGCCCTTGCCGGCCATACCGCCGGAGCCCACGGCAATGGTGGACTGGATGATGTGGTAGCCGGCCCCCAGGGGATCGGACATGGGGTCCACCAGGGTCATGACTCGCTGGCGCTGGTAGTCGTGCAACAGATAATTCCAGGCCAGGGGCAGGGCTGCACCTGCGGTCACTGCCCCCGCCACCATCACCTTCCACGACAAGCCCGCCAGGAACAGCACGTAGAAGCCCGAAGCGGTGATGAGCAGAGAAGTGCCCAAATCCGGTTGCTTGGCGATGAACCCCACCGGCAGGGCCAGCAATACCGCTGCCAGGACAAAATCCCGGGGTCCCAGGGTGGACTGCTTGTAGTGAAAATACCAGGCCAGCATCATGGGGCCGGCCAGACGCATGAGTTCCGAAGGCTGGATACGGGCCAGACCCAGATCCAGCCAGCGGCGGGAACCGTTCACCACCACACCGAACAGGGCCACGCCCACCAGCAGCAGGACGCCCAGGACGTAGACCGGCGGGGCAAATTGCATCAGTCGCTGGGGCGGGATGTGGGACACCAGAAACATGGCCGTCAGGGCGATGCCGATATTCCGCAGGTGGGCCACCATCTTCTCGGGGCTGGCGCCGGACGCGCTGTAGACCGTGGCCAGGCTGATCAACAGCAACAGTGCCAGAAGCCCCAGAAGGGGCCCGTCCAGATGGGCAAACAGACGGCGCAGCAGGCGTGCAATCATTCTTCAACCCCCGCTTCAACCCGGGGCAAGGGTCGTTCTTCCAGTGACACGCTGTCCTCCTGTTCTTCCTCGGCCGCTCCACCTTCGGCCGCAGCGCTGCCGGCGGGCCCCGGCCCAATGTCGGGCAATTTTCCCAGCAACCAGTAGTCCATTACCTTGCGGGCGATGGGTGCGGCCACCGAACCACCATGCCCCCCGTTTTCCACCATCACCGCCAGGGCGATCTTGGGGTTGTCCGCCGGGGCGTAGGCGATGAACAGGGCGTGGTCCCGATGCAGAAGCGCAGTACGGTGCTCATCATATCGGGCCCCCTGCTTGATGCTTTTCACCTGGGCTGTTCCCGTCTTGCCGGCAATCAGGTAGGGCGCGCCGGCCCCTGCCCCGGACGCTGTCCCGCCGGGCAGCATGACATCCACCATAGCTTCCTGCACCAAACGCAGATTTCGCTCGTTGAAATCCAGCTTGCCCATGCGAGTGGGGGTGGCATGCACCACCTTGCCCGTCAGGGGATCCTGCCAGGCCTTGACCAACTGGGGCTTGTAGACCATACCCCGGGTGGCCAGAGTCATGGTGGCCAGGGCCAGCTGCATGGGGCTGGCCAGCATGTAGCCCTGGCCGATGCCGGCAATGACCGTCTCCCCTGGCCACCAGGGCTGCTTGAAGCGACGCTGCTTCCATTCCGGCGTCGGCAGCAAGCCCGGCAGCTCGCCGTCCAGGTCCACGTCACTCTTCTGGCCAAAGCCAAACTGGCGCAGGAAACCGGCCATACGCTCGATGCCCATGTCCCGGGCCAGGCCGTAGTAATAGGTATCGCAGGATACGGTAATGGATTTTTTTAGGTCCACCATGCCGTGGCCGTCCTTCTTCCAGTCCCGGTAGCGATGGCTGCTGCCGGGCAAGGTGAAGTAGCCCGGATCGGATATCGTGTCCCCCGGCTGGCGCAGGCCCAGTTCCAGCCCCCCCAGACCCATGAAGGGCTTGATGGTGGACCCGGGCGGATAGATGCCCCGCAAGGCGCGGTTGATAAGCGGGCGCTCCACAGGGTGGTTGAGGACTTCCCAACTGGCTTGGTCGATCCCGTCGATGAACAGGTTAGGATCGAAACCCGGCCGGGAAACCAGGGCCAGCACCCCGCCGTTTCGGGGATCCAGAGCCACCAGGGCGCCCCGATATTCGCCAAACATTCGCTCCGCCACCTGTTGCAGCCGTGAGTCCACGTGCAACCAGAGGTTATGGCCCGAGACAGGCGGGGTCCGGGACAGTACCCGCACCGCCCGGCCACTGGAATCCGTCTCCACCTTCTCTATACCCGTACGACCGTGAAGCCAGTGCTCATAACTGGCTTCGACGCCCAGCTTGCCGATGTGGTCGCTGCCCCTGTAGTTGGCGGAACGCCCCGTGGCTTCCAGTTGTTCCGCGTCCTTCTGGCCGATACGGCCGATATAGCCCACCACATGGGCAAAACTCTCGCCAAACGGGTACTGGCGGAACAGGCGCGCCTTCACTTCCACCCCGGGGAAGCGATAGCGGTTTACGGCAAACCGGGCCGCCTCTTCCTCGGAAAGCTGGTTGCGCAGGGGGATGCTCTCGAAATTCTTGCTTTCCGCCAGTAGCTTCTTGAAACGCTTGCGGTCGCCGACATCAATGGTGACGATGGCCGCAAGCTGGTCGATCAAGTCGTCCATCTTGCCGGCCTTGGAAGGCGTGATCTCCAGCGTGTAGGCGGAATAATTATGGGCTAGCACCGTGCCCATGCGGTCGTACACCACCCCCCGGGAAGGGGGGGCGGGCACCAGAGCGATACGGTTGTTCTCAGCCAGGGCGTGATAGCGGTCGTACTGCACCACCTGGAGCCAGACGAAGCGCACGAAGAGGCCCAACAGCATGATGCCTGCCACCACGGCTCCAATCTCCATGCGCTGACGGTAGCGTCGGAATTCCTCTTCCGGGTTGATGAGGCGGGTACGCATGCCAGAAAGCCGTAGGCCTTACTCTCCCGGCTCCACCGGCCGCCCCGTAAGGCGGTCCAGGGACCAGGCCAGAGGCACCCAGACCAGGGCGGCCAGGATGCCGCCGGCCAGCCAGCGCCAGTCGCTCTCCCCATGGCCGAACCATAGCCCCAGGGTCAGCACCAGGGCTTCCTTGCCCACAAAAACGGGCGCCAGTTGCAAGGTCTGGCGGAGGGCGTCGAATTTCTCCAGCCGGCGGCGCAAACTCAGCACCACAAAGGCGGCTGCCGTGAAAGCCAGGGCATTGAGGCCCAGGTGCAGGCTACGCTCCACATCCACCACCAGCCCCAGAGCAAAAGCCAGGCCCAGGCCAGCCAGGCGGGGCATGCGGATACCCCAGTAAAGCAGCATCATGAGGGCGAAGTCCGGCACCAGCCAGAGCAGGCCATCGGGCCAGGGCATCAGGTTCAACACCAGACCGAAAGCGATCAAGCCCCAGACCAGGGTGCGGCTCGGTGGCTCCACCACCGCCTCCCCCTTGGGCAGAAAGGCCTTGCCGGTCTTCTCTCCGCCCCTGCTCACGGCCTTGCTCCGGTGGGTCGAGGACCGGGCTGTCTGGCGGGCACCGCCGGGACTGAGGTTTGCACATTCAGCACCACCACCTGTCTGAAGCGCCCCACGCCTCCGATTGGCCGGCAGACCGCCTTGGCGAAGGGGGTATGGCGTGGTGGGTCGGTCCGCACCACTTCAGCCACCGGGATACCCGCCGGGTACACCCCGTCGATGCCCGAGGTGTACAGCAGGTCACCGGCCTTGATGTCTGCATGCATGTCCAGGAAACGCACCTCCAGCAGGTTGTCCGACCCAGTCCCCGAAACCAGCACCCGCAGGCCGTTGCGCATGTTCAAGACCGGCGCCCCCTGGTCCCGGTCGGTCAACAGGGTCACCTCTGCCGTCAGGGGATAAAGGCGTGTCACCTGGCCCACCAGGCCAGCGCCATCGATGACCGGCTGGCCCGCCACCAGGCCATGGGTCTGGCCCCGGTTGATGATCACCTTGCGGGAAAAGGGGTCTGCCGCCATTGTCAGGATTTCAGCAGCCACCCCCACCACGCCCGGCCGCTCAGGCAAGGACAGCAGGTTCCGCAACCGGGCATTTTCCACGGCCAGGGCCTGGCGATCCTGTTGCAGGATCAGCAGGCGGCTACGCTCTTCGCTCAGGCGCAGGTTCTCGGCCTGCAACTCACCATGGGTAACGAAAAACCCGCCCACTTCCCGGAACCAGTCCCAGGGGGCGGCCAAAGCGGCCCGCACCGGGTGCAACACCATGTTGACGCTGCTGCGCGCCCCCTCCAGGGCATCGTAACGGGTATCCACCAGGGCAATGAGCAGGCTCAGCAGGGCATACATCCCGAAACGGGCAGGCAGGCCCATCTCCCGAACGAAGAGCGGGGCCTGGGGGGTGCGAGACATCGGGGTGTGTAGGGTAAAGGGTAAAGGGCTGGGGAAGCGAGTTGACCCTTCTCCCTTTACCCCTCCCCCTTTACCTCCACATCAGTCATTGGTGAACACCGTGGCCAGGCGGTCCATTTCCTCCAGGGCCCGGCCCGAGCCGCGCACCACGCAGGACAGGGGGTCCTCCGCCACGATCACGGGCAGGCCGGTCTCTTCCATGAGCAACCGGTCCAGGTCCCGCAGCAGGGCACCGCCGCCGGTGAGCACCATGCCCTTTTCGGCAATGTCCGCACCCAGTTCCGGCGGGGTCTGCTCCAGTGCGGACTTCACGGCGGAAACGATGGTGTTCAGGGGCTCCGTCAGCGCCTCCAGGATTTCGTTGGAGGTGACGGTGAAGCTTCGGGGGATGCCTTCCGCCAGGTTGCGGCCCTTCACTTCCATCTCCCGGACTTCGGAGCCGGGGAAGGCCGAACCCATTTCCTTCTTGATCTGCTCGGCAGTGGATTCGCCGATCAGCATGCCGTAGTTGCGACGGATGTAGTTGATGATGGACTCGTCGAACTTGTCGCCGCCCACCCGCACGGAGGCCGTGTAGACCACGCCCCCCAGGGAGATCACGCCCACCTCGGTGGTGCCGCCGCCGATGTCCACCACCATGGAACCCGTGGCTTCCGCTACGGGCATGCCGGCACCGATGGCTGCGGCCATGGGCTCCTCGATCAGGTACACCTGGCGGGCGCCGGCGCCGATGGCGGATTCCCGGATGGCCCGGCGTTCCACCTGGGTGGCGCCGGACGGCACGCAGATGATGATGCGGGGACTGGGGTGGAACAGGCGGGTGTCGTGCACTTTCTTGATGAAGAACTTCAACATCTGCTCGGTGACGTTGAAGTCGGCGATGACCCCGTCCTTCATGGGGCGGATGGCCTGGATATTGCCCGGGGTGCGACCCAGCATCTGCTTGGCCTCAACCCCCACGGCCTGGATGATCTTCTTGCCGGACAGGCCTTCCTGGCGGATGGCCACCACGGACGGCTCGTTCAGGACGATGCCCCGCCCCCGCACGTAGATGAGGGTGTTGGCAGTGCCCAAGTCGATGGCCAGGTCAGTGGAGAAATAACCGCGTAAGGATCCGAACATGAAGCAACCCCGAAAATACCCAAAAATGGTGAGGAAAAGGTCAAAAAATAGCTGCGCATGATACCCTAGCCCGCCTTACGAAATAAGACGTTAGCAACGAAATGTCTTTATCCATTGAAGATGTGAGGCGTATCGCACGCTTGGCCCGTATCCAGGTCACGGAGGCCGAGGCCACCCAGACCCGGGACCAGATGAACGGCATTTTTGGCCTGATCGAGGAAATGCAAGGGGTGGATACCGCCGGCATCGCCCCCATGGCCCATGCCCAGGACCTGTCCCAGCGCCTGCGGCCGGACGTGGCCAGCGAGCCCGATCGCCGGGAGGCTTTCCAGGCCGTGGCGCCCCAAACGGAAAACGGACTCTATCTGGTACCCAAAGTGATCGAGTGATGAGTAATGGGGAATGGGGGATGGGCTCATGCCTTTTCCCATTCCGCATCCCCCATCCCCCATTCCCAAGCCCATGACCCACACCATCAAATCCCTCTCCTCCCTCCTCGCTGAAGGCAAGACATCCAGCGTCGAGCTTTGCCAGGACTACCTGGCCCGCATCGAACGCCTGAACCCGGAGCTCAACGCCTTCATCAGCGTGGACCGGGACAAGACCCTGGCGGAGGCCGCCGCCGCCGACGTCCTGCGCGCCTCGGGCCAGGCCGATCCCCTCACCGGGGTGCTGTGTGGCGTCCCCGTGGCCCACAAGGACATCTTCTGCACCGAGGGCTGGCTCACCACCTGCGGCTCGAAAATGCTGTCCAATTTCGTCTCGCCCTACGACGCCCACGTCATCCAGCAGTTCAAGGCGGCGGGCATGCCCACCCTGGGCAAGACCAACATGGACGAGTTCGCCATGGGCTCCTCCAACGAAACCAGCTTCTACGGCCCGGTGAAGAACCCCTGGGACAGCAGCCGGGTGCCCGGCGGTTCCTCCGGCGGCTCCGCCGCCTGCGTGGCCGCCCGCATGGCCCCCGCCGCCACGGGCACCGACACCGGCGGCTCCATCCGCCAGCCCGCGGCCCTGTGCGGCATCACCGGCCTCAAGCCCACCTACGGCGTGGTGTCCCGCTACGGCATGATCGCCTTCGCCTCCAGCCTGGATCAGGGCGGCCCCATGGCGCAAACGGCGGAAGACTGTGCCTTGCTGCTCAATGTCATGGCCGGCTTCGATGAACGGGACTCCACCAGTCTCCAGCGTGAGAAAGAGGATTACACCCGGGCATTGTCGCAACCCCGGGCGGACAAACCCCTGGCCGGCCTGAAGATCGGCCTGCCCCGGGAGTTCTTCGGCGAGGGCCTGACGGGCGATACCGCAAAGGCCGTCGAAGAAGCCATCGCCCAGTACCGCAAGCTGGGCGCCGAGACCGTGGAGGTGGGCCTGCCCAACTCCAGACTATCCGTGGCGGCCTATTACGTGCTGGCGCCGGCGGAGGCCTCCAGCAACCTGTCCCGCTTCGACGGCGTGCGCTACGGTTACCGTACCCCGGAGTACAAAGACCTCACGGACATGTACGAGAAGACCCGGGCGGAAGGCTTCGGCAGCGAGGTGAAGCGCCGCATCCTCATCGGCACCTACGTGCTCAGCCATGGCTATTACGACGCCTATTACATCCAGGCCCAGCGCCTGCGCCGGCTCATCGCCAACGATTTCACCGAAGCCTTCAAGCAGTGTGACGTGATCCTGGGCCCCACCGCCCCCACCACCGCCTTCAAGCTGGGGGAAAAGTCCGACGACCCCGTGCAGATGTATCTGTCCGACATCTACACCATCGCCGTGAACCTGGCGGGCCTGCCGGGCATGTCCCTGCCCTGCGGCTTCGACGGCCAGAACCTGCCCATCGGCCTGCAACTCATCGGCAACTATTTCGCAGAAGCCCGCATGCTCAATGTGGCCCACCAATACCAACTTGCCACGGACTGGCACCAGCGCAGCCCCTGCTAAGCGGAGGAAGCCATGCCTAACACGCTGCCCAAACGCTTCAAGGACGAGGAACTGTCCCAGATCATGGAAGAGGCCTCCATCTACATGTGCGCCTGCCCGGCCCAAGTGGCGGAAACCCTGGCCCAGCTGCGTGCCCTGTATAAATACCAGCGCACCTGCATCCATGAGGGCTCCCTTATGATGGGTGTCCATGACCGCATTGCCCTCGCCACCGCCGCCGCCCACGAGGAAATGGAACTCTGCTTGGAGGACGTGTTGTCCATGGAAGGCTGGGACAGGGCCACCCTGACTATGCCCGTCGGGCTCCGTAAAAAGCGGGACGACCTCGTACACGGCGACGAATAATCCCGGCAAAACGCTTATCAGACAGGAACGAAAGATGCAGTGGGAAACCGTCATCGGCCTTGAAGTCCACACCCAGCTGACGACCGCGTCGAAGATCTTCTCCGGCGCCAGTACCGCCTTTGGCGCCGCCCCCAACACCCAGGCCTGCGCCGTGGATCTGGCCTTGCCCGGCGTGTTGCCGGTCCTCAACAAGGGTGCCGTGGAACGGGCAATCAAGTTCGGCCTGGCCATCGGCGCAAAGCTCAACCGCACCAACCTCTTCGCCCGCAAGAATTACTTCTACCCGGACCTGCCCAAGGGCTACCAGATCAGCCAGTTCGAACTGCCCATCGTCGAGGGGGGCCAGATCGACATCCAGGTAGGCGAGGGGGACAAGGCGGTCACCAAGACCGTGCGCCTCACCCGGGCCCATCTGGAGGAGGATGCGGGCAAGTCCCTGCATGAAGACTTCCACGGCATGACGGGCATCGACCTGAACCGGGCCGGCACTCCCCTCCTGGAGATCGTTTCCGAGCCGGACATGCGCTCTGCCGCCGAAGCCGTGGCCTATGCCAAGGCCCTGCACACCCTGGTCACCTGGATCGGCATCTGCGATGGCAACATGCAGGAAGGCAGCTTCCGGGTGGACGCCAACGTCTCCGTGC
This sequence comes from Pseudomonadota bacterium, assembly GCA_040757575.1. Taxonomy (GTDB): domain Bacteria; phylum Pseudomonadota; class Gammaproteobacteria; order Burkholderiales; family Thiobacillaceae; genus PFJX01. Next base: position 35,047 of record JBFLXA010000023.1, read on the forward strand.
GCCCCAAGGGCCAGGCGGAGTTCGGCACCCGCCGGGAGATCAAGAACCTCAACTCCTTCAGGTTCCTGGAACAGGCCATCAATTTTGAGGTGCGCTGGCAGATCGAGCAGATCGAGGACGGCCACAAGATTCAGCAGGCCACCGTGCTGTTCGACCCGGACACGGGCGAAACCCGCATGATGCGCAGCAAGGAAGACGCCCACGACTACCGCTACTTCCCGGACCCGGACCTGCTGCCGGTGAAGCTGGACGAGGACCAGATCACTGCCATCCAGTCGGAAATGCCGGAATTGCCCCAGGCCAAGCAGGCCCGCTACAGGACGGAATTCGGTTTGTCCGCCTACGACGCCGCCGCCCTCACCGGCAGCCGCGCCCTGGCGGATTATTTCGAAGCCGTGGCCGCCGCCCTGCCCAAGCCCGACCCCAAACTGGCCGCCAACTGGGTCATGGGCGATCTTTCCGCCGCCCTGAACAAGGCGGAAATGGATCTGGCTGACGCCCCCATCTCCGCCTTGCAACTGGCCAGCCTGCTGGGCCGCATCCAGGACGGCACCCTGTCCGGCAAGCTGGCCAAGCAGGTGTTCGAGGTGATGTGGACGGAAGGCGCGCAGTTCGGCCATTCCCCGGACGCCATCATCGAGGCCCGGGGCCTGAAGCAGATGTCGGATTCCGGCGAGGTGGAACGCATCATCGACGAGGTGCTGGCCGCCAATCCGAAGTCCGTGGAGGAATTCCGCGCCGGCAAGGAGAAGGCTTTCAACGCCCTGGTGGGCCAGGTGATGAAGGCCACCAAGGGCAAGGCCAATCCGGCCCAGGTGAACGAACTGCTGCGCAGCAAGCTGGCGGGCTGAGCAGTCGGGCTGCCCGTCGGACTGAATCCCGCCGGGGTCAGCGCAGGCCTTTCAACTCCCTGTAGCGCTGCTTGTCCGCGTCGTACTTGACACGGATGGCCTCCAGATTCTTCCGCGCCTGGGCCAGGTGCAAGGCGATGCCGGTTAGGTCGCTCTGGGCCTCTTCCCGCATCTGCAAGTGCACCTTGGCGGGATTGTCCGGACGCTTGGCGATCGCCGCATTGGCCTTGGCCAGTTTCTCGGAGGCGTAGTTCATCTGGGTTTCCAGGCTGGTGATACGCAACTGCTCCAACTCCAGTGCCCGATCCCGTACAAGATCGATTTCCGCCTCGCTGGTATAGCTGGACAATAGGGCCCGATCCCGGCGCTGGGCTTCCAGGGCCCGGCGCTTCGCCTCCTCCGCCTCCCTGCGGGCGGCCTCGGCCCGGCGCCGCTCCTCTTCCGTCAGGGGGACACGCTCCACTTCCCGCACCACCCGACCCGAGGGAGCCAGCTCCTGATGGCCCTTGCCCGCCTGCTGGGGCGGCATGGTATCGCTGTAGATCACCCGGCCTTTGTCGTCCACATAACGGTAAGTGGCCGCCCCGACGCTCAGGGTGGCCATCGACAGGACCACGGCCAGGACCAGCCGGGGCGGCAATCCGTTCACGAAGATACCCCGTAGGTATCCCGATAACTGCGGATCGCCGCCAGGGTGGCGGCCCAGCCGGGTTTGCCGGTCAGAAAACGGGTCAGATCATCCAGGTTCACGATGCTGATAACGGGCATACCGTAATCCCGGCTGACTTCCTGCACGGCAGAGAGTTCGAACAGGCCCCGCTCCATGCGGTCCAGGGCGATGGCCACACCGCAGGGGGTGGCCCCGGCCGTCCGGATCAACTCCACGGATTCCCGCACCGAGGTACCCGCCGAGATGACGTCGTCCACGATGAGGATGTTGCCCTTCAGGGGCGCCCCCACCAGGGTGCCGCCTTCACCGTGGTCCTTGGCTTCCTTGCGGTTGTAGGTCACGGGCACGTTGCGGCCTTCCGCCGCCAGGGCGATGGAGATCGCCGTCACCAGGGGAATGCCCTTGTAGGCCGGCCCGAACAGGCCGTCGAAGGCCAGCCCGGAGCCCAGGATGGCTTTGGCGTAGAATTCCCCGAGCCGCTTCAGGGCCAGGCCATCGTTGAACTGGCCGGCATTGAAGAAGTAAGGGCTCATGCGCCCCGCCTTGGTCTTGAACGCCCCGAACAACAACACCTTCTGCTCGATGGCCAGTTCAAGAAAAGCGCTTTTGAAATCCTGCACTCCGTCTCCTATCCGATCATTTATGCGCGTAATCAGCCTGAATCTTAACGGCATTCGCTCCGCCGCTTCCAAAGGACTGTTCGATTGGCTGCAACAAGCGGACGCCGACCTCGTCTGCCTCCAGGAACTCAAGGCCCAGTTGCCGGACCTGACCCCGGAAATGCTCGCCCCCGCCGGCTACCTGGGCTATTTCCATGCCGCCGAGAAAAAAGGCTACAGCGGCGTGGGCCTCTACGCCCGGCGCCCAGCCGACCGCATCATCGAAGGCCTGGGTGTGGCAGATATCGACCAGGAAGGCCGCTACCTTGAGGCCTGGTTCGGCAATCTGTCCGTCATTTCCCTGTATTTGCCCTCGGGTTCCAGTTCAGACGAACGCCAGGCGGCCAAGTTCAGCTTCATGGAACGCTTTCTGCCCCACCTGGAAGCCCTGGCAAAGTCCGGGCGGGAAATCCTCCTCTGCGGCGACTGGAACATCGCCCACCAGGCCATCGACCTGAAGAACTGGAAATCCAACCAAAAGAACTCCGGTTTCCTGCCCGAAGAACGGGCCTGGCTGACGGAAGTCTTCGACCGGCTGGGCTTTGTGGACGTATACCGGCGCCTCTACCCGGACCAGGGCGGCGAGGCCTACACCTGGTGGAGCAACCGGGGCCAGGCCTGGGCCAAGAACGTGGGCTGGCGCATCGATTACCAGATCGCCACCCCGGGCCTGGCCGAAAAGGCCCGCTCCGGCCGGGTGTACAAGGACCAGCGCTTCTCCGACCACGCCCCCCTGATCGTGGACTACGACGGCGATCTGTAGCCCACCGCCCGTTCAGGCCAGCATGCCCTGCTGCTCGATGAAGGCGATGATCCGGTCCAGCCCCTGGCCGGTCTTCATGTTGGAGAAAACGAAGGGCCGTTCGCCGCGCATGCGTCTGGCGTCCCGGTCCATGACTTCCAGACTGGCGCCCACCAGGGGGGCCAGGTCGATCTTGTTGATCACCAGCAGGTCCGAGCGGGTGATGCCCGGGCCGCCCTTGCGGGGGATCTTCTCCCCGGCGGCCACGTCGATGACGTAGATCGTCAGGTCCGAGAGTTCCGGGCTGAAGGTGGCGGCCAGGTTGTCGC
>JBFLXA010000024.1:0-30820 GCA_040757575.1 Pseudomonadota bacterium
TCACCACAATGTCGCCGCTGGCTGCAGCGCCGCCGCCGCCAATGGAACCCATGGCGCCAGCCATGTCCTTGGCTTCAAAACCCGCCTTGTTCCAGTTGGCAAACGCCATCCCAGGCTTCAGCAGACCAGCCATCACAGCCACGCCAACCACGCCAGCAGACCCAGCGCCTTTCAGTACGCTTCTACGCAAAGTGTTCATGAAGTCTCCAAAACAGATTGAAGGAAAACAGAGCATCCATCGACCAGGCATCCTGGACGATCACCGCCCACGCCCGGCCAGGCGGAGATGGGTGGAAGGCCAGGGGTTAGCAGGCTTCATGCCAAAAGACAAAGCCTTCTATCTGATTGTTTACACGCATGATTCTGCCCAAGACACGTAATAACCCCCAGCATGGATAGGTAATCCAGCCCACCCTGTCATGACACGTCATGACAGGGGCCGGGCATCCAGCCATATCCTGCCCAGCCCGGGTCAGCGCACGGAATGCCAGTAACGCCGATGGGATTCTCGGGCCTGGTCGACTACCGGAACGACCGGACCGTTCTGCCCCAGGACCAGGCTCACCGCGCCATCCCGGTCCGTTCTATACACCTGGGCACCGATCATCCGGTACCGGGCCAACACCTCCGGATGGGGATGCCCGAAGCGGTTGCGGTGGCCCACCTGAATGAGGGCCAGGCGGGGCTGCACGGCCGCCAGGAAACTGGCGCCCGATGCCCCCTTGCTGCCATGGTGGGGGACCAGCAGCACATCGGCAGCCAGGAGCATGTGCCGTTCCGCCAGGTTCATTTCCGTCAGCCTTTCCATGTCCCCGGCCAGCAGCAGGCTGCCGTGGGGGCTGTCCACCCGCAGCACGCAACTGCGCTCGTTGTCGCTGTAGCCGGCCAGGGCGTAGTGATGGGCCGGCGGGTGCAGCATGCTGAAACTCACCCCGTCCCAGGTCCAGGTCTGCCCGGCCTGGCAGGCCCGGGCGTCGGGCCGGGCAACCAGCAGTGCCCGGCCGGTCTCGCTCAGGCGTTCACTGCCCACCCCCGCCAGGGAGTTCAGGAACCAGGTGGGCCGGTGGCTGGCCAGCAGGGCAGCGGCGCCACCGCTGTGATCGATGTCGTCGTGGGTGATGATCAACCCGTCCAGCCGGTTGATGCCCAGGGCCCAGAGGTGGGGGGCGATGATGCGGGCGCCGGCATCCTCCCCGGACGCAAAACGGGGACCTGCATCCACCAGCAGGGTCCGCCGGGCCGTGCGTACCAGCACCGCCGACCCCTGCCCCACGTCCAGGGCGGTGATCCAGACTTCCCCTGCCGCCGGGGCCGGCAGGCGGGGAAAGAACAGGGGCAGGCACAACACCAGACCCAGCCAGCGCCCGGGCACCCCCCGGGGCAGCAGCAGGACCAGGGTTCCCAGGATCGCCAGCCCCAGGGCCAAAGGGCCGGGCGCAGCCCCGTGAAACACCGGCTGGGGCAGAGCCGCCAGGGCCTGGAGCCACTGCATGACAGCCCAGACCACGGCATGGGCTACCAGGGCCAGACCATCCCAGGGCACCAGGGCCGCCAGCAGGCCCAGGGGCACGGCCAGCAGACTGATGACCGGAATGGCCAGGGCATTGGCCAGGGGGGACACCAGGGAGATTTCGTGGAACAGGGCCAGCAACAGGGGCAGCAGGCCCAGGGTGACCGCCCACTGGGCCCGCAGCCAGGTACGCCAGGGCACGGCGCCGGTTTCCCGCTGCCCGGTGGCGGCCAGCATCAGCACCGCCACGGCACCGAAGGACAGCCAGAAGCCCGGCGCCAGGGCGGCCCAGGGGTCCACCAGCACCACCACCAGCAGGGCCAGGGCCAGAATCCGGCTGGGACTGGCCCGCTGGTCCGTCCAGGCCAGCAGGGCTCCGCCGGCCAGCATGTACAGAGTGCGCTGGGCGGGAATGCCGAAGCCCGCCAGCAAGGTGTAGGCCCCGGCGGCCAGCAGGCCCAGGGCAATGCCGCCCCGGTGGGCGGGCAGGAACAGGTTGAGCCTGGGCAGCCGCCGCCAGACCAGGCGGGCGAACAGGTAGACCAGGGAAGAGAACAGGGTGATATGCAACCCGGACACGGAGAACAGATGGGAGGTGCCCGTCTGCCGGAACAGGGTCCATTGCGATGTGGGGATGGCGTCCTGGTCCCCCACGGCCAGGGCGCTCACCACGCCCGCGTATTCCCGGCCCGCCAGGGCAGACAGCAAGTGGGCCCTCACCCAGGCCCGGGTCCGGTCCACCTGGGCCCGCAGGGCGCCACCGCACCCCTGGGCAAGTACAGGGGCGTCCCGTACGGTGCCCGTGGCCCGGATGCCCCGTTCCAGCAACCAGGCCTCGTAGTCAAAACCCGCCGGGTTCAGGTTGCCGTGGGGACGATACAGGCGCACCCCCAGTTCCACGCAGTCGCCGCCGGCCAGGACGGGAGGTGGTGCCCCCGCCGGCAGCCACCAGGACAGGCGTAGCCGTTCCGGCACCTCCGCCGCCGCTGGCGAGACGGCAGCCACCGACAGCACGAAGCCCAGGCCAGTGGTCGTGGCCTCCGGCAGCCCGATCACCAGCCCCTGCACCCGCAGATCACGGCCTTCCCAATGGGGGTCCAGGGTCTGGCCCAGCCGCACTTCCGCCCGCCAGGTGGCGTAGAACACCCCCGCCATCAGGGCCAAAGCCACGACGCCCGCCAGGCGGGCCAGGCGCAACTTTTCCCCGCTGAAAAAGACCAAGAGCACAACCAGCAGAGGCAAGCTCCAGGCCCAGCGCATATCCGGCAGTTGCGCCCGGGTCTGGAGCCAGGCGCAGCCCATCGCAAAGGCAAATATCGCCCACCGGAACAATTAGAATCCTCCCATGCCGCGCAAACACTTCCGCAAATACCTGCCCGACCATGCCAGCATGCGGGAACACCGCCATCTGCAATGGGCCCGGCCCCTGCTCAAGCACCCCAACCTGTGGCACCTGAACCGGCATTCCGTGGCGGGAGGCGTGGCAGCCGGCATGATCGGCGGCCTCATTCCCGGCCCTGTCCAGATGCTCACGGCGGCCATCCTGGCCATGATATTTCGCGTCAACCTCCCGGTAGCCGTGGCCACCACCCTGCTCACCAACCCCCTGACCTGGCCGTTTATTTTTGTGCTGGCCTATGAAATCGGCCGCCGGGTCATGGGGGGCAACGGCGGCCAGATGACGTCCTTCGATTTCGATTGGGGCAACCAGCCCTGGACCGAGTTTTTCCCGGCATTCTGGCACTGGCTGCTGAGTTTGGGGGAGACCTTCCTGGTGGGCAATCTAATCCTCGCCACCTTCCTGGCGGTGGCGGGGTATTTTGCTGTGCACCTGGGCTGGCGGCTGTATCTGCTGGCCTATTTGAAGAAGCGCCGGGCTAGACGGGGCTGACGGCCTAGGGGACCCCGGACGCGCTGCGCTTCTCCGGGCTAAAGGAGCCCGAATGACCAGCTGAGCCCCCGGGCCGAGTCCAGGATTGATTCCACCCTTCAGTTCCGCTCGCTGGGCACGCTCACGGGGTAGCCGTTGGTCAGGGCGCTGAGAAAGACTTCCAGATCGGTGTAGGCGCGGCTGCCGGGCCGCAGGGGCTGGGTGCCGCTGTCCAGGTTGCACTCCATGAAGCGCAGGTGCAGGGACTGGAGTTGGAAGCGGGTGCGGTAGACGGGGAAATGGGCCGCATCGCCATAGGGCGTGGTGACCGTGACGCTGCGCAATTGCTGGCCCACCCGGTGTGTGTGGCAGGTTGAGCAGGCCAGATTGGAACGTCCGGTGCGCATGTGGAACAGCCTGCGACCCCGCTCGAAGGCCTGCTTCATGGGCCCTTCGGCCACCTTCACCGCCATGGGCAGGCCGGCGCTCTTGCTGGCCACATACAGTGAGACGGCGCTGTTGTCGTAACTGCCGTTTTGCAGTTCCCGGCCCTCGCGGGCTCCGCAAACCTCGATGACCTCCTCCAGGCCCACCACCCGCCTCAGATCAGCCCGATACATAGGATAGCGGGTGCGCAAGCCCTTCAACTGGCCCTGCCTGGCCCCCAGGCAGGCGGCGAAGCGGCCTTTGCCGTTCAGCTCGGTGAACACCTCCTCGCCCCGGTCCAGGGCGAAGTGGCCCCCATGCACCGAGCCATTGAAGGGCGGGTCCATGAATTTCCAGTTCAGTTTCCAGTTCTGGTCCGGATCGCCGGCCATACGCCAGTCCAGGCTGCGGGGATCGGACCAGTGGCGGTAGCTGCCGGACAGCATCAGGTCTCCGCGCGCATGGGGCATGTAGTCTTCCATGGCGTCGTATTCCCGATAGGGGGCCTGGGCCGTGGCCAGGGCAGGTCCCAGGCCCAGCAGGAAAACCCAGGCAAACAAGCGCGTCTTCATGGGCTGTTCCTTCATTCCAGGCTTTGCAGGTAGGCCACCAGGTCCCGGATTTCCTGATCGTTGAGGATGAGGTTGGAACCGTAGGGAGGCATGGCCGTGTTGGGGTTGTTCACCCGGGCATCGAAGATGTGCTGGTAGACATCCTGGTCACTGTGGCGGAAAAGCTTGTAGCCGATGAGACTGGTGCCGAAGGTACCGGGCCACTGCTCGCCGGGAAGCTGATGGCAGACCACGCAATATCCCTTGTCCCGGCGCAAGGCCAGTTCCCTGCCCCGGGCCGGGTCGCCCCCCAGGGGGCCGTTTAGGGTGACCCGGCGGGGCTTTTGCGTGGGCCGCTGGTCCTGGTGGCTGAGGGTGGGCCAGGGGGACAGATCCCGGGAAAAGGGTTCCCACTCCAGGCGCCCGCTGTTCACCACCACCCGGGGCGTCAGGGTCATGGTGGCAACGCCCGGGTCTGCGGCGGCATCGCCGGGCACCCCCTGGGCGGCCGCAGGCAGGGCCAGGCAGGCAAGACAGAAAATAGACCAGCGCTTGTATCGGGTCAGTCCCATGTTCAGGCTCCTCCGCCTTGGGTATGGGGTAGCAAATGGCCGTCCTCCAGGTGCAGGGTGCGGCCCAGCCGGGCAGCCAGTTCCGGGTCATGGGTCACCACTAGGAAGGCGGTGCGGTGCCGGCTGGAAAGCTCCATGAGCAGTTCCTGGATGTGGGCGGCGGTGTGGCGGTCCAGGTTGCCGGTGGGCTCGTCCATGAGCACGCAGGCCGGCTGGGTCACCAGGGCCCGGGCAATGGCCGCCCGCTGGCGTTCGCCCCCCGAAAGCTCACCGGGCCGGTGGCTGAGCCGATGGCCCAGACCCACTTCCTGCAACCAGCGGGCGGCCTCTGCCAGGGCTGTGGCCTGGGGCTGGCGGCGGATGAGCAGGGGCATGGCCACGTTTTCGACGGCAGAAAACTCCGGCAGCAGGTGGTGGAACTGGTAGACGAAGCCCAGGGCCCGGTTGCGCAGCTGGCCCCGGGCGGTTTCGGAGAGGGCCCAGAGGGGTTCCCCTGCCACCCGCACCTCGCCGGCGTCCGGCTTGTCCAGGCCCCCCAGCACGTGCAGGAGGGTGCTCTTGCCGGAACCGGAAGCGCCCATGACGGCAATATGTTCCCCCGGGGACACCTTCAGGTCGATGCCTGCCAGCACGGGCACCTCCTGGGGACCTTGCCAGTAGCTTTTCTTCAGGCCCGTGCAGGCCAGGACGGACAGACCGTGCTCATTCATAGCGCAGGGCCTCCGCCGGTTGCACGTTGGCGGCCCGCCAACTGGGGTAGAGGGTGGCCAGGAAGGCCAGGATCAGGGCGACACTGCCGACAGTCCAGACATCCCCCCATACCAGTTTGGAAGGCAGCTCCGAGATGTAATAGACATCCGAGGGGAAGAGGTCCATGCCCACGGCCTGCTCGATCCAGGGCACCACGGTTTCCACGTTGAGGGCCAGCAGCACCCCGGCCCCCATCCCCGCCAGGGTACCGATGACGCCGATGAGGCTGCCCTGGACCATGAAGATGGCCATGATGCTTTTCGGGCTGGCCCCCAGGGTGCGCAGAATGGCAATGTCCGCCTGCTTGTCGGTGACCGCCATCACCAGGGTGGAGACAATATTGAAGGCGGCCACGGCGACGATGAGCGTGAGGATGATGAACATCATGCGTTTTTCGATCTGCACCGCCTGGAAGAAATTCTGGTGGCTCATGGTCCAGTCGGACAGGTAATAGTCCCCCCGGATCGTGCGGGCCAGTTCCCGGGTCACCCAGGGGGCCCGCTCCATGTCCGCCAGCTTCACCCGCAGCCCGGAGACCTCATCCCCCAGGCGGTAGAGCTTCTGGGCATCCGCCAGGTGCATGAGGGCCAGGCCGGTGTCGTATTCGTGCATGCCCATGCGGAAGATGCCCACCACCGTGAACTGCTTGATGCGGGGCACCATGCCGGCGGGGGTCACCACACCCTGGGGGGCGATCACCGTCACCTTGTCCCCCCCCACCACCCCCAGGGAGCGGGCCAGGTCCGCCCCCAGGACGATGCCCCAGACGCCAGGCTTCAGGTCCGCCAGTTCACCGACGATCATCTTGTCAGCGAATTCCGCCACCTTGCCTTCTTCCTCCGGCAGCAGGCCCCGGATCAGGCTGCCCCGGGTTTCGCTGCCCCCCAGGCCGCTGCCGGACAGCAGGGCCTGGGCGTTGATGTAGGGGGCGCTGCCCCGGACTTCGGGGTGAGCGGCCACCTCTGCCGCCAGGGCAGGCCAGTCCGCCAGGCGGCCTTCGGTGCCGGTGATTTCCATGTGGGCCACCACCCCCAGGATGCGGGCGCGGAGCTCTTCCTGGAAGCCGTTCATCACCGACAGCACGACGATGAGCGCCGTGATGCCCAGGGCGATGCCCGCCATGGATGTCATGGAAATGAAGGAGATGAAATGGTTGCGGCGCTTGGCGCGGGTGTAGCGCAGGCCGATCAGAAGTTCATAAGGCAGCACGAAGGAGTCCGGATGAGTCACTCGCCCAGCAGATGCAGGGCGATCTGGCGGCCATGGCCAGCGCGACGGTGTTCAAAAAGATAGATGCCCTGCCAGGTGCCCAGGCGCAGGGCACCCTGGTGGAGGGGAATGGAAAGCTGTGTCTGGGTCAGTGCGGCACGGACATGGGCCGGCATGTCGTCCGGACCCTCGGCGGTGTGGCGGTAAAGAGGGTCACCTTCCGGCACCAGGCGGGCGAAATAGCGTTCCAGGTCCGTCTGCACGTCCGGGTCCGCGTTTTCCTGCACCACCAGGCTGGCGGAGGTATGGCGCACGAACAGGGTCAGCAGGCCTTCCTGCATGCCCTGCTCCCCCACCCAGCGGATCACGTCGGCCGTGAAGTCGTAGAGCCCCTTGCCCCGGGTGGACACCGTGAGTGTGGTTTGTATTTGCCGCATGGGGGAAATTCTATAGGCAAAAAAATGGCCGGCAGGAAATCGCTTTCGAGCCGGCCAAACGATCGCTGCTTCAGGTTACTTCCGCTGATCGCTGCTAGGAGACGGTGATGTGACTCAGGCTTTTTCAACAAGTTCCCGATAAACATGCCAGGTTGCATGGCCCAGGATCGGGAACAGGATCACCAGGCCCACCATCCAGGTGAGGAAACCAAGCACCATAAGACCGGCGATGAGCCCCGCCCAGACCACCATGACCCCAGGATTGCGGCGCACCACCTGCATGCTGGTGATCATGGCAGTCACCATATCCACCCGCCGGTCCAGCATCATGGGCAGGGAAACCACGCTGAGGGCGAACACCAGGGTCGCCAGGGCCGCTCCGGCAACCGTGTAGGCCGTCACGAACACCCACTGGTCCGCTGAGAACAGGCTGGCCAGGCTGAAATAATCGCCACCGATGAAATCCCCCCGCAGGAACAGGGCAACCAGGATGGCGGACACCCGCTCCCAAACGCTCATGGCGAACATCAGGAACACGGCGTACAGGCCGATGGATGCCCCATTGCGCCGCAAAAGGTGAAAGAAACGCTCATCCTCCGAAGCATTGGCCTGCTGCCCCAGGCTTCGTGACAGGAAATAGAACACCACCGCCAGGAAGGGGGATACCAGCATGAAGCCCGTGGTGAGGGTCAGGGCCAGGTGGGACTGCGGCCAGCCCCAGTTGACCAGCCCCCAGCCCAGCAGGGCAAACAGCAGGCCAAACCCCAGGGAGGTGTACCAGGTGCGGGTAAAGTCGTACAAACCCATGCGCACCCAGGCAAAGGGACGCGATACCCCCACCGTCCGGATGTGAGGGATAGGATTCGGGCTAGTATCGTGCTTCAAGCTTGCAGTAGTCATGTCTCGCTCCTCAAGTATTTGTCCGCGCCTTTCGTCGTGAATTCCACGGTAAGTTCCGACATGAAACGTGACGAAACGCCGCTATGACAGCGGGTATTGAAAACAATTCCCGATGCCTTTGTTTGGGTATAGTCCCTGGCGCCCGTTTCTGAAGCCCTAACGAAACGCTGAATTAATCCTTCGACACGCTCAGGATGAACGGAGATCTTTTGGTTCCGTTCATGGTGTGTGTATCGAACCATAGCGGAATCAAATTCGTCCGAGTTTCCCCCATGCGAGAACTCACCCTGCTAATACGGACACCCCCGTGGCCGGAAGACCCTGCAAACCCCGGACTTCCGGAAGGTATTGCCCAAGCCATGCCCGGGTTAGCCAGGCTACTGGCCCGGGGAAACGCCCTGGCGCCGCAAGCCGGGGCCACGGAAGCCTGCTGCCGGGCCCTGGGCATTACCCGCCAGCAGGACTGGCCGGTGGCCCCCTGCTCCGCCCGGACGCGGGGCCTGCCCACCCAGACCGGTTACTGGCTGCGCCTGGACCCGGTGTTCATGGACGTGAACATGCAGGGCATGTTTCTGCGGGCGGTGCCCAACCTGGGTCCCCAGGATACCCCAGCCCTGGAGACCTGCCTGGGTCCCGTTTTTGCCGAGCAGGCCATGGAAGCCCACTTTGGAGCAGACGGCATCATTCATGTCCGTCTGGAATCGCCCCCGGCACTGGCCACCACCCCACTGGACGAGGTGGCGGGCCGACTGCCAACCCGTTTCCTGCCCCGGGGTGAAGATGCCCCCCGCTGGACCCGGCTGATGCATGAACTACAGATGGCCCTCCATGACCACCCCCTCAACCTTGCCCGCCAGGCAGCACATGGCCTGCCGGTGAACAGCTACTGGATCTGGGGCGGCGGGGTGATACCTGAGGACCTTTCCCTGCCAGCTGGGGTCTGGTGCGGCCCGGACACCCTTGCCGAGTTGGCCCGGGGTCTTGATGTCCCGGTCCGGCCCATACCGGCCGATATCCGTGCCCTGCTGGCCGAGGATGTGAAAACCGCTGTATGCCAGCTGGAAGGGCTATCGCCCCCCCCGGGAAGCCCCGATCCCGACTGGAATAACCTGGACGCCCGCTGGTTCCGCCCCCTGTCCAAGGCCCTCGCCCTGGGCCGCCTGGGTCGGCTGAGACTCATATTCACCTCCGGCACCCGGCCGGGTAGCGAACTGGATCGGGCGGCCGCCTGGCGCTTCTGGCGGTGAGCAGCCCGTCGCTATCTCGGCGCGGACACCAGGCGCATCCGGGCGGCGATGATGGCCTGTCGTCGTAGCAGGCCCCGGGACGCCCGATGGGTTTCGTAATAACGCGGATTCGGGATCATGGCGGCCAGGTGCGCAGCCTGACCCGGCCCCAGGCCTGCTGCCGAGGTCTTGTAATACCGCCTTGCTGCGGCCTCTGCCCCGTATATGCCATTGCCCCATTCGATGACATTGAGATAGACCTCCAGGATGCGGCGTTTGCTCCAGAGCTGCTCGATCATCACGGTAATGATCGCTTCCTGGACCTTGCGCAGGGGGTTGCGGGACGGCGAAAGGAACAGGTTCTTGGCCAGTTGTTGGCTGATGGTGGAGCCCCCGGCCACAATGCGCCCCTTTTTGAGGTTCTTTTGCACGGCCGCTTCGATGCCCTCCCAGTCGAAGCCCTCGTGTTCCAGAAAGCGGCTGTCCTCGGCGGCGATGACGGCCCGCTTCAGATGGGAGGAAATCCGGCGGTATTCCACCCATTGATGGCGCAGTTCCGCATCCGCCCCCTTCTTTTCCCGCAACCGGTCAAGGCCGTCGGCCATGAAGGCGGTGTTGGCCGGGTTGAACCAGGTCCACCAGAGCACGCCGGTGAAATAACCGATCTGCAAATAGAGCACCAGCACCGCCGCCACAGCCCCCATGCGCCAGACCCACTGGCCCGCCGACCACTTGCGCCGGGCCATCATCCCGCCCGCAGCAGACGGATGACAGAAGCCGTGTCGGGGCGCACGCCCCGCCAGCCGTAAAAGGCTTCGGCAGCCTGTTCCACCAACATGCCCAGGCCGTCACAGGTGCGGGCACCGCATTCCCGGGCAAAGGCCAGGAAGGGCGTGTCACGGCCATACATCATGTCGTAGGCCAGGGCCCCGGCAGCAAACACCGCCCCGGGCATGGCTGGCATTTCCCCCGCCAGGCTGGCGGAGGTGGCATTGACCACCAGGTCGAATCCCTGATCGGCCAATGCGTCATAGCCCCCGCCCGTCACCGGCCCGAGGTCAGCGACCCTGCGGGCCAGTTCTTCCGCCTTGGTGGCGGTCCGGTTGGCAATGAACAGCTGGGCCGGCCCGCAGGCCAGCAAGGGCTGCAACACTCCTCTCGTCGCGCCCCCCGCCCCCATCAACAGGATACGGGCCCCTTTGAGTTCAACCCCCTGGTTGTGGACCAGATCCGCCACCAGTCCCGCACCATCGGTGTTGTCGGCAAGGATCGCGTCCTCCATGAAGCTCAGGGTATTGGCCGCCCCCGCCACCTGGGCCCGAGCCGTGTGGCGATCCGCAAGGCTGAAAGCCTGCTCCTTGAAAGGCACCGTGACATTGCAGCCGGCTCCGCCTCCTGCACGAAAGGCCGCCAGCGTCTCGGCAAACCCGTCCAGGGGCGCCAGCAGGGCGCGATAATCCAGGTCCTGCCTGGTCTGGCGGGCAAATTCGGCGTGGATCAGAGGTGATTTGGAATGGGCAATGGGGTTGCCGAAAACGGCATAGTGCGCAGTCATGGCAAGGCGGGTAAATTGAGTCGCCGAATTCTAGAACGGCCCATGCTCATGCATGCCTCAATTTGCGCACCATTTTTGTGCAATTATGCACCATTTTAATGCGCGCGCTTTCTTGCCACTGGAGCGATACCCTTGTGGCACAATGGCTTGCTCCGATTTCGAGCATGGCATGGAAGCTGCTAATTCCCGTGCCATGGATTGATACACCCCAGTAGCCGTCCAAGTTTTTCACGTTCAATTTGTCCATTAAGGAGTTTGTGAAATGTCGGTCGCCGATGTCATGAAGATGGTCCAGGAAAACGATGTCAAATTCGTCGATTTCCGCTTTACCGATACCCGCGGCAAGGAACAGCACGTCACCGTGCCCGTCTCCCACTTCAACGAGGACAAATTCAGCGAAGGCCACGCCTTCGACGGTTCCTCCATCGCCGGCTGGAAGGGCATCCAGGCTTCCGACATGCTGCTGATGCCGGATCCCGCCACCGCCAACATCGACCCCTTCTTCGACGAAGCCACCCTGATCCTGACCTGCGACGTCATCGAGCCGGACACCGGCAAGGGCTATGACCGGGACCCCCGCTCCATCGCCAAACGCGCCGAGGCCTATCTGAAGTCCACCGGCATCGGCGACACCGCCTATTTCGGCCCGGAACCCGAATTCTTCATCTTCGACGCCGTCACCTGGGGTGACGACATGTCCGGCTGCCACGTGAAGATCAAGTCTGAAGAAGCTGCCTGGTCCTCTGGCGAGCAGACCGAAGTGGGCAACATCGGACACCGTCCCAAGGTCAAGGGCGGCTACTTCCCGGTGCCCCCCATCGACTCCTTCCAGGACATCCGTTCCGCCATGTGCCTGGCCCTGGAAGAGATGGGTGTGCCCGTCGAAGTGCACCACCACGAAGTGGCTACCGCCGGCCAGTGCGAGATCGGCACCAAGTTCTCCACCCTGGTGCAGCGTGCCGACTGGACCCAGATCCAGAAATACGTGATCCATAACGTGGCCCACCAGTACGGCAAGACCGCCACCTTCATGCCCAAGCCCATCGTTGGCGACAACGGTTCCGGCATGCACGTGCACCAGTCCATCTGGAAAGACGGCAAGAACCTGTTCGCCGGCAACGGCTATGCCGGCCTGTCCGAACTGGCCCTGTACTACATCGGCGGCGTCATCAAGCACGCCAAGGCCCTGAACGCCATCACCAACCCCGGCACCAACTCCTATAAGCGCCTGGTGCCCGGCTTCGAAGCCCCCGTGATGCTGGCCTACTCCGCCCGTAACCGTTCTGCATCCATCCGTATCCCCCATGTGGCTTCCGACAAGGCCCGCCGGATCGAGACCCGCTTCCCCGACCCCATCGCCAACCCCTACATGTGCTTCGCCGCGCTGATGATGGCTGGTCTGGACGGCATCCAGAACAAGATCCACCCCGGCGACCCCGCCACCAAGAACCTGTATGACCTGCCCCCCGAAGAAGAGGCCCAGATCCCCACCGTCTGTTCCAGCCTGGAAATGGCCCTGGAGCACCTGGACAAGGATCGCGAGTTCCTCACCAAGGGCGGCGTGTTCAGCGACGAGTTCATCGACGCCTACATCGAACTGAAGATGGAAGAAGTGCAGCGCATGCGCATGACCACCCACCCCATCGAATTCGACATGTACTACAGCGTGTAAGCACTAATAGCGCATGCAAAGGGCGGCCCTTGCCGCCCTTTTTTATTGCCCCAGCGGCGGTGGTTCCCTAAACTCGGGCCATGCGCACGCGTCATCTGCCAATACACATCATGCTGGCCTGGGGGGGTCTGGGTCTGGCCGCCCCGGCCTGGGCGGAAATCTACAAATTCGTGGATGACAACGGCTTCGTCACCTATACGAACATCCCCCGTCCCGGCGCGAAACCCGAAGTGGTCATTCCGGATACGGGCATCAAGCCTGACAAGCCTTCCAAGGCTGGCAGCAAGGGCACCACCAAGCGGGGCACCGGCGCATCCTCCAGCACACCTGCCTATTTTCCGCGCATCGACACCGGTACCCAGCGCAAGCGGGACGACATGCGCAGGCTGCTGCTGGAAGAAGAGCTGGGCAGCGAGAAGCGCAATCTCGCGGCCGCAAAAACCGCCCTCGCCCAGGGTAGCCGCCAGCCGGGCGCCGATGTGAAACGCTTGCTGGATGCCGTGCGCCTGCACGAGAAGAACATCGAGATGCTCAACAAGGAGCTTTCCCATATCCGCTAGGAGTCTGTCGGACTTTGGTCGTCGAAAGCGAAAATCGTCCCCGCCGAGGACAGTTGTTGACGATTTCGCCGGGTAATAGTCGAACTATTGCCCAAGAAAGCGGCAAAAAATGGACCGGCGAGGACGATTTGCAGCCGACGATTCCAAAGTCCGACAGGCTCCTAGGGAAGGAGGAAGAACTGCGGCCCTGCCTGTTAAAATCCGGCGCTCGTTCAAACCATCGCCTGGATCATGCGAATTTCCCAATTCTTTCTCTCCACCAGCAAGGAAGCCCCGGCTGAAGCCGAACTGACCAGCCACCGGCTGATGTTGCGGGCCGGTCTCATCAAGCGCCTGGGCTCGGGCCTGTATACCTGGATGCCCCTGGGCCTGCGCGTACTGCGCAAGGTGGAGGCCATCGTGCGGGAGGAGATGAACCGGGCCGGGGGCGTGGAACTGCTCATGCCCGCCGTGATCCCCGCCGAGTTGTGGCAGGAATCCGGCCGCTGGGACGTTTTTGGTCCCCAGATGCTGAAGATCAAGGACCGCCATGACCGGGATTTCCTGTTCGGCCCCACCCACGAGGAAGTGATCACCGACCTGGCCCGCAAGGAGATCCGCTCCTACCGGCAGATGCCGGTGAACTTCTATCAAATCCAGACCAAGTTCCGGGACGAGATCCGGCCCCGCTTCGGTGTCATGCGGGCCCGGGAATTCCTGATGAAGGATGCCTATTCCTTCCACACCTCCCCGGAAAGTCTGGACGAGACCTACCAGACCATGTACGCCTGCTATTCCCGCATCTTCACCCGTCTGGGCCTGAAGTTCCGGGCCGTGGCGGCAGATACCGGCGCCATCGGCGGGTCCGGATCCCATGAATTTCATGTGCTGGCGGATTCCGGCGAAGACGCCATCGCCTTCTGCCCAGATTCCGACTACGCCGCCAACGTGGAAATGGCCGAGGGCCTGCCCCCCGCCACCACCCGGGCTGCGCCTGCCGAGGCCCTGCGGGATGTGTACACCCCCAAGCAGACCACCTGCGAGGACGTGGCTGCCCTGCTGGGCATTCCCCTCAGCCGTACCGTGAAGCTCATCGCCGTCATGGCCGATGACAAGCTCCATGTGCTGCTGATCCGGGGCGACCACAGCCTCAACGAAGTGAAAGCCGGCAAGGTGGCCGGCCTTACCGACTTCCGCTTCGCCACGGAAGCGGAAATCCGCGCCGTCTTCAACTGCCCGCCCGGCTTCCTGGGGCCCGTTGGCCTTGACCGCAGCCAGATCCGGGTCATCGCCGACCGCCAGGTGGCAGTGATGAGAGACTTTGTCTGCGGTGCCAACAAGCCCAAGTTCCACACCGCCGGCGTCAACTGGGGCCGGGACCTGCCGGAACCGGACCTGGTGGCAGACATCCGCAACGTGGTGGAAGGCGACCCTTCCCCAGACGGCAAGGGCACCCTGGGCCTCTGCCGGGGTATCGAGGTGGGCCACATCTTCAAGCTGGGCACCAAGTATTCCGAAGCCCTCCAAGCCACTTACCTGGATGCGGACGGCAAATCCCAGGTGGCCGTCATGGGCTGCTACGGCATCGGCGTGTCCCGCATCGTCGGCGCCGCCATTGAACAAGGCAATGACGAACGGGGCATCCTCTTCCCCCAGGCCATTGCCCCCTTCGAACTGGCCATCGTGCCCCTGGGCCTCAAGCGCAGCGACGCGGTCCGGGAAGCGGCCGAAGCCTTCTACAATGCAATGGTGGCCGCCGGCATCGACGTGGTCATGGACGACCGGGACGAGCGTCCGGGGGTGATGTTTGCGGACATGGAACTGGTCGGGGTGCCCCATCGGGTGGTGATCAGCGACCGGGGCCTAAAGGATGGGCAACTGGAGTACCAGGGCCGCACGGACGCCTCTGGCACGCGGATTGCTCAATCTGAAGCAGTAAGCACGATTGTGGAGAAGATCAAGGCATGTCGAAACGCAGCTTGAAACTGCTGGTCCTGGCGCTGGCCTTCAGCGCCGGAACTGCCCTGGCCGGCAAGCAGCAGTACGAACCCCTGTCCGCCAGCGTCAAGGCCCGACTGTCCAAGGCGGTGGCCGATGCGGCTGTCGAAAAAGCGGCATTTGCCGATTCCCCGACAGTCCGTTTGTGGCTGGGGGAGATGTCCAACCGCCTCACCCGCTACATCCCGGACCCGGAATTCCGGGAAGACTTCCTCAACACCCTGCACTACGAAGCCACCCGGGCCGGCCTGGACCCGGAGCTCATGCTGGGCCTCATCGAGGTGGAGAGCGGCTTCAAGAAATATGCCGTTTCCAGCGTGGGGGCCCGGGGCTTTACCCAGGTGATGCCCTTCTGGCTGGACGTGATCGGCACCCGGGAGCAGAACCTCTTCCACCTGCGCACCAACCTGCGCTACGGCACCACCATCCTGCGGCATTACATCGATATCGAAAAGGGCAACCTGTTCCGGGCCCTGGGCCGTTACAACGGCAGTCTGGGCAAGGCTGAGTATCCGGAAATGGTCTACGCCGCCTGGCGCAACCACTGGACCTACGGGCTGCCCCCTAAAGGTCGGGCGGCACCTGCCAGGAACAGGGGCACCACGGCTTACTGAAGGCCCGAATCGGGTCTTCAAGACGAGGCACGCTACAAGGCACAACAAGGGAAAAAAAGAGGGTGGGGCGATGGATGGGAATCGAACCCACGACACCTGGAGCCACAATCCAGTGCTCTACCAACTGAGCTACCACCGCCACCGTAAAACCTGGCCTGCCCGACAGGGATCGAACCTGTAACCCCCAGCTTAGAAGGCTGGTGCTCTATCCAATTGAGCTACGGGCAGCGTTCCTGCGGGCACTCGAAGATATATTTGCAGCCGGTAACGTTTTGGTCGGGGTGAGAGGATTCGAACCTCCGACATCTTGCTCCCAAAGCAAGCGCGCTACCGGGCTGCGCTACACCCCGAAGGCGCGAGAATATACCTGCTCGGCCCGGCAAAAGCAATGCTGCCGGCGCATGAATTGCCTGCTTCTCCGCTAGAATAAGCCCCTTTCAGACTACTGCCTTTCGCCATGGCCGCTCGCATCCTTGATGGCAAGTCCATCGCCGACCAGTTGATCCAGGATATCCGGCGGCAGGTGGAAGAACGGCGATCAGCGGGCCAGCGGGTACCGGGCCTGGCCGTCATCCTGCTGGGCAGCGACCCGGCTTCCAGCATCTATGTGCGCAACAAGCGCCGCGCCTGCGATGCGGCCGGCGTGCTGTCTGTTTCCCACGATCTGCCGGCAGAGACTTCCCAGGCCGATCTGCTGGCCCTGATCCGCCAGTTGAACGATGACCCCACCGTGGACGGCATCCTGGTTCAGGCGCCCCTGCCTGCCCACATCGATGCCGAAACCGTGGTGGAAACGATCCGTCCCGACAAGGACGTGGACGGCTTTCACCCTTACAACATCGGTCGACTGGCCATGCGCCTGCCCACCCTACGCTCCTGCACGCCCTATGGCGTGATGCGCCTGTTGGAAACCACCGGCGAGCCCCTGCGGGGCAAGCATGCCGTGGTGGTGGGGGCTTCCAACCACGTGGGCCGGCCCATGGCCCTGGAATTGCTGATGGCGGGCTGCACGGTGACCGTGTGCCATTCCGCCACCCGGGATCTGCCCGGCCACGTGGGCCAGGCGGATATCGTCGTGGCCGCCGTGGGCAAGCCGGAGATGGTGAAAGGCGCCTGGATCAGGGAAGGCGCCCTGGTGGTGGACGTGGGCATCAACCGCCTGGACGACGGACGCCTGGCGGGGGATGTGGAATTCGCCGTGGCCCGGGAACGGGCCGGCTGGATCACCCCCGTGCCGGGGGGCGTGGGCCCCATGACGGTGGCCACCCTGTTGCAGAACACCCTGGAAGCGGCGGCAAGACATCCTTATTGATACGGCCAGTTGAAGTATGAAGTGCTTCCCTCTCCCCCAGCCCCTCCCCCGCAAGCGGGGGAGGGGTGCGCGGCAGCGCGGGAGAGGGTGGGTTTAGACATCTTCGTGCCGTATCAATAGTCGTAAGGCGGACCGGGGATGCGTCCCGGACTCGCTGCGCTCCTCCGGACTACGGGGTTGCGGTGAGCTGCAGCTCACCGCCTCCATCACCCACCGATCAAAGCGCGAATCTGGGCCAGGCCCGTTCCTTGCAAATCCGGGAGGACTGCCAGTGCCCCGGTAAAATCATGGTCCCGGGTGTAGTCGTTCACGGTCACCACGGTACGCAGCCCAGCGCCCAGGGACGCCTTGATGCCGTTTTCTGAATCCTCGAAGGCCAGGCAATCTCCGGGCTGCAGACCCAGTTGGGCCATGGCCCAGACGTAGATGTCCGGCGCAGGCTTCTTGGCCGGGACGATGTCCCCGGCGGCGATGACCTGGAACCACTCGGGGCCATCCGGCGCCAGGCTGTGGCGCAGAAGCTCGGTGACGTTTTCCGGCGTGGTGGTGGTGGCCACCCCCAGGATCAGGCCGGCGGCCCGGGCTTCTTCCAGCAGGCGGCGGACGCCGGGACGCAGGGGAATGCCGCCTTCCGCCAGCATGCGGGTGTAATGGCGGGTCTTGGCCTTGTGCAGCTCGGCCACCAGGGCGTCGAAATCAGCGGGTTTGACGTAGTCCGTGCGGAACTTGTCCACGTAGTACTTCATGCGTTCCTTGCCGCCGGTCACCGCCAGCAACTGGCCATACAACTCCACATCCCAGTTCCAGTCCAGGCCATATTCCTGGAAAGCAGCATTGAAGGCGGGGCGATGGCCGTCCCGCTCCGTATCGGCCAGGGTACCGTCCACATCGAACAACAAGGCTTTCAACATAAACTTCCTTTCTCTTTCAAAGGTTTGTGATTCTGCCCCAGGTGGGTAAACTTTCGGGCCCGGCCTCAAGATCGCTTCCCATGCACGTCCCAGACCCGCGCAATCCCGACTTCGATCGCCTGTTCGACGGCACCCTCTACAGTCTGCTTTCCTGGGACCAGCTTACCGCCTTCTGGCAAACCCTGGACCCGTCCGGCGACTGGTATCTCTACGCCGTGGGCGAGGCCCGCCCCACGAGTCCGGCGGACGCCGAACACGTGACGGCCTTTATCCAGCAAATCGACGCCCTGTTGCGCAAGGAGCACGACGAGGACTATTGCGGCATCGTCTACGCGGATGACCTGAAGTCCCCCAGCATCGTGAAGATCTACGACCCCAACAACCTGGGCACCTCCTGCGGCTCCAGCGGCCACAAGATCCTGCCGGGCTGGGTCATGTCCCGGGTGCCGCCCTCGGACCTGGAAGCCCCCCATTTCCTCCCCCAGAACCGCAAACGCTGGTGGCAGGGCTTCATGGACTTCATCGGCGCCAAGTAACAAACTGCCCGACAGCATAAAAAAAGCCAGCACAACGCTGGCTTTTTTCGTTGCCGGCGAGCTTACTCGGCAGCCGGGGCCTCAGCGGGTTGCTGGGGCTTGGGCGGCGGCTCGATCAGGGCCTTCATGGACAGGCGCATGCGGCCTTTCTCGTCCGTCTCCAGCACTTTCACCTGCACGGCCTGGCCTTCCTTCAGGTGGTCGGCCACCGCGTTGACCCGCTCGTGGGCGATCTGGGAGATGTGCAGCAGACCATCCTTGCCGGGCAGCACGTTGACGATGGCGCCGAAGTCGAGAATCTTCAGCACGGTGCCGTCGTAGGTCTTGCCCACTTCGACTTCGGCGGTGATGTCCTCGATGCGCTTCTTGGCCAGTTCGCCGGATTCGGTGCTGGTGCAGGCGATCTTGATGGTGCCGGACTCGTCGATGTCGATCTGGGTGCCGGTTTCTTCGGTCAAGGCCCGGATGGTGGCGCCGCCCTTGCCGATCACGTCGCGGATCTTCTCCGGATTGATCTTCATGGTGATGATGCGGGGCGCGTACTGGCTCATCTCGTGGGGCTGGGCTTCGGCGGAATTCATGATGCCCAGGATGTGCAGACGGGCTTCCTTGGCCTGGGTGAGGGCCACCTGCATGATTTCCTTGGTGATGCCCTGGATCTTGATGTCCATCTGCAGGGCGGTGACGCCGTCGGTGGTGCCGGCCACCTTGAAGTCCATGTCACCCAGGTGATCTTCATCCCCCAGGATGTCGGTCAGCACGGCGAAACGGTTGCTTTCCTTGATGAGGCCCATGGCGATGCCGGCCACGTGCTTCTTCATGGGGACACCCGCGTCCATCAGGGCCAGAGAGCCACCACAGACAGAAGCCATGGAGGACGAACCGTTGGATTCGGTGATTTCGGAAACGACCCGCAGCGTATAGCCGAACTCTTCCTTGCTGGGCAGCATGGCCAGCAGACCCCGCTTGGCAAGACGGCCGTGGCCGATTTCCCGGCGCTTGGGGCTGCCCACACGGCCAGTTTCACCGGTAGCAAAGGGAGGCATGTTGTAGTGGAACAGGAAGCGGTCGGAATATTCGCCGGTCAGTGCTTCGATGGTCTGCTCGTCCCGGCCAGTTCCCAGGGTGGCGACCACCAGGGCCTGGGTCTCACCCCGGGTGAACAGGGCGGAACCATGGGTGCGGGGCAGCACGCCGGTGCGGATGGTGATAGGCCGCACGGTGCGGGTGTCACGACCGTCGATGCGCGGCTCACCGGCCAGGATGCGGCCACGCACCACCTTGGCTTCCAGGGCGTGGAACAGGTCCTTCACCACGTTGGCGGCGGTGGTGTCCATGTCGGCGGTGATCATCTCGGCGAAGACCCGGTTGCGGATCTCGTCCACGGCGGCAACGCGGGCCTGCTTCTGCTTGATGGAGTAAGCCTGGTTGAGGCCATCGCCGCAGATGCTGTTCATCTTCTCGATGAGTGCAGTGGGGGTCTCGGGTTCGGTCCAGGCCCATTCCTCGTTGCCGGCTTCGTCGGCCAGTTCGTTGATGGCGTCGATGGCGGCGCGCATCTGCTCGTGGCCATAAACCACGGCGCCCAGCATCACGTCTTCAGGCAGTTCCTGGGCTTCGGATTCCACCATCAGTACGGCGGATTCGGTACCGGCGACCACCAGGTCCAGCTTGGAACTCTTCAGTTCGGTCTGGGTGGGGTTGAGGACGTACTGGCCGTCGATGTAACCCACCCGGGCGGCACCGATGGGGCCGTTGAAAGGCAGGCCGGACAGGGACAGGGCAGCGGAAGCGCCGATCAGGGCGGGAATGTCGGAATCCACTTCCGGATTGGCGGACACCACCGTGGCGATGATCTGCACTTCATTGAAGAAGCCATCGGGGAAGAGGGGACGGATGGGGCGGTCGATCAGGCGGGAGGTGAGGGTCTCCTTTTCCGTGGCCTTGCCTTCCCGCTTGAAATAGCCACCGGGGATACGGCCGGCAGCGTAGGTCTTCTCCATGTAATCCACAGTCAGGGGGAAGAAGTCTTGGCCCGGCTTTACTTCGTTCTTGGCCACCACGGCGACCAGCACCACGGTGTCGTCCATGTTGACCATGACCGCGCCGGTGGCCTGGCGGGCGATTTCGCCAGTTTCCAGGGTGACGGTATGGCGACCGTATTGGAAGGATTTCTTGACTGGATTCACGCTGGGGTTCCTTTGTCCGTTATTTAGCGGAGGATGAAAAACACCCTGCTTTTGGCAGGGTGTCGGGGCGTTCTGCGTCGGGGCGAGCTTGCCGGACCGGGGTTGCTTACTTGCGCAGGCCCAGGGTCTGAATCAACTGGGTGTAACGGTCGGCGCTCTTGTCTTTCAGGTAATCCAGCAGACGACGACGACGGGAAACCATCTTCAGCAGGCCACGGCGGGAATGGTGATCCTTGGTGTTGGCCTTGAAGTGGGCGGTCAGGTCATTGATGCGGGCGGTCAGCAGGGCAACCTGGACTTCGGGGGAGCCGGTATCCGCGGCACCGCGTGCGTGTTGCTTGACGATTTCAGCCTTCTGGGCGGTAGTGATAGCCATGGTATTTCTCCTAAAAATCGCGTGGCCCGAGGCTATTCAGGACACGTTCACGAAAGCCAGGCATTTTAAGCCGATCGCCCGCCTCAATCAATAAAAACCAGCTGAATTCAGCCCATTAGCGCTGCTTAACCGGCCTGGGTCACTTCAGCCTTGTGCGGCATCCGTACACACCAACCGTTGTGGTGCCAGCTTGCCTTCCTCATTTACCACGCCCACCCCCAGGAACACTTGGTCCGGGTCATACAACCTGAACAGGGTGCCCACCTGGAGCCGGGGCAGCCATACCGCCTGGCCGTGCAGCATCTGCCAGGCGGATTCCTGGTCCAGCTGCTGGATGGGGAGCCTCTGGATGAGCCGGTCCGCCGGGGCCAGGCAGGCATCCAGGGAATCCGGCGATTGGGCGGCCAGGGTTTCCAGGGTGTAGGCATCCGCCACGGAAAACCCGCCCACCGCCAGGCGCCGCAAACCCACCAGATGGCCGCCGCAGCCCAGGGCCTGACCCAGGTCGTCCGCCAGGGCCCGCACGTAGAAGCCCTTGCTGCAATGCACCCGCAATACGCAGGTTGGCGGCGTAAAGGACAACAACTCCAGGCTATGCACCGTCACACGGCGGGCCTTGCGGGGAATCTCCACCCCCTGGCGGGCATATTCATAGAGGGGACGGCCCTGGTGCTTGAGGGCGGAATGCATGGGGGGCACCTGTTCGATTTCCCCCATGAAGGCGTGCAACGCCGCCCGTAGCCGGGCTTCGTCCAGGCTGACGGGAGACTCGGCGATCACATCGCCATCCAGGTCGCCGCTGGAGGTTCGCACCCCCAGGCGCACTTCCGCCTCGTACACCTTGTCCGCATCCAGCAGGAACTGGGAAAACTTGGTGGCCTCGCCGAAACACAGGGGCAGCAGACCTGTGGCAAAGGGGTCCAGGGTGCCGGTGTGGCCTGCCTTCGCCGCATTGAAAAGCCGTTTGGCCTTTTGCAGCGCAGTGTTGGAGGTCAGGCCGGCGGGTTTGTCCAGGAGCAGGACGCCGTCGACCTTACGTTTCATCTTTGTGGGGCGCTTGTGTGGCGTCTTGTGTGGCGTTCTGGCGATCCGAGGCCACCGCTTCGTCGATCAGCCGGGACAGGTGTGCACCCCGCTCCACGGATGCGTCGTAGACAAAGTTGAGCTTGGGCACCGTGCGCATCTTCATCCGCTGGGCCAGCTCGCTGCGCAGGAAGCCAGAGGCCTTGACCAGCCCCTGGCGGGCCGTCTCCGGCTCGCCAGTGTAGGTCGTGAACCAGACCTTGGCGTGCTCCAGGTCCGAGGTGACCTCCACGGCGGTGAAGGTGACCCCCACAACCCGGGGATCCTTCATTTCACGCAGCAGGATGGACGCCAATTCCTGGCGGATCTGGTCGGCGACGCGGCGGGAACGGTTGTTCATGATGCGTGAGGCGGAGGGCGTGAGGGGCGAGGCGGAGGGTGAAGCGGAACCCGCCCCCCTACGCCTGCTCCATCACAGGGTCCGGGCTACCTCGACCACCTCGTAGCACTCGATCTGGTCGCCTTCCACGAGGTCGTTGAAGTTCTTGAACGACAGACCACACTCGAAGCCTTCCCGGACTTCCTTCACGTCGTCCTTGAAGCGCTTGAGGGCATCCAGTTCGCCGTCGAAGACCACCACGTTGTCCCGCAGCAGGCGCACCCGGGCGTTGCGGCGGATGAGACCGTCGAGGACCATGCAGCCGGCCACGGCGCCCACCTTGGAGATGCGGAATACCTGGCGGATTTCCGCCAAGCCCAGGGCGTTTTCCTTCTTCTCTGGAGACAGCAGGCCGCCCATGGCCGCTTTCACGTCATCCACGGCTTCATAGATGATGTTGTAGTAGCGGATATCCACACCGGAGCTTTCTGCCAGCTTGCGGGCCTGGGCGTCGGCCCGCACGTTGAAGCCGATCAACGCGGCGCCGGAGGCCAGGGCCAGGTTGACGTCTGACTCGGAGATGGCGCCCACGGCGGCGTGAATGATGTTCACCTTGACTTCGCTGGTAGACAGCTTGGTCAGCGCATGGGCCAGACCTTCGTAGGAACCCTGCACGTCGGCCTTCAGGATGAGGGGCAGACTCTTCACCTCGCCCTCGGCCATGTTCTCGAACATGTTCTCCAGCTTGGCGGCCTGCTGCTTGGCCAGTTTCACGTCCCGGAACTTGCCCTGGCGGAACAGGGCGATTTCCCGTGCCTTGCGCTCGTCCGGCAGCACCATCACGTCTTCACCGGCCGCGGGCACTTCGGACAGGCCCTGGATTTCCACCGGGATGGAGGGGCCGGCTTCATCCACCGGCTTGCCGTTCTCGTCCAGCATGGCCCGCACCTTGCCGAAGGCGGTGCCGGCCAGCAGCATGTCCCCCCGCTTCAGGGTGCCGGACTGGACCAGCACGGTAGCCACGGAACCCCGGCCCTTGTCGAGGCGGGATTCGATGACCACGCCTTTTGCAAGGGCTTCCACGGGAGCCTGCAACTCCAGCACTTCCGCTTGCAGCAGCACCGCGTCCAGCAGGGCGTCAATGCCCTGACCGGTCTTGGCGGACACGTCCACGAACTGGGCATCACCGCCCCATTCTTCCGGCACCACGCCTTCGTTGGAAACTTCCTGACGGATTTTTTCCGGGTTGCCGCCGGGTTTATCCACCTTGGTGACCGCCACGACGATGGGCACGTTGCCGGCCTTGGCGTGGTGGATGGCTTCCCGGGTCTGGGGCATGACGCCGTCGTCGGCGGCCACCACCAGGATGACGATGTCCGTGGCCTTGGCACCCCGGGCCCGCATGGCGGTGAAGGCCTCGTGGCCGGGGGTGTCCAGGAAGGTGACCATACCCTTGGGGGTTTCCACGTGGTAGGCACCGATATGCTGGGTGATGCCACCGGCTTCGCCCGCTGCCACCTTGGCGCGACGGATGTAGTCCAGCAGGGAGGTCTTGCCGTGGTCCACGTGGCCCATGACGGTGACCACCGGGGCCCGGGGCAGGAGTTCGGCTTCCTTGTGCTCCTCGGTGTCCTCCAGATAGGCCTCCGGGTTGTCCGTGGGGGCGGGTTTGGCCACATGGCCCATTTCCTCCACCACGATCATGGCGGTTTCCTGGTCCAACACCTGGTTGATGGTGACCATGGAGCCCATCTTCATGAGGGTCTTGATAACCTCGGCGGCCTTCACGGACATCTTGTGGGCCAGGTCGGCCACCGTGATGGTCTCGGGGATCAACACATCCCGCACCACCGGTTCGCTGGGGGGTACGAAGGCATCCTGCTCGGATTTATGGTGGCGGGCCTTCTTGGAACGCCAACCATCGCCGCCGTCCACCGCACCACGGGTCTTGAGACCGGGGCGCTTGCCGCCGCCTTCCAGTTCCCGCTGCCCCTTCTTGGCGCCGGCCTTTTCAGGACCCTTTTCCACCTTAGGCTTGACTGAGGGTTTGACCGCCGGTTTGACTTCCGGTTTAGCAGGAGCCTCCGCCGCCTTGGCCTTGGCCGCATCTTCGGCGGCCCGCCGGGCGGCTTCCCGCTCCTGCTTGGCCTTAAGTTCGGCTTCCTGAATGGCACGCAGCTTGGCCTGGCGCTTGGCTTCAAGCTCTCGCTGCTTGCGTTCCTCTTCACTAAGGATGGACACCGGCTGGACGGGCTTGCTGGACGCCGCAATGGCTTCCGCCGTCTCGCTCACCTCGGGCTGTTCGAGAACAACGGATTCCGCGACTTCCTCCGCCTCAGCCTCGGATTCGCTGTCCGGCTCGATCTGGACTTCAACCACGGCCTCGACGGGTTCCGGCGCCTCGGGCTCGGCCATGACCGGTTCGGGAACCGGCATCAACTCGACTTCGGGAACTTCCGGCTCGACAGATTTCTGTTCTTCGGCAAAACCTTCATGGGGTGCTTCGGGCGCCACTTCTTCCCGCTTAACGAGCACGCGCTTCTTGCGCACCTCCACCTGGACGGTACGGGTCCGGCCACTGCTGTCCGCGGTCTTGATCTCGCCGGTCTGCTTGCGGGTCAGGGTGATCTTTTTCTTCGGCTCCGCTGAACCATGCTTGCCACGCAGATAATCCAGCAGCATGGCCTTGTCCTGTTCGGACAGCTCATCGCCCTGTCCTTTTACGGCCACGCCGGCGGACTGGAGTTGCTTGACCAGTAGCGCAGGATCGACCTTCAGTTCCGATGCAAATTGTTCAACGTTCATGCCTGTTTCCTATTCAGCCTGCTCAACTGCCTGCAAGCATCGGCGCCCGTGCGGTCATGATGAGTTGCTTGGCCCGCTCCTCATCCATACCGGTCAGTTCCATCAATTCATCCACGGCCAGGTCTGCCAGATCCTCCGCATTCTGGACGTCCTTTGCGGTCAGCAGGGCAGCCGTGGCTTCGTCCATGCCTGCCACACTCATCAGGTCCGCTGCCGCGCTTTCCACGGCTTCTTCCTTGACGATGGCATCGGTCAGCAGGGCGTCACGGGCACGGGAACGGAGTTCGTTCACCGTGTCTTCGTCGAAAGCCTCGATTTCCAGCATCTCGGACAAGGGCACATAGGCCACTTCCTCCAGGCTGGTGAAGCCTTCTTCCACCAGCACCTGGGCCACGTCCTCATCCACGTCCAGCTTGACCATGAACATCTGGATCAGGCCCTGGGCTTCCTGCTGGTGCTTCTGCTCGGCTTCGTCCACGGACAGGATATTGATGTCCCAGCCGGTGAGCTCGGCTGCTAGGCGGACGTTCTGGCCATAACGGCCAATGGCGATTTCCACCTGTTCCGGCTCCACCACCACATCCATCGCGTGCTTTTCCTCGTCCACCACGATGCTGGTCACTTCGGCGGGAGACAGGGCATTGATGACGAACTGGGCCGGGTCCGGAGACCACAGGACGATGTCCACACGCTCGCCGTTGAGTTCGTTGGTGACGGCCGTGACCCGGGTGCCCCGCACGCCGATGCAGGTGCCCTGGGGATCGACCCGGGGGTCGTTGGATTTCACCGCGATCTTGGCCCGCATGCCCGGGTCCCGGGCGGCGGCTCTGATTTCGACGATGCCTTCTTCCACCTCGGGCACTTCCAGACGGAACAGTTCCTTGATGAATTCGGGTGAAGTGCGGGACAACACCAGCTGGGGACCACGCCCGCCCCGCTCGGCCCGCACAAGATAGGCCCGAACCCGGTCGCCCACCCGCAGGTTTTCCTTCGGAATCATCTGGTCTTTTTCCAGACGCCCTTCAATGCGGCCGGATTCGATGATCGCGCTGCCCCGTTCCATGCGCTTGATGGTGCCGGAAACCAGGGTTTCCTCCCGGGCCAGGAAGTCGTTGAGCACTTGCTCCCGCTCGGCATCGCGGATCTTCTGCAGAATGACCTGCTTGGCCGCCTGGGCGCCAATGCGGCCAAAATCCACCGCTTCCACGGATTCCTCGATGAAGTCGCCCACCTGGATATCGGGATTGATCTCCTGGGCCTCGAACAGCAGGTACTGCCGGTCAGGGAACTCCAGGCCAGCCTCGTCGGGCAGGACTTCCCAGCGACGGAAGGCCTTGTACTCGCCCGTCTTGCGGTCGATCTCCACGCGGATATCCGCGTCTTCATCAACGTATCGCTTTTTGGTGGCATGGGCCAGGGCCGATTCGATCGCCCCGAACACCACTTCCGGTTCCACGTTCTTTTCACGGGCCAACGCATCCGCCAGCAACAGAATTTCCCGACTCATCGCTTCCTCCGGGTTAAACCCTCTAACTCGGGCGCCAGCCGTGCAGATTCCACCTCCAACAGGGGGATTGCCACCGTGACACCATCCACTTCCAGTTTCAACACTTCATTTTCCAGGCCGGCCAGCAAACCGGTGTAGCGTTTGCGCCCTTCCAGGGGGGCATGCAGCCGGATCTGGGCGCGCTGCCCCGCAAAACGCTCGAAATCCGCCGGCTTCACCAGGGGCCGGTCCAGCCCCGGGGAAGAGACCTCCAGACGGTCGTAATCCACGTTTTCCACCATGAACAGACGGGTCAACTGGTTGCTGACCCGCACGCAATCATCCAGGGTGATGCCCGCAGGCTGGTCGATATACAGGCGCAGCATCCCCCGGCCAACCCGTTCCAGGGCTACGAGTTCGTAGCCCATGCCGGTCAGTGTCGGTTCAATCAGTGCTTGCAGGTCCATACCATCCGTAAGGCGAAGCCATAAATAAAAAATGGGCGCGAAGCCCATCAAGAAATCCGTTCGATTATACCCGGTAGGTGCGCGTCTACGCTACTCTCCCCCCAGAATGTGTTGCAGCTCGACCCGTTCGCCTTGACCTTCCAGGCTGAGTACGGCCAGCCAGGCCCCGTCACCCGCCAGACTCGCCATGCCCCGGTAGCCGTCATCTCCTGCCGGTTCCAGCGGCACGATGTCCTGGGCCGGCTGGCCCGGACGCCCCAACCCCAGGGTGGCCTGGATACCATGCACCTGTCGACCATCCGAGTCCCGCACCTGAACACTGATTTGGTTGGCATGGTTGGGGCGTAGGGCATCCAGGCCCACCACCTCAACCTGCCAGCCCAGGCGCGCCAGTTTCTCGGCCATGTTGCGGTGATAAGCGATGCTTTTCGCCGATTCCTCGCCGTGGGCCACCACGCCGGCAAACCCTGTGTGGACACGCTTTTCAGACGCATTGGGCAATACCAGAGCCGCTAGCCCAGGGGGCAACCCATGTCTGGCCACATAGACAAAACCACCAAACAGCAGGGTGATAAGGACAAAGAAAACCACCATGAGCCGGGGTGCCCAGTGCCCCCCCTCTGCACTTCGGACTGCCCGCTCTCCGTAGAGCAGGTAGAGCATCACCCCCACCGTGGGGTAGGCGATCACATGCATGGTGACAGTATCCAGGCTGGGGCCGGTCGCCACGGCATAAAGCAGGTATGCAAAACTGGGCAGACCCGACGCCACCACGGCTGCCCAGAAATTGGACAGCCGCAGGCCCCGCCCCAGGGCGTAGAGCAGGAAGGTCGCCAACATGCCACCAAAAATCGTGATCATCAGGTTCATGGCGGAGCTCAGTGCGGGGTGAAGAAGCGGGCAGGATCCAGGACTTCCTCGCCTTGCTGGGAACGGATCACGAACTGGAATTCGCTGGTGCGGGCGGCCACTTCCGGCGCCAGGCTGACGCTGGCCTGGATGATGACGCTCTTGCCGTTCTTGATGGACACGCTCTGGAAACTGCCCAGGTCCAGGGCCCCCGGCGGCAGGCCTTTGGCGGAAATGACGAACTTCTGCTCCGCGCCGGATAGGTTGGTCAGCCGGACCTGGTAACGGTTGCGGATGGTGCCATCTGACAAGGTCACGAACAGCGGCTGGCGGATCTGCTGGATGCTGTGCTCGAAACCCGACCGGTTACCCATGTCATACACCAGATAGGCTGTCATCAGGACCAGTGATAGGCCATAGCCAAGCACTTTCAGGCTCTTCCAGTGCAAGCGCACCGGCTCTGGCTTTGGCTTGGCCAGATTGACTTCCGAGTCGTAGCGCACCAGCCCCCGAGGCCAGCCCATCTTGTCCATGATGGTATTGCAGGCATCCACGCACAGACCGCAGGAAATACAGGTGTATTGCAGGCCATTGCGGATGTCGATCCCCACCGGGCAGACCTGCACGCACAATCCGCAATCCACACAGTCGCCATGTCCGGCGGCAGCCCGCTCTTCCCGGCCACGCAAACCGGCACGGGCCGCCATGCGTCCGCCCTCTCCTTCACCACGCCGGCGGTCATAGTGGACCGTGAGGGTTTCCGGGTCATACATGGCACTCTGGAAGCGGCCATAGGGGCAGATGAACATGCAGACATGTTCCCGCAACATGC
This sequence comes from Pseudomonadota bacterium, assembly GCA_040757575.1. Classification (GTDB taxonomy): domain Bacteria; phylum Pseudomonadota; class Gammaproteobacteria; order Burkholderiales; family Thiobacillaceae; genus PFJX01. The sequence goes on from JBFLXA010000024.1 coordinate 28,995, forward strand.
CGGCCGCCAGGTAGGTGGTAAGGGTGAGGGCCAGAGTGCTGATATAGGCAGCCGCTGGCGCTTGGCCGACAAAGAAATCCACCAGCAACTTGGGCGCGTAACCAAAATACAGCACGAAGGTTATGGCGGTCCAGAAGGACAGCCCCACCCATGCCAGCCGGGTCGCACCCACCTTGAGCAGTTTTTCCCGGTTGCTCCAGGGTTCCCGTAGCAGTCGCAGGCGTGCAGGCCGCTCGCCCTGGAAAAATTTTTCCAGCCAGATGAACGCATCGGTCCACAGGGTCTGAAAGCAGAAATAACCGCAGAAAGCCCGGCCCACCATCGCCGTGACGAAGAACAGCAGCACGGCAGCGATGAACAGCAGCATGGCCAGCCAGAAGATATCCTGGGGATATACCGTGAGGCCGAATATCAGATAGCGGCGACCGGGAATATCGAACATTACGGCCTGGGAAGGGGCATCCGTCCTGTCCCAGGGCAGCCAGGGCAACAGAAAATAGACCACGAAGCCAAGCCACAGCACGCCGGTCTTGAAGCGCCGGAACCCGCCCTGTATGGACCGGGGCACGATGGGTAGCCGTTTGAAGTAAAGCTCTTTAGTTTCCACGCCTGAACCTGCTGCTGTATCGAAAAGAAAAACCCCGGCTGGCCGGGGTTTTCATGGACTTGCGCCAAATCGCGCCGCGAAGCTTACTTACCGCCACCCAGTTCATGCACATAGACGGTCAGCAGCTTGATCTGTTCCGGCTTTAGTCGTCCTTCCCAAGCAGGCATGACACCCTTGTTCAACCCCCCGGCAATCACCTGCCGCACCGCCGCCAGTTTGGCGGCACCGTCCTGGGCGCCCGGCACATCCGCCCAAAGCCAGACCTTGTCAGTCAGGTTGGCGGAACCGATGTCCTGGCGTCCCTTGGCATCATCCCCGTGGCAATAGAAGCAGGCGGCAGCATGGGAATGGAACAACTGCTTGCCCTGGCCAGCCTTTGCGGCATCCACCGGGTTGCCAGATAGAGAGAGCACGTAGTGGGCCAGGGCGTCGATCTGCGCGCTGCTCAGAGCCTCGCCAAAGGGAGGCATATAACCCTTACGGCCCTTGCTGATGGTTTCATGGACCTTGTCAAAACTGCCGCCATAGAGCCAGTCATCGTCGGACAGGTTGGGATAGAAGCCTACCTTGCCGGCACCGCCGCTCTGATGGCAGGCCGCACAGTTATCTGCAAAGACCGTCTTGCCGGCGGAAATCACGAAGCTGGACAGTTCCGGGTCCTTGATGATGTCGCCATAAGGCATGGCCATCAGCTTGTCATAATAGGGCTTCTGAGCAGCGTAGGCTTCCTGCATCTCGTTGAGAAGCTTGGCCCGGGTATTCCAGTGCCACTGCTCTTCCTCACCCTGGGCGTTAACGTAGGTCACCGAATTCATGCCCGGCAGGAAACCCTTGCCCACGGGCCAGGAAGGATAGACCACCCAATAGACCAGGGCGAAGATGATGGTTACGTACAGACCCCAGATCCACCACTGGGGCAGCGGGTTGTTGTATTCCTGAAGGTCGCCATCCCACACGTGACCGGTGGTCTGGACACCTGACGGGGAGGTTTGGCTAGGGGCATTGTCAGCCATTGGACTTGTCCTTCATTTCGTCGTCGTCATCTAGAAACGGGATGTGCTTGTGCTCTTCCAGCCGCTTGCTCCGCTTTTTGCTGCCGTAGACCCAAAGCACAATCAGGCAGAAGGTCACGAAGAAGATCAGCAGGCCAAGCGGTTTACTGTTGGCCGGGTCGGCAAACCACTCCATCAGCGGTACTTCACCAGGTCTTCCGGCTTGA
>JBFLXA010000025.1:0-30700 GCA_040757575.1 Pseudomonadota bacterium
CCAGGGCAGGGTAGCCCGCCAAACGGTTCAGCGTATCCTGAACCATGGTTTTTTCGCCGGCCAGGGGCAATAACTGTTTGGGCAGGGCCGCCCGGGACATGGGCCACAGACGGGTGCCGGAACCGCCTGACAGGATGACGGGATACAGACTCATGGTTTACCTCGCTGAAGATTGTTTATGCATCGGCCTTGTCCAGGCAAAGTTTGAGGGCATCCCGCCAGTCCGGCAGGCGGATGCCGAAGACCCGTTCCAGTTTGCCGTTGTCCAGGCGGGAATTGAGGGGGCGGCGGGCCGGCGTGGGGTAGTCCCGGGTGGGGATGGGATGGATTTGACAAGCTAGGCCGTCGAGGTCTCGGATCGCCTCGGCAAAGCCATGCCAGGAGGTCTCACCGCCGTTGGTCATGTGATACACCCCCCAGGGATCTGGCTTGTCCGCGCCCTGGCCGGGGGACTGGAGCTGGGCGAGCACTTGGGCCGTGGCGTCTGCCAGGCTGCGACACCAGGTGGGGGCGCCCACCTGGTCGGCAACGATCTTCAACTCCGGCCGCTCCTTCATGAGCCGCTGCATGGTGAGCAGGAAGTTGGCGCCCCGGCTGCCATAGACCCAGGAGGTGCGGAAGATGAGGTGCCGACAGCCGCTGGCGGCAATGGCCTGCTCTCCTTCCAGCTTGCTGGCGCCATAGACATTGAGGGGGCCCGTGGGGGCGTCTTCCTGGCGAGGGGTGTCGCCGCTGCCGTCAAACACGTAGTCGGTGGAGTAATGCACCAGCAGGGCACCGAGTTTCTGCGCTTCTTCCGCCAGCACCGCCGGAGCCAGGGCATTCAGGGCCCGGGCCTTGTCCGGCTCGCTTTCCGCCTTGTCCACGGCGGTGTGGGCGGCGGGGTTGACGATGATGCGGGGTCGTAACTCGGCCACCTTGCGCCGGATGGCATCGGCGTCAGCCAAATCGAGGGATTGGTAATCCAGCCCGATTACCCGGCCCAGGGGGGAGAGGCTGCGGGCCAGTTCCCAGCCCACCTGGCCGCGTACGCCGGTCAATAAAATCCGGGGATGGGGAATGGGGGATGGGGAAGCGGGGTTCATGGGTACACCTCCGCATCCTTCAACAGGGGCTGCTCCTGATCCTTGGCAGAAAACTGGGGCGTGACCCCCGCCAGGGGCCAGACGATGCCGATGTCCGGGTCATCCCAGCGCACCCCCCGGTCCCACTGGGGGGCGTAGTAGGCGGTGGTCTTGTAGAGAAAGTCCGCATGTTCCGACAGCACCAGGAAGCCGTGGCCGAAGCCTGGCGGTATCCACAGCATGCGCTGGTTGTCGGCACTGAGCTCATAGCCCACCCACTTGCCGAAGTGGGGGGAGGATTTGCGCAGGTCCACGGCCACGTCGAAGACTGCGCCGCTCACCACCCGCACAAGTTTCCCCTGAGGGTCGTTGAGCTGGTAGTGCAGGCCCCGCAGCACGCCTTTGGCAGAACGGGAGTGGTTGTCCTGCACGAAATCCATATCCAGGCCCAAGGCCGCGAAGGTCTGCTTGTTCCAGCTTTCCAGGAAGAAGCCCCGGGCGTCGCCGAAGACCTTGGGTTCGATGAGTTTCACCCCGGGCAGGGCGGTTTCCATCACGTTCATCAAAACACCTTCTCGTTCAACATACCCAGCAGATATTGGCCATAGGCGTTCTTCTTCAGGGGTTGGGCCAGTTTCAGTATCTGTTCGGCATCTATATAGCCCCGTCGGTAGGCGATCTCTTCCGGGCAGGCGATCTTCAGGCCCTGGCGCTTTTCGATGGTTTCGATGAACAGGCTGGCCTCCAGCAGGGATTCATGGGTGCCCGTGTCCAGCCAGGCATGGCCCCGGCCCAGGATGGCGACGTTGAGGGCGTCCCAGTCCAGGTATTGCTTGTTGACGTCGGTGATCTCCAGCTCGCCCCGGGGGGAGGGCTTGAGGTGCTTCGCCACGTCCACCACCCGGGTGTCGTAGAAGTACAGGCCGGTGACGGCATAGTGGGACTTGGGCTGCTGGGGCTTCTCTTCCAGGCTGATGGCCCTGCCCTCGGCATCAAACTCCACCACGCCGTAGCGTTCCGGGTCGTGGACCCGGTAGGCGAAGACGGTGGCGCCTGTGTCCCGTTCACCTGCGGCATTCAGGTCTTTGGCCATGTCGTGGCCGTAGAAGATGTTGTCCCCCAGCACCAGTGCGGAGGGAGCGTTGCCAACAAAGTCGGCGCCGATGATGAAGGCCTGGGCCAGGCCGTCCGGGCTGGGCTGGACGGCATATTGCAGGTTCAGGCCCCATTGTCCGCCATCCCCCAGCAGTTGCTGGAAGCGGGGGGTGTCCTGGGGGGTGGAGATGATGAGGATGTCCCGGATGCCCGCCAGCATGAGGGTGGTCAGCGGGTGGTAGATCATGGGCTTGTCGTAGATGGGCAGCAGTTGCTTGGACACCGCCAGGGTGGCGGGGTACAGGCGCGTGCCGGAGCCGCCCGCCAGAATGATGCCTTTTCGGCGGGGATGGGGGATGGGGGATGGGGGATGGGAGTTAGTCATCACGTGGTCACTGTTCGTTGTGTTTTTGCAGGCCGGTCATGAGGCGGGATACGCGGTCTGCTTTGGCAAAGACATCATGCTTGCCGTCCAGGTAGCCCAGGTCTGCTGATATGAGCAGCTGGGTTTCCAGTTCGCTCAGGGAACCACGGGCTATAGACAGGAATTGGACGAATTCCTTCTTGCTGTTGCGCGCGGCACCTTCAGCGATGTTACTAGGAACCGAGACCGCTGCCCGACGCATCTGGTTGGTCAAACCATATAACTCATCCTTGGGAAAGGATTGGGTGACCGTGTAGACCATCTTGACCAGGGCCATTGCTTCTTTCCAGGCATCGAGGCGGTAATGCGGGCGGGTTTGGTTTTCCCCATTCCCCATCCCTCATTCCCCATTCCCATATTGCTTGTTCAGCCACTTGCGGTATTCGCCACTGGCGACGTTTTCTACCCAGTGCATGTGCTCCAGGTACCACTGCACGGTCTTGCGAATGCCGGTTTCGAAGGTTTCGGCGGGTTTCCAGCCCAGTTCCCGGTGGATCTTGCCGGCGTCGATGGCGTAGCGCCGGTCGTGGCCGGGGCGGTCTTTCACGTAGGTGAGGAGCCGTTCGTAGGGGCCGGCGGGGTCCGGTTTCATCTCGTCCAGCAGGGCGCAGACGATTTTTACAATCTCGATATTGGGCATTTCGTTCCAGCCGCCCACGTTGTAGGTCTCTCCCAGTCGGCCCTGGGCCAGCACTTCCCGGATGGCGGAGCAGTGGTCGGTGACGTAGAGCCAGTCGCGCACGTTCATGCCGTCACCGTAGATGGGGAGATTCTTGCCCCGGGTGGCGTTGAGGATCATCAGGGGGATGAGCTTCTCGGGGAACTGGTAGGGGCCGTAGTTGTTGGAGCAGTTGGTGGTGAGGGTGGGCAGGCCGTAGGTGTGGTGGTAGGCCCGCACCAGGTGGTCGGAGCTGGCCTTGCTGGCGCTGTAGGGACTGTTGGGGGAGAAGGGGGTGTCTTCGGTGAAGGGGGCATCACTGGGGCCCAGGGAGCCGTAGACCTCGTCGGTGGAGACGTGGAGGAAGCGGAAGGCGGCCTTGTCGTCGCCTTCCAGGCCCATCCAGTAACCCCGCGCTTCTTCCAGCAGGTGGAAGGTGCCGACGATGTTGGTCTGGATGAAGTCTTCCGGGCCGTGGATGGAGCGGTCCACATGGGATTCGGCGGCGAAGTTGACGATGGCCCGGGGACGGTGCTGGGCCAGAAGCTTGCCCACCAGCTCCCGGTCGCCGATGTCGCCTTGCACGAACAGGTGGCGGGGGTCGCCTTGCAGGCTGGCCAGATTCTCCAGGTTGCCCGCGTAAGTGAGCTTGTCCAGGTTGAGCACCGGCTCGTCATGTTGACGCATCCAGTCCAATACAAAGTTTGCGCCGATGAAGCCGGCACCGCCGGTGACGAGGATCAAGGCGGATCTCCTTACTGGTAGCCGTTGGGATTGTTGGATTGCCAGCGCCAGGTGTCGGCGCACATGTCGTCCAGGCCCCGTTCCGCTTTCCAGCCCAGTTCGGCCAGGGCCTTGGCCGGATCCGCGTAGCACTGGGCGATGTCCCCCGCCCGGCGGGGCGCGATCTGGTAGGCGATGGGCTTGCCCACGGCCTTTTCCATGGCGTGGACCATGTCCAGCACGCTGTAGCCCTGTCCGGTGCCCAGGTTCCAGATCTTCACGCCGGGGCCGTCATTCAGCTTTTCCACTGCCTTCACGTGGCCCAGGGCCAGGTCCACCACGTGGATGTAATCCCGCACGCCGGTACCGTCGGGGGTGGGGTAGTCGTCGCCGAACACGCTCAGGAACTCCCGCCGGCCCACCGCCACCTGGGAGATGTAGGGCATCAGGTTGTTGGGAATGCCCTGGGGGTCTTCGCCAATCTGGCCGCTGAGGTGGGCCCCCACGGGGTTGAAGTAACGCAGCAGGGCAATGCGCCATTCCGGATCGGAAATGGCCACGTCCTGGAGAATCTTTTCGATGAACAGCTTGCTGGTGCCGTACGGGTTGGTGGTGCCCCCCACGGGAAAGTCCTCCCGGATGGGCACGCTGGCCGGGTCGCCGTAGACCGTGGCGGAGGAGCTGAAGACGATGGTCTTCACCCCGGCGGCCTGCATGGCCTCGAACAGGATGACGCTGCCGCCGATGTTGTTGTCGTAGTAGTAGAGGGGCTTGGCGACGGACTCCCCCACGGCCTTCAGGCCGGCGAAGTGCACCACGGCGTCGATGTCGTGGCGCTTGAACAGGGCGTCCAGGGCGGCCCGGTCGCGGATGTCGCCTTCCACGAACACCAGTTCCCGGCCCGTGAGGGCCTGGACCCGGCGCAGGGCCTCGGGGCTGCTGTTGCACAGGTTGTCATACACCACCACGTCATACCCGGCATTGAGGAATTCCAGGGCGGTGTGGGAGCCGATGTAGCCGGCACCGCCGGTGAGCAATATGGTTTTCATTGTTTCCCTTCAGATAAAAAAGAGTCGGGCAGCCAAATCCTGAGGGGCTGGGCCCACCCTCAATCAAAAACGACGGTCTTGTTTCCGTATACCAAAAGCCGGTTATCGATATGCCATTTCACCGCCCGGGAAAGCACCACCTTCTCCAGGTCGGCGCCCTTCTGCACCAGGTCTTCCAGGTCGTCCCGGTGGCTGATGCGGGTCACGTCCTGTTCGATGATGGGGCCGTCATCCAGCACTTCGGTGACGTAGTGGCTGGTGGCACCGATGAGCTTCACCCCCCGCTCGAAGGCCCGCTGGTAGGGCTTGGCGCCGTGGAAGGCGGGCAGGAAGGAGTGATGGATGTTGATGATGCGGTTGGGGTAGTGGCTGATGAACTCCGGCGACAGCACCTGCATGTAGCGGGCCAGCACGAAGAAATCCACATGGTGGGCTTCCAGCAAGGCCCGTTGCTGGGCCTCTGCATCCGCCTTGTTTTCCTTGTTCACCGGGATATGCCGGAAAGGAATCCTGTAGGCCTCCGCCAGCCAGTGGGTATCCGGGTGGTTGCTGATGATCAGGGGGATGTCGCAATACAGTTCCCCGGCATGGTGCCGGTAAAGCAGATCCGCCAGACAGTGGTCGAACTTGGACACAAGGATGGCCATGCGGGGCTTCACGCTGGACAGGGACAGGCGCCACTCCATCTGGTGCTCCGCCGCCACGGGAGCAAAAGTCTCCTCGAACTTGTGCAGCCCCAGCTCAAAGCCTTCCAGGGCCCACTCCACCCGCATCAGGAACAGGCCGGCCCCGCTGTCCTGGTGCTGGTCGGCATGCAGGATGTTGGCGTTGAAGCGCAGCAGGAAATTGGCGATGGCGGCCACCAGCCCCTTCTTGTCGGGGCAGGCGATGAGGAGGACGGCGGAATTACGCATGGCACGAGCGGGCTGGCTGGTAATCGCGTAATGATAGCCGCTCGCGAGGGCATAAATAGTGCATATACCGGCGTCGGATGCATTTGCTACCCTCCTCCCCATGTTCGAACCGGAAGGAATCAGACATGGCCATTCCCTGGATCACCCTGCTGAAAACCGTTCCCTGGACCCAGGTCATCTCCAATGCTCCGGCCGTGGCCAGCGGGGCCCGGAAGCTATGGAATTCCGTAGCCGGCGGTTCGGAGCCCCCACCGCCGTCAGCGGCCCCCGACCCTGCCCCTCCAGTAACGACGGACAACGCCGGCCTGGCCGCCCTGCAGCAGGAAGTGGCCCGGCTCCAGGCGGCTTCTGATGCCTTGCATCAGCAGATGCGGGCCTCCTCGCAACTCATTCAAGAACTGGCAGACCAGAACAGCGCCCTGATCGAACGCATCGAAACCTACCGTTTCCGCATTGCCTGGCTAACCTGGGGCTTCGCGCTGATGCTAGTGGCTACGTTGGCGGCGTGGTTCTTGGTTTTGATGGGGTGACACATTCACGCTGCTATAAACAAACCATGCCATAGACGATCAGCGTGCCGTTATGCGGCCAAAGAGCCCTTGGACCCCAAGCCCACCATGACCACCCACTTCACTTCGCAAGAAGTACCTGTCTTGGGTGATCTCCCGGATGAGATGCCTGAACGGACCCGTTTTGCTGACCGCTTCCACAACGAAACCACGGCCTGGATCGTCTTGGCCATCTCCCTTGGCATCACTGTATTCAGTTGGTGGCTATCCAACAACCACGTAGAGGCACGTGCCAAGGAACGCTTTGAATTCGAGGTTCAAAAGGCCCGGCAGGCCATCGTCAAGCGCATGCAGGAGTACGAACAGGTGTTGCGCGGGGGGGCTGGCCTGTTTATCAGCAGCGATCAGGTTACACGGGAGGACTGGCATAACTATGTTGAGAACCTGCGCATAGATACCTACTGGCCAGGTATCCAGGGGATTGGCTATGCCCGCATGCTCAGGCCTGATGAAGTTCCGGGCCATGTGGCCTCCGTGCGCAAGGAGGGATACCCCAACTACGCCATTTACCCTGAAGGTGAACGCCCGTCCTACAGCAGCATCGTATTCCTGGAGCCTTTTACCGGCCGCAACCTGCGCGCCTTCGGCTACGACATGTTCTCCGAACCCACCCGCCAGGCCGCCATGGTGCAAGCCAGGGACACAGGCAACCCTGCTGTATCCGGCCGTGTCGTTCTGAAACAGGAAACCAGCAAGGACATCCAGGCCGGTTTTCTCATGTACCTGCCCCTTTACCGCAAGGACATGCCCATCGCTACGGAAGGCCAGCGAAGGGCAGCTCACTACGGCTTTGTTTATAGCCCTTTTCGGATTCAGGACTTGATGCAGGGGATTCTAGGCGCTGATACCCACCAGCTGGATTTCAGCCTCTACGACGGCCCAGAAGCGATCGATGATGCCAAGCTCTATGCCTCCCCCAACTCCCATGCCTTTTCCGCAACCCAGGCCAAGCACACCATGGAGTCACGCATCGAACTGCCAAGCCGCATCTGGACAGTTCGTTTCCAAAGCAGCGCCGTCCTTGAGAAGGAGCTTGAAAACGCCCAGCCCCTCATCATCGGCATCGGCGGCTTGGGGGTGGACATACTGTTGTTTGCCATCATCTGGTCGCTCTCCCAAAGCAGAAAGGCTGCTGCCCGGTCAGCTCAGAACCTGGCCCATTTTTTGAAGGAACAACGTCTCGCTGCCAGCGTTTTCAACAACGCCCGGGAAGGCATTCTGATCACGGATCAGCAGGGCACCATCCTCAAGGTCAACCATATGTTCATGGAACTGACTGGCTATAGCGAAGACGATGTCCGGGGAGAAAATCCCAGAATCCTTAGTTCCGGCAGGCACGACAGGGCCTTCTATGCAGCCATGTGGGATACGTTGCTCACCCAGAACCACTGGCGAGGCGAAATCTGGAACAAACACAAGGACGGCTCCGAGTATGTGGAATTGCTCAACATTTCAGCCGTCAAGGATGGCAAAGGCCAGACCACCCACTACGTCGGTCTGTTCTCCGACATCACCCCTCAAAAGAACTACCAGTTACAACTGGAATTCATGGCCCAGCATGACTCCCTCACCCATCTGGCCAACCGGGACTTGTTCATGGACCGTCTGGAGGTGGCCATGGCCCAGGCGAGGCGAACAGGTCACCAGTTGACCGTAGCCTATCTGGACCTGGACGGCTTCAAACCCATTAACGACGAATATGGCCATGATGTTGGCGACCAGGCCCTTCAGGAAGTGGCCCGCCGCCTCAAGGCCAGGATCCGCAGCGGAGACACTGCGGCCAGGATGGGGGGCGACGAGTTCGCCCTGGTGCTCGTGGAAAAGAACCGAGGCGAATCTGAAGTGGCCTTGCAGCGCATCTGCCAGGCCCTAGCCGAACCCTATCTTCTGCAAGCCCGGGAGATGCATATGAGCGCCAGCATCGGTTACACCGTGTTCCCTGGTGACGATGCGTCAGCGGAAACACTCATCCAGCATGCCGACAAGGCCATGTACCAGGCAAAGACCGCCGGCAAAAACCAGTGCGTGTTTTTCAGGCCGGGGGCATCACACGACTAGGCCAGGAAGCACCTTTTCCACGCACCCCAGTTCACACGCTAGTACCGCTTGGCGCACCGCCTCGATCGCTTTAGGCCGGGGGAAATTTCTGCGCCAGGCAATTGCCACCTGCCTGCTTGGCGGCGTGCCCTTGAAAGGGCGCATGGTAATGAGGTCATCGCTGGCGGAATGACTTCGGGTGGCCGTACAGGGCAGTACAGTGACCCCGAGCCCCGTAGCCACCATCTGGCGGATGGTTTCCAGGGAGCTGCTTTCCAGGGTCTTGGCCAAGCCGCTGGCGGAACGGTTCAGGGCCGGGCAGGCCTGGAGCACCTGATCCCGGAAGCAGTGGCCGCTGCCCAGCAGCAGCAGTTGTTCCGTCTCCAGTTCGTCGTTGGCCACGGATTTTTTCTTGCGCCAGGGGTGTTCGGCAGGCAAGGCCACCACGAAGGGCTCGTCATACAGCGGCAGGGCCAGCAGGCCGGCCTCTTCCACCGGCGTGGCGATGATCATGGCGTCCAGTTCGCCCTTGCGCATCTTCTCAGTCAACACCCGGGTGTAGTTCTCCTCCAGGATCAGGGGCATTTGCGGGGCGGTGCGATGCAGGACCGGGATCAGGCTGGGCAACAGATAGGGGGCGATGGTGTAGATGGCCCCGAGGCGAAGCGGTCCCGCCAGATCGTCCCGGGCGCCGGCGGCCAGGTCCTTGATGTCATCCACCAGTTCGAAGATGCGGGCCGCCTGCTCCGCCACCCTTTCCCCCGCCGGGGTCACGGTGACTTCGCCGCCACCGCCCCGCTCGAACAACATCACGCCCAGTTCCTCTTCCAGCTTCTTGATGGCCACCGAGAGGGTGGGCTGGGCCACATGGCTGGCCTCGGCCGCCCGGCCGAAATGGCGGTGGCGCACCACAGCCAGGACATATCGCAGTTCAGTCAGGGTCATGTATAGACACCACCTATCAAAGAAAAGCCATCCATCAATTCGGTTGATTCTAGGCCATGACCCTGTGAGGGACCACCCCTGCCAGGCCAGGGGTATCGGAACCCCGCTACTGAACCAGTAGATTGCCAATATCTATCAACAATCTAGATATTTTCAATTTCACCTATATGCACCCATGATCTCTAATAGGTCCTGGCAAACCCCTAACCACGCTGGAGACCCATCATGACCATGAACCTCTACACCCGCTTCAAGACCTGGCACCGGGAAACCCGCCAGGAAGACCAAAACCGGCGCGCCGTGTCCGCGCCTCCTCTCCATGCCCATGCAGCCATGAAACACGAAGCCGCCGCCTTCTATGCCGCCTTTGCGGCCATGGGCTGCGGTTTGGGGGGCATGGCCTGCGCGGATACCATGGAAGCCCATTCACGCTGAGATGGCCCCTGAGCACCCAATGGATATTGCCACTTCTTCGCTCCCCGCCCCCCAGACCTGGCGGGACACCTGGCTACAGCAGGCCCGGCAATACCCCTGGACCGCCCTGGGCCTGCTGGTGGCCAGCCTGACCATGGCCTGGTTGCTGGCAGACAGCACCGTGCGAATAGCTCGGGGTGAAGCGGAAGCCGCCCTGCGCCTGGGTCTGCTGGGGGGCCTGGCCGGTTTTGCAGCCACGGCCCTGGGGGCATTGCCTGCCCTAATCATGAAGGGCCTGTCCCAGAGAGTGGAAGACACCCTGTTGGGCCTGGCGGCCGGCATGATGCTGGCGGCCAGTTCCTTCTCCCTCATCCTCCCGGGTCTGGAAGCCGGCGAGCAGATCACCGGCAGCGGTGCCCTGGGGTCCGCCGTCGTGGTGGCGGGCATGGCCCTGGGGGTGATGCTCATGCTGGGCCTGGACCAGTTCACGCCCCATGAACACGTCCACGGCGGCCCCTGCGGCGCCGGCTTCGAACGCTGTGGCCGGGTGTGGCTGTTCGTGTTTGCCATCGCCCTGCACAACCTGCCGGAAGGCATGGCCATTGGCGTCAGCTTTGCCCAGGGGGATCTGGGGGTAGGCCTGCCCCTCACCAGTGCCATCGCCCTCCAGGACATCCCGGAAGGCCTGGCGGTGGCCATGTCACTGCGGGCCATCGGTCTGGCCCCCTGGCGCGCCGTGCTCATCGCCGCCACCACCGGTTTCATGGAACCCCTGGGCGCCCTGCTGGGCATCGGGCTGTCCAGCGGCCTGGCCCTGGCCTACCCGGTTGGCCTGGGGCTGGCGGCGGGGGCCATGATCTTCGTCGTCTCCCACGAAGTCATTCCGGAAACCCATCGCAACGGCCATCAAACCCCCGCCACCCTGGGGCTCATGGCCGGTTTCGGGGTGATGATGGTGCTTGACACGGCTTTGGGATGATCGCCACCCTTGCCGCTTTTTCAGGATTGATCGCCATGCACGCCAATATTGTCCTGTCCCGCCTGCTCCTCGCCCTGGCACTGGTAGCCAGCCCCCTGGCCCTGGCCGGCACCTCCGAGATACTGCCCTCCGGCGTGGTGGTCGCTCACCTGAAGGCGGGCCAGGGCCCCTCCCCTACCGCAGCCAGCACGGTCCGGGTCCATTACCGGGGCACCCTGGCGGACGGCACCGAGTTCGACAGTTCCTACAAACGCAAGGAACCCATCAGCTTCCCACTGCGGGGCGTCATTCCCTGCTGGACCCAGGGCGTGCAGAAGATGCAGGTGGGCGGCAAGGCCCGGCTGACCTGCCCCGGCAACACGGCTTACGGCGAGCGGGGCGTGCCGGGGGTGATTCCCCCCAACGCCAAACTGATCTTCGACGTGGAACTGCTGGCCATCGAAAAGTAACCACCCTGCCTTGGAAGAGCTTGGCAAGAGGCAGGTCTTCTACCCACAACTTCAAAATCCTGCCGCAACCTCTCCATAGGAGGCACAAACGGCCTGAAAACATCCATGGCCATAACTGACAGCAATCCCCAGATAACGCCGCAACTGCGCTCGACTCCAGCATGAACCTGGCCCAGTACACCGACGCCCCCGCCCGGGGGCGTTTTTCATGGGCGTTTCAGTCCCTCCGTGCCCCGGGCCAGCACCCGCAGGCTTCCGGGGTAATCGAATATAGTCAGGGCCAGGGGCGTCCCCAGCATGGCACGGGCCTGGACGAGCCGGGATGCAAAGGCATCCTCCTTTCCCGGGCCTGACCAGGCCTGGGTCACGTCCATCAACACGGCCGCCGGCGATGGCAATGCACCATCCGCCAGCACAGGTTCCGGCCCCAGGGTAGCCAGCAGGGGCCGCTCCTCCCGCTGCCAGCCCCGCTCCGAAAAGAAACGCCTCCAGGCCTGGTCTGCCAGCTTCCGGGCCAGGGCATCGGCGCCGGCATCCCGGGTCACCCGGGCGTAGTCACTGAGTCCGGCCACCACGTAGGCGTAGTCATCCAGCTCGGCATCTGCAAACACCCGCTTGCCGGCCCGGGTCTTCAACAAACGGCCCTGGTCCAGCAGGGTGCGGGCGAGATAATCCTTCAGCCGGCGGGCTGCCTCCAGGAATCGGGGCTCCCCCTGCCCGGCTTCAACCAATGCGGACAAAGCCAGGCCGTTCAGACCGGCATTGATCTTGGTGTCCTTGGGAACCTGCTTGTTGCGGCCAGCCAGGCGCAGCTTGGCCAGGGTGCCCTCCAGCAGGCGGCGCTCCGGGTCGGTGACTGGCCGTTTTTCCTGGGGCAGGTAGCCCAGGTCGAAAGGGGCCGGCGCATCGAGACCCCAAACCCGGCGGGCCAGGGCAAATTCCGCTCCCTGAAGTCGCTGGCCGATGGCATCCCGGCTCCACAGATAGGCGCCCCCTTCCCTGCCCTGCCGGTCCAGGGCAGAAAGGGCGGTATAGAAACCGCCGCCCGGGGCGGCCAGGTCAGCCAGCATGAAATCCAGAGCCTGGTGGGCCACCCGGCGGTAGTCCGGGCGCTGCAACACCACTGCCGCCCGGGCGTAGAGCCGGGCAAGCTGGGCATTGTCATAGAGCATCTTCTCGAAATGAGGCGTGCTCCAGTCCGGGTCCACGGTATAGCGGAAAAAGCCGCCGTGGACGTGATCCCGCAGGCCCTTGCGGGCCATCTGGTCCAGGGTGAGGACGAGGAATTCCCCCAGGCGCGGATCCCAGCCCCGGACGTAGGTCTCCAGCAGATAAGCCAGATGGGGCACCATGGGGAACTTGCTGACCCGGTTGAAGCCCCCCTGAAGGGTATCGGCCTGGTGCCAGGTTTCATCCATGAACTGCGCATGCAAACGAGCCACGGCCTCCCGGCTGACAGGCGCCGTAGCGGGGAGAGAGCGGAGGGTGGAACCGGCATCCCGGGCTGCGGTGGCGAAGTCCTGGCCCCGGGTCTTCCAGGTTTCCGCCAGGCGGGTGAGCAGTTGTTTGAACTCGGCCGGGGGTTCGTAGAGCACCGCGTAGGCCGGGTAACCCTCCGGCGTGACGAAGGCGTTCAGGGGCCAGCCGGCCACCCCCTTGAGCCGTTCCGTGAAATCGATGAGGCCCGCATCCAGGGCGCCGTTGAGTTCCCGGTCCACCTTCACAGGGATGAAGTATTTGTTCAACAGTGCGGCAATGGCCGGGTTGCGGTAGCTTTCCTGCTGCATGACGTGGCACCAGTGGCAGGAGAAGTAGCCCACGGAGACGAACAGCAGCTTGTTCTCCCGCTTCGCCCGGGCTAGGGTGGCGGCATTCCATTCCTGCCAGGCCACCGGGTCCTGGCCGTGGAGGGCCAGGTAGGGGGAGGCATGGCCCGCCAGTACATTCTTCAGACCTGCCGCCAGGCCCGGCCCGGAAACCAGGGCCAGCATCATGGCCAAGACCGGGATCAGCAGCAGGCGCAAAGTCATGGCATCACTTCATGGGCAGCAGGGACCGGAGTTGTTGGACCAGGGCATCGTGGTCGAATTCCCGGCCTCCGACGGCGCGATACGCCACCCGCCCCTGGGGGTCCACCACGAAGGTGGTGGGCAGGCCTTTCACCTTCCAGGCCTGCATGGCCTTTGAATCCCGGTCCAGCAGCAGGGGGAAAGCGGGGGCCGGCTCCAGTTGGCCGGTGAAGGAAAACACCGTGTCCGCGTCTTCCCCCACATCCACCGCCACCACCGCCAGGCCCTGGTCCCCCAGCCGCTGGCGCAGGCGTTCCAGGGAGGGCATCTCCCGCCGGCAGGGGGGGCACCAGGTGGCCCAGAAGTTGATCAGCACCACCTTGCCTTTCAGGTCCGCCAGATCATGGAGCTTGCCGTCCAGGTCCGGCAGCTTAAGGGCCGGGGCGGCAAAGGGTTTGCTGATGGGGGTGAGGGCGTGGGTGAGAGGCGGCAGGTCTTCTGCCTGGGCGGGCAGGGCCAGGGCCAGGAAAAACACCAGGGAACACAGCTTAATGAGCCGGGCAATGCACATCGGTCAGCACTCCTTCATAGGTCTTGTCTTCCACTTGCCAGCGGGCCACCAGATCAAAGGCCGCGCCGGGGGGCAGGCCCGTGGCCAGCATGCCCTGGTTCCACTCGCCCAACTCATATTCCTGTTCCACCGGAAACTGGGCCCAGCGGAAGGCGATGCGGGCGGGCTCAGGCAGTCCCCGCTGAGTCCACAAGTCCATCCAGGACTCCACCGACGGGGGCGACTGGAGTGCGCCCTTCACCCGCACCTGCCAGTCCGCCAACCGGAAACCCAGGGCCCCCGGGGCGGCATCGTTGCGCAGCACTGTCATGAAGACGCAGGCGGTGGCGTAGGGTTCCACGTCTTCGGCGCTGAAACCCCGGTTGATGTAGAAGGCCCGGGCCTGGTCCGGCAGGATTTGCGTCAGTCGCAGGGTCGCACCATGAACCCGGGTTTCCCAGGTCGAGGCCCCGGTGTCCTGGTCCGTGCGGTGCTCCTGGGCAGACGGGTCCGCGAGGGCCAGGGTCGGGACCAGCAAGGCCAGCATCAGGGAACGTCCATGCATGTTCAGAAATCTCCGGAAGACATCACAATTCAGGCGGAAGAGTCTAGCAGCCAACCCCAGGCTGCATTTTTCATCAGCTTCCCCAGCGGTTGCGCTCGATCTGGCGCTGCAGCTCGCTTTCCTCTTCTTCCCAGCTGGCCTCCACATCGCTGGGGTGGCAATCCTCGGCCTGCTCTTCCCGCTGGGGCGTGGGGGGGGTGGGGGGCGGCGCCCCGCTGCCATTCCAGGCAAAGGGGTTCTTGAACTGGGGCGGGTCCGGCAGGCAGTCGTATTTGTAGGACGGCGGCCAGCCGGTTTCGTAGGGCAGGAAGGAGATGGTCTGCTCGAACACCAGGGGTTTGCCGTTGGGGGTAGGAGGCAGGCGCGGCATCTCCTGGATGGCCTTCCTGGCCAGTTCCGAGGCCTTGACGGAGGTGGACCACAATTCCTCCGCCTGGGCCAGGGTACCGTCCGGGTTGATGGTGATGCGGAAGCGGACCTGGCCCTGGTCCGGGCCTTCCACGGCGGTGCCCATCTGGCTGCGCACCTGCTGGCCCCAGGCATTGCGGTAACGCTTGGCGTTCTTGGGGCTGTAGGTGGAAGCCAGTTGCCATTCCTCGGCGCTGGGCGCGGGCGGGGCGGCCAGGGATGCGGGCGGTTTAACGGGTTCAGGCGCGGGTTCGGGTTTCTGTTCCGGCTCCGTCCTGGGTTTTGGTTTCTCCTGGTTCTGTTCCTTGGGCAGGGGCGGTGGAGGCGGCAGCTCGATCACCTGGGTGTCCAGGATGATCTTTTCCGGGGGCGCGGGCTCGGCAGGATTGCCGGACATCAGCCAGGTCGTGCTCCACAGGCTGAACAAGCCCACCAGCAGCGCGCCGGGAAGCGTCCATGGCAAGCGTTGCCAGGGGGTTTCCAGCGCTGCATTTGCGCGAAAGCCGCGCAGCGGCTCTCTAAGTTCCCCTCGCCCGCTTGCGGGAGAGGGGGTAGGGGAGAGGGGAACGGACATGGCTTTCTTACTTCGGGGGGCTCTTCGAATCCATGTCCGTTACTGGCCACGCTGCACGGCAAAGAGGAAGTGCTTGGCCCCGGCCTCGCGCGCCTTGAGCATGGCCTGGACGATGACGCCGTTGGGCGCGGCGTTGTCGGCGGCCACCACCACGCTGGGGTCGGCGGGGTTGATTCGGGGTTTCAGCGCGGCGGCCAGGGTCTCCAATGTCACCGGCGCCTTGTCGAGAAACAGCTGGCCCTCGGGCGTGACCGAAAGCGTGACCGGATCGGGCTTGTTGAGCGGTTCCGCCGCGCCCTGGGGCAGGTTCACCTGCACGTTGTTGATAGGTTGCAGGGTGAGCGAAGCCAACATGAAGGTGGCGAGCAGGAAGAACATCACATCGATCATCGGGATGATCTCGATGCGGCCCCGCTTGGGCTGGCGGCTTCTGCGGAGTTTCATGGCTTGTTGTCCTCAGCCCCCACCACCTGTGCATCCAGCCGGATGTGATCGAGCAGGCGCGTGCCCAGCCGCTCCATTTCATCCAGGGTCTGGGCCTGCAGGCGGGTGAGGTAGTTGAAGGCGAACAACGCCACCAGGGCGATAAGCAGACCAGCGGCGGTGGCGATAAGCGCCTCGGCCACGCCCGCCGTCACCCCGCCCGGATTCACCAACCCACCCGGGCCGATGAGCTTGAACGACTGCATCATGCCGAAGATGGTGCCCAGCAAGCCCAGCAGGGGGGCTGCGGTAATCACCGTATCCAGCGCCCACATGCCCCGACCGAGGGCCTTTTCGATCTGCTGGGCCTCGTCCCCGGCGCGCGACTCAACCCACCACGCCGGCTTGTCCCGGTTGTCCATGATGACGCGGAAAAAACGACCGAAATAATGCTGCGGCCCCAGGGCGACAAGCTGACGGTCAAGTTCGGCCCAGTCGAAGCCATAGGTTTCCACCAGCTCACGAAGCGGCTCCGGCAAATAGGCATGGCGGCGATAGACCAGCACCTTGTCGAGCAGCACCACCAGCGCCGCCAGGGCAAGCAGCAACAGCGGCCACATGATGACGCCGCCATGCTTGAGGGTTTCGATCGCGGTATTCAGGTCTTCCATGGGGGCTCCAGAGCAGTTTCAGTGCCCGGCCGGTTTGCTGGCCATCTCATTAGCCTTGAAGCCGCCCTTGCGCTTCCAGCCTTCAATGCCATCCTGCAGCACCTTGACGTTGTCCCAGCCCAGCACGCGCATGGCAAAGACCGATTGCGCCGAGAGAGAACCGGTATTGCAATAAATTAGCACCATGCGGTCCTTAGGGATGTCGTGACGCTGGCTGGGAATCTTGCGCCAGTCGATGTTGATGGCGCCGGGAATCTGCTCCCTGGCGTACTGGTCGGCGCTGCGGGCATCGATGACCATGATCTTCTTCCATTCCGCCTCGGGAATCTGCTCCGGCCAGATGATGCTGCTGCCGTATTCAGTAAAGTCCATGTATTCCTCGATGGCGTCGGCCACGGGTGATTCGTCCGCCTGGGCAGGGACGGCGCCCCCAATGAACGCAGCGGACAGGAGCAGGGCTTGCAGGATCGTTTTCATGGTCATGGCAATCTCCGGAATGGATGCAGCTTAGTAGAGTTATCACAACTGGCCCATGGGCCAGTCAGACCAGGGGGATGAGACATTCGCACCCCTAGCAGCCTGGTGGGGCGCCGCCGGGGGCGGGGTTGAGCCGGGGATGGGTTTCCTCCCCCACCCACCAGACGATGGCGGCAGAGACGAACATGGCCCCGGCGGTGAACCAGAAACCCGCCTCGATTTGGCCTGCCAGGCTGGCCACGGCCCCCAGCAGCAGGGCGCCGATGCCGTAGCCCAGGTCCCGCCAGAAACGGTAGATGCCGATGGCGCTGCCCCGCCAGTTGGGGTGGGCGATGTCCGCCACCGCCGCCGACAGATTGGGGTACAGCAGGGCCATGCCGAAGCCGGTGACGGCGGCGCTGAAGGACCACCACAACTCCCCTTCCCCCAGCAGGGTCAGGGCCACGCCGGCGCCGCACAGGGCCATGCCCCAGACGATGGGCTTCTGGCGGCCGACGCGGTCCGACAGGTGGCCGGTGAGGAACTGGGACATGCCCCAGACGAAGCCGTACACCCCCACCACCCAGCCGATGCCCGCCAGGGACAGGCCCCGCTGGTAGAGCAACACCGGGTAGAACACCCACACCAGGGCATCCACGAACTTCTCCACCAGGCCCGCCTGGCTCAGGGCGAACATGCGCTTGTCCCGCCAGGACATGAGGGTGAACACCTCCCAGGTGGTGGGCTGGGTGGAGATGTTCGCGGGGTAGCGGGGCACGGGGCCGGTACTCAGGCCGGCGGCATGCTTGCGGCCTTCCGCATGGGCCCAGGGCAGGGTGTCCTTCACCCACACCAGGGTGAGCAGGCCGGCCAGCAGGATGACCGCCACGCCAAAGACGAACAGGCCCTGGCGGGGCCCCAGGTCCGCCGCCAGGTAACCGGTGACGATGCCCGCCACCGCCACGCCAAAATAGCCGGAGAACTCGTTCAGGCCGATGGTGAGGCCCCGCTGTTCCGGCCGGGTCAGGTCCAGCTTGGAAGTCTGGGTCATGGACCAGGTGAAACCCTGGTTGATGCCCAGCAGCACCGTGGCGGCCACGATCCAGCCCCAGGAGGGGGCGTAGAGGATCATGAAGGGAATGGGCACCGCCGCCAGCCAGCCCCAGAACAGCACCTTCTTGCGGCCATGGCGCTCGGAAAGCCGCCCGGCGACGAAGTTGAGGGTGCCCTTGACGAAGCCGAAGGCCACCACGAAGGCCATGAGCATCATGAAGGAGCCCTTGGCCACGCCGAATTCCGATTCCGCCAGGGCCGGCACCACGGTACGGGTCATGCCGATGGTGAGGCCCACCAGGAAGACCTGGATGAGCTGGTGGGTGAACTGGGCCAGATTGGGGCGGATGCCGAGGTGGAGGTCGGTCATGACTAATCTAAGTCAGGGGAAGAACGTCCCTCTCCCCCAGCCCCTCCCCCGCATGCGGGGGAGGGGTGCGCGGCAGCGCGGGAGAGGGTCAACGATCAGATGCCCAGATTGAACGCCACCATGCGGTCCATCTCCGCCGGCCGGGGCGGAATCTCCCGGGTGAGTGCCGCGACGAAGGCGTCCTTGTCCAGGCTCAGCATGGCGTTCCAGCGCCGCTCGAAGCCGATGGTGGAACCGGGCTTGCCGGACATGCCGGCGCCACAGACGCTGCCTGACGTGTGCCCCGGATAGACCTCCACTTCACCGGGCAGGGTCAGCAGGCGCTGGTGGATGGAGTCATGTATCTGCCCGGCCATTTCGGTTTCCTTGCCTGCCAGGTCCGGCCGGCCCACGGCGCCGATGAACAGGGTATCGCCGGTGAGCACGAACCAGGGCTCCGGCGGGGCCTCCCCCATGCGGCGCTTGTCCGTCACCAGCAGGCAGATGGAATCCGGGGTATGGCCGGGGGTGTGGAGCACGTCCACGGCCACGTTGCCCACCTCGATGCGCTGCCGGTCCCTGAGGGCCTCGAAGGGATAAGCCACCCGCCCCGTGTTGCTTTCGTGCAGACAATAGAGGGCACCGGTCCTTTCCGCCAGGGCCCCGCCGCCGGAGTAGTGGTCTGCGTGCACGTGGGTGTCGATGACGTGGGTGATCTTCACGTCCTGTTTAGCGGCTTCGGCGATGAACCAGTCCTCATCTCCCAGCACCGGGTCCACGACCACGCCCACGTGGCAGGAACCGCAGCCGAAGAAATAGGACAGGGTGGCCTCCTTGGCCAGCAGTTGGCGGAAAAACATGGGCGTCTCCTTTTATTTCTCCCTCACCCGCCAGGGGGAGAGGGAAGGGGTGGGTGAACGATTCAAAACACCAGGACCTTGTCGGCCCAGAGGGTCCAGTAAGCCAGCTTCTCCAGGGTGGAACGCTCCGTGCCGGGCATCAGCTCCCCATCCGCCATGCCCCGGGCGTCCATGCACACGCCGCATACGTCCACCCGCTCCGGCGCCAGGCGAGCGATCTTGCCCAGCATGACCTGAAGGTTGTAGAAGCCGGAGGGCGGCTTTTGCCCCTGCTTGGCGATGAACACCGCATCTCCCAGCAGAAAGACGCGAATCTCCTGCTCCGGCTCGTGGGCCAGGGCGTTGGCCAGGCGCAGGGCGTTGTAGGGGCGCTCGTTGCCGTAGGGGGCATCGTTGATGATGAACAGGTTGCGCATGATGGTTCTCCTTCAAACAGGGGATTCCAGGGGTAGCCCGTGGGCGCGCCACTCCGCCACCCCGTCTTCCAGACGGATGGCGGTGAACCCCTCCCGATTGAGCAGTTCCACCGCCTCCTTGGCCATGAGGCAGAAGGGCCCCCGGCAATAGGCCACCACGGGCTTGTCCCGGGGCAGTTCCGCCAGGCGCTTTTCCAGTTCGGCCAGGGGCATGGATTGGGCATAGGGCAGATGGCCGACGGCAAATTCGGTTTCCGGCCGCACATCCAGCACCACCACCTCCCCCTGCTGGGCCTGGGCCAGCAACGCCTCCCGGGTCAGGGGAGTGAGTTCGTGCACGTGCTCTGACAGCTTGGACAGGGCTGCACGCAATTCCAGCAGCCGGTCTTCCGCCAGGGCCCGGATGGCCACCCAGAAATCCGCCACCCCCAGGCTGGTGAGGCGGTAATAGACGTTCTTGCCCTCCTTGCGGCTTTCCACCAGGTGGGCCTGGCGCAATTCCTTCAGGTGGGCGCTGGCCAGCTTGAGGGAGATTTCCGCCTCCGCCGCCAGGCGCTCCACAGGCTTCTCCCCCTGGGCCAGGATTTCGATCAGCTCAAGACGCTTGGGGCTGCTTACGGCCTTGCCAATGCGCGCCACCTGACCGTAGAGCACATCCTTGATAGTCCGGTTCGACATATAAATCCAATAATCCAATGTTTGTTGGAATGTAGACCAGAACCCGCCTACAGGCAAGGCCGAGGTTTTGTCCTAACCCCGGCAGCGCAGGCTAAATCACTTGAGAATCAATAGAGCCACGGCCGCCGCCAAGGCCACGCCACCCACGGCGATGGCCATGCTAAGCAGTTTCACCCGCTGGCTCAGGCGCTGGAATTCCACAGACAAAGACTGCTCGGCCTGGGCTGAAATGGGCTGCGTATGACTCTCTATGGCATCCGGCAAATCAGAAACGGGCTCACTGAGCAAGGGCGAATCACCCTGGGGCCGGCTGATAGACACACCACTGTCGAGTTCAGACCGAAGCTGCACGATACGCTGATCCAGGGCCTGCTCCAGGCGGGCTTCCAGGTCTGGAGGCGTCTGGCCGTCTACCCGGTCCTCCAGGGACGAGAAACGGCTGTTCCACTGGGACTCGGCAGTCTCCAGCCGCGCTTGAAGGATCTCCAGACCGGCCACCGGCGCGGCTTCGGAGCGGCTTTCCAGTTCGCTGCGCAAGGCATCGTGCTGGGCCCGCACCATGTCCGCCACGCGGGCCCGCAGGCTTTCTTCCAGAGCCGGGCCCAGGGTGGTCTCCATCTGTTCCTGAAGGTCGGCCTTCAAGGTCTCCAAGCGAGGGGCCAGTTCCGCTTCCAGGGCAGCCTGCATGCGAGCTTCGGCCTGGGTATCATCCCGGGGCCCGCCCTGGGCCTCCGCAAGCTCCTGTTCCAGAACTGTAAGGCGGGAATCCTGCTGACCGAGGCTTTGATCGAGTCCATCCAGACGGATCTGGAAGCCGTCTGCGGTGGACTGGAGTGTCCGGGCCAGGCTGTCCTGCTGGCTGGCCAGATCCCGCAAGGCGGCCTCCCGGTCGGCACCGGCGGATGTTTCCCGGGCTTGGGCCTGCAAGGCCTGCTGCACCTGGCCACCCAGTGCCTCCTGGGTGTGGGAAAGGTCCTCGCTTCGTGTCTGGAGTTGCGCCAGTGCCGTACCCTGGCCTTCCACCCGCTCCGCCAGACTGGTGATCAGGCCTTCCATGGCCTGGCGACCATCCGCCAGGCCGGTGGCCAGGCGCTGGTCCAGGGTAGACAGCAGGTCTTCGTGGAGATGTTCCACGACCTCCCCCAGGGCACGCTCGATGAGATTGTGGACAGCGGCCTGATCCAGGCCCGGGGCCGGTGCTTTCTCCACAGCCGGGGCCACAGGCGCTGGCGCGGCAGGCGCGGGTTCCACCACAGCTTCGGCAACCGGTGCAGGCACAACAGGCATAGGAGGCACTTCGGGCAAACCGGCCAGCAGGGCCTCCAGCACGCCCGGGGCCGGCGGCTTGCTGATGGCGTTGAGGGCACCGGCACCCCGGGCCTCCCGGACGAATTCCTCGTCGTCAGAACCGCTGATGATGATGACGGGAATGTCCCGGGTAGCCGGGTCCGCCTTGATGCGCTGGGTGGTTTCAAAGCCATCTAGGCCCGGCATCATATGGTCCATGAAGATCATGTCAGGCCGTTGCCCGGCGAGGAAATCCAGGGCTTCCTGGCCGGATTCCACCTGGTCCACATCAATGCTGAGGGCTTCCAGTTTCTTCTTCATGGTCAGTCGCCCGACCTTGGAATCGTCCACCACCAGTGCGCGCTTGTTACCCATGGCTCTCCGTCCTCAGCTTGAAGTGGTTCCACGTTACCATCAACCGGCCATTTGAGCAGGTGCCGTGCAGGTCCCTGCCCCACCCTTCACTCTAGCAACCCATGTTCGATCCAGCTTCCGACCCGACTTCCCCCCAAGCCCTTCGCTTCGCTCTGGAACACGCCTTTGCCCGGCAGATGGCCCTCATCGACAGCCTGGAACCCGGCCAGCTGCATCCGCCCTACCACCCGGGCATCAATCCGCCGGTCTGGGAAGGCGGGCACGCGGCTTTCTTCTATGAAGTCTTCCTACTGCGCCCCTGGCTTGGCCGCATGCCCCTCATGCCCGGCCTGGACCCGGTATGGGATTCCTTCGACATTGATCACGAAGACCGCTGGGTCCCCGGCGTGGTGCCTGACTGGGGCCCCACCCGGGCCTACATGATCCAGGTGCGGGATACGCTGCTGGACTGCCTGGCAACCCGGCCCCTGACCCCCCAGGACCGTTACCTGTATCGCTACGGCATCGCCCACCAGCACATGCATGTGGAATCCATGATCTGGGCCCGGCAGACCCTGGGCTATCCGCCGCCCCCCTGCATGGATCCGAACGCGCCGGCCCCGGCTGCAGAATCCCTGCCAGCGGGGGATGCCACCGTACCGGCGGGCCGCTACGCCATCGGCATGGCCATCGACGGGGCGGCTCAGGACCAGGCGGACGAGGACTTCGCCTTCGACTGCGAAAAACCCTGCCGGATCGTGACCCTGCCTGCCTTCCAGATCGCCCGCCAGTTGGTCAGTAATGGCGCATTCCTGGAATTTGTCGAGGACGGCGGCTACCGCAACCCAACCTGGTGGAGCTGGGGTGGACGCAAATGGCTGCGGGACCGGGCAGCACAGGATTCAGACCCCACCCGTCCTGCCCCGGACGGTGCCCCGGACTGTCCCATCTACTGGCGCAGAATGGACGGACGGTGGCAGGTACGGCAGTTCGACCACTGGCGGCCACTCCAGCCCGATGGGCCCGTGCTGCACGTGAACTACTGGGAGGCGGAGGCCTACTGCAACTGGGCCGGGCGCCGGTTGCCCACGGAATACGAATGGGAGGCGGCAGCCCTGGCCCGCACACCGGAAAGTCCCCGCCAGCGGTACCCCTGGGGAGACAAAATGAACCCCACCCGGGTGGACATGGATGCCGCACGGCTGGATAGGACTTCGGTCACCGCCCTGGCGGCCGGCGACAGCCCCTTCAGCTGCCGGCAGATGCTGGGTACGTCCTGGGAATGGACCGCCAGCCAGTTCCTACCCTACCCCGGCTTCGTCCACGACATGTATCCCTATATGTCCACCCTGCAATTCGGTTTCCACAAGGTGACGAAGGGCGGCTCCTGGGCCACCGCCAGCAGCCTGATCCGGGCCAGCTACCGCCAGGCCTACCTGCCCCAGCGGCGGGATGTGTTCGTGGGCTTTCGCACCTGCGCGCTGAAGTAACCAAGAACTCTCCACAGAGACCGTTGTCTATGGCGACAGAGTCCCATTCATAAGGGATTCCCTATCCAGATCAACGTCTTATGAGGAGACGACACATGATGCGCAAAGCCAAAAAAGCGCTGGCCTTGGCACTGTTCATGTCAGGCGCCGCCCAGGCCGGAACGGACTTGGCCCCTGATGAAGTCCTGCGGGGCCTGATCAACAAGATCGATTCGTCCTACCTGACCCAAAGTCCCCAGAACCTGATGATGATGCCGGACAACCCGGCCTATCTTGTGGCGGAAGAAGGCGAACAGTTGTTCAAACAGGCACGGGGGCCCAAAAACGCCTCCCTGGCCCAATGCGATTTCGGCAAGGGCCCCGGCGTGCTCAAGGGGGCCTACGTGGAACTGCCCCGCTTCTTCCCGGACACCGGCAAGGTCATGGACTTCGAAACCCGTCTGGTGCACTGCATGAAGACCCTCCAGGGCTTCACCGACAAGGACGCGGCCATCAGCAAACGCCACGGCGCGAATACGGACATCACCAAGCTGACACTCTACGTGGCCATGCAATCCAATGGCCTGGCCTGGAACCCGCCCCTCAAGCACCCCCTGGAAAAAGCCATGCGGGATGCCGGTGAAGTCATGTTCTACCGCCGGGCGGGCACCATGGATTTCAGCTGTGCTACCTGCCATACGGCCACCGGCTCCCGCATCCGGGCCTCCGTGCTGCCCAACATCCACGTGCCCGAAGAATGGACCAAAGCCATCTCGTGGCCGGCCTTCCGGGTGGGCCACGACGCCACCCGCAGCAGCCAGCACCGGGTTCTCGAGTGCCTCTGGCAGATGCGATATCCCAACATCCGCAACGGGTCAGATGCCTCCATCGCCCTCATCTCCTTCTGGACCGATGCAGCCCGGGGCCAGCCGGCCATCCTGCCCGACATGAAGCGCTAACCCCCCAAGCACGAGGAGATACGATCATGTTCAAGCACACTTCCCTCGCCGCCGCCCTGGTCGGCGCCACCGCGGCAATCCTGCTCTCTGCCCCCCTGGCCACACCGGCACAAGCCCAGATCACGGCCCAGGCCGGCAGTACCAAGAAACCCGTCCCCCTGAAGACCCCCCACACCACCCGGGGCGCCCCCACCTCCCAGGAAGTCCTGGTCATGGACTCCAAGGGCGTACGACTGGCTACCTTCTCCGCCGCCATGCTGGCCGAGCACCTGGTCCTGGAAAGCGACGGTTTCGCCCTCGACCAGCCCACCCAGGAAGGCACCACCGGCCGGGACCGGCTGACCCAGGACGAAATCCAGCGCCTATGCAGCATCGGCAAGAACGGCCAGGTGGATGAAAAGACCGCCGCCCGGGTGTCGGAACTGGCAGCCGCCAGCATCAAATACCCGGAAGGCGGCATCAAGCTGGGGGACTGGAAGAAGGGACGGGAACTGGCCTGGTCCGGCTTTGGCTTCCGTACCGCCCATAACCCGGATGACCACAGCAAGGGCACCCCCGGCGCCAACTGCTACAACTGCCACCAACTGGCCCTGGACCGCACCGGCGGCACCATCGGCCCCAGCCTCACGGGCTACGGCAAGTTGCGGGGCAACAGCCCGGACATGTTGAAGTACACCTACGAGGTGATCTACAACCCCCACGCGTACTTCGCCTGCACCCACATGCCCCGCTCCGGCGCCAAGAACATTCTCACCCAGCAGCAGATCGCCGATGTGATGGCCTACCTGTTCGACCCGGAATCCCCGGTCAACAAGTAAGCGCCCCCCACCAAGCCGCCGGCTTCAGTCCGGCGGCTTTTTTTGTTCTATGCCCTTTGGCCATGACCAGACCGGCCAGAGTTTTTTCCTATCAGAACCATTGATAAATACGACCCCACTGACCTGTCTCGCTACATAGACTGGGTTCACCCAGACCGGAAAGGGCACAACACCAGGCAGGCTCAAGCCCGTGCAATCGCACCCCCGGTATCCGGTACCCCGACCCCAATGACAAGGAGCGAGAAATGACTGCAAATCATCAAACCTCATCCGGAAAATGTCCGGTGATGCATGGCGCCAACACGGCTGCGAGCAATTCGGTCATGGAATGGTGGCCCAGCGCCCTGAACCTGGACATCCTGCATCAGCACGACACCAAGACGAATCCCTATGCCCCTGGTTTCAACTACCGGGAAGAAGTCAAAAAGCTGGATTTCGCCGCCCTCAGGAAAGACCTCACCGCCCTGATGACAGACAGCCAGGACTGGTGGCCCGCCGACTGGGGCCACTACGGCGGCCTCATGATCCGCATGTCCTGGCACGCTGCCGGCACCTACCGTATCGCTGATGGCCGCGGCGGAGCCGGCACCGGCAACCAGCGTTTTGCCCCCCTCAACTCCTGGCCCGACAACGTCAACCTGGACAAGGCCCGCCGCCTGTTGTGGCCCATCAAACGCAAGTACGGCAACAAGCTCTCCTGGGCCGACCTGATAGCCTATGCCGGCACCATCGCCTATGAATCCATGGGTCTGAAGACTTACGGCTTCGCCTTCGGCCGGGAAGACATCTGGCATCCCGAGAAAGACATCTACTGGGGCTCGGAGAAGCAATGGCTGGCCCCCTCAGGCAGCGAAGGCAGCCGCTATTCTGGCGAACGGGACCTGGAAAACCCCCTGGCCGCGGTGATGATGGGCCTCATATACGTGAACCCGGAAGGGGTGGACGGCAAGCCCGACCCCCTGAAGACCGCCCGGGACGTGCGCGTCACCTTCGAACGCATGGCCATGAACGACGAAGAGACCGTGGCCCTCACCGCCGGCGGCCATACGGTGGGCAAGGCCCACGGCAACGGCAGTGCCGCCAACCTGGGCGCCACCCCGGAAGGTGCCGACCTGGAAGAACAGGGCTTCGGCTGGATGAACCACACAACGCGCGGCATTGCTGGCGACACGATGTCCAGCGGCATCGAAGGGGCCTGGACCACGAACCCCACCACCTGGGACAACGGCTACTTCCACCTGCTGCTCAACTATGACTGGGAGCTCAGGAAGAGCCCGGCCGGGGCCTGGCAGTGGGAGCCCATCAACATTAAGGAAGAAGACAGGCCAGTGGATGCGGAAAACCCCACCATCCGCCGCAACCCCATCATGACCGACGCCGACATGGCCATGAAGATGGACCCGACCTACCGGGCGATCTCCGAGCGCTTCTACAAGGACCCGGCCTACTTCTCCGAAGTCTTCGCCCGGGCCTGGTTCAAGCTCACCCATCGGGACATGGGTCCCAAAGCCCGATACATCGGCCCGGACGTGCCCAAGGAAGACCTGATTTGGCAGGACCCGGTGCCCGCCGGCCGCACGGATTACGACGTCACCACGGTTAAGGCAAAAATCATCGCCGCCGGACTGAGCATTGGCGAGATGGTGGCCACCGCCTGGGATTCCGCCCGCACCTTCCGTGGCTCAGACAAGCGGGGCGGCGCCAACGGTGCCCGCATCCGCCTGGCCCCCCAGAAGGCTTGGGAAGGCAATGAACCTGCACGTCTGGCCAGGGTGCTGGCGGTCTATGAAAGGATTGCCGCCGAGACCGGCGCTAGCGTGGCGGACGTGATCGTCCTGGCCGGCAACGTGGGCGTGGAGCAGGCCGCCAGGGCGGCGGGCGTGACGGTGTCCGTGCCCTTCGCCCCCGGCCGGGGCGACGCCACGGAGGCCATGACCGACGCCACTTCCTTTGAGGTGTTGGAACCCGTGGCGGACGGCTTCCGCAACTGGCAGAAGAAGGACTACGTGGTCAAACCCGAGGAGCTGTTGCTGGACCGCGCCCAGCTCCTGGGCCTCACTGCCCCAGAAATGACGGTGCTGGTGGGCGGCATGCGGGTACTGGGCACCAACCACGGCGGCACGGGCCACGGCGTGTTCACCGGCAAGGTGGGTGCACTAACCAACGACTTCTTCGTCAATCTGACAGACATGGCCAATACCTGGAAGCCGGTGGGCAGCAATCTCTATGAGATCCGCGACCGCAAGACCGACGTCGTGAAGTGGACCGCCACCCGGGTGGACCTGGTGTTCGGCTCCAACTCCATCCTCCGGGCCTATGCCGAGGTGTACGCCCAGGACGACAACCGTGAGAAGTTCGTGCTGGACTTCGTGGCTGCCTGGACCAAGGTGATGAACGCCGACCGCTTCGATCTGCACGCCTGACGGGAGACATGCCCTGCCCCTCTCCCTCCGGGAGAAGGGAGAGGGAATGGGGAGATATCAAGCTAAAAAGAAAAAGGGGGCCAAAGCCCCCTTTTTCGTCGCCTGGGAAAGGCAGCCTTACAGCACCATGCCCGGGTTGTTGCCCATGCCCACCACCTTGGGCTGGTTGAGGTTGACGGGCTTGATGACCTTCTGGTCCCGCAGGTATTCGGCCACCACGTCCCAGATGGGTGCACCCTGGACACCTTCGCCCACGGGCGCCCAGCCGGCCACCTTGTAGGTCTTGTTGGGGTCTACGGCCTTGCCCTTCATCATCATGTTGGTGATGCGCTTGCCGATGGTCTTGTTGGGGTCGATGGTGTACTGGATACCGCCCACCCGCACCATGTCGCCACCCTGCTGGTAGTAGGGGTCGCTGTTGAACAGGTTGTCGCACACGTCTTCCATGATGGTGTGGATCTGCTCGCCCTTCATGTTGGTCAGGGTGGTCTGGGGATAGGTGATGGCCACCTGGTCCATGAGCCGTTCCATGGTGATCACGTCGCCGGACAGCAGGCTGGTGCCCCAACGGAAGCCAGGAGAGAAGGCGGCGTCGGCACCCTTCACCTTCATTAGCGCATCGCAGATCATCTGGTCGTAGGTGCCGTTGAAGTTGCCCCGGCGATACAGCACGCCCTCGGTCACGGCCAGCTTCTCGTTCAGCTTGGCTTCGAAGGGCGCGCGGATCTTCTTGATCAGGGACTCCATGCCAGCGTCAGCGGGCAGCAGGTTGGAGAACACCGGCAGCAGACGGTACTTCCAGCCCTTGACTTTGCCACCCTTTACGTCGAAGTCCATAACGCCCAGGAACTTGCCATTGGAACCGGCGTTGGTCACCAGGGTGACACCGCCAGCATTCTTCACTTCCACGGGCTGGGGCACGCCGTCATGGGTATGGCCGCCGAAGATGACGTCGATGCCGGTGACGCGACTGGCCATCTTGATGTCCACGTCCATGCCGTTGTGGGACAGCACGGCCACCACCTGGGCGCCCTTGCCCCGGGCCTCGTCCACCCACTTCTGCATGCCGTCGTCGCGGATGCCGAAGGACCAGTCGGGCACCATCCAGCGGGGGTTGGCGATGGGGGTGTAGGGGAAGGCCTGGCCGATGATGGCCACCTGCACCCCATTGATGTCCTTCATGGCATAGGGCTTGAACACCTGGTCGCCGAAGTCGTTGGTGACCACGTTCTGGGCCACGAACTCCACACCGGCCTTCTTGAAGTCGTTGTTGACGATCTCCATGACCCGTTCCTGGCCATAGGTCATCTCCCAGTGGGGCGTCATGACGTTCACGCCCAGGGCGATACAGGCATCCACCATGTCCTGGGCATTGGTCCACAGGGCGGTGGCGGAACCTTGCCAGGTGTCACCGCCGTCCAGCAGCAGGGAACCGGGGCGCTGGCCACGAACCCGATCCACCAGGGTCTTCAGATGGGCAAACCCCCCCACCCGGCCGTAGGTCCGGGAAGCCGCCTCGAAGTCCAGATAGGTGAACGCGTGGGCATCGATGGAGTTTTTCTTGATGTTGAAGTGCTTGAGCAGATGGTCGCCCACCAGGTGAGGCACCTTGCCCACGGCCTCGCCCACGCCCAGGTTCACATTGGGCTCGCGGAAGTACACAGGCATCAGCTGCGCGTGGCAGTCGGTGATGTGCATCAGGGAGCAGTTTCCAAAGGCGGGCACATCGTAGTAACCGGCGGGGGCGTTGCCAGCCAGGGCGGATTTGCTATCCAGGGCAAAGCCAGTGGCGGCGGCGGCGGCCAGCACTTGCATGAATTCACGACGGGTCATGGACATTGTGGGTTCTCCTCGATTGACGTGGGCGCATTGTGGTGGCCGCGCCCGCGCCGGTAAATGGTAACGATGAGCCAGTGGGCCTAGTGCATTGCACCAGCGCGAGCGGCTGAAAAAAATCCGGGCACAGGCCCGGATTTTCCTGATCAGCCCTGCACAGGCTAATTACTTGCGGAACACGGAGGCCGTCATCTCCAACCCGTTGCTCAGGTAGGAGTGGAAGTACTCCAGGTTGTTCATGCGAGTCGTACCAGCTTTCTCGGGCACGTGACGCACGTTCTTGAAACAACCCTCGTAGCGGTTCTGCAAAGAGACCAAGTTCTCGCCAGCGCGGAACACGGGCCAGTGCACAGCCTGGCCGACGCCGGGAGACAGCAGCTCGGAACGCAGACGGTTGCCGGCGGCATCCACGTGACAGGAGGCGCAGGAGAAGTTGAACTGCCCCACTCGGGAGTAGTAGGTCTTCTTGCCGTCCAGGAAGGCCTTCATGGCACCCTCACCCTCGACTTTGATGTTCATTTTCATGCCATCAGACAGGGTACGCAGGTAGGCCATGGCCAGTTCAAAGTTCTTGTCACCCCGGGGCAGCGCGGCTTCGCCGTTGGCAACCCGGCAAGCATTGGCTTCGTCTTCCAGGGTCACTACCTTGCCCTTGGCTTCGTCAAAGCGGGGATAGTTACCGGCGATCATCTTGCCGCCGTTAGGCAGGCAGTCAGCATAGGTCTTGCCGTTCTTGAAGGGGGTCTTGAACAGCTTCTCCGCCTTCTCGAGTTGGGATGAGTAAGGGGGGAATTCCATGATGGCGTCGTACTGGCTCTTGGCGTCCGGATCGAAAGCCAGGGCGCCGTAGACGTATTGGTCAATCTTCACGTCGGGGTACTTCTGGGTGAAGTAGTTCACCAGTTTCATGCGATCTTCTTCCGGGCCCGCATTGGCTACGACAGCCCCGGTCGTCAGGCCGATAGCGGCCATGGCAAGCAGCAATTTCTTCATGCCGTCCTCCAGTAATAACAGGTCATTTCGGACCCCGTAGCAGTACGGGGTCCGCATTGCGATGCTTAGGCTACGGAAGCTTCAGCGGTGTTGGAGTCGCCCTTGTTATCGGTCCACTTCACCACCACCTTGTCACCCGCCTTGGCGCCCTTGACCTTGATGGCCAGGTAGGGGTTCTTGCTGATGCCGCCGCCCCACTGGGCGTCCATCACCTGCTTGCCACCCACTT
>JBFLXA010000026.1:0-18534 GCA_040757575.1 Pseudomonadota bacterium
ATCCCGAACAGGACCGTGAAACGCCCCAGCGCCAATGATAGTGAGCCCGCGCTCGCGAAAGTAGGTCATCGCCAGACTCCCCTACACAACGCCCACCACACAGGTGGGCGTTGCCTTTTGTGAAACGCCTTACCTGGTGTCTTGGCCCTCTGTCTCCCTTGGCTGACCGGGATGGTGAACGTATAATGCGCAAGCAATTCAACCGAGCGGGATAGGTGCAAACCTGTCCCGCTTGTCACATGTAGCCGGGGATTATCTTGTCTGCTTTCGAGCCTGCGATTCTTGCTTTGGCCGATGGAACCGTGTTCCGCGGTTATGGGATCGGCGCCCAGGGTGCCGGTGTTGGCGAAGTGGTTTTCAACACTTCTTTGACCGGATATCAGGAAATCCTGACCGATCCGTCCTATTGCCGTCAGATCGTCACCCTGACTTATCCCCACATCGGCAATGTGGGCGTGAACCCGGAAGATGAAGAATCGCCGCGCATCCACGCCTCCGGTCTCATCATTCGTGACCTTCCGTTGTTGGCCAGTAATTTCCGTTCCACGGAGACACTGAGCGATTATCTGCGCCGGAATAACGTTGTGGGCATTGCCGGCATCGATACCCGTAAGCTCACCAGGTTGCTGCGGGAGAAAGGCGCCCAGAACGGCTGCATCATGACAGGCGCGATCAACGAATCCGATGCTCTGGAAAAGGCCCGTGCCTGCCCCAGCATGGCGGGTCTTGATCTGGCCAAGGTCGTAACCTGTACCGATAAAAGTGCCTGGCAATCCGGCGAATGGAAACTGGGCAAGGGATTCAGCCAGCCTGCCGAAACCCCCTACAAGGTCGTGGCCTACGACTATGGCGTGAAGCGCAACATTCTGCGCATGCTCACCGAGCGGGGCTGTCAGGTCACCGTGGTCCCCGCCCAGACGCCTGCCGCCGAAGTGCTGGCCATGAAACCCGATGGGGTCTTTTTATCGAACGGGCCCGGAGATCCGGAGCCCTGTGATTACGCGATTCGTGCCATCCAGGAAATCCTGGCGGCGGGAGTGCCCACTTATGGTATTTGCCTGGGGCACCAGCTGCTGGCGTTGGCCTCTGGCGCCAAGACCCTGAAGATGAAGTTCGGTCATCACGGCGCCAACCATCCGGTCCAGGACCTGGATTCCAAGCGGGTAATGATCACCAGCCAGAACCATGGATTTGCGGTGGATGCCCAGACCCTGCCGGCCAACCTGCGGGCCACTCATGTTTCCCTGTTCGACGGTTCCTTGCAGGGCATCGCCCGCACCGATGTACCGGCCTTCAGTTTCCAAGGCCATCCGGAGGCGAGCCCGGGACCCCATGACGTCAGTTATCTGTTCGACCGCTTCATCGGTCTGATGCGAGAGAAGAAGCATGCCTAAGCGCACGGACATCCAATCCATCCTCATCATCGGCGCCGGCCCCATCGTCATCGGCCAGGCCTGCGAGTTCGACTATTCCGGCGCCCAGGCCTGCAAGGCGCTGCGTCAGGAGGGTTACCGGGTCATCCTGGTGAACTCCAACCCGGCCACCATCATGACCGACCCGGAAACGGCGGATGCCACCTACATCGAGCCCATCAACTGGCAGACGGTGGAGCGCATCATCGAAAAGGAACGGCCCGACGCCATCCTGCCCACCATGGGCGGTCAGACCGGCCTCAACTGTGCTTTGGATCTGGCCAAGCACGGGGTGCTGGACAAATATGGCGTGGAGCTCATCGGTGCCAAGAAGGAAGCCATCGACAAGGCGGAAGACCGGGAGAAGTTCAAGCAGGCAATGACCAGGATCGGCCTGGGTTCTGCCCGTTCCGGCATCGCCCACAGTCTGGAAGCGGCCATGCAGGTCCAGGCCGGCATCGGCTTCCCGGTCATCATCCGCCCCTCCTTCACACTGGGCGGTACGGGCGGCGGCATCGCCTACAACATGGAAGAATTCGTGCGCATCTGCGAGGGGGGCCTGGAAGCCTCCCCCACCCACGAACTGCTGATCGAGGAATCCCTCATCGGCTGGAAAGAATTCGAGATGGAAGTGGTTCGCGACAAGGCGGACAACTGCATCATCATCTGCTCCATCGAAAACCTGGACGCCATGGGTGTGCACACCGGCGACTCCATCACCGTGGCCCCGGCCCAGACGCTGACGGACCGGGAATACCAGATCATGCGCAACGCCTCCATCGCGGTGCTGCGGGAGATCGGCGTGGACACGGGGGGTTCCAACGTCCAGTTCGCCATCAACCCGGCAGACGGACGCATGGTGGTCATCGAGATGAACCCCCGGGTGTCCCGCTCCTCCGCCCTGGCCTCCAAGGCCACCGGCTTCCCCATCGCCAAGGTGGCGGCCAAGCTGGCGGTAGGCTACACCCTGGATGAGCTGAAGAACGACATCACCGGCGGCCTTACGCCCGCGTCCTTCGAGCCCTCCATCGACTACGTCGTCACCAAGATTCCCCGATTCGCCTTCGAGAAATTCCCCCAGGCCAATGACCGTCTCACCACCCAGATGAAATCAGTGGGCGAGGTCATGGCCATCGGCCGCACCCAGCAGGAATCCCTGCAGAAAGCGCTGCGGGGCCTGGAGACCGGTGTGGACGGCCTGGACGAAAAGACCACGGACGAATCCCGCATCAAGGCAGAGATGGGCAACCCGGGCGCCGAGCGTCTGTTCTATGTGGCCGACGCCTTCCGGGTGGGAATGAGCCTCGCCGAGATCCACGCCATCAGCCATATCGACCCCTGGTTCCTGGCCCAGATCGAAGATCTGGTGCGCCAGGAGAACGCCGTCCGGGGACGGGGACTCGTGGACCTGTCCCGGGACGATCTGTTCACCCTCAAGCGCAACGGCTTCTCGGACCGGCGCCTGGCCAAGCTGTTGAACTGCACCCAGCACGAAGTGCGTGCCCGGCGCTGGGCTCAGGGCATCAACCCGGTCTACAAGCGGGTGGACACCTGTGCGGCAGAATTCGCCACCTCCACCGCCTACCTCTACTCGTCCTACGAAGAGGAATGCGAGTCCCTGCCCACGGACCGCAAGAAGATCATGGTGCTGGGGGGCGGTCCCAACCGTATCGGGCAAGGCATCGAGTTCGACTACTGCTGCGTGCACGCGGCCCTGGCCATGCGTGAGGATGGCTATGAAACCATCATGGTCAACTGCAACCCGGAGACTGTCTCCACCGACTACGACACCTCCGACCGGCTGTACTTCGAGCCCCTGACCCTGGAAGACGTGCTGGAGATCGTGCGCATCGAGAAGCCCGTCGGCGTCATCGTCCAGTACGGCGGCCAGACGCCCCTGAAGCTGGCCCGGGACCTGGAAAAGAATGGTGTGCCCATCATCGGCACCACGCCGGACATGATCGACGCAGCCGAAGACCGGGAGCGGTTCCAACAGATGCTCATTAAGCTGGGCCTGCTCCAGCCCCCCAACCGCACAGCCCGGGCCGAGGAAGAGGCCATCCGGCTGGCGGCGGAAATCGGCTATCCCCTGGTGGTGCGCCCCTCCTACGTGCTGGGAGGCCGGGCCATGGAAATCGTCCGTGAAGAAGCCGACCTGCAACGCTACATGCGTGAGGCGGTGAAGGTGTCCAATGATTCTCCCGTCCTGCTCGACCGCTTCCTGAGCGATGCCATCGAAGTGGATGTGGACGCCTTGTCCGACGGCACCGACGTATTGATCGGCGGCATCATGGAACACATCGAGCAGGCCGGCGTCCACTCCGGCGACTCAGCCTGTTCCCTGCCGCCCTACAGCCTGTCTCCTGCCATCCAGGATGAGCTACGCCGCCAGACGGTGGCCATGGCCCGGGCCCTGCATGTAGTGGGCCTGATGAACGTGCAGTTCGCCATCAAGGGCGACACGGTCTATGTGCTGGAAGTGAACCCCCGGGCCTCCCGTACCGTGCCCTACGTGTCCAAGGCCACCGGCCGGCAGCTGGCCAAGATCGCCGCCCGTTGCATGGCGGGCAAGACTCTCAAGGAACAAGGCGCCGAGCGGGAAGTGATTCCCCCCTATTTCTCCGTCAAGGAAGCTGTCTTCCCGTTCCGCAAATTCCCAGGCGTGGACCCCATCCTGGGGCCGGAAATGAAATCCACCGGCGAAGTCATGGGCGTGGGCGAGACCTTCGGCGAAGCCTTCCTCAAGGCCCAGTACGGCGCCAGCGTGAAGCTGCCTCGGGGTGGCAACGCCTTCATCTCCGTGCGGGATCCGGAGCATCCCCAGGTGGCGGAAATCGCCGGCCATCTCAACGAACTGGGCTTCAAGGTCCTGGCCACCAGCGGCACCGCGCGCAACATCTCGGCCGCAGGCGTGCCCGTCACCCGGGTCAACAAGGTGGCGGAAGGCCGGCCTCATATCGTCGACATGATCAAGAACAAGGATGTCCAGTTGATCGTCAACGTGGTTGAAGACAAACGCGCTGTGGTGGACTCCTTCGCCATTCGCGCCGCCGCACTGGCCCAGAACGTCCCGTACTTCACCACCCTGGCGGGGGCCAAGGCCGCCTGCCTGGGTATGAAAGACCGTCGGGACATTACCGTCTATTCCCTGCAGGAACTGCATCAGCGTCTGCACTGAAGTACTAAGAGGTGCCCATGAACAAAGTCCCCCTCACCGTTCTCGGTGCGGAAAAACTCCGCAATGAACTGCATCGCCTGAAGTCCGTGGAACGTCCCAGCGTCATCGAGGCCATTGCCGAAGCCCGCTCCCACGGCGACCTGTCGGAAAACGCGGAGTACGACGCCGCCAAGGAAAAACAGGGTTTCATCGAGGGCCGCATCAAGGAACTGGAAGGCAAGCTGGCCAACGCCCAGATCATCGACCCCCGTCACCTGGACGCGGACGGCCGGGTGGTATTCGGCGCCACCGTGGAACTGGTGGATGCGGAAAGCGGCGTGGAAGTGAAGTACCAGATCGTGGGAGACGACGAAGCCGACATCAAGGCCGGCAAGATCTCCGTCAGTTCCCCCATCGCCCGGGGCCTCATCGGCAAATACGCCGGCGACGTGGCGGATGTCCACGCCCCTGGTGGCCTGCGTCACTACGAAATCGTCGACGTCCACTACATCTGATGCAAGCGTTCGGCAGGCTTCAGACCAGGCGCTGACTCGAGCCTGCCAGAATGCCAGCTGCCTGCTTCTGACTGCCAACTTCCCATGAAACGCCTTCCCGATCTTCTGGCCGCCTGGTCTGTCGCCCTATGGGTGGGCGGGCTGTGGGCCATCGGCTACCTGGCGGCACCAGCCCTGTTCTACAACCTGGAAGACCGGGTCATGGCAGGCTTCGTGGCCGGCAAGATGTTCGCCTGGATTGCCTGGGTGGGCCTGGCCTGCGGAACCTGGCTTCTGGTGTTTCGCCTGGCCCGGGCCGGTGGCGGGGCACTGAAGCAGGGTTTCTTCTGGATCGTGGTGGTAATGCTGCTGCTCACCGTGGCCCAGCAGTTCGGCATCAGTCCCATCATGCAGGAGCTCAAGGACATGGCCCAGCCCCGGGACGTGATGGAAAGCCTGTTCCGGGACCGCTTCCAGACCTGGCACGGCATTTCCAGCGCCGTCTACCTGATCCAGAGCCTGCTGGGCCTGGCCCTGGTGGCCAAGCAAACTGGCCGCTGAACAGTCAGGGCAGAACGAGCCGGGGTTTCTCGGCCGGCCGATACAGGATCAGGAGCTTGCCGATATGCTGCACCGGAGCGGCGCCCAAAGCCGAACACAATTCCGCGAACCAGGTCTCCCGGGCTTCCCGATCGTCCCCCAGCACCCGCACCTTGATCAGCTCATGGGCTTTCAGGGCCCGGTCGGCCTCGTTGATCACCGCCGGCGACAGGCCGGCGTTGCCGATCATGACCACCGGCTTCAGGCCGTGGCCCTGGGCCTTGAGGAACTTGCGTTGTTCGGGGGTGAGTTGAAGCATGACAATCTCCGGGAAGGGCGCAGATCATATCACCGCCTCCGTCCCACCTCAGTCCGGGAAAGTGCCAGAACCCCATGAAACGACAAGCAAAAACCCGCGAGTGGCACCAGCGCCACGTGAATGATTTCTACGTCAAGCAGGCCACCGAGCAGGGCTGGCGATCCCGGGCCGCCTTCAAGCTGATGGAGATCGACGACAAGGACCACCTCATCAAGCCGGGCCAGATCGTCGTCGACCTGGGCTGCGCCCCTGGCGGTTGGTGCCAGGTTGCCGCCAGCCGCATGAAAGGCCAGGGACGGGTCATCGGCATCGACCTGCTGGAAATGACCGGCCTGAACGGCGTCCAGTTCATCCAGGGGGATTTCACCGAGGACGAAGCTCTGGCCCGTCTGGAATCCGCCCTCGAAGGCAGGAAAGTCAACCTTGTACTTTCCGACATGGCCCCCAACATAACCGGTGTCATCGTTTCCGATCAGGCCCGGGTATATGCCCTGGCGGAACTCGCCCTGGATTTCGCGCTCAACCACCTTGAACCTGAAGGCACCTTTCTCATCAAAGTGTTCCAGGGGGCGGGGTTCGAGGATTACGTGAAGGCCATGCGCAACGTGTTCAAGCGGGTGGCCACCAGGAATCCGGACGCCTCCCGGGACCGGAGCCGGGAATGTTATCTGCTGGGCCGGGGCCTCAAGCAATCCGGGTGAAGGGCCGTTAGAATGCTGTATGCGGAAAAGCCGCGAAGGAGTGAAAGTTGAATAACCTTTTCAAGAACGTCGCCATCTGGCTGGTCATAGCGCTGGTGCTGATGACGGTGTTCAACCAGTTCAATGCCCGGCCCGGGGCCGCCCAGACCCAGGTGGACTACTCCACCTTCATCGCCGAGGTGCAGAGCGGCCAGGTGGCCAAGGTCACCATTGACGGTCGTGTCCTGCGGGGCGTGCGCACTGACGGCAGGCGTTTCACCTCCTACGCACCTTCCGACCCCTGGATGGTCTCGGACCTGCTGAAGTACGGCGTGCAGGTGGAAGCCAAGCCCGATGAAGAGCCCTCCATGCTCATGAGCATCTTCATCTCCTGGTTCCCCATGCTGTTGCTGATCGGCGTCTGGGTCTTCTTCATGCGCCAGATGCAGGGTGGCGGCCGGGGCGGCGCCTTCAGTTTCGGCAAATCCAAGGCCCGACTGCTGGACCAGGACAGCAACACCGTCACCTTTGCCGATGTGGCCGGCTGCGACGAAGCCAAGGAAGAAGTGGGCGAACTGGTGGAATTCCTGCGGGACCCCTCAAAGTTCCAGAAACTCGGCGGCCGCATCCCCCGGGGCGTGCTCATGGTGGGCAGCCCGGGTACCGGCAAGACCCTGCTGGCCAAATCCATTGCCGGCGAAGCCAAGGTGCCCTTCTTCAGCATTTCCGGTTCCGACTTCGTGGAAATGTTCGTGGGCGTGGGCGCTGCCCGGGTGCGGGACATGTTCGAGCAGGCCAAGAAACATTCCCCCTGCATCATCTTCATCGATGAAATCGACGCCGTGGGCCGCCAGCGGGGCGCCGGACTGGGCGGTGGCAACGACGAACGGGAACAGACCCTGAACCAGTTGCTGGTGGAAATGGACGGCTTCGAGGCCTCTTCCGGCGTCATCGTCATCGCCGCCACCAACCGACCCGACGTGCTGGACCCTGCCCTCATGCGGCCGGGCCGCTTCGACCGCCAGGTGGTGGTGCCCCTGCCCGACATCCGGGGCCGGGAACAGATCCTCATGGTGCACATGCGCAAGGTGCCCGTGGCCCCCGACGTCAAGGCCGACATCATCGCCCGGGGCACCCCCGGCTTCTCCGGTGCCGACCTGGCCAACCTGGTGAACGAGGCGGCCCTGTTCGCTGCCAGGGGAAGCAAGCGCCTGGTCGACATGGAAGACTTCGAGCGGGCCAAGGACAAGATCATGATGGGCGCCGAACGCCGCTCCATGGTCATGCCCGAAGAAGAGCGCAAGAACACCGCCTACCATGAATCCGGCCATGCCGTGGTGGCCAAGCTCATGCCCAAGACCGACCCGGTCCACAAGGTCACCATCATTCCCCGGGGCCGGGCCCTGGGCGTGACCATGCAGTTGCCCACCGAAGACCGTTACAGCCAGGACCGCACCCGTCTGCTGTCCACCATCGCCGTGCTGTTCGGTGGCCGCATCGCCGAAGAACTGTTCATGAACCAGATGACCACGGGCGCTTCCAACGACTTCCAGCGGGCCACCGACCTGGCCCGCCGCATGGTCACCCAGTGGGGCATGTCCGACAGCCTGGGCACCATGGTCTACGGCGAAGAAGAAGGCGAAGTCTTCCTGGGCCGCTCCGTCACCACCCACAAGAGCGTGTCCGAAGCCACCATGCAGCAGGTGGACAAGGAAGTGCGCCGCATCATCGACGAGCAATACGCCCTGGCCCGCAAGATCCTGGAAGAAAACCGGGACAAGGTGGAACGCATGACCCAGGCCCTGCTGGAATGGGAAACCATCGACGCCGAGCAGATCGACGACATCATGGCTGGCCGGGAACCCCGTCCGCCCAAGCCCGTCAGCCCGCCGGCACCGCCTTCCAGCAACAGTACCCCCAGCGCCCCGGCGCCGACCTCCACCCCGGCGGAAGAAGCCTGAAAGGCAGGAATGGGTGATGGGGGATGAGGGATGGGGGAGAGCCCCCACGGCTCATCCCCGTCCTCCATTCCTCATTCCCCATCACCCCTCCCCGATGTTTGTCTGCGGCCGTTTCACCTATGCCCTGGACCGGCCCCTGGTCATGGGCATCGTCAACGTCACGCCGGATTCCTTCTCCGATGGCGGACGCTTTCTCGATGCGTCCCGGGCCATAGAACAGGGTTTGGCCCTGCGGGCGGCGGGGGCCGATCTGCTCGACATCGGCGGCGAATCCACCCGTCCCGGTGCCGAGGCCGTCTCGGTGCAGGAAGAGCTGGACCGGGTGCTGCCCGTGCTGCAAGGCCTGCGTGACTGTGGCGCGGCCTTGTCCGTCGACACCATGAAGCCGGAAGTCATGGCTGCCGCCCTGGCCGCCGGGGCCGACATGGTCAATGACGTGCGCGCCCTCACCGCCCCCGGCGCCATGGCGGCCGTGGCCGCCAGCAACTGTGGCCTATGTCTCATGCACATGCAGGGGGCCCCCCGCACCATGCAGCAGGCCCCCCATTACCAGGACGTGGTGGCGGAGGTGTCCGCCTACCTCCAGGCGCGGCATGCCGCCTGCCTGGCCGCCGGCATTGCGCCGGAGCGCATCGTCCTGGACCCGGGCTTCGGCTTCGGCAAGACCCTGGACCACAACATCGCCCTGTTCAAGAAACTGGGATCGCTGGCCGATAAGGCCCCTGTATTGGTGGGGGTGTCCCGCAAATCCATGATCGGGCTGATCACCGGTCAGGCCGTGCAGCATCGCCTGGCGGGCAGCGTGGCTGCCGCCCTGATGGCCGCCCAGGCCGGCGCCGCCATCCTGCGGGTGCACGACGTGGCCGAGACCGTGGACGCCCTGAAAATCTGGCAAGCATTAGGAGAACAACAGTGAGCAGAAGGTTTTTTGGCACGGATGGCGTGCGGGGCCGGGTAGGCGAAGACCCCATCACCCCAGGCATGGTCATGCGCCTGGGCTACGCCGCCGGCCGGGTGCTGGCCAGCAAGGATCATGATGCCCTGCACGGCGAACGTCCCCGGGTCCTCATCGGCAAGGACACCCGGGTATCCGGCTACATGCTGGAATCCGCCCTGGAAGCCGGCCTGACCGCGGCCGGCGTGGACGTGCGCCTCACCGGCCCCATGCCCACCCCCGGGGTGGCCTACCTCACCCGGGCCCTGCGTCTCCAGGCCGGCGTGGTCATTTCCGCCTCCCACAACCCTTACGAAGACAACGGCATCAAGTTCTTTTCCGCCCTGGGCACCAAGCTGCCGGACGAAGTGGAACTGGCCATCGAAGCGGCCATGGAAAATCCCATCAAGGCCGAAGCTTCCAAAGGCCTGGGCCGGGTCAAACGGGTGGACGATGCCGCCGGCCGCTACATCGAATTCTGCAAGAGCACCTTCCCCAACGACCTGGACCTGCGGGGCATGCGCATCGTCGTGGACTGCGCCAACGGCGCCGCCTACCACATCGCCCCCCACGTGTTCCACGAACTGGGGGCGGATGTCATCGCCATCGCCAACGAGCCGGACGGCCTCAACATCAACAAGAATTGCGGCGCCACCCACACCGAAGCCCTGGCCCGGGCCGTGCGCCAGCACCGGGCAGACGTGGGCATCGCCCTGGATGGCGACGGCGACCGGCTGATGATGGCCGACGCCAACGGCACCATCATGGACGGCGACAAGCTGCTCTACGCCATGGCCCGTCACCGCAAGGAGACCGGCGAGCTCAAGGGGGGCGTGGTCGGCACCCTCATGACCAACCTGGGCACCGAACTGGCCTTGCGAAAACTGGGCTGCGATTTCAAGCGTGCCAAGGTGGGCGACCGCTACGTGCTGGAAGTGCTCCAGGAACAGGGCTGGCTGCTGGGCGGCGAAAGCTCCGGCCACCTGCTCTGCCTGGACAAGCACACCACCGGCGACGGCATTGTCTCCGCCCTGCAAGTACTCGCCGCCCTGCGCCGTTCCGGCCAGCCCCTGGCGGACTACACCCGGGACTGCCCGGTATTCCCCCAGGTGCTCATCAACGTGCGGGTAGCCAAGGGCTTCAAGCTGGACGGCCAGGCCCCCGTGGTGGAATCCGTGCAGGCTGTGGAAAAGGAACTGGGCGACGCCGGCCGCGTTGTCCTGCGCCCCTCGGGTACCGAACCCCTCATCCGCGTCATGGTGGAAGGCCGGGAAGAAACCCAGGTGCGCCGCTGCGCCGAACAGATTGCCGACGCCGTCCGGGCAGCAGCGGAGGGCTGAACTCGGAATCTTGAACACGAACGGAACACTTGGATTTATATGACACCGTTCGCACTGAGCTTGTAGAAGTGCAGGGTTATCAAGGTGCCCTGAAGTAATCAAAAGAAAAGCGCATAAGCGCAAAGGGAGTTCACATGCCACGCATCACCCATCACGGCGCCGTTGAGGGCGTCACGGGGTCCTGCCATCAACTGCAGCTGGCGGATGGCGCCTCCGTGCTGGTGGACTGCGGCCTATTCCAGGGGGCGGAAACCTCCGGTGAAGGGGCCGGCAGCCAGCAGATGGATATCCGCTTTCCCCTGCAAGGCGTGCAGGCCCTGGTGGTCACCCATGTGCATATCGACCATGTGGGGCGCATACCCTACCTGCTGTCCGCCGGTTTCAGCGGGCCCATCCTGTGCAGCACAGCCTCCGCCCACCTTCTCCCCCTGGTGCTGGAAGACGCCCTGAAGGTGGGCTTTACCCGGGACGCAAACCTGGTGGAACGGGTGCTGGCCCAACTGCGCCGCCAGATCGTGGCCCTGCCCTACGGGCGGTGGCATGTCCTCTACACCGGCGCTGCCGCCGCCCTGCGGGTCAAGCTCCACCCGGCCGGCCACATCCTGGGCTCCGCCTATGTGGAATTCGACGCCCGGGAAGGCGCCCAGGCTACCCGGGTGGTGTTCTCCGGTGACCTGGGGGCGCCCTACACCCCCCTGCTGCCCGCCCCCAAATCCCCCTACGGCGCCGACATCCTGGTGCTGGAAAGCACCTACGGCGACCGCCGGCACGAAGACCGCCGCTACCGCCGGGCCCGGCTCAAGGCCCTGGTGGAAAAGGCCCTGAGAGACAAGGGCACCCTGCTGATTCCCGCCTTCAGCATCGGCCGCACCCAGGAACTGCTTTACGAGCTGGAACGCATCATCCACGACCATGGGCACCGTCCCGCCGCCCCCGGCGTGAACTGGGCCGACCTGGACATCATCGTCGATTCGCCCCTGGCCGCAGACTTCACCGCCGGCTACCAGTCCCTGCGGGCCCACTGGGACGCAGAAGCCAAAAAGGTCCTGGCCGCCGGCCGGCACCCCCTGGCCTTCGAACAACTCACCACCGTGCCCGACCATGCCACCCACCAGAAGCTGGTGTCCTACCTGGCCGGCAACGGCCGACCCGCCGTGGTCATCGCCGCCAGCGGCATGTGTGCCGGCGGCCGCATCGTCAACTACCTCAAGGCCATGCTGGCCAACCCCC
Source organism: Pseudomonadota bacterium (assembly GCA_040757575.1). Lineage (GTDB taxonomy): Bacteria > Pseudomonadota > Gammaproteobacteria > Burkholderiales > Thiobacillaceae > PFJX01. Next base: position 12,068 of record JBFLXA010000026.1, read on the forward strand.
GCAACGACGTCCTGTTCCTGGGCTACCAGGCCGCCGGCACACCCGGCCGGGACATCCAGACCTACGGCCCCAAGGGCGGCTACGTGGACCTGGACGGCATCCGCATCCAGATCCGTGCCGGCATCCACACCCTGGGGGGCTACTCCGCCCACGCCGACCAGAAAGACCTGCTCAACTTCATCGCCCGCATGCGCAAGAAACCCCGCCAGATCCGGCTGGTCCACGGCGACGCCCCCGCCCGCCAAACCCTGGCTGATGAAATCCGGCAACGCTGGCCGGAAATCGAATTGGTCACAGGTCGGCCCACGTGACGCAATGAAGATCAGGCGCTAAGAGGTAGCCTGGATTAGATCGTCATGCCCGCGAAGGCGGGCATTCAGGTATTGGCGCTTCCTGGGTTCCCGCCTGCGCGAGAACGACGCGTTGCAAGGGATGAGGTGAACCGCGGACCGCTGGTTCCGTGTCTGGATTCGCATGGAACCGCCCGTGTGGGCAAGATTCCCTCCATCAACTGGTCAGGTTTCAGGGTGCCCACGCCCAGCCGCGGCGCTTGCCCGGCTTGGGCGCCTGCAGGTCCGAATCCCGGATGGCACGTACCTGTTTCAAGACGGTAGCCACCCAGTCCACGACTGGTTTTGTCTCGTCGGCGACTGTCGCTGGGGCCCCTAGCTCCGTGAGGACATCGTGCCATTCCGCCTGGATTCTCTCGAGCATGTCAGTCAAACGGGTCCGGGCCTGCTCCATTGCCACCCCATACTGGGGCGCGCAGCGCAGCAGGTTATCTGCGGTGACGGCTGCCGTGGCCCGGGTCGGCGTCAGGTTCAAGAACGGCATGGCCAAGGCCACGCTTTCACGAGGGTGGTACATGGGCACGATGTCGAATGCTGGCGAGAGCCGCCACTTTCCATCCAGGAACAGGAGCGCATGGTTACGCGGATGGTCGTCGCCGTTGCCCACCAGACCGTTGAAGACGATGCGGTCCCAAAGCTCAGGTAGCACCTGGGCGGAGTCGGCCTCCCGCGCCCACTTCTTCAGGGCCTGGCCCAATTTCAGGTAGCTCCGTGCCGGACCAAGCCCCTGGGCTGCCGGTCCCAGCACGGTCAAGCCGCTGGCCATGGGAATCCGGGTCCCGCCGGGCAACCGGTCGAACCGCTTGACCAGCAGGGCAGAGCGGCCCTGCGGCAAGGGCTCAACCTTTACCTCGGCACAGTTCAGCCCGATACGGGCAGCCATACGCATGGCAGCTGCCTCGTAAAAGGGCAGATGGATAGGGTCGCCCCGCTCCGTAAACTTGGCGATCCAGGGGAAACCCGCCACCTGCGTCGAGGCCTTGGGCTTGGCACCGCCCAGGGCCGTGTCCGGGGACAGAACCTGGTCCACCAGGCGATGCGCCTTGGCAGGGATTCCGGCCTGGCGGCGTTCGATGGCATCTGCCAGCTCAACCAGGTCCAGCAGCTCAATGGCCGGCTTGACCGTCAGGTCGCCCACCGTCAAGTGCCCCGCTCCGTCATCCGCCGAGTGCGTCAGGGCGTCCAGGGCGTCCGGCTCATAACCCAGGTCCTGGGCCAGTACTCTGCGGCCCCAGGCGTCGGGGCCAGCGTCGGCAATAATGCCGGGAATGCCCTCTCTGTCTGCGGCACGGATCGGAATGGGCCGGCGAGCGTCGCGATGCCGCAACTGGCCTGGGTCCAGCGCATGCCCCCCAGCCTTCAGATAACTGGCGTCATACAGGAAAGACCCCGCTCCCGTTTCCTCCACCCGTGTCAGTACACCGACCTGGGTCGGCGTCTCCGCCCCGGTCAACCAGGCCCAAACCGGCTCGATCCTCATGCAGGCCTCCGAGGGCGCGGCAAGGCGTCTGCCAGTTGGCCCATCTCCGCCGCAGACTGCACGCTGTTCAAGGTATCCAGGAGGTCGAGCGCTTCGAGCGCCAGCAGCCAGTAAGCGAACTGGACCCGGGGTGAGCCGTGCTCGATTTCCACCAAGGTATTGCGCCCCATGCCCGCCTGCTCGCACAAGCTCTGCTGCGAAAGCCCGCGCAGCTTGCGCGTGGCCGCCACCAGCTTGCCTAGCCGAAAGCTGGCCTCCAGTACCGGCAATGGAAGGTCTTCGGGGGTGACGCCACGCATTGGCATAGTCCTTAAATGTTTATATGAGTAAACTATATAGGCTATATTGTTTACTCATGCAAACATTTGTTGGGTTTTCTCAGAGTGGCCGACAAAAGAATCAAGGGCATCGACGTCTTGGCCATTCCCGCGCAGGCGAGAATCCAGATTGTTGAAATTACGAGGACGACCTTTTCCCAATCGCGCGAGTAGCAGCATCACCCGTAGGCGGGATGTCCTCGCGTAGGAGCCGGCTTGCCGGCGATTGACGGTGGCGAGAGGAGATCACGGGCGAGTCCGCTCCTACGAAACCGGCTAATGGGCACCTCGAAAAACCCCGCACTTCGACAGGCTCAGTGCGAACGGGGTCATATAAATCATAGAGTTCCGTTCGTGGTGAGCTTGTCGAACCACGTTTTTCGAGGTGCCCTATTGATACGGCCAGTTGAAGTATGAAGTGCTTCCCTCTCCCCCAGCCCTTTATGCCCCCACGGGTGCTCCCCCGCAAGCGGGGGAGGGGTGCGCGGCAGCGCGGGAGAGGATGGGTTTAGACATCTTCGTGCCGTATCAATAATGCGGGATGTAGGTTGAAATGGAGGAGAAGCGCGCCTTACAGGAACCCCACGTTCTTCGGCGTATACCCAGCCAGCAGACTGGCTGGGTTGCTGACCCCCAGGAAGCGGTTCAGCACTTCGCCATACACGTCCCGGAAATCCGTGCTCTGGGCCAGGTAGCGGCCCCGGTCCTGTTGGGCGGGGGCCAGGCCGGGCCAGCCGTTCACGCTGCGGATGCCGCCTTTCACCCGGGGGCCCACCGCCAGCCAGGTCGAGGCATTGCCGTGGTCGGTGCCGCCGCTGCCGTTTTCTGCCACCGTGCGGCCAAACTCCGTAATTGCCAACACCAGCACATCTGAAGCACTGCTGCCCAGGTCGGTGAAGAAGGCGTTGATGCCTTCGGAAAGCTGGTTCAGCAGCATGGACTGGGTGCCCGTGCTCTGGCCCGCCCCCTGGTTGCGGTGGGTGTCCCAGCCACCAAAATCCACCGCCAGCAGTTCTATGCCCCCCCGGGTTTTCAGCAAACCGGCGGCCTGGCGCATCTGGCGTCCAAAGGTGGTGGCGGGGTAGACGGCGCCGTTGTAGACCGGCATGCCATTCACGTTCTGCAATTCGTTGATATCCGCCAGCAACTGGTTGCCCGCCGCTTTCACGGCGGCGTCGTAGGGGTGGCCGCCCAGGGGCGCGCGGGCATATTCCGTGGCCATCATGGCACCCAGCAGCGAACGGTCTGCCGAAGTGCTTGCCAGGTTCATGCTCGCCAGATCCGACACCGCCGACACCGGCACCGACCCCAGCAAACTGCGGGGCACCCCTCCGGTCAGGGCAAAGGCCTTCTCCCCGGCATCGCCGGGCAAGGTGGCCAGATAACGTCCCAGCCAGCCGGTGCTGGAAACGCTGGGCATGCCGTATTCCACGTAATCCTGCCCCACAAAATGGGACAGGCTGGCCCCCGGATAATGCACCGCCGGCAAGGCAGCCACCCAGCCGCTCTGGTACAGCCCATGCAGGGCCGTCATGGCCGGATGCAGGCCAAAAAAGCCATCCAGGTCCAGTGCAGATTCCGGGTTGGCGCCAGAAGGCGGCGCAATGGCCAGACCGGGGCGGCTGTCGTAATAACCGCTATCCCCAAAGGGCACCAGCAGGTTCAACCCGTCGCAGCCCCCGCGCAGGAACACCACCACCAGCACCTTGCCCACATTGGGCCCCACCGCCACGCTGGAAGCCTCGGATCGCCCCACCAGCAACCCGCCCGGGCCGGCGCTCAACAACAGCCCCCCCAGGCCCAGGTGTTTCAGGAATGTGCGTCTGTGCCTGTTCATGGGGTTCCTCCCGTGATTACCTGATGCGAATGCAAAAGCGGTGAGCCGTTCGCCCTGTCGAAGGGCTCTGCTTCGACAGGGCATTTTTGAGGGCGATGAAAGCTGATGATCATCCGCCCCTCCTCACTGATACTGATATTCCGGCAACGCCATCAGCGCCTTCTGGGTGCGTCGCAGGCGGGCTTCTGCGTCCGGGGCGGCGTCCAGGTAGGGCAGGGTGCTGGTCTGGCTTAGCACGCCCAGGGCCGTTGCCCCCAGGGCCTTGTTGGCCGTGGGGCCCAGGGCCTGGGTCAACAAATACCCCGCAACCCCTTCGGCGGTTTCCAGCCCTTGGGCCCGCACCCGGGCCAGCAGGTCTACCGGGGCCGCACCGGCAGCGGGTGTGGTGGCCAGCAGGCGGTCTACAAACTGCGCCCGGCCCATCAACTGGCCAGAAGACAGCCAGTCATCCCCCGTCTCGCCATAGCCGGTGGGCCGGGGGTTAATAAACAGCCCCATCCCCATCTTCGGCAGTTCCAGGGCCAGGTCGTCGCCATCGCTTTCCGCCCCCACCTGGCGGGCAGCCCCCAGGGCCAGTTCCAGGGGTGTCTTGAACTTGCGGCCCCGGTAGCTGCTGCCCAGAAATTCAGAAGAATTCAGGATCGTCCACACCACCTGGGCCATCTGGTCCGGCGCATTCACATTCGCCATGAAGCTGCTGGCGCAGCGACCCACCAGGCCGCTCACAGGTTGGTCAGACACAAACAGGGTCACCAGCTTGGTGCAGATAAACTGGGCCGTGGATGAATGCCGGGCCACCAGGTCCAACACCTGCTCACCCTCAGACTGCCCGCCACCGGCAGGAAAACTCTGCCCCAGGATCGTCTTGGCCCCTGGGTCATGCTGGCCGGCGTTGAAATAAAACGCCCCGTCCCGCACCGTCCAGCCGGTAAATGCCCGGGCCACTTCTTCCACATCAGACTGGGTATACCCGCCATCCACCCCCAGGGTGTGCAGTTCCAGCAGTTCGCGGGCGTAGTTTTCATTGGGGTTGCCCATGAAGTTAGTGACCCCGTCCAGGGTGTAGAGCATTGCCGGGCTCTTGGCGCTACTGCTCAGCAGATCCCGGAAGTTGCCCAGGGCAAGGGCGCGGAATGCAGCGTTATCCTGCCGCTCATACTCCCCTTTGTTATGTGAATAGAAGAAGGTGTTGAAATGGTTTTCCCAGAACCAGGTCATCACCTCCAACAACTGTTTGCGGCTATACAGCCCGTGGCGCAGCATGTCTGCACCCAGGTAGGCGCCGTTATCCAGCCAGCCGGCCTGGCGAGTCTGGAAGGCGCTGTCATCCACCCCGCCGGGGGCAATTTGCTGCAGCAAGTAGTTGGTGGGGCCCGTGGCAACCACATCTGCCAGCAGGGTTGGGTCGCCGCCAAAGCTGGTACGTTGCAGCACGTGCCAGGCCTGGGCAAACACCCCATCAGGCGTCAGGCTCAAGGTCTTGGCCGTTGTATTACCCGCCCCGTCTGTCGCCGTCAGGGTCAGGCTGATGGGGGGCGTGGTAAAGACCGTATCCGGCGCCACCAGCACCGCCCAGCGGCCGCTGCCCGGAGCCACTTCCACTGCCCGGGTTTCCGCGCTGGTCAGGCCGCCGCCACTGATGCGGGCCGTCAGGCTGGCGCCCAGGCTGTCATCCGCCAGGGTGCCGCTCACCAGGAATGCCCCCGTGGGCACCTTGGCCCCCGAGGCATGAGAAGCCACCGTCAACACCGGTGCGGTCGTGTCATTGGCCAGGGTCAGATCCACCCGGGCCTCGGCCACGTTGAAGCTGGAATCCACTGCCCGCACGGTTACACCCAGGGTGCCGGGCACGCCATCCGGCAGGGTGCCGGTATCCACAGACCACATTTGTGTGTCCGTGCCGTAACTGGCCGGCAGTTCCATAGTGACACCTGATGGAAGTGCCAGAGTCACAGAAACCGATGACAGTCTTACGTCATCGGCTACAGATCCATACAGACGGAAACCACCCACAGCTACCTGGGACCCCATCGTGGGGTGGACAATGGCTACCGTGGGGGGAGACTGATCGGGTACGTTGGATTTCCCCGGCACCAATACAAAGGCGAATGCACCTTTCCAACGGAATAGCGTGCTGTAGTAATCCGCCCCCTCGCCATATGGGTTACTAACAAGTAGTACGTACGCCGCGCCATTGCCTAAGCCTGGTAAGTCCATCCTCACTTGGCCTGATGTATCAGTGGTGCCCTGCATATGCCAGCGTAGAACACCGGAAGCGAGCTTCTCAAACGCAACTACGTTCTTACCTGGCAGCAAGGTGTTGCTGGGGCCGTCGGTCAGTGTGACCAGTGTTGTGCCTACGCGGAAGTCAGTCCATCCGGCCTTGGTGATATCAGGGGAAGAGACCCAATAGCCGAAGGGTTTGGAGGACAAGACGACGTGCTTGCCTTTGGCGATGCTATCCACATCGAAATAAGCCAAGC
>JBFLXA010000027.1:0-11550 GCA_040757575.1 Pseudomonadota bacterium
TGAGGCCCCCGTGCGCGGATGTCATCAGGGCCAGGGCATTGCGCCCATTACAGGCCGGATATATTTGTGCAGCCTTGCCAGTTTCCTGAAATAACTCGTCCTTGCGCAAAGGGGGAGTCCATATATTACGTTTAAATTAACCGGCCCGCTGGAAGCGGGTCCGGTTGAATGATTTGTTAAGCATCTTTTTTAATGTGCAATATTTCGCCAAGGAATAGATACACGTTCAAAAATAGCGAATTAGCTTCTTCTGCGGTTACATCGTTGTGTACACCCGTAGAAACACGATCAAATAAATTGGCTAGATTCTGACGAATCTTTTGTTTTCGAGACTGGCTTTGCACGTGGTGATGAACGTATGCGTTAATTCTGTTTTGATGTTTACTTGCGTCCAGCTTGAGAGTGTTTCCACCGATTTCTATCGTCTGATCACAAGGTGGGAATATTGAATCAGCGAATGCTTCAATTATTCTTCTGCAAGTTACCAAGGCTTGGCTAATTGACTCTTCGTCCCCCTCAGACAATCTGCTCATCACAGATGGAATTTTTTCAAGAACTTCTCCGCAGCTATCAGCAATTAGAGTATCGACCGAACTTTTATACCTTTCAAAAATAGACTCTGAAAGGCTGTCAAATTCCTTCTCGTAATAAACTTCGCTCACAAATGCGTGTAACTGCGCAAGGACTCTGCTTTTTATCGCACTCAGTCTGGATATGCTGCCTGCAGTTTGGTTCATTGCATTGGTGACATTTGCAATGGCAACAGAGGCCCACTCCCCACTCGAATCGGGAGTCCTTAATGCGGATAACTTTGCTTTCTCAGCGGCTATCGATGCCTCTTGTTGCGCAAGAGGTCCCCAGTAACCAAGATCTTTGTCTATGTCAGTCCATCGCCCGGTGATAGTCATGTATTTTCGTGATATTTCGTTGGAGCTGTTGTATCCACCCATTTCCAACTTTAGCCAGTAGCGAATTTCATCAGAACCCACCCATCTGGCGAGGCGTGAAGCCTTTAAGACAAGACTTTCTGCGCTCGTCCTGCTCAGTTCAATGTCATCGAGAAGCTCACGAGCAAGTTCCAGAATATGTTCTGATCTGCTTTGGGTCGACACGTGGACTCCTTGATGCTTAACCGTTGATTAAACAGATTCTCGTATAACGGTGCTACACGGTTATTGCCTTCTACGTGCTACACAGATTCTTCATATCCCACCAAGTGAAGCCTCCTTGCTGTTCATACCCCCCTCCAAAGCTGTCACTTAGCCCCCACACGGGGGGGTTAGCAAATTCATCGTCCTGGATTCCCGCCTGGGCGAGATGGGTGGGCGCCTGCGGGTGCCCTGTCGTTGTTTTGCCTGGATTCTGGCATTGCTTTTGGGGTGGGGCCAAGGGGTTTGTGGGGGAGGCGTGTTGGTTGGCCTGGGTGGGGTGTCATGGCGGGCTCCCTCACCCTGCCCTCTCCCGGTGGGAGAGGGTACTAGTTTGGGGGGGTGGGGTCGGGTTGGGCTATGAATTGCCAGTCTGTGTAGCTTTTGGCGCCTTCGAAGGCCTGGTTGGGCTGGGTGAAGTGGGCTTTTTTGAGGGGTTCCTGGGGGGATAGGCTGTGTATGCCGGCGATGCCGCCTTCTTTCATGACCAGGCCCCAGTCTGGTTTGCCGGTGAGAGGGTCCGGGTAGAGGCGGCGGAGGTGGCGTTTTGTCTGGGGGAAGCGGTTGTCCTTGACCAGGTCTTGCAGGGTGGGGGGGTAGCGTTTTTGGCCGCCGGGGCTGGCCTGGTAGTAGGCGGCGATGGCGCGGCGGTATTGGTCGCCCACGAAGAGGAGTTGGGTTTCTTTTTCCCGGCGGCTGGCGGTGTCCCAGAGGGTGCCCAGGGCGGCCAGGCCTATGCCCAGGGCGGCGACCAGGAAGAGGACTGCAAGGAGGGTAAAGCCGGACTGGTGGGAGCTGGATTCCCGCCTGCGCGGGAATGACGTGGGGGGCGAGACGGTTGGGGGGTTACCAGTCGGCATAGGCGCTGCCGTCCAGGGCGGTGCCCTCGGCGCCGCTGCGGATGTCCTGGATGCCGGTTTCTCCATCCTGGGCGGGGATTTCCTGCCAGGTGTCCCGGCTGTCGGTAATGGGGTCGGTGGGGGCGGCGCGCAGGTAGCGGCGGTCTACCAGGGTGGTGAGGTCGGCGGGCCATTGGCCGGTGTCGGCGTGGTACTGGTCTATGGCGTCCCGCACGGTGGCCAGGTTTTCCTTGAGCACGGCTTCCTTGCTGCGGTCTACGTGCTGAAAGTAGCGGGGGGCGGCCAGGGTGAGCAGCAGGGCGATGATGGAGAGCACCACCAGCAGTTCGATGAGGGTGAAGCCCCGGGGGGGGTGTCGCTGGGCCATGGTCACCATTCCCGGTAGGGCACGCCGTTGAGGCCGGGGGCTTCAGAACGGCTGTATATGTCGAACACGTCTTCCCCTTCGGCGGGTTCGTCCGGGGGGCTGGCGTAGCTGCGCTTGCCCCAGCTTTCGGCGGGGCTGTCTTCCGGAGGGGCGAAGGGGTCTTTGGGCAGGCGGCGCAGGAAGTAGATTTTGCGGCCGTCGGGGGTGGTGATGTCCTTGACGCCCATGACCAGGCTTTCCAGGTCCGGGGGGTAGCCGCTGGCGTCGGCGGGGGCTTCGATCTTCTTGTCCACCACGGCCTGGTGGTAGGCGTCGATGGCGGTGCGGATCTGGCGCAGGGCGGTGCGCAGTTCGGCTTCTTTCTGGCGCTGGATGCCCCGGTCCACCAGGGGCAGGGCCAGCATGGCCAGCACGCCGACGATGGCCACGGCCACCACCAGCTCGATGAGGGTGAACCCGCCCTGGCTGCGCCGCATGGTCAGGGGGCGGGGGGCACCTGGGCCTGGTCCAGGCCCTGCATCACTTCAGGAGGGACTTCTGCTGCGGAGTCGGGGTCTGCCACCGGGGCGCCCGGCGCCGGGGCCGGCCGGGGCAGACCTATTGGCGGCCGCTGGGGCCGGAAGCCCATGCCGCCCGCACTGCCCCGGCCGCCGGTGACGGTGTTGCTGGAACGGATGCCCATGGGCTGGTCGGAGACGCTGGCTTCGGTGCCGGCGAAGAATTCGGCCTGGGCCAGGTCGGGCCGTTCCAGGTTGCGCACCACCCGGGGGGTGATGAGCAGCACGATCTCGGTCTTGGAAAGCTCGTCCCGGCGGCTGGCAAACAGGCGGCCCAGCAGGGGCAGGTCGCCGAAGCCGGGCACCTTGTTGGCGCCCTTGCGGTCTTCGTCGGCTATCAGGCCGGCCAGCACCTGGGTTTCGCCGTCTTTCAGGCGCAGCACGGTGTTGGCGTTGCGGCTGCCGATCTGGTACGTGAGGGTGCCGGTGCTGCTCTTGATCTGCTGCACGATGTTGGAGACTTCCAGGGCCACCTTGATGTCCACGTCGCTGTCCAGGTGCACCAGGGGTTCCACGTCCAGCTTCAGGCCCACGTCCAGGTAGGCGACGGATTCGGACACCACGCCGGTGGAGGTGGTGTTGGTGGTGATGACGGGCACCTTGTCGCCAATGTGGATCTTGGCCTTTTCCTTGTTCTTCACCCGGATGCGGGGGTTGGCGAGGATGTTGACGTCGGAGGCGTCCTTCTTGGCCACCACGCCCGGGTTGGGGCTGACGCCGATCTTCTGGCTGTTGAGGTTCTTGAGCATGTCCACGGTCAGGGCCTGGGATACCTGAGAGGTGGTATCCACCGTTACACCATTGTTGTTAGTGACGGTTTTGATATCCGCGATGCTCAGCACAGAAAACTGGGTCGGCCACTGCACCCCCAGGTCCTGCAGGCGGCTGCGCTTCACTTCCAGGATTTCCACTTCCAGCATCACTTCCGCGTCGGGCCGGTCCTGTACCGCCACCAGCTTTTCGATCAGGCGCACGGCCTCGGGGGTGTCCCGCACCACCAGCAGGTTGAGCTTTTCGTCGATGAACACGTCCCGGCTGCGGGCCAGGGTCTTCACCATGTTGAGGGTGGTCTTGGCGTCGGCGTTGCCGAGGAAGAAGCTTTTCACCACCAGTTCCTGGTATTCCCGCTGCTTGGCGGGCTGGTTGGGGTAGACGACCAGGGTGTTAGGGGAGACCACCTTGCGGTCCAGCTGGTTGGTGGCCAGGACCATGTCCACGGCGTCCATCAGGCCGGTTTCCCGGGCGTAGACGGTGGCCCGGGCATCGGTGCGGATGTCCTTGTCCAGCACGAAGTTGAGGCCGGACTGGCGGGAGATGGCTTCGATGACGCTGCGCAGGGGGGCGTCCCGGAATTCCAGGCTGATGGTGCGGCGGAAACGGGGGTCCAGCTCCAGGGTTTTGGCCCCTTGCGGCTTGCCGGCCTTGGTGTCGATTTCCTTCAGCAGGGCCACGGCCCGGGCCTGGCGGGGTTCCTGGGCCAGCACCATGCGGGCCTTGAGTCGGGCAGTTTCCAGTTCGCCCTTTTTCAGGGCTTCTTCGGCTTCCTGGACCAGGCCCTGGTTGCGGCGCTGGGTTTCAATGGCCACCAGGCCTTCCAGGGCCCGGGGGTTTTCCGGGTGCATCTTCAGCACCGCCTGGTAGGCCAGACGGGCGTCATCCAGCTGGCCCGCCTTGAATGCGGCTTCGGCCTGGTCCATGTGCTGGCGCTGGCGGGCTTCCCGGCTGCGCAGGTAGGCAGAGCGGATCTGGGCGTTGTCGGGCTTCTCCCGCAGGGCTTCTTCCAGCCGGGCCAGGCCTTCTTCGGTACGGCCTTCGGCCATGAGCCGTTCGCCTTCCCGGTAGGCCCGGTCGCTGGCGCAAGCGGTCAGGAGAAACAGGGCGGCGGTCAGGGTCAGCGCGGTCTTCATGGCGCAATCCTCAGGGTTCTTTGTTGATTCAGGGAAACATAGGTGAAGGTGAGGCCGTCGGGCTCAAATCTGTCCAGCCGCCAGCCCCCGGGGAGGGTTTCCCCCACCCGTACGGTCAGCAGCAGGGGGCCCCGCTCCAGGAACACGGCCTCCTTGCCCTCTTCCTGCCAGGCCCCCACGAAAGTGAAAGGCAAGGGCGGCGCCATGGGGGGGGGCGGCGGCAGTGCGGGTTGCGGCGGCGGCGGCGGGGGCGGCGGCGGACGGAAACTCTGGGCAGGGAACAGGTCGCCAGTCAGTGCCACGGCGAAGCGGGCCTCTTCACTCCCTCTCCCCCCGGGAGAGGGCCGGGGTGAGGGAGCAACGTCTCCATCACATCCCCCCTCAGGACAACCCACCCTCCCCTGCCCCCGCCGCTCCGCCACATCCACCACCGCCACCACGTCATCGGCCTCATCCAGCCCAGCCTCTTCCATGGGCCAGAAGGCCGCCGCCAAAGTAGCCAGCAACAGGGCAGCCAGGGCCCACTGGCGGGGAGAGAAGGCAGCGCTCATGGCCGGGCCTCCAGGTAATAGGCAAGGCGCAGTTCGGCTTCCAGGTCCGGGGTTTCCAGGGTTTCCCGGGACATGCGCAGGCCTTCCAGGGCCAGGGCGGCATCCTGGTTCAGGGCCTCGGCCATAAAACTGCGCAGGGCCGGGTAGGTACCGGCCACGGGCAGGATCACCACCCGCCGCACCAGGCCGGAACGGGTTTCCGTCTGGGTACGGTAGTTGCCTTCATCCAGGGCCAGGCCGGCGGTTTCTGCTGCCTCGAACAGGCGGGCCAGGCGGGCATAGGCCTGGCGGTCGGCGGGCAGGTTGCTGCGCCAGTCCTGCACCGGGGCGGTATGGATGTCGGGCTTCAGGGCCTGCTGGCGAACCTGATCCTGGGCCCGGGTTTCCAGGGCCTGGGCCCGGGTTTCCATGGGTTTCACCGCCAGCAGGCAGAGGGCCAGGCTGGCAGCCAGCAAGCCCAGGCCCAGCAGGCCGGGCCAGCCCAGACGGGCCGCGCCCCAGGCCAGCCAGTCCTGCAGGCGGGAGGAGGCCGGCTTGCCGGCGGGCATGGGGCTGGCCGTCGTCATGGCCGGGCTCCGTCAGCGGGAGAGGGTTCCAAGGCGGCGCCTGCCTGGCCGGCCGGGAGCGGTGCGCCCCCCCAGGCGGCGGTGGCGGAGAAGCGGATGCTCTCGTAGCCCTCCCAGGCTTCCGCCACGTGGCTTTGCAGACGCACCTGCTCCAGGCCGGCGGCCTCCAGGGCCTGAAGGTAGACCAGCATGGCATCCAGGTCCCGGGCCTGGCCCTCCAGACGCAGGCGCCCTCCCTGGGCGGCGTCGGCTTCCAGGGCCAGCAGGGCGATGCTCTTGGGACGGCTGGTTTCCAGGCGGATGAGCAGGCGCTCCCAGTCTGCCTGCAAGGCCTGCTGGCCGCTGGCGGTGAGGGCGGAGGGGGCTTCCCGGCCGGGCTTTGCCGGGCGAGGGGCCGGGCGGGCAGGGGCCGGGCGGGCAGGGGCCAGGCTGGCCAGGGCGGTTTCAGCGGCAGCCAGACGGCTGGCCTGGCCCTGGTAGCGCACCCCGGCCCACAGGGCAGCCATCACCCCCAGGGCCAGCAACAACCAGCCCAGCCGGGACGGCCGGGGACGGGGATGGGCCAGATCCAGACGCAGCTTCATGGCAGCACCCCTTCCCAGCCGATGCCGCCGGCCAGGGGGTGGATCGCCAGGGCAGCGCCGGGGCGGCCGGCTTCCAGGGTCTGGTCCGGGGCCAGGACGGCGATGCGGGCGGGAGATTCCATCCCCAGCAACAGGGCCTGGCGGGCCACGGCGGCGCCGATCTGGTCCGGGGCCGGGGCGCTGTCGTCCAGGCGGGCCAGGGAAAGGTGATGCAGGCGCCCCCGTTCCATGCACGCCAGGGCCAGGCGGCCGGGTTCGGCCAGGACCAGCCAGCCCTTGCCGCCGGCGGGGGCCGCAGCCCGGCCATGGCGGGCCCAGGCGGGCAGGAACCAGGGGGCCAGCAGGGCCAGGCGGGCGCCGGCATCTGCCAGACAGGCGTGCAGGGCGTCGTATTGGGCCTGGGGCATGGCGGTCACGGGCACGGGCCGGCCCGGGGCCGCGTCCTGCCAGGCCAGACGCCAGGCGTCTGCCTCGGTGCCGTAGTCCCGCACCAGGTGTTCCTGCAGCCAGCCGGCCATTTCTTCTGCGGACAGCCGCACCGACGGGGGCGGCAGCAGGTGCAGGGAGGCAAAGTGATGGGACAGGTAGACCCGCAGCCGGCCGGGCTTGCCCGCCTGGGCCAGGACCGCTTCCAGGCTGACCAGGGCGCCTTCCCAGCCTTCGCCCTGGCGGGCGGCCAGGGGCTTGCCGCCGCTGCGCAACAGGGCGCGGCCCGGCAGGAGCAGGGCGGCATCACTCGACAAAAGTGACACGATTCACTTCTTCCAGGGTGGTTTCGCCCAGCCGCACCCGGTCCAGGGCCACTTGGCGCAGGGTGCGCACGCCGGAACGGAAGGCGGCTTCCTTCAGGGCGCGGATGGGGGCCCGGGCGATGATGAGTTCCCGGATTTCGTCGTTGAGCAGCAGCATTTCGGCAATGGCCCGGCGGCCCTTGTAGCCGGTGCCCCGGCAGTGGCCGCAGCCCTTGCCGGCCCGGAAGTCGTAGTTTTCCGGGTCGGGGATGCGGGAATCCGCCAGCAGTTGCGGGTCGGGGGCGTAGGGTTCGGCGCAGTGGGGGCAGTTCATGCGCACCAGGCGCTGGGCCAGCACCCCGTTCAGGGCAGAGACGAAGCTGTAGGGGTCCAGGCCCATGTGCATCATGCGGCCGATGACGTCGAACACGTTGTTGGCGTGGACGGTGGTGAACACCAGGTGGCCGGTGAGTGCCGACTGGACGGCGATCTGGGCGGTTTCTCCGTCCCGGATCTCGCCCACCATGATCTTGTCCGGGTCGTGGCGCAGGATGGACCTGAGGCCCCGGGCGAAGGTGAGGCCCTTCTTTTCGTTGACGGGGATCTGCAACACGCCGGGCAGCTGGTATTCCACCGGGTCTTCGATGGTGATGATCTTGTCCTGGCCGGTGTTGATCTCCGACAGGGCGGCGTAGAGGGTGGTGGTCTTGCCGGAACCCGTGGGGCCGGTGACCAGCACCATGCCGTAGGGCTCCCGGGCCAGGCGGCGCAGGCGGGCCATGTTGTCGGTGTCCAGCCCCAGGCGTTCCAGGGTGATGACCTTCATCTCGTCCGCCAGTTGCTGCCGGTCCAGCACCCGCAGCACCGCGTCTTCGCCGTACACCCCGGGCATGATGGACACCCGCAGGTCGATCTCCCGGCCCCGCATGCGCACCTTGAAGCGGCCGTCCTGGGGCACCCGCCGCTCGGCGATATCCAGTTCAGCCATGACCTTGATGCGGGACACCACCTGCTCCGCCATTTCCCGGCCCGGGGTCTGGGCGATCTGGGTGAGCACCCCGTCCAGGCGGTACTTGATCACCAGGCCCTTGGCGTCGTTTTCCAGGTGGATGTCGGACGCGCCCGTGGCCAGGGCGTCGTAGAGGGTGGAATGGGTGAGCTTGACCACCGGCGAGGCGTCGGCGCCGATGGCCTGGAGGGAGATTTCCTCCACCGCTTCGTTGCCGCCGGCCTGGGCGGCATCGTCGATGACCCCGTCCATGGCCTTGAGGTTGATTTCCAGCCGGTGCAGCCAGGCCAGGATGTCGTCCCGCTGGGCCAGTGCCGGGAAAAAGGCCTGGGGAATACGGTGTTCCGCCCATTCCACCAGGGCCGGGTTGAGGGGGTCGGCGAACACGAACCAGAGCTGATCCCGGTCGTCCCGGCAGGCCACGCATTCCCGAGACAGGGCCTGGTTGAAGGGGATGAGCTCGAAGGCGGGACGCATGTCCCGCAACTGGTCCATGGTGAGGGCGGGGTAGGCGAAGGCCCGGGACAGTTCCGCCAGGAAGACGTCTCCCTCCAGGCCCAGGTTTTCCGCCAGGGCCACCAGGGTGCTGATGCCCCGGGCCGGGGCCTCGGTGCGGGCCTTCTGCACAGTGGCGGCGTCGATGCGGGATGGGGCGTTAGGGGTGGCGCTCATTCCAGGCTCCCGGCCAGATCAAAGATGGGCAGGTACAGCAGCACGACGATGACGCCAATGACCAGGCCGATGAGGGCCATGAGCACCGGCTCCACCAGCCGGGTGAACCAGTCCACGAAACGGGCCAGTTCCTCGTCGTGGAAACGGGCGATGGATTCCATCATTTCCCCCATGCGGCCGGATTTTTCCCCCACCCGCAGCAGTCGGGAGGCCACCGGGGTGGACAGGCCCCGGGCTTCCATGGCGCTGGAGATGGGCCGGCCTTCCTTGATGAGCCGGGCCGCCCCTTGCAGGCGCACCCGCAGTTCCGGGTGCAGCAGGCCTTCCGCCATGGCCAGGGCCGCCACGGCGGGAATGCCGCCGCTGAGCAGCATGCCTACGGTGCGGTAGAAGCGGGTGAGGTGGAACACCCGCAGCCGCTCCCCCAGGCCGGGCATGCGCCACACCTGGCGGGACAGCCAGGCACGGGCAGCGGGCCGGCCCAGGCCCCAGACGGCCAGGGCCAGGCCCGCCACCAGCACCACCAGGGCGGCCAGGCCGTGGTCCTGGATCATGCCGCCCCAGTCCATGAGCAGGCGGGAGGCCCAGGGCAGTTGTTCCAGGTTGCCTTCGTAGACGCCGGCAAACCGGGGGGTGACGTAGCCCAGCAGGAACAGGGCCACCAGCCCTCCGGCCACCAGCAGCAGGGCCGGATAGACGGCGGCAGCCACCACCTTCTTCTTCACCCCGTCCACCTGTTCCTGGTAGGCCACGTAACGGCCCAGGGCTTCCGACAGGTCGCTGGTGCGCTCCGCCGCCTGCACCACGGAGACATACAGGGGCGGAAAGGCGGCGGGCACGTGGGCGATGGCGGCGGAGAAGCGTTCGCCCTCGTAGAGGTGGCGGATCACCCGGTTGAGCATTTCCTTGTTCTCGGACCGGGTTTCCTTTTCGGCCAGGGTTTCCAGGGATTCCGTCAAAGGCAGGCCGCTGGCCAGCAGGGCCATGAGTTCCCGGGTGAACAGCACCAGGGGAAAGCCCTGGCTGCGCCCCAGGCGCCGGCTTGCCCCGGCCGGACGCACCGCCAGCACCTGGTAGCCCTGGCTGCGGGCCTGGGCCCGGGCGGCGGCTTCATCCACCGCATCCAGGGTCAGGCTGCACCGGCCGCTGCCGCCCAGGGCGCGAATCTCGTACATCACGGCGATCAGGCGCCCGTCATTGCGCGTTGTAGATATCGGCCGCCTCGCCGCTGCCGCCGGGCTGGCCGTCCTTGCCCAGGGAGGTGAGGTCGTATTCCCCCCGGCTGCCGGGGGCCTGATAGACGTAGGCGTTGCCCCAGGGGTCGGCCGGCACCGCCTTGCGCAGGTAGGGGCCCTGCCAGCGGGCCTCGCCGGCAGGCTGCGCATTCAGGGCCGCCAGGCCTTGTTCCGTAGTGGGGTAACGGCCCACGTCCAGGCGGTACTGGTCCAGGGCGTCTTCCAGGGCCTTGATCTGGGCCCGGGCCACCTTCACCTCGGACTTGCCCACCTGGGAGAAGAACCGGGGCGCCACATAGCCCACCAGCAGGCCGATGATGACAAGCACCACCAGCAGCTCCAGGAGGGTGAAGCCGGTCTGGCGGCGAGGCGGGGTTTGGGGGTTTGAAATCATGGCAAGGGCAAGGCTGAAATGGATTGAATTAAACGTCATCTTCCGGGTGCAGCTGACTATTTTCCCGTTTCAATTGTTTCATTAGATGCGTTGTCGGCACATAGAGGCCCGGAAGCTGCTTCGATCCGGGTCAAAAACCATGGGTCAGCATCATGCCGCCACCCCAGTCTGCACTGGCCTCGGAAAAACCGTGGGAAACATAGGCTTGCAGCTTCCAAGCGGGCGCGAGCTTGTATACCCCATAGGCCGAGATGTCCCGCTGGGCACTGCCTGCAGATGAGGAGGCTGAACGCCAGTCGTACATGATTCCGGCACTCCAGGAGGGAGAGAGCTTGTAGGCCAGGCCGATTTCTGCCTGGCGGGTATTGTGAATTTTCTGGCCCGGCGGGTCCCCCGGCTTCCTGTAGCCCACGCTGATAAAGGGCGTCAACGCTTCCATGGGAAAGTAGGCATCAAGCACCAGCCCCAGATCATTTTCACCCGTGCCCAGGCCCTTGTCCCTGCTGGCCGTGCCTACCTTGAGCTTGGTGGTCACATCCAGCATGTAACGGGGGGACGAGACCAGGGCATAGGTGGCCGATGCCACTACATCCCCCAGGCCACTGACTGTCACCGGCGCACCGGCACCCGAACGGATGGGGGTGCCGTTGCCGTCGTAGCCCACGATCACGCCCCCCGAAGGAGAGCGCATGCGCAGGTAAGGCACCACAAGTTTGAACTGCCAGTCACCAGTCTCCAGCTTGCCGATCACGGGCAGATACCAGATCTCTGTGGTGCGGTCCGTACCGTATTGGCCGCTGCTGTAATCCAGCCCCGTGGTCACGGATACCTGGCTTTCAGCACCCGCGAGGCCCGAAAAACCCAATGTGAGACACAGGGCGCTCACGCCCCTTCTGTACACGTTCAATCTCTGCGCTCCCTACGCTCTGGGCGTTCCACTTTCTCGGCTTTTTCCACCTTCTCGACCTT
>JBFLXA010000028.1:0-9677 GCA_040757575.1 Pseudomonadota bacterium
CTCGTCGGGTTGATGACCCTTCGAGGGTAGGTCGCGGCCGCCCTCAATTCACGCCAAACAGCTCGCCCAAGCCCCGCCTATCCCACGACACATCCCACCGCCGGCAGGCGGTTTAGTTCAACGTAATGTAGCCGACAGTTGTCGGCGTATCTGGGATATCCGACATGACGGATAATCTGGGCGCATGTGCTAACCTCCTGATTTATAAACACCACAATGTCCAATAATCTGGGAGGTACCTTAGGATGTCTTCGTCTGACACCGGGACGGCTTCGTCTCCAAGACTGCTTGAACAACTGCGCGATCGTATCCGTTTCAAGCACTACAGTTTGCGGACCGAGCAGGCTTATGTACTTTGGGTGAAACAATACATCTACTTCCATGGTAAGCGCCACCCGGCCGAGTTGGGCAAGCAGGCAGTGGAGGCGTTTCTGTCTTCCCTGGCGGTGAATCGCAATGTGGCGGCTTCTACTCAGAACCAGGCCTTGTCGGCCTTGCTGTTCCTTTATAGGGAGGTGCTGGGGATAGATTTGCCCTGGCTGACCGAGGTCACCCGGGCCAAGAAGGCAGCGCGTTTGCCTACGGTTTTGACGCGCGAAGAAGCGCGGGTGCTGTTGGCTTCCCTGGACGAGCCTGACATGGATTTGATTGTGCGTTTGCTTTACGGCACAGGCATGCGTTTGTTGGAGTGTCTGCGCTTACGGGTGAAGGATGTGGATTTCGGCCGGAATGAAATCCTGGTGCGGGAGGGCAAGGGCAATAAGGATCGGGTCACCATGTTGCCGTCGAGTCTGGCGGTGCGGTTGCAGGCCCATCTGAAGTGGGTGAAGGCGCAGCACGAGGCGGATCTGGCGGCGGGTTATGGAGAGGTCTGGTTGCCGAATGCGTTGGCGGCGAAGTACCCAAATGCGCCCAGAACCTGGGGCTGGCAGTATGTTTTTCCAGCGTCGGGCTTGTCCGTGGACCCGCGTTCTGGTGTGACACGGCGTCATCATGTGGAAGACAGGCGGGTGCAGCGGGCGGTAAAGCATGCGGCATCCAGGGCGGGGATCGTGAAACCCGTTACGCCCCACACCCTGCGCCATTCCTTCGCCACGCATTTGCTGGAGGGCGGCTACGACATCCGCACCGTCCAGGAGCTGCTGGGCCATTCGGATGTGTCCACCACCATGATTTATACCCACGTGTTGAACAAGGGCGGGCGGGGGGTGGTCAGCCCGCTGGATGCCGTATGAGGACCACAGAAAAGGGCCAGGCCGCAGAGCGGGCGGCGGAGGCGTTCTTGCTGGGCCGGGGGTTGCGGCTGGAGGCGCGCAACTGGCGTTGCAAAGGGGGGGAGATCGATCTGGTGATGCGGGAGGGGGCCACTCTGGTGTTTGTGGAGGTGCGGGCCCGGGAGGGGATGGCCTTTGGCGGGGCGGCGGCGAGCATTACGGCGGCCAAGCAGGCCCGGGTGGTTCTGGCGGCGCGGCATTATCTGCTGGCCCGGGGCGGGGATGTGCCCTGCCGGTTTGATGCGGTGCTGGTGCAGGGGGGGCGGCTGGAGTGGCTGAAGGGGGCGTTTGGCGCCTAGGGCTATAATCCCCCGCACTTTCGCGCGGGTTTTCATGTCTATCTCCCTTCGTATCCAGGACCAGTTCATCGCCAGCATCCAGACCCTTCAGGAGGGTTTGTCCTGCCTGGAAGAGCCCATCGAGCAGGCGGTGGAAACCTTGACGGCCTGTTTGATGTCGGAGGGGAAGATTCTTGTTTGTGGCCAGGGCGCTTCGGGCCTGGCTGCCAGCCATATGGCGGCCATTCTTGCCCACCGTTTCGAGCGGGACCGGCTGGGGCTGGCGGCGCTGGCCTTGTCCCGGGACGGGGCGGCCATGATGGACGATACGGACCCGGTGGGGGGCTTTGCCCGCCAGGTGGCGGCCCTGGGCCAGCCAGGGGATGTGCTGGTGGTGGTGTCCATGTTTGGCGAGCCGGATGGTGTGAAGGCGGCTGTGCGGGTGGCCCAGGAGCGGGAATTGCGGGTGGTGGCCCTGTGCGGGGGCGAAGGTGGCAGCCTGGCGGAGTGCCTGACGGATCAGGATGTGCTGATCTGCGTGCCGGTGTTGTCGGCGCCCCGGGTGGTGGAGGCCCAGTTTGTTGTCATCCATTGTCTGTGCGATGGCATTGATTACTTTTTGTTAGGAGCTTGAAATGAACCGAATTCTGTTGCGCACAGCCTTGCTGGCAGCCCTGTTGGGCGCTGGCGCCACCCAGTTGACCGGTTGCGTGCCGGCGGTGGCGGTGGGCGTGGGGGCGGGTGCCATGATGTTGGATGACCGGCGCACCAGCGGCACTTACCTGATGGACGAGGAGATCGAGCTGAAGGCGGCCAGCCGTATCCGGGAGTCCTTTGGCAAGGAAGCCCACGTGAACGTCACCAGCTTCAACCGCCGTGTGCTGCTGACTGGCGAGGTGCCCAACGACGAGTTGCGGTCCAAGGTGCGTGACATCGCCCAGGCGGTGCCCAATGTGAAAGAGGTGCAGAACGAGTTGCTGATCGCTGGTACCAGCACCTTTGCCGCCCGCAGCAACGACACCTACCTGACGGCCAAGGTGAAGACCCGCTTGTTTGAGGACAAGCGTTTCAGCGGCAACCACGTCAAGGTGGTCACCGAGGCGGGCACGGTGTTCCTCATGGGCCTGGTCAAGCGCGAAGAAGGCGATGCCGCCGCTGAAGTGGCCGCCAAGACAAAGGGAGTGGCCAAGGTGGTGAAGGTGTTCGAATACATGGATTGAGTGGGGCCTGGCTATCCTGGATAGTGGTCAAGGCGTGCGTCCTGTTGTCCGGTCACCCGGAAACGCGCAGTGCGAACGGTGGTGAGCAGGTGTCCGTAGGAGCGGGCTTGCCCGCGATTCGCCTTCAGGCAAGCCATTCAATCGCGGGCAAGCCCGTTCCTACGAGGATGGCAGTGGCATATGCGCCTCTGAAATGGCGTCATTCCCGCGTAGGCGGGAATCCAGACCGTTAAGCTGCTGGGCCCCCGTCTGTGCGGGGACGACGATTCAGGGTGTTTCCAGGTGCTGTTGAGCAGGTCGACGATGACCGTCAGGGTTTCAGGACAAGACTGAGGAGACGAGGATGAAGCGCGTGTTGGGCGCCCTGCTGGGCGTGGCTCTGGCTTTGATGGCGGCACTGGTGCCTGCCCGGGCGGAACAGGCGGTGGGCATCACCCACACCATGAAGTGGGTGGATGTGCTGCATAACGGCAAGAAGGTGCGCATCGAGCGGAATCCGGATACCGACAACATGCTGGATCCGGACTATTCCCTCACGTCCCGCCCCTGTCCGCCTTTTTGCATCCAGCCCATGACCCTGGCGCCGGGAGTGGAGACTCTGGGGGAACTGGAGGTGCTGGCCTATCTGAAACGCCTGGGCAAGGACGGCGATGTGCTGCTCATCGACTCCCGGGACGGGGACTGGCCCCTGCGCTCCGGGGTGATTCCCGGTGCGGTAGTGTTACCCTGGCAGGACCTCCACCCGGGCCATACTGATGCAGAGAAGATCGCGGAAATCCTGATGTTCCGTTTTGGTGCGGCCCGCCTGGGCAGCCTGTGGAACTTCGAGAATGCCAAGACCCTGGTGTTTTATTGCAATGGCCCCTGGTGTGGGCAATCCCCCACTAATATCAAGCAGTTGTTGTCCCTGGGCTATCCGGCCCATAAGCTCAAGTGGTACCGTGGCGGCATGCAGGACTGGAAAATTCTGGGCCTGACCACCGTTGCACCAAAATAACTCGTTGCTAGTTCGCACTTTGAAGACGGAAGGAAGAAAGACATGAAGCGTTCCATCGCCGCTGTTCTGGCCCTCGTTTTGGCCTTGCCCGTAACCGCCCTGGCCCAGCAGGCCAACCCCTATCTGTCCAATGTGCCTGTTTCCGCCGGCCCCATGGTGTTGCCCGTGAGCCCGGGTGGACGGGGGGTAGAGCCCTATGAAATGTCCCGCATCATTCCGCCGGAAGAAAAAGAAAAGCTGATGAAGCAGATGATGCCCATGATGAACTTGGTCACGCGCATGGACGTGAAGGACGTCATGAACCTGATGACGGTGAAGTACAAGGCCAAGGAAGGCCTGAGCTTTGACGATGTGGTGGAATCCATGAAGCTGCGCGCCAACACGCTCAACTTCAAGCTGGTGGGGCATTCCCCCATGTGGAAGGACATCCAGGCCGTGCTGGGTGACACCACCGCTCCCCGCATGGAAGTGTTCCACTACTGCGATATCGCCGCCGGCCGGGAAGTGCTGAAGTACGCCCCGGAATCCATCGTCTTCCTGCCCTGCCGCATCGCCGTCATGGAAGACAACAAGAAGAACATCTGGGTGCTGACCCTGGACTGGAACACCGCCTGGCTGGATTCCATCTCCGGCAAGATGGGCGCGCCTTCAGAACTGATGAAGTTCGCCACCGACATCCGCGACAAGATGGACAACATCATGCGCGCCGCGGCTGACGGCGATCTGTAATAGCCTTGTCTGCTCCCGGCGCGGGTTAATGCCCGCCCTGGCGGGGGTGACGGGTGATTTGTCGGGCCGGGTCCCGGCCTGATGTATGGGCCGGCCCCGGCCCGTTTCCATTTTGAACCGGAGCACATCATGAAACGTTTTGCACCGTTCGTTCTTGCCCTGGCCGCAGGCTCTGCCCACGCCCAGGAAAACATGCCCAACCCGTTTGCCATGCTGGCGCCCATGGCTAATCCCATGGTGAACCCCATGGGCGGCTACGCCATGCCTTTTCCCGGCACGGGCGGGGCTGGCGGGTATGGCAATCCTTTCGGCAATCCGTTTGCCAACCCCTTCAACGCCTCCTTCGGTAACGCTCAGGGCAATCCCCTGGCCAACCTGAATACCCTGAACACCTTGAGCGCCCTGGCCTCCCTGGGCCTTATTGCGGCGCCCATCGTCACCCCCCTTGCCCCCGGCTTGCTGGGCGGCCCTGTGGGACAGATGGGGTATCCAGCCATGCAGATGGCGCCCAACATGATGTCCTATGGCCACTACAACCAGTACGGCGGCGGCCCCTTCGGCGGCAACCCCTATCTGCGCCAGAGCTTGCCCAACCCTCTGGCGCCGCCGGCCTTCTCGCCGTCCATGCCCAGCATGCCTTTCAACCCCAACCAGGGGACCTTGCCCCTACCCTTGCCCCTGCCTACGATCGGCACGCCTTCCGCCCCTGCCATGCCCTATGGCGGCCCAGGTGGTGTGGGCCAGGGCTTCCCGGGCATGGGCGGTGTGAACCCCTTGCAAGGCATGGTGCCGGGTTTGTCCCCCGCAGCATCTGCGCCCGCCCCCAGTTCCGGTACCAACCCCTGGAGCAACGCACCAGCCACGCCCATGCCTCAGCAGCCCCAGTCGGCGGGTCAGGCCGCCCCCTGGATGATGTTGATGCCGATGCCCATGATGGCGCCGCAGGAGGCTGTCGCTGCGAAACCCGCTGCCCCGGCGGAGGCGCCGGCCGCCGTTCCCATGGACCCGGCGGTCTTCATGCAGATGTTCATGAAGCCATTGGCTGAACCCCAGCAGGCCCCCGCCCCGGCCCCGGCAAAATAACGGCCAGTTAGAACTACTGGGCCTTGAACGACGGGCGCCTGCGGGCGCCCGTTTTGCTTTCGCCCAACAAAAGCTGGATGTCCTGCAGGAGGGGGGCAGTGACCGGTTCGATCTTCCGCCGCATGAGGGAGCCGATGGCCGTAGAGCGGGCGAATATGTCCCGCAGGGGTTCTTCGTTGGCCTGGGCCAGGCGGATGGCGGCCTGGAGCCGCGCCGCCTGGGGGTGGTCCTGGGGGGGCTCGGGGGCAGGGGCGGCCATGCCGGCGGAGAAATAACGGCCCATGGCGTTCAGTGTGCGGCTGATGACTTCCTGGGTTTCAGGCCTGTCCAGGATTTCCGCGCAGGCGGCCAGGAAGGCCTGGCCTTCGCCGCCGAAGGCGCGGCATAGGGCGCTCGCGCCGCTTACACCCTGGTCCCGGGCTGTTTCGGCCTGGGCCAGATCCGGGTGGGGGGATAAGGGGCTGGGCAGCGGGTAGGGCTCGTCCCAGCCGGCTAGTTCCAGGAAGGCGACATAGTGGCTGTTGGTCCGCTTGCCACGCTTCCAGGTGGCTTCCAGCTTTTCCGGGCTGAGGGCGCGGGAGTAGATGAGCACGGCCACGGTGTCCATGACTGCCAGATTGTCTTCCTGCAGGAAGGGCAGGTGTTCCGCCAGGAATTCCGCCAGGACAGTGCCCATGGGGCCCCGGGCCACGGCTTCCCGGCGCAGCATGAGGCGGGCGTTTTCGATGGTGGGCTGGGTCCACCAGGCGTAGCGGGCCAGTTCGTCCGTGAGGGCGGGGGAGTGGACCACGGCCACCACGGCTTCGGGTTCGCCGGTGAGCAGCAGTTTGCCCAGGTTCAGGCCTTCCATCTGGCCGTGGCGGGTCCAGCGGGATAGATGCACCGGGTAGCCTCCGGGTGAGCCCAGGGCCTGGCCGGAGAGTTGCTCCCGGATCAGGCGGGCGTACTTGTCCGCCCGGCAGTTGGGCGCCAGGGGCATGCTGGCTTCGCCGGTGGCGGTGAGGGCGTAGAGGGTCATGGTGCCTTCGTCCAGCCGCACGGCCTTCAGGTCCTGGGAGAACAGGACCTGAAGGCGGAAGCTGTCTTCAGGGGAGAGCTCGTCGTTCATGGGATCAGGGGGTGGGGGGACAACGCTGGCAAATACCGCAAGCCTTCATCACCCCGCCAGCCGGGCCAGGCACTTGGCGGCGGCTTCAAGGGTGGCGTCGATGTCTTCGTCAGAGTGGGCGGCGGAGACGAAGCCGGCTTCGAAGGCGGAGGGAGCTAGGTACACGCCTTCCAGCAGCATGAGGTGGAAGAAGCGGTTGAAGGCCTCCTTGTCGCTGGCCATGACTTCGGCGTAGCTGGTGGGAGGGGTGGCCCGGAAGTAGATGCCGAACATGCCGCCCACGCTGTCGGCGCAGGCCAGGATGCCGGCATCCCGGGCGGCGGCGTTGAAGCCGTCGGTGAGGCGCCGGGTCTGGGCGGCCAGGGCATCGTAGAAGCCGGGGGCGCTGATCTTTTCCAGGGTCTTCAGGCCGGCGGCCACGGCCACCGGGTTGCCGGACAGGGTGCCGGCCTGGTAGACGGGACCCAGGGGGGCCAGCTTGTCCATGATTTCCGCCTTGCCCCCGAAGGCCCCCACGGGCAGGCCGCCGCCGATGACCTTGCCCAGGGTGGTGAGGTCCGGGGTGATGCCATACAGGCCTTGCACCCCTTGCAGGCCCACCCGGAAGCCGGTCATCACTTCGTCGAAGATGAGCACGGCACCGTGCTTCGTGCAGTTTTCCCGCAGGGCTTCCAGGAAGCCGGGCCGGGGCTTGATGAGGTTCATGTTGCCGGCCACGGCCTCGACGATGACACAGGCGATCTCGCTGCCCTTCTCGGCGAACACCCGGTTCACCTGGTCGATGTCGTTGTAGTCCAGCACCAGGGTGTGCTTGGAGGTGTCGGCAGGCACGCCGGCTGAGCTTGGGCTGCCGAAGGTGAGCAGGCCGGAGCCGGCCTTCACCAGCAGGCTGTCGGCGTGGCCGTGGTAGCAGCCTTCGAACTTGATGAGCAGGTCCCGCCCCGTATAGCCCCGGGCCAGACGGATGGCGCTCATGGTGGCTTCGGTGCCGGAGGACACCAGACGGACCTTTTCGATGCTGGGCAGGATGGCCTCGATGCGTTCCGCCATCACCAGTTCCATCTCCGTGGGGGCGCCGAAGGACAGGCCGTTGGCGGCTGTGTCCTGCACGGCCCGGACCACGTCCGGGTCGGCGTGGCCCAGGATCATGGGGCCCCAGGAGCCCACATAGTCGATGTAGGCCTTGCCGTCGGCGTCCCATACCCGTGCCCCGAGCCCTTTGGCGAAGAAGCGGGGGGTGCCGCCCACGGAGCGGAAGGCCCGCACGGGGGAGTTCACGCCGCCGGGAATGCGCTGTTGGGATTGTTCGAAGAGCTGGTCGTTGCGGGAGGTCATGGAGGCTTCCTCTATCAATATGTATATGTATTACTGGAAAAGCGCGGTGAAGGCCCGGGTCGCCTGGGCAGGGTCCGGGGCGTCATAAAGAGCGGTGATGACGGCCACCATGTCGGCCCCGGCGGCCACCAGGCCGGGGGCGTTGTCCAGGGTGATGCCGCCGATGGCGCAGACCGGCAGGTTCCGGGGGCGTTGGTCGGCCGCCAGCAGGGCAGCGTCAGCCCGCCGGGCCTGGGGCTTGGTTGAGGAGGGGAAGAAACTGCCGTAGGCAATGTAGTCCGCCCCGGCCCGGGCGGCCTTTTCGGCCAGTTGTGGGCTCTGGTAGCAGGATGCCCCCAGGATCATGCTGGCACCCAGCCGGTCCCGGGCCTGGGCCAGTTCGCCGTCGTCTTCCCCCAGGTGGACGCCGTCGGCCTCGCAGAACAGGGCCAGGTCCGGGTCGTCGTTGATGATCAGTCGGGCATCGAAACGCCGGGTGAGTCCCCGCAGGGCCACGGCCTGCTCCTGGCGGTGGCAGTCGCTGGTGGCCTTGTTGCGGTATTGCAGCAGCCGGCAGCCGGCGGCCAGGATAGCCTCGGTGGTGGCCAGCAGGCGCCGGGTGTCCGCCCAGTCCGGGGTGATGGCGTAGAGGCCCCGCAGGGCGTCAGTCCTCATTGTCGTCACGGGCCCAGAACAGGCGATCCGGAATGAACTGGCCCATGCCGGGCCGGAAGGCGTTCTTCAAGGTCTGGTAGGTGTATTCCTGGGCTTCCTTGACCGCTTCGGCCACGTCCAGGCCTTGGGCCAGATAGGCCGCCACGGCGGAGGCCAGGGTGCAGCCGGAACCGTGGTAGGAGCCGGGCAGCCGGTCCCAGTGGAGTTTCTGCACCACGCCCCGGGTGTTGTAGAGGGTGTTGGTGACCTGGGGACCCTGTTCGTGGGCGCCGGTGATGAGCACGTATTCGCAGCCCATTTCCAGGATGCTGCGGGCGCATTCCTGCAAGGCCATGGGGGTTTCGCCTTCGTCGTCCCCGTTGTCGTCGTCACCCTCCGCGTACGTCTCGCCCGGTATGTCGTCGCGACTTTCGTCTTCGTCGCCGCCCTCGCCCTCCCAGCCGGTTTCCGCCAGGCGTCGGGCTTCCAGACTGTTGGGGGTGACCACGGTGGTCTGGGGCAGGAGCAGGTCCCGCAGGGCGGCAAGGAGTTCTTCATTGGCCAGGCTGTCGCCCCGGCCGGAGGCCAGGACCGGATCCAGGATCAGGGGGATGTCCGGGTAGTCGGAGACCACTTCGGCAATGGCGGCCACCGCTTCTGTGCTGCCCAGCATGCCCAGCTTGATGGCGGCCACGGGGATGTCTTCCAGTACCCCCCGGGCCTGGTCGGCAATCCATTCGGCATCCATGGGCAGGTAGTCTTCCACGCCCACGGTGTCCTGTACCGTCACGGCGGTGACCACCGTGAGGGGGTGGCAGCCCAGGCTGGCCAGGGTGAGGATGTCCGCCTGCATGCCGGCGCCGCCGGTGGGATCGGTGCCGGCGAAGACGAGAACAGCGGGAATGGCAGCCTTGGGCGGAGGGGTGGGGGACATGTTGGGAACCTGCAGGGAGGAAAACATAAGGACCCGGACCGGGCTGGCTTGGCTCGGGTCGCAAGTAGGGGCAAAATCGACCAGCC
>JBFLXA010000028.1:9777-11189 GCA_040757575.1 Pseudomonadota bacterium
TATTCCCCGGTGGCCCGCACCAAGGAGGAAACCAGCGTGGTGCTGGTGGCGGGCAAGGGTTCCGGCGTGACCTCCCTGGAAACCGCCCGGGGCAAACGCATTGCCCTGCCCCATCGGGAATCCCTGGTGAGTTATATGGTGCGGGGTGAGATGAATGCCATGGGCTTGTCTCCCAGCAGCTATTTCGGGCAGATCATGTACATGAACCGCTATGGGGCGGTTTTGTATGCCATGGAGATTGGTCAGGCGGACCTGGTGGCCATGAAATCCCAGTCTGCCCAGGACTGGGTGCGCCGGCATGAGGGCGCCAAAGTGGTGAAAACCCTGCCCAAGGTCCCCCTTGCGGGGGTGGCGGTGAATAGCAAGCTGGATAGTGGACTGAAGGAAAAGGTGCGGGATGCCTTTGTTCGGATGGACCCCGCCTTGGTGGCCAAGCTGCGGCGACTCCATTTCGGCGCCTTTACCGCCGCTGCCGAGACGGACTTTGAATTCGTCTCCACCCGGGGCTTCTTCACCCCGGAAGTGCTGCCTGGCGTCACCATTGCCACCGCCGAGCAGGTCAAGAACCTCATGGCCCAGAAGGTGCCCCTGTTCGACGTGCGTCCCCAGACCCATTACCGGGAGGCCCATATTCCGGGGGCGGTGAATGTCACCTACCAGATGAACAGTCCCAAGGAAGTGGACTACGACGATTCCGTGGACCGTTTCGATGTGAATCGTTTGCCCAAGGACAAGAATGCCCCCATGATCTTCCAGTGCAACGGCGCAGAATGCTGGTACAGCTACAAGGCGGCGCGTTACATGGCGAAGCGGGGTTTCACTAAGGTTTATTGGTTCCGTACCGGTATGCCGGCCTGGAAGGCCGCGGGTTACGCCGTGCAGCGTGGCAAATGATGCAAACAGGAGAGCAGTAATGGAGGGAGGCGTGGAAACGAACCCGAGTACAGTTGGCCCCGACAGCCTGAAGGGGGCCAAGGTGATGGTGATCGACGACAGCAACACCATCCGGCGCAGTGCAGAGATTTTTCTCGTGCAGGCCGGGTGTGAAGTAATCCTGGCAGAGGATGGCTTTGATGCCCTGGCCAAGATTGCAGACCATCATCCGGAAGTGGTCTTTGTGGATATCATGATGCCCCGCCTGGATGGCTATCAGACCTGTGCCCTCATCAAGAAAAACCCCCGTTTCCGGGATACCCCCGTGATCATGCTGTCCAGCAAGGATGGCTTGTTCGACCGGGCCCGGGGGCGGCTGGTGGGCTCGGATGAGTACCTCACCAAGCCCTTCAGCAAAGATGGCCTGCTGGATGCGGTCCGCCGCCATCGCGGCCAGAACCACTGAATTGTGCGGAGGAAATTGATATGTCCGTGAAGCGAGTCCTGGTGGTGGATGATTCTCCCACCGAGCGCTTTTT
>JBFLXA010000029.1:0-5001 GCA_040757575.1 Pseudomonadota bacterium
ATACGCACGCTCCCTGAACCCGGCGCTTCAGTCCAACACCTCGTATCCCTCGCCCCCCGGCTTGCCTCAATGGGCCTCCGCGCCGCTTCTCCTTCGGGGGGCGAGGGATACGAGCCTATTCGTTAGAAGTCATGACACCGAGCCACCGCATGGTTGTCGCATTTCTAGTTTCCCCACTGGTCTCGGGAGTCCTGCACGCTATCCACGTCGGGAATATCTGGGCCGGTCTATTTGCACTTCTGTTCGCCTATCCAATCACGGTGTTATTCGGTGTGCCAGCCCTGCTATTTTTTATCAAGCGGCGTTGGCTTCATCTTTGGCAGGCGGCCTTAGGTGGTGCAATTCTCGGGCTCATGGCGTCGCTCATCTTGTTCTTATTGCTAGGCCTCGCGCCTGTGCAAATTATTTCCGACCCGTCCTCACCATATTTCGAGGTTTTGTTTTTGGTTCATGGGGTAGCAATTGCCTGCGTGCTTTGGCTTTTCACACTCAGAACTCATGACTTCTAACCCTGCGGTCGACCTCGCTCCCTTCGGTCGCTGGACCTCGCGCGATAAGGCCGCGCGAGGCCGGTCACCTACACGTTAGACGCTAGCCCAGTCCAATGATCACCATCCGCCAATACATCGAAACGGACCTACAGCCATGTGGGGCGCTTCTACAGGAAATATATGCAGAGCCACCCTATGAAGAGCGTTGGCCAGAAAGCCGGGCCACGGCATATCTTGAATCGTTTTTTCGCATTGATGCTGATGGAGCCCTTGTCGCCACTGAAAATGAAGACAAGATAGTCGGTGCTGTGTTTGGCTTCAGTTACCCTTGGCAGGTCGGTTCCATCTTTTTCATCCAAGAGTTATTTGTTTCCGAGCAATACCGTGGCAAAGGAATTGCCGGTGATCTTGTAAGGCAGGTGGTAGATAAAAAAGGCGGCGATTCACATGTGGCGTTAATTGTGCGCGAAGGAACAGTTGCCGCCAGGTTCTACGAGAAACTCGGGTTGTCCAAGAGCGCACTTTATGAACTTCGGTCTGGGAAACTCCGCGTCTAACGATTAAGGTTAGATCGTGATCGCGAAGCGAGCCACGATCTGAACCGGTTGTTGGACAAGCCCGGCCAGATCGAGTCATACCCTCTGGAAATATCTCCTCGCCGTTCTTGGCGAATCTGGGCTTTCGGCACCGGAAAGCCCCTTTGACCTGCTACGTAACCCTGTCATTGCGACAGTACGGCCCGCGTTTTCGCGGTTTTGCTGCGCAAATCTGCGCTTTTTGGCCTTTTTCCGGCCGAGCGCGGCCCTGGCGCCGAAGGGCACCCCCTGGCGTTGTCGCCTGATGTCGTCCGGACTTAGCGGGTGACCTCCCCGGCCACCCCGGTCGGACGTATTCGCATCCCCTCCGACAGCGACATGCGCCTGCGCACCACCCGCATCGGCGCCCCGCAACACGGGCAGGTCCACGGCGGTCGCGGTTTCACCCAGGCCGGGCTCGGCATCACCCTCAGCAGCACCTGCAGCAACGCGATCAGCGTCTTGCTGTTGGGGTGCAGGAAACCGTAGTTGCGCGCCCGCCGGAACCCCTTGGGCAGCACGTGTTGCAGAACCAAGTGCAGAAAGGCCGCCCCACTCACCGTGCGCACGGTGTGCTTGCCGGTCTGGCTGTCACGATAACGGAAGCGAACCTGGCCGTTCTCGCAGGCGAGGATGTCCTTCTCCTGGATCACCCCCCGATACAGGTAGCGGCCCAGATAGACCAGAGCCTTCTCACCATTGCCCACGCCCTTGCAGTCCACCACCCATTGCGCCGTCACGCCGACGGGCACGCTCAGCCCCTCGGCCGCCAGCGCGGCCAGAAGCTTGGCGCGAAACACCTTGGCCAGAGCGGCTTGGTTGAACAGGTAACCCTGGCCCGGCTTGCCCTTCCGCCTGCGCCGGGGCTTGGTGCGCCAGCGCCTGTGTTCCTGATCCAGCGCCGCCGCCGGCATGGCCAGATGCACATGGGGGTGGTATTCGAGCCGCCGGGAGTGGGTGTGCAGCACCGCCACCGCGCCCGGGCAAGCTTGCAGGTGTTTGTCGTTGCGGCTGAAGGTGTTCACGGTGGCCCAGGCGCAGTCGAACAGGATGGCGTAGAACGCGCGTTGGTGTTGCCAGGCCAGGGGCCGCAGTTCCGCCGGCACGGTGAAGGTGAGCAGGAAGTAGTCGGCCGGCACCTGGCGTTTGAGTTGCCGTTCCAGCCACTGCTGGCTCTCGTGATGCTGGCAATGGGGGCAGGCGCGGTGGCCGCAGGAGTGGGGCACCAGGCGGGTTTCGTCGCAGGCGCTGCACGCTGCCAGCATGCGTGGGGCCATGGCCGAGCGGCATTGCTTCATCGCGACCAGGGCCTGGCGCTGGCTGGGCAGGAGGGCATGGCCATACTGCTGGAGATAGTCCGCTTCGAACCGGGTGATGACATCGGACAGGCGGATCATTTGACCGCCCCCCAGGCGATGGAGAAACGGTTCATCAGGGCGTCGATGCGGGCGTCGGCCTGATCGTGGGTGTGGCAGGTCAGGTGGGTATAGCGGGCCGTGGTGAGGATCGAGTGGTGGCCGAGGATCTTCTGCACTTCGAGCAGATCGACGCCGGCTTCGATCAGGTGGGTGGCGTAGCTGTGGCGCAGACTGTGGGGGGTGATCTTTTTTTTAAGCCGCAATCCTGGGCGACCTGGCGCAAGGTGGTCTGCACGCCGCCGCGATCCAGGGGGGTGCGGGCCAGGTGGGCGGTCTTCAGGCCCCCCTGGCGGTTGGGGAAGAGCAGTTCGGGATGGCGGTGGAGTTGCCAGAACGATCGCAAGGTGCTGAGGGTGGCCGCCGGCAGGGGCACGAAGCGGTCCCGGTTGCCCTTGGCATCGCGGACCTGCACCCGCCGCCGATGGGCGTCGATGTCGCCGACCTGGAGGGCCAGACCTTCGCCCAGGCGCAGGCCCAGGCTGTAGAGGGTGAAGTAGAACACCCGGTAGGAGAGGGTGCGGGTGGTGGCGAACAGGCGCTGGGCTTCTTCAACGCTGACGATGTCGGGTAGGCGCTGGGCCTTGGGGGCCTTGATGAGGGTGGGCATGGCCCAGGGCTTCTTGAGGACGTGGGTGGTGTAGAACTTCAAACCGTAGAGGTCGAGCTTGACCGCACTCCAGGAGTGGCTCTGGATCAGGTCGCTGAAGTAGTCGGTGAGTTGGGCCTCGGACAGGTCGTCGATGCGCTGGTCGAAATACTCGCCCAGGCGGCGGATAGCCCGGGCGTAGGCGTCGATGGTCTTGGGTTGCAGGCCCTTGAGCTTGAGGTGCTTGAGGTGGGTCTGGTATTGCCGGTCAAAGTGACCAGGATCGAGCGGGTGGGTCATGCTGGTTCAGCCTCACGAAATCTTGCAGAATCGACCCCACAGAACAAACGTGGGGGGGAGTGTGCAGATTAATTCGTGTCAGGCGGCTTGGCTGTTCCTCCGCGGAGCGGCTTCGTCCAACCCGACATTCAACCCGGACTCCGCAAATGCGCGGAGCCGGTTAATTCCACGTTAGATGCCTATGATTCCCCCCACATCGAAAACGCCCGTCATTATCGTAGGAGCGGGCATAGCCGGGCTGACTGCTGCGTATAGTTTGAAACGGCAAGGCATTCCAGCAATCATTATCGAAGCCGCTGACCGTGTGGGTGGTCGGATGACCAGCGACACCATTGACAGCCATGTGGTCGACCGTGGCGCTCAGTTCTTGAGCACCGAGTATCGAGTGATTATGGACATGCTCAGTGATCTGGGGCTTACACAACATATATGCGAAACGTCGCAGTGCAGCGCCATCGTTCGCGGCGGAACTCCTCATCCCATGCGAGTCAATCATCCTCTCGATGCCTTTAATCTGTTTGGCCTGCAAGCCATGCTGAAGTTTTTATGGAGTTCGCTGTTCCTGAACCTCAAACAAAAAACGTTGTCTCTTAGCGACTATAGCCAATGGACTGAATTTGACACAGAAAGCGCAAGCGCTTGGTCTAACCGCGAGATTGCTACCGACATCACAGAGTACCTATATGAGCCCATGCTTCAGGGTTTCTATTTTCAAACGCCAGAAGAGACATCTAAAGCGCTTGCGTTTGTGTTGACAGCTTTTGGTATCAGGCAAGCAAAATCACTTTCGCTGCAATCCGGTCTAGGCATATTGCCTAAAATGCTGGCACAAGGGCTTAATGTGAGTCTGAATACCTCGGTACGCTCAATTGAATGCATGGATGGCAAGACGCTTGTCCACACCGATTCTGAAACACTGACGGCAGAGCATGTGATTGTTGCTGTGCCTGCGCCTGTGGCCAAGAAACTAATCTCGCATCCATCGGATGATGAGATGCGGTCGCTGCTCACGACGCCCTATAGTTCCAGCATCAATGTTGCCTGTGTGACGAGCGAAAATTTCAAATTACCGAAAAACGTGAAAAACGTCTATGGGATGCTTATCCCTCGCAAAGAGCGCACTGCGGTAGCTGCTGTCGGCATTGAAAACAACAAAAATCGAACTGGCCATGGGGTCGGTCATTTGTTGAACATTATGCTGTCTCACCGCGCGGCTATTGAACAGATGCAAGCCTCAGATTCAGCCATCGTTAAATTTGCTATGCAGTCGGTGAGAGAGTTTTTCCCAACACTGCCCGCTCACATCAAGCAATCGCGTGTGTATCGGTGGCCTATGGCAGAACCCATGTCACCCGTAGGCCGCGCCGCCACTTTGCATGCCTATCGCCACCGTTGCGCACAACAAGTGCCGGCGATCTTACTTGCTGGCGACTATATGAGCATGCCATTTACGGAAGGAGCTGCTGAGTCTGGGCTTTGGGCTGCAAGCATGGTCGCGCAAGCATCTAACCCTGCGTATATGGACTCCCCCCAAAAGCAAGAGCGTTGATCGATAAGAATGACCGGGAGGAAACGCATGCAGTCGTATATCCGGCATCTGGAGTGGGTTCTGAATGACCCGTGCCGACATG
>JBFLXA010000030.1:0-3434 GCA_040757575.1 Pseudomonadota bacterium
AGGCCCCCGTGCGCGGATGTCATCAGGGCCAGGGCATTGCGCCCATTACAGGCCGGATATATTTGTGCAGCCTTGCCAGTTTCCTGAAATAACTCGTCCTTGCGCAAAGGGGGAGTCCATATATCAAACGTTGGGCATAGCTATGACCCCTCTACGAACACTATTACTGGCGTTGCTTTTTCTTCTTGCAAGCTGCAACGTTGAGGATAAAGTCAAAGCCATAAATTTGGAGAAATCAGATCCACAGAAGCCGTGGGAGATATATGCCACGAATAAAGAGACAAAGAAACCTGAGTGGTGGTTAACTTGGCACGACAATCGTGATGAGTGTTTGAAAAACGTTAAACACGATCTCACATCCTCTATTCATGCATATGGGTACACCGAGCCTGCGGGGTGTATGTATGTTGGTTCGAATAACAGATATGTTCTTTACATTATGAACAAGCTATACAACCCAATAGTGTTTATGTGCGTCGCAAAAATTAAAAACCCTGGGGAAGGGAGCAATGAGTTTCGAGTGATAACAAATGGCGCCCCTAAAGAAACAGGAGATTACCGTTGCGTTCTTCCAGAATGACCACTATGCCCAACATGGCGCTCAACCCGGGCCCAAAAAATGCTGCGTATTTTGCGGTCAGGTTAGCTCTACGTAGGTTGTAGCACCCCCCATCGCGTAGCAACAGGGCCAGATTTTTCAGTCAGGCAAATTCAGCATCGCTGGCTGACTCCCCTCAGTTTTGGCGTTGTCTCCCAGACGCGCTTCGCTTCCCCGGGCGATTGGGTCAGATGGAGTAGGGGGCGGTGAGCCAGGTTTCGAGGATTTTCTGATCGCTGGTGGGCAGGTAGTGGTAGTCCGCCGCCAGGTCTTCTGCCAGGGCGTAGGCCACGGGGCGGGGGGTGATGGCGCCGGCCACCAGGTGGAAGTACCAGGCGGCGGGGTAGCCGGCGGCCCGGTCGAAGGCGTGGAGTTGGTCTGCCAGGCCAGTGCCTCGGGCGTCGGTTTGCCACTGGAAGGTTTTCAGCTTGCGGCCGTGGCGGCTGACGGGGGTGGCGTTGAGTTGGGTGTTACGGTAGCGGTCCAGGTGTTCCCGCACGGCTACGATCCAGTGGTCGCTGAAGTGGCCCTGGGCGCCGGCGCTGGATTCGGTCCATTCGGCCATGAAGCGGGCCAGGGGGGCG
The DNA here is from genome assembly GCA_040757575.1 of Pseudomonadota bacterium. Classification (GTDB taxonomy): domain Bacteria; phylum Pseudomonadota; class Gammaproteobacteria; order Burkholderiales; family Thiobacillaceae; genus PFJX01. The sequence goes on from JBFLXA010000030.1 coordinate 1,183, forward strand.
AGGCTGCCGGGGGCGGCGGGCTGGCGGGCCAGCACCTGGCGCAGGTCTGTGAGGCGGCGGAAGCGGTAGCGGGGCCGGTCCACCGGCTGGGGGGGCACCAGGGCCGGGTCCAGGGGTTCGGTGAGTTCCGGCAGGTCGGTGGGGGGGGCTGCCGGGTGGATGAGTTGCCGGTCCAGCACTTCCTGCACTTCTTCTACTTCCAGTTGCAGGTAATCTGCCGGGGCCATGCCGATGGGGGCGACGAAGTAGTGGGTGCGGCCGGCCTGGCGGGTGGCCAGCAGGCCGGCGTCGGCGTGGCGTTCCAGAAACAGCCCCATGTCTTCGTCGCAGTCTGCCAGTTCTGCCTCAGCCCAGGTTTCCAGGTCGTCCGCCAGGCGGGTGCCGTCCGGCCGGATGACGCCGCCGGGCCGGTACCAGCCGCCCCGGGTGAGGGCGTGGCGGAAGGGGCAGTCGGGCACCAGGCTGTTGGCAGCTTCCAGCAGGGCGGCGTGGTGGGGCCGGGGCGGCAGGGTGTCCAGGGCCTGGATGAAGCGCTGGAGGGCGGGGGCGTCGGGGGGGCAGCCGATCATGATGGGGCCTCGGGTTCAGGGGTTTCTTGTAGGCGTTGCCGGGCCCGTTCCCGCACGTCGGGTTCCGGGTCCTGGAGCAGGGGCGCCAGGGCCGCCACCGGGGCCTGGCCGGCGGCTTCCAGACGCACCAGCCAGTCCGGGTCTGCCAGCAGGGCAACGGCGTCGTCAGGCAGCAGGCGGCCGGCGGCGATGCGCCGCACTTCCACGTCTTCGTCCCGGGCCATGCGTTTCAGTGCAAAGGGGGGCAGGCGGCGGGCCAATTCCTTGCGCACTTCCCGTTCCGGGTCCTGGGCCATGCGGGTGAGCTGGCCATGGCGCAGGCGCCGGGCCACCACCATGCGCACCATGTAGTCCGGGTCGGAGATCAGGAATTCCACGGCCTCGGCGGGCATGCGGGAGGCCACGGTGATCCGCACCTCCCGATCCGGGTCCCGCCCCAGGGGGCGCAATTCCTCGGGGGGCAGGCGCAAGACCACGGCCCGGCGCACCACTTCATCCCCATCCCGGGCCAGGGGGCGCACCAGGTCCAGGGGCGCATAACGGGCGGCTATGGCGCGGCGTTCCCAGAAACCATCGGCCAGATAGCCAGCGGCCAGTTGGGGGTGGCGGCGCAAAAACCGGTCGATCTGCCGGCCGCTATGGGCCTGGATGCAGATATCCCCCGGCTGACACAGGCCCTGGGCCAGCAGGTCGTCGCGGTAGGGGCAGCCGGCACAGGCCGTGCCGTGGTCTGCCAATGGAATCAGGTGAGCATCGGGCATGGGCTCTGTTCAGCAACCCTCATGCCAGCCGGGGAATGGCCCCGCCACCCTTATGGATCAATCACTTGCAAAGCCTCTGCCCGGCACCTCCCTTATTGAACGCGACACAGGCCCGCAGATTTGTAGGGGATGCGACATGGGTCCCTTTGTCGTTTTCGGTACAGGCCCGGCCGGGCGGAATGTGGTCTTTGTCACAGCCCCTACACATTCACATCAACCGCATCGTATTGAATTAATTGGTTTTTACAGCCAAACAACCGGTAGGCACGGGGCTTGCACTGTCTTCCACCGAGACATTCTGGAGGACGCCCCGTGGAACTACCTGTCATCAATGCCGCCCCCGAAGCCTCTGCTTCCGGCGGCTGTGCTTCCCACTCCTGCGGTTCCACCGATGACCAGCTGGGTCATCTGCCCGAACACATCCGGGCCAAGGTGCACAACCACCCCTGCTATTCGGAACAGGCCCACCACTACTTTGCCCGCATGCACGTGGCGGTGGCCCCGGCCTGCAACATCCAGTGCCACTACTGCAACCGCAAGTACGACTGCTCCAACGAATCCCGCCCCGGCGTGGTTTCGGAAGTGCTGACCCCGGACCAGGCGGTGAAGAAGGTCATGGCCGTGGCGGCCAACATTCCCCAGATGACGGTACTGGGCATCGCCGGACCCGGAGACCCCCTTGCCAACCCGGAGCGCACCTTCGCCACCTTCCGCGAACTCTCCGAAAAAGCCCCGGACATCAAGCTGTGCGTGTCCACCAACGGCCTGGCCCTGCCCGAGTCGGTGGAGGAGCTTTCCAAACACAACATCGACCACGTCACCATCACCATCAACTGCGTGGACCCGGACGTGGGCGCCAAGATCTACCCGTGGATCTTCTGGAACAACAAACGCATCATGGGCCGGGAAGGCGCTGCCATCC
>JBFLXA010000031.1:0-2901 GCA_040757575.1 Pseudomonadota bacterium
GCCTACGGGGCCGGGCATCAAGAACCTGATCACGCTCTATGACCAGATGATGGCCTGGGATGGTCTGGGTTCTCCGGCTTGGTGGGTGGGTTTGAAGAAGAAAGCCCGCCTGCACGCCTATAACTTTTGCCAAATTGAACCCCTGCGGCTGGCCGCGTAGATTCCGGGCATAACACATCGGGCCACGCACCAGACCAGAGTCCGGACCACACAAGAAAGGGAGTCGATGAAACGAATCCGCATCGGGTTGTTGGCCATCGCCACGGCCAAGCGTTTGCCCAAGGGCTTGTCATCGCGCCAGAAAACCCAACCATGAGTGTGCCTGTGGATTGTAAGCGTCCAACCGCCCCACCTTCCCCCGGCCCGTGAGCCTATGCAATCTCCGTGCTTTTCCCCTTGGAGAAGCCCATGGAACCCACGACAAGCAAAGCTCAGCACTGGCACGCCCACATTACCGCCTGGCAGGCCAGCGGCCTGAGCCAAACCGCCTACTGCGCCCAACACGGCCTCAAGCCCGCCACCTTTGCCTACTGGCGCAGCAAACAGAGCAAAGCCGCTGACCAGCCCCTCACCCTCATCCCCCTCCACCTGGGCACCCGCGGTGCCGGCCCGATTCTCACCAGCCCCAACGGCTGGCGCCTGGACCTGCCGGCGTGGGTTGAACCGGCCTGGGTAGGCGAACTGCTGGCTAGGCTGCCATGATTCTCCCGCGCCAGGTCTGGCTCGCCATCGAACCGGTGGACATGCGACTGGGCATTGACGGCCTATCGCTGCGCGTGCAGCAAGCCTTGGGCCGCGCGCCCTGTGACGGCAGCGCCATCGCCTTCCGCAACAAACGCGGCAACCGTTTGAAGCTCCTCGCCTGGGACGGCACCGGCGTCTGGCTTGCCCAGCGGCGGCTACATCGCGGCCGCTTTGTTTGGCCCGAGTCGCGCGACGCCGTGCGACGCATCGACCTCGCCCAATGGCGCGGCCTCATCGCTGGTATCGACTGGCAACGCCTGAACATTCCCGCCCCCGTCCACTGGCAGCTGTGACCCGCCCATCCGGGTAGGCCCCGACCTACCCGAAAGAAACCCGGGCAAGCCGCGCCAGCAGCGGCTTGCCAAGGCATTGACCGGGTAAAATCCAGCCATGCTCAGGCCCCCCGACAGCGTCCCCGTCCAAGCGCCCCCGAACCTCGCCGGGGCCACGCCGGAAGAACTCCGCACCCGCCTGCACGAGCACGCCGCCGAAGCCGCTCGGCAAGCCGCCGAGGCCCAGCGTCTCAAAGCCAGCCTTGAGCACGCCGAAACCAGAATTCAGGCCCTCACCCTGGAACTTGCCCACTTGAAACGCCTGCGCTACGGCGTGAAGAGCGAAGCCCTCACCACAGCGCAGCGCGACCTGTTCCAGGAAACGGTGGACGCTGACCAAGGCGCACTCGAAGCCGAAGTCGCACAGGCCACGCCGGCTGCGCGCACACCGCGCGCCCGGGCCGGCCGCCAGTCCTTGCCGCCCCACCTGCCGCGCATCGAAGTCCGCCACGAGCCGGACACCTGCACCTGCGGCCAGTGTGGCCAGGATCTTGTTCAGATTGGCGAAGACGTCAGCGAACAACTCGACGTCGAACCTGCCCGGTTCACCGTCATCCGCCACATCCGCCCACAATACGCCTGCCGTGCCTGCGAAACCGTGACGGCCGCCCCGGTGCCTGCAGCGGTCATCGACGGCGGCCTGGCCACGCCCGGCCTGCTGGCCTGGGTGGCCACCAGCAAGTACGCTGACCATCTCCCCCTGTATCGGCTCGAACAGATCGCCGCCCGTCAGGACGTTCCCCTGTCCCGCTCCACCCTGGCCGACTGGATGGGGCGCATCGGTGTCACCCTGCAACCGCTGGCGGACCGCCTGGCAGAATGGCTCCGGCAGGAGGACACGCTGCATGGCGACGAGACGCCGGTGGAACAACTCGACCCCGGCAATGGCAAGACGAAACGGGCCTATCTCTGGGCGTATCGAAACAACGTGCTGAGTGGCGGGCCGCCGATGGTGGTGTTCGACTACCAGACCAGCCGCTCGGGCCACCATGCCAGCGCCTTCCTGAACGGCTGGCTGGGCCGCCTGATGGTGGACGACTACGCGGGCTACAAGCAGCTGTTCAAATCCGGCGTCACTGAACTGGGTTGCTGGGCCCATGCGCGGCGCAAGTTCTTCGAACTGCACGCGGCGAATGGGAGCCCCATCGCCCAGGAGGCGCTGGAGCGGATCAGCCGGCTCTACGAGATCGAACGTCGGGGCCAGGCGATGGGCTGTGCCGAGCGGGAGGTCTTGCGGCGAAGGGAAGCCCGGCCGGTTCTGGATGCGCTGTTCGAGTGGCTGTGGCAGACCCGCCAGAGCGTGGCGGAGGGCAGTGGCACGGCCAAAGCGATGGATTACAGCCTGAAGCGCTGGGAGGCGCTCACGCGCTACGCGGATTCAGGCGATGCGCCGATCGACAACAACCCGGTAGAGAATGCGATCCGGCCCATCGCCATCGGCAAGAAGAATTGGTTGTTCACGGGGTCGGAGCAGGCAGGGAAACGAGCAGCGGCGATCCAGAGTTTGTTCGCCACGGCGCGGCTTAACGGGCTCGATCCCTATGCCTGGCTGCGCGATACCCTGGAGAAACTACCCACTTGGCCTTATAGCCGGATCGACGAGTTGCTGCCGTTGCTCTGCAAATCCAACACCTGATCCCGCTTCCACGTCTAGGTGGGGGGGATGGACGCTTACTGTGGATTCCCCCATGCTGATGTTCAAGCAGCTCTCCCGGGGCCTGTTCAGCGGGCGAAAAAAGACCATCCTCGGCTCGGTCCTGCTTCTGACATTGCTGGTGTATGCCGCCTTTCCCCGCAAGGAAGGCCCCGGCTGGCAGATTCCAAC
>JBFLXA010000032.1:0-2476 GCA_040757575.1 Pseudomonadota bacterium
GGGTATTCGGAAAAGGCTGTTGATTCGGTGTTGTAGGTCAGCATCTACATTTCAATTTTGATTTCGTAGATTTATGTTGACAGCCTGCCTTCTTGGCGTTAGAGTTCATTTCAGGTGCTGAACACACCTCTCTAGGCGGAAGCCGCTCCCGACAGTCAAAGCGGCTTTTTCACGTCCGTAGGTTTTGCGTTGCCCCGTGATGCGGGACAATAGCGGTCTATGGCCGGGTAGCGCGCAGCTATACAAGACCCTTCGGGGGAAATCTGCGGGCCGTCCTAGAGCGGTGTTCAAGTACCCGGCCGCCTCTCTGAACAGGAGGCGAAAGTGAACGATCTCTAGGAGGCCATCATGGCTAGTCAATCCAATCTCTTGCTGTCCAAGGGTGTCACTACTGATGACACCCTTCACCAGACCTTCAACTTCGACCACCTACCTATCCGTACCGTTGATCGTGACGGTGAGGTCTGGTTCGTCGCGGCGGATGTTTGCGCTGCTCTCGCTCACTCGAACCCGCGCCAAGCTGTCGTTCGTCTCGATGACGACGAGAAGGGTGTATGCACTGTATCCACCCCCGGCGGACGGCAAGAGGTCATGGTTGTCAGCGAGTCCGGCCTGTACAGCCTGATCCTGACCAGTCGCAAAGAAGAGGCCAAGCGCTTCAAGCGCTGGATCACTCACGAAGTTTTGCCAGCCATTCGCAAGACTGGCGGGTACGGCAACCAAGACCCTGAGCGCCTTAAGCTGGCGTTTGCTCTTGCCTCCGAAGTGGCTGACCAGGCCGCCCGCACGGTTTTTGAAGCGGTGATGGCGGGTGACGATGGGTGGAAGCACGACCGCTGGATGTTCTCCCTGACCTACGACCGCGACAACAAGCCAACGGTGCCTTGGGCTAAAGCCATTGACCGCGAAGCCATGGTGGTGTCACTGGCTGAATTGCCTCGCCGCCTGCTGGAGCCGAACGGCATGCTGCCCAGCAACAAAGAACTGGCCGAACTGGCCGCGGCGTGCAATCAACGCCTAGCGCAGCGCATGGCGTATGAGGCCAGCAAGGCTTCTGGAACCGGAGTAATGAAGCCTTGACAACCCTGCCCGACAACATCCTGCACCCTCTCAAGGCCAAGATCGTGGGATTCCACGAGGAAGAGAACGAGTACAGCTTCCAAGTGGAATACCCTGATCCGGTCATCTGCCCGAACTGCGCGGTTTACGGCGAGGTGGTGCGCTTTGGCAAGAAGGAGATGAAGTTGCGCGACCTACCGCTGCATGGACGCTGGGTCACGCTCTGGTTGATCCGGCGCCGCTTCCTCTGCCGGGCCTGCAATGGCACGTTCAGCCCGGCCTTGCCGGAGATGGCCGAGGGCCACCGAATGACCAAACGGCTGTCCGACTACATCATCAAGGCCGCTGTGGGTCGCACCAATAGCGACGTGGGCCGCGAGGTTGGCGTGAATGAGGCGATCATCCGCAAGCTGTTCCGTGACCATGCCGAGGCGCAGAAAGGCCGCTACAAGCCTTCTGCGCCCCGTGTGCTGGGTATTGATGAGCTGTACCTGCAACGCACCTACCGCTGCGTGCTGACCAACATCGAAGAGGAAACCATCATCGACCTGTTGGAGTCGCGCACGAAGCCGCAGGTCACGGCCTACCTGTCACGCCTCAAAGACCGCAAAGACATTGAGATTGTGTGCATGGACATGTGGAACCCCTACCGTGAGGTGGCGAAGGCATTGATGCCTGATGCCGCCATCGTGGTGGACAAGTTCCACATCCAGCGCATGGCCAATGAGGTCATGGAGAAGATCAGGAAGGGCATCAAGGCCGGGCTGTCGCAGCACCGGCGCCGGGCACTCAAGGGCGACCGAAAGCTGATGCTGATGCGTGAGCATGACCTCAACCCCATGAACCGCATGGTGGTCGATACGTGGCTCAACCAGTTCCCAGAACTCGGCGCCGCCTACCGTCTCAAGGAAGAGTTCCTGAACATCTGGAATCTGGAAAACGAGTCTGACGCCAAGGAAGAGTACCGGCGCTGGCATTCCAGCCTGACCCCGGAGGAGCGCCCCCAGTGGGCGCCGCTGACCACGGCAATGAGCAACTGGGAGGCGGAAATCTTCGCCTACTTCGGTGACGGAAAGCGCAATACCAATGCCTTCACCGAGTCGATGAACCGGCAAATGAAAGACCTGAACAGGGCCGCACGGAGCATGTCGTTCGAGATGTTCCGGGCCAAGATGCTGTTCTCGGTCGAACACAGAATGAAGCGCAAGGAAAAGCCTCGCCGGGAATCGCCCTTCACAATGGGCTATGGCGTCCCTACGGACGCTGACCTTGCACGAGCGGCACCCGCCATGGTGGACATGGGGGTGCCTATAGGGAAGCTCTTGGAGCGCTTCTTGGAGCCTCCCATCAACATCACTACACCGCCTTCGGAAGCCGGTTAGAAGCTCCCTTCATCAACCGGCTATTCCGAATACCC
>JBFLXA010000033.1:0-2358 GCA_040757575.1 Pseudomonadota bacterium
GCGAGTCCGCGCGGCATTTCGGCCCTGATTCACAGCTTTGTGTGGAAGTGGGCGACCGAATGGGTGTTTTTCGTGATCGAGGTGGTCGGTGTCTACATGGTGACCTACCTGGTCGGTAAGGTGGATCAGAAAACCCATCTGCGCCTGACCATCATTCTGGGTCTGGCCTCTTACACCACCATGCTCATCATCCTTGGCATCCTCAGCTTCATGATGTGGCCAGGCAAGCAGGAATGGTTCACTGAAGGCGGTTACCTGCTGGGCTTCTATGGTGATAACACCTTCGCTCAGCTTGCCATGCGTTCGGCCTTCATGTTCGCCATCACCGCCGTGGTTGGCAGTATCGTCACCGCCGGGTTCAAGGATCAGCTCTTCCGCGCGCAGATGAACCGCTGGCTTGCGCTGATGGGCATTGTCGCCACCTTGATCGGCGCTGCCTTGTTCGGATGGTATCTGCAAACTTTGCCGGATTACGCGCATCTGGTGATGGAAAACCGTCTGCCCGCGTGGTTTGTCACCAGCCTGTACTCCATCCTCGCGGGCATGCTGGCCTATTTCCTCTTCATGCTGATTACCCCGCGCATGATTACCACCGTGGTGGCCGCTACCGCGACCGTCGCCTTGGTGGTGTTCGGACTGTGGCCGGAAGAGGTGGCGCGGGAGTCTATCCGCAAGCCTTATGTGGCCGGTCAGTATGTGTACTCCAATCAGGTCATCGCGCGCGATGTGCCGGGGATGGGCATCAAGGGCGAGATTCCGGTGATCGAGCAGCATGGTTTACTCAAGACCCAGGTTTTCCTGCCGGCCGAGTTGCGCAGCGTGACTCCGCAAAATGCGGCACGGGTGGGTGAGGCACTGGCAATGGCCATGTGCGCCAACTGCCACTCCTTGTCATCCACCGGCATCCGTCCCATTGGTCGCTATCTGGGGGGCAATACCGACATTCCCGCGATCAAGACCTATCTGAAGGCGGCCCTGACCACCGGCAACACCATGTACATGCCGAAGATCCCGCTGAAGGATGACGAAGCCGAGGCCCTGGCGGTGTATCTCGCCAGTCTGAACGACAAGACCGTGGCCGAACGCCATGCCGCCGAAAAAAGCGCCGTGGCCCAGACCGAAATGAAGGAGTAACCGATGGACGCACAAGCCCTTTACGCCCTGCGGGACGTCGCCGGCGTCCCCACACACCCGGTGGTCTTCCTGATCCTCGGCGTGGTCACCTTCGCCCTGCACATAGCCGCCGTGCAGATCATGCTTGGAGCCTCCGGCCTGACTCTCTGGGGGGCGCTTAGCAGCGATGCCAACAAGCGTCGTCTGGCGCAATCCATGGTCATGGTCGCCAAGTTCATGCTTTCGGTCGCCATTCTCATCGGGGTGGCCCCTCTGCTGTTCGTGCAGGTCATCTACGACCCGTTCTGGTACACCTCCAACGTGCTCTCGGCCTGGTGGGTGATCGGGTTCATCGTGATTCTCACCGTGGCCTCCCTGCTCTGGTTCCTGTTCAACGGCATGAATCCGGAACTGGGCAAGAGCACGAAAACCTTCTGTCCGGGGTCGGCCATTCTGTCCATCGCCCTGCTGTTGGTGGTCGGTTTCATCATGCACGTACTCACCAACCAGATGCTCTCGCCGGAGAAGTGGATGGAGTGGTATGCACCGGGCGGGGTGCTCGACACCTCCGGTCGCAAACTGCATGACTTCAACATCGCCCGTTTCCTCTTCTTCATCAGCCTGAGCGCTCCGGTGATCGGCGCCGTATTGGTCGGCTATCGTCGCTTTTACCTGCCACGGCTGGGCGACGATAGTCTGAACATGACGCGTGCCTATCTGGATTGGGCGGGCAACCTCGGCCAGAACCTGATCGTATTCGGTGGCGTGGTCAGCGTGGTCATCGGCGCGTGGTGGATGGTCACTCTGCCCGAGAACGTCGCAGCCTTCGCGCTCTCGCCGTGGGTCATCACCTCGCTGCTACTGCTGCTCGGCTTCGTGGCCTTTGCCCAGTGGGTGCGCGCCGGACGCATGGACAGCCTGTGGGCCTATGCGGTGTTGCCGGTCGGCGCGGTGGGGTTGATCGTCGTGGCCGCGGCCCGCGAGGCGCTGCGCTGGAGCGTCCTCTACGGCGTGCATGGTTACAACGCCATGGACTACAAGATCACCATGGACTGGTACAGCACCATCTTGTTCTTTGCCACCTTCCTGATCGTGGGCGGGGGATCGCTGGCCTACATGATTACCGTGGCCTGGAAGGCCGGGCAGACTCAGGGCGTCTATACGCCGGGTCCGGTCGTATCTCGCATGGGGGATGCCGCCATCGCGCTGATCGTGTTGTGGATGATCCAGTACTTCGCCATCGGC
>JBFLXA010000034.1:0-2220 GCA_040757575.1 Pseudomonadota bacterium
TGGTGGGCATGTTCGTTGGGGTCTACATCGCCTCCGAGCTGGCTTGGCCCTTCCTCAACTTCGACAGCCCCTATTTCTCTTTCGGCCGCTTCCGTCCCGTGCATACCGGTGCGGTGATCTTCGGCTTTGGCGGTTCAGCCCTGTTTGCCACCTCCTACTACGTGGTGCAGCGCACCTGCCAGACCCGCCTGTTCGCTCCTGGTCTGGCCACCTTCACCTTCTGGGGCTGGCAGGCAGTGATCGTCCTGGCTGCCCTTTCCTATGTGCTGGGTTACAGCCAGGGTCGGGAGTACGCCGAGATGGAATGGCCCATCGACCTGTTGATCCTGTTCGTCTGGGTGGCTTACATGGCCGTGTTCATCGGTACCCTGATGAAGCGCAAGCAGCCCCACATCTATGTGGCCAACTGGTTCTACCTGTCCTTCATCCTGGTGACCGCCCTGCTGCACACCTTCAACAACATCGCCGTGCCGGTGGACTTGTTCACCCTCAAGTCCTACAGCCTGTTCTCAGGCACCCAGGACGCCATGACCCAGTGGTGGTACGGCCACAACGCCGTGGGCTTCTTCCTCACTGCCGCCTTCCTGGGCATGATGTATTACTTCGTGCCCAAGCACGCCGGCCGGCCCATCTACTCTTACCGTCTGTCCATCGTCCACTTCTGGGCCTTGTCCTTCATGTACATGTGGGTGGGTACCCATCACCTGCACTGGACCGCGCTGCCCGACTGGGCTTCCACCCTGGGCGCCACCTTCTCCATCATGCTGCTGCTGCCTTCCTGGGGCGGCATGATCAACGGCATCATGACCCTGTCCGGCGCCTGGGATAAGCTGCGCACCGATCCCATCATGCGTTTCATGATCGTGGCCCTGTCCTTCTACGGCATGTCCACCTTCGAAGGTCCCCTCATGTCCCTGAAGGACGTGAACGCCCTGTCCCACTACACCGACTGGACCGTGGGCCACGTGCATTCAGGCGCCCTGGGCTGGGTGGCCATGATCGCCTTCGGTTCCCTGTACCACATGATCCCCAAGCTGTGGAAAACCGAGATATACAGTGTCAAGCTGATCAATGCCCACTTCTGGCTGGCCACCATCGGCGTGTTGCTGTACATCACCGCCATGTGGATCTCCGGCATCTCCCAGGGTCTGATGTGGCGTGCCTTCGATGACTTCGGCAACCTCCAGTATTCCTTCGTGGAATCGGTGGCTGCCATGCATCCCTTCTACGCCATGCGGGCCATCGGTGGCATGTTCTATCTGACTGGCATGGTGCTGATGGCCTACAACGTCTACATGACCATCCGCCAGGGAGTGCGTGCCGAGGCCGCTGCCACCCATACGGCGCCTGCCGCCGCCTGATGCCTGCCCGAGGTTAGAAAATGTTCAAGAACTTCAAGCACGAAAAGATCGAAACCAACGCTGGCCTCCTGTTGGTGTTGACCATGATGGCGGTGAGCGTGGGCGGCTTGGTGGAAATCGCCCCCTTGTTCTTCCTGAAGAGCACCATGGAGGATGTGCAGGGTGTAAGGCCCTATACCCCCCTGGAAAGCCGGGGCCGTGATATCTATATCCGCGAGGGATGCTATACCTGCCATTCCCAGATGATCCGCCCCTTTCGGGACGAGCAGCTGCGCTACGGCCACTACTCCCTGGCGGCGGAATCCCAGTATGACCATCCCTTCCAGTGGGGCTCCAAGCGCACTGGGCCGGATCTGGCCCGGGTGGGTGGCAAGTATTCCAACGAATGGCATGTGCAGCACCTGATCAAGCCCACTTCCGTGGTGCCGGAGTCCGTCATGCCCAACTACCCCTGGCTGCTGTCCCCCCTTGACAGTTCCGATGTCGGTGCCCGCATGCGGGCCCAGCGGACCACGGGTGTGCCCTATTCCGCCAACATGGAGGAATACAAGCGCAACGTGGAGAAATTCGGCGAACCCGTGGCTCGCATGCTGCACATTCCGGATGCCCAGAAGAATCTGGTGGCCCAGGCCCAGCAAGGTAACTTTGACGGTGACCGCTCCAATGTGACGGAGATGGATGCCCTGGTTGCCTATCTGCAAGTGCTGGGCACCATGGTGGACTTCAGCAAGATCAAGCCGGAAGACCTGGTGAAGTACCGCTGATGGAGTGGTTTGCCGACCCGGCCAACAGTAAACCGCTTGGCCTGCTGATCTTCTTCGTGACCTTCTGCCTGATTGTGCTTTGGGTCTACGGCAGC
>JBFLXA010000035.1:0-1480 GCA_040757575.1 Pseudomonadota bacterium
GTGGCCGTGCAGCCCATGGCGCAACGGTATTTCCTGTTCTGACCATGCTGTTGATCGAACACCGTGCCCCGGCCGACGTCCTGGCTTCGGAAAGCCTCACCCTGACTTTCGAACTGCGCTGCAAGACCCGCCTGCGCACCCGCCTGGACAGCGGCGAGGAAGCCGGCCTGTTCCTGGAACGGGGCCTGATCCTGCGCGGTGGCGACAAGCTCCTGGGCCAGGACGGCCGGGTGGTGGAAGTGCGCCCTGCTCCGGAAGCCGTCATGGAAGGCCGGGCCGAAGATCCGGTGCTCATCGCCAAGGCCGCCTACCACCTGGGCAATCGCCACGTGCCGGTGCAAGTGGGCCCTGGCTTCCTGCGCTTCGGCCGGGATCACGTGCTGGGGGAGATGGTGCGGGGCCTGGGACTCGTGGTGACGGACATTGAAGCGCCTTTCGAACCGGAGAGTGGAGCCTATGGTGGCCATGGCGGCCATGCCCACCCCCACGGGCATAGCGCCGACGGAGAAGGTAGAGGGCCGCGCATCCACGACATGCTGCTGGCGGGGCGCCGATGAACCTGGCCCTCATCCGCCTGCTCCACCTGGCCAGCCCTACCCTGCCGGTGGGCGCCTACACCTATTCCCAGGGTCTGGAATGGGCGGTGGAATCCGGTGTCGTTCGGGACGAAGCCACGGCCCTGGCCTGGATCGGTGACTGTCTGGAATGGGGTGTGGCCCAAGGCGAGGCGGTGTACCTGGCCGCCATGCTGGCCGCCTGGCGCGAGGATGACCGGGATCGCCTGGCGGCCCTGGACGCGGATTTCCTCGCCAGCCGGGAAACCGCCGAACTGCACGCCGAGACCCTGCAAATGGGCCATTCCCTGGTGCGGCTGCTAAGGGATTTGAACCTGGATGGCGATGAAGCCGCCCCCGCAGGAGCGGGCTTGCCCGCGAATAGGCGACCAATCGCGGGCAAGCCCGCTCCTACGGCCGGTCTGGTCCGGGGGGGGCATGGCGAACCCCGGGGACCGGCATCCGGGCTAGAGGGGTTTTCCACACCTTCGTTTCCCCTGGCCTGGAGCCACGCCGCTGCCCGCTGGGCCATCCCCGACCAGGACGCAGTGGCCGGCTACCTCTGGGCCTGGGCCGAGAACCAGGTGCTGGCGGCCCTCAAGGCGGTGCCTCTGGGCCAGACTGCCGGACAGCGGCTGTTGCTGGTGTTGGGTGAGCGCCTGCCCGACCTGGCCCGCCGAGCCATCGCCACGCCAGCGGAGCAGGCCTGCAACTTCCTCCCGGCCCTGGCCATCGCCAGCAGCCGCCACGAAACCCAGTACACCCGGATATTCCGTTCATGAGCAATCCATCCCAACCTCTTCGTGTCGGTATCGGCGGCCCCGTGGGCTCCGGCAAGACCGCCCTCACCCTGGCCCTGTGCCTGGCCCTGCGCGAGAAGTACCACATCGCCGTGGTCACCAACGACATCTACACCGAGGAGGATG
>JBFLXA010000036.1:0-1452 GCA_040757575.1 Pseudomonadota bacterium
TATAGGCATAAACACCTTTTATTCTGAGGCAATTTTTCCCAGAGTAAGCTTATTGGCGGCGATTTTCTTCCTGGCATCGCCGCGCTTATCGTACCGTTGAGTCGTGGTTACGGACGAGTGTCCGGCCATGACCTGCACGGTTGCGATGTCCTCCCCATGCTCCAGCAGGTGGCTGATGAAGGATCGGCGCATGTCGTGCGGCCGCGCGGGATCGAGGCCGGCCTCCATGCAGCGTTGCTCCAGCATGTAGTAGACCCCCTTCGGGCTGAGGCGGTCCATGGTCAGCCCATCCTCACGCCTGATGCGGGTAAAAATGGGACCCGGTTCGTTCCCGCGCACCTCGTTGATCCATGCGCGCAGCGCACCCCAAGCCTCATCCCCGAGGTAAACCAGGCGCTCCTTGCTGCCTTTCCCCCGAACCAGTAGAGCCTGATCCCGCTCACGCATGTTGCCAAGGTCCAGAGCCACAAGCTCGGATCGCCGTAGACCACCGCCATAAAGCACCCAGATCATGGCTGCATCGCGCGTACCTTGCATGCGCTTGTCGTCGCGGCAAACCCGGAGGAGGGCGCTGAGTTCCTTCGGCGGCACGGCACGGCCGTTTGCAAGCCTCCGCTCGCCCTTGGGCTTGATCTCCTTGATGGCCTCATAGGTCTCGCCGGTGATCAGCTTCATGCGCCAGGCCCGCCGCGCGACCCCGCGGACAGCGGCCAGATAGAGGGCGACGGTGTGCTGGCTCAGCTTCTTTCCGCGCAGGGTGGCAAGCATCTTGATCACCGCCTGTTCGTTCAGCAGTCTCCACGGCACCTCGCGGGGGTCCTCGAAGCCGAAGATGCGCGCCACGGAGCGCAGGACATTCCCCATGGTTTCCTTGCTGGCATCGGTCCCCATGGCATCCAGGTAGGCATCGACCGGGTTGTCGTAGACATCGACGCGCTCGTGATGTTCGCTCAGGTCGATGAGGGCCTGCTGGCCATGGCTGTAAAGATTGATGGATCCCTTCGTCACGCGCCACCCCAGCGGTCGCGCAGGCGGTCGAACACCTCGGGGCCGTTCGGGAGGATCATGTGGATCTCCTTTTCGGGGAACTGGTCGAGGGCGAGGACGGCCATGCAGTCATCCCAGATATCCAAATCCAGTCCGCGCAGATCGGCCAGAGGGAACGGGAAGGCATCGCTGTTGTAGAGTCCGAGCAGGAAGCGCCCGACGATCCTGGCCTGTCCCGTGTCGCCTTGGGCGATCTCCATCAGACGCTGGAGCGCCGGGATGCCGTTGATCTTTACTGCCGACCTGCGGCGCTCGATGTCCCAGAGCTGCAGGCGCAGACGATGGCTCATGTCATCGTTGTTGAAGTTGTCCATGCATAGGGTCCTGTGTTGGTGGTTGTCGTTTTGTCGATCTACGGCTCCCATGGCCGTTGTCGATCCATTTTATACAGGTTACTCCCATAAA
>JBFLXA010000037.1:0-1302 GCA_040757575.1 Pseudomonadota bacterium
TGGAGTTGCCCCGTTTTCACGGACAGATTTTGGATCGCCGATCAGGCGGTTTCGGGATCATGCACGGGGACTTCAGCTGAGGGAAGCACGGGGTCTGACTTGCTCCTTTCGAAGTTGATGGGGGAGAGGTAATTCAGTGCTGAATGGCGGCGCCTGGGGTTGTACCAGGACTCGATCCAGGTGAAGGTTTCCAGCCGGGCCTCGGTCTTGGTTTTCCAGACCCGACGGTCGATGAGCTCACACTCCAGGCTGGCGAAGAAGCTCTCGGCCATGGCGTTGTCATAGGCATCCCCCACCGTCCCCATGGAAGGACGTACCCCCATGAGCCCACACCGTTGGCCAAAGGCCAGGCTGGTGTACTGGCTGCCCTGGTCCGAGTGGTGAATCACCTCCCGGGGCTTGCGCAGGGTCACGGCCATGTCCAGGGCGGCGATGACCAATTCGGCGGTCATACGCTCGGCGAAGGCCCAGCCCACCACCCGGCGGCTGTACACATCCAGCACCACGGCCAGATACAGGAAGCCTGCCCAGGTGGGCAGATAGGTCATGTCCGCCACCCAGAGCTGGTCTGGACGGCTGGCGACGAATGCCCGTTTCACCAGGTCGGGAGCCGGGCGTTGCCGGGGATCCCGTCGGGTGGTGACCACATAGCCCCGGCGCCGGCTCACGCCCCGGATACCGTACTGCTGCATCAGCCGGGCTACGCGATTCTTGCCCACGCATTCCCCGGCCTCCCGTAACTCCACCAGGATGCGGGGCCGGCCATAGGTGGCGTCACTGGCCTGGTGGATGGCCTGGATGCGGGCCAGCAACTGCTGATTGGCCACTGCCCGGGGGGAAGGGGGACGGTCCTTCCAGTCATAGAAGCCACTGGCGGACACTTTGAGGGTGGCGCACATCGACCGCACGGGGAAATCGGCCTGGTTCGCGGCGATCAGCGCGTAGACGGCGTGGACGTCTTGTCGCCGTTGTGCGCGAACCAGGCCGTAGCCTTTGCCAGGATGTCGCGCTCCATCTCCACCTGCCGCACTTTGCGGCGCAGGGCGATGAGTTCTTCCCGCTCGGCGCTGCTCAGCGGAGCAGCAGCACCGGGGGAGGCGCCGGCATTGGCCTGGCTGACCCAGTTGTGGATGCTGCTGACATGGCAGCCAAATTCCTTGGCCAGCTCCTTGGGCTCTCGGCCGGCTTTGACCAACTCAACTATTTGTTGGCGGAAGGCCGCCGCGTAGGGGGGCTTGTGATTGGGCATTTCGGACTCCTTTGTCGAACGCTAAGGTGTCCGTGGAATCGGGGCAACTCCAA
>JBFLXA010000038.1:0-1298 GCA_040757575.1 Pseudomonadota bacterium
GCGCAAGGGATCGCGTGAATTTCCGGAAACTGGCGAGGCTGCACAAATATATCCGGCCTGTTGCGGGCATATAGCCCTGGCCCTGATGACATCCGCGCGCGGGGGCCTCATTAGCTTAGCGGCCTCTTCTGGCCGACAACGTTACCAGGCTTGCCCCACGCTGGTCTGACCGGTTTCCATCCATCACCCAATCCAAGCACCCTGTTCGGCGGGATTCCCTCCTTAACAACCCGGTTGCAAAACCTTCCGTCTACGCTGCCAGACAGAAGTCCTGTTCCTTGGCCAGCAACACCCACACCTGCCGGGCATGCTTGGCCGCCAAGGCCACCGCAGCGATGTTCTCGCCGCGTCGCCCCTTCACACTCTGGGCCCACCGGTTCACCCGGTTGGTCTCGTCCGCCGCCAGGCGCAGCACCGACCGGGCGCCATGCACCAGCAAGCGGCGAAGGTAGCTGTCGCCCCGCTTGCTGATGCCCCCCAGCCGGGATTTGCCACCGCTGGAGTATTGCTTCGGCACCAGCCCCAACCAGGCGGCAAACTGTCGCCCCGATTTGAACTCCCGGGCATCCCCCACACTGGCCACCAACGCCGTGGCCGTCACCGGCCCGATGCCCGGCATGGCCATCAGCCGGGTTGCCTGGGGCATCACCCGGGCCTGGCCTTCGATCAGATCATCGTAATGGGCAATGCGCGTGTTCAGGTCCCGCAGACGGTCGGCCAATTCCGCCAGGATCGCCCGGAACAGGGTGGGCAGTTCGCATTGGGCATCCTCCAGGACCTCGGGCAGAGCCTTTTGCAGACGCTCCCGCCCCTGGGGAACCACCACGCCGTATTCCCCCAACAGGCCCCGGATCTGATTGACCAGGGCGGTACGCTCGGCCACGCTGCTGTCCCGCACCCGATGCACGGCCAGGATGGCCTGCTGATCCACCGTCTTGACCGGGACGAAGCGCATGGCGGGCCGGCCCACGGCTTCACAGATGGCTTCGGCGTCGGTCTTGTCGTTCTTGCCCGCCTTGCCGCCCTTGCGGTAGGGGCTGACGAACTGGGCAGCCATGAGCCGGGCGTCATGGCCCAGGGTGCGCAGGCGCCGGGCCCAGTCATGGCTGCCGGCACAGGCTTCGATGCCGATCAGGCAGGGCGGGGTCTGGGCGAAGAAGGGCATCAGCTCAGCCCGCTTGAGCTGCTTGCGCAGAACGGTCTTGCCGTGTTTGTCCACGCCGTGCACCTGGAATACGTTTTTTGCAATGTCCAATCCAATGCGTGTAACTTCCATGATGACTCTCCCCCTCCAGTGA
>JBFLXA010000039.1:0-1232 GCA_040757575.1 Pseudomonadota bacterium
TGAATCGCCCCTCCTTTCCTAGACACCTCAAGAGCCTCAGACTGAGGCCCGATAGGAGGTGCCATGAGCAACCAGCGTTATCCAGAAGAATTCAAGACTGAGGCCATCAAGCAGGTGACCGAGCGGGGGTATCCCGTCAAGGAGGTCGCCGATCGGCTCGGGGTCTCGACGCACAGCCTGTACGCCTGGATCAGGCAGTACCGTCAGCCCGAGGGTGAACGGCAGGCCACGCAGGACCAGGCGGCGGAGATTCGTCGCCTCAAGGCGGAGCTGCGCCGGGTCACGGAAGAGCGCGACATCCTAAAAAAGGCCGCAGCGTACTTTGCCAAGGAGTCCCGGTAAGGTACGCGTTCATCCGGGACCACGAGGGTGACCATGCTGTGCGACGCCTTTGCCGGATGATGTCTGTGCATCCCAGTGGCTACTACGCCTGGCGCACCATGCCGGAATCGCCCCGCAGGAAGGACGATCGACGCCTGACCGGTCTGATCAAGCAGTTCTGGCTGGAGAGCGGCACGGTCTACGGCTACCGCAAGATCACCGGTGATCTGCGCGATGTGGGTGAGTGCTGCGGCAAGCACCGCGTCTACCGGCTGATGCGTCAGGAAGGCCTGAAGTCCCAAACGGGCTATCACCGTCAACCCGGCGGGCGGAAAGGTCCTCCGTCCATCGTGGCGCCCAATCGCCTGCAACAGCAGTTTGCGGTCGAAGCCCCCAATCAGGCCTGGGTGACGGACATCACCTACATCCGGACCCATGAGGGCTGGTTGTATCTGGCCGTGGTGCTGGATCTGTTTTCACGGCAGGTGGTGGGCTGGTCGATGCGCAGCCGCATGGATCGGGAGTTAGCTATCAGCGCCTTGCTGATGGCCGTGTGGAGACGCCAGCCCAGGCAAGCGGTCATCATCCATTCGGATCAGGGGAGCCAGTTCAGCAGCCACGACTGGCAGGCGTTCCTGAAGGCAAACAATCTGGTCGCCAGCATGAGCCGTCGCGGCAACTGCTACGACAACGCCGTGGCCGAAAGCTTCTTCCAGCTGCTCAAGCGCGAGCGGATTCGCCGCAAAACCTATTTGGATCGCGAAGACGCCCGCCGGGACGTGTTCGACTACATCGAGATGTTCTACAACCCAAAACGTCGCCACGGTCACACCGGAGGACTATCTCCGGTAAAGTATGAGCGACAGCATTCCCAACGGCTCTCGAGTGTCTAGTGAATCCGGGGCGATTCA